>CANFLV010000085.1 GCA_947448025.1 Oxalobacteraceae bacterium | reverse complement strand
CGTGTGACCGAATGCGCGCAGCAAATAATCGATCAGCTCCATAGTTCCTGGTCTGCCCTCAGCGGCCCCGGCAGACGCATCAGCAGGGTGCCTGTGAAGCCGATCACGGCATTGAGCGGCGTGCTCAGCCGCCATTGCCTTCGGTAGGGCATCGAGCCAGCACGTCGGATGCCAGAACGTCCAGATCGACATGACATGCCTGGCGCCGCAGAAGAAGATGAACATCGAGAACATCCCGAAGATTCTATGGAAGGGGATGTCGGGGCGGCGCTTAAACGCAATGATGAGCGCCAGAAGGATGGAAAAATACGCGATGCCGATCAGCGCGTCGGACAGGACATAGGTCCATAACAGGCTCGGCGTCCAGAGATAGCAATGGCCGTGGGGCATGAAGCCTTCGGAGTTGATCAGCATTTGCAGGGTGTCGGTCATGCGTGGTCTTGCTTGAAGGTTTGAGTGCCGCTTCGAAGTGGCGCAGCCGGGTGATTAATGGTCACTGTTACCTGAACATTTTCTATATCGGCACAAGCTGCTTCCTTCTTTAGCTACAATTTCCACGCTTGAAATGATTCAATCCGATGTCGCCTTTGAGGTCCTCTCTATATTGATCATCAGAATTCACTTGCGTTCAAATTGTTGCCCCAGCAAGATGACTTCGTCGGCGCTGGATGCCAAGATCGCGTTGCTGATCAATGCACTAACATTTTTGATTTGATGCCATGATGAAGATAACTAAAAACGGCCGCGCTACCTGCGTTGCCATCGTTGCCCCAGGCGGCTATGCCCCTGATGATGAGGCGCACTTACGGGCCGAGGCCAGCCTTGGTCGGCAAGGCTGCAGCGTGCGCCATTATTACGATCCACAGGAGAAGTTCCAGCGTTTCGGTGCCAGCGACGCTGCGCGCGTGGATCAGCTGCATGCGGCCGCTGCTGATGTCGAGGTTGATATCATTCTGTCGCTGCGTGGTGGGTACGGTATGTCGCGGCTGCTGCCTTTGCTGGACTTGGAGCGGCTGGCACAGAGCGGAAAATTATTCGTCGGCCACAGTGATTTCACGGCCTTGCAGTTAGCCTTGCTGACTCAGGGTGGTGCCTGTAGCTTCGCCGGGCCGATGGCGTGCGATGACTTTTCGCGCGACGATTTGAGTGACATCACGACCGGCGATTTCTGGCGCTGCCTTGCTGGGCCAACACATACGGTCAAGGTCGTCGGCGGCGAAAATCCGGCGCTCGATGTTAGTGGCACACTGTGGGGCGGTAATCTGGCGATGCTCTCGCATCTGTGCGGCACGCCTTACCTGCCGGAGATCGATGGCGGGATTTTCTTTGTCGAAGACGTCAATGAACATCCTTTCCGTGTCGAGCGCATGCTGCTGCAGCTGCTCTACAGTGGCGTGCTCGGCCGGCAGAAGGCGCTGCTGTTGGGCGATTTTTCGAATTACCGCTTAAGCCCCTATGACAATGGTTACGATTTCGCGGCGATGCTGGCTTACCTGCGCAGCCAGCTATCGATTCCGGTACTGACCGGACTGCCGTTCGGGCACATCCGCGATAAGGTCACATTGGCGGTGGGGAGCGATGCGCGGCTGATGTCGGCGGGGCAGGGGTTTCGGCTGACTATGGCGAATTATCCGACTTTGTAATCTGGCGATTTCACCTGCTGACATTTGCCTTTACCTTGCTATGCACTCAGGCTATATACTGAAATAGGGAGGGCATATGGCAATAAGCTCGGTCTTTACAAATAACCGCTCGCAAGCTGTCCGTCTGCCGGCTGAGCTGCGTCTTCCAGATGGCGTCAAAAAGGTCGACGTGCGGGCCTGCGGTCACGAAAGGATCATTTCGCCGGTTGGCCAGATGTGGGACAGTTTTTTTCGGAACGGGCCCAAAGTCTCCGATGATTTTATGGTCGAGCGCGCTACGCAAATTCAGTCTGATCGGGAATCGTTTTAACAATGTTGAAGTATCTCCTTGATACCAATATTGTCATCTATGTCATGAAACGTCGGCCTATCGAAGTTTTGGAGGTTTTTAACCTTAACGTCAACCGCATGGCAATTTCGACGATTACCTTGGCAGAGCTGTTTCATGGTGCCGAAAAGAGCCAGAGGGTGAGTGAAAATCTGTCGGCCATCGAAGATTTTTGCAGCCGTCTGGAAGTGCTGCCGTATGGCGCGAAGGCCGCACAGCATTATGGCGAAATTCGCAGTGCACTCGAAAAACTTGGCCAGACCATTGGTGTCAATGATTTACATATTGCCGCCCATGCTCGCAGCGAGGGTCTGACCCTGGTCAGCAATCATCTTGGCGCGTTTTCGCAGGTAGCTGCGTTGCAGATGGAAAATTGGATCAATCCGCTATAGCGATGCACTCATCGACAGGCGCGCTCAATTTAACACCCGCGCTTACTGCTTGAACTGCTATGGCTCGTGGCACAATAAAGCCCTGCCAGTGCGGTAGAATCTCGTTTTGCCCATTTATCCATGGGCCGCTTCCCGAAAATTGCAGTGCGATGCCCCTGAGTACCATCGCGGCGCGCATCTCGCGGTTAGTGTGGGATTTAATTTAATTGAATAAGACTGGAAATAGACGTGTTAGCTACTGCCAATATTACGATGCAGTTCGGCGCCAAGCCGCTGTTTGAAAACATCTCCGTCAAGTTCGGCGACGGTAACCGTTACGGCCTGATCGGTGCGAACGGCTGCGGTAAGTCGACTTTCATGAAGATCCTTGGCGGCGACCTCGAGCAAAGCGCGGGTACGGTCATGCTCGACCAACATGAGCGACTCGGTAAATTGCGTCAGGATCAGTTCGCTTTTGAAGAGATGCGTGTCCTTGACGTCGTGATGATGGGCCACACCGAAATGTGGGCCGCCATGGCTGAGCGCGACCGCATCTATGCCGACCTGGAGGCGACTGACGACGACTACATGCGCGCCGCCGACCTCGAAGCGAAATTCGCCGAATACGATGGTTACACCGCCGAAGCGCGCGCCGGTGAATTGCTCATGGGCGTGGGCGTGGCGATCGACCAGCATCAGGGACCGATGAGCAATGTCGCGCCGGGCTGGAAGCTGCGCGTCTTGCTGGCACAGGCGCTGTTCTCGAACCCGGACATCCTGCTGCTCGACGAGCCGACCAATAACCTCGACATCAATACGATTCGCTGGCTTGAAGACGTGCTCAACGAGCGCAATTCGACCATGATCATCATTTCCCATGATCGTCACTTCCTGAACCAGGTCTG
>CANFLV010000084.1 GCA_947448025.1 Oxalobacteraceae bacterium | reverse complement strand
CGATTGCGCGCATCGAAGACATAATTCGTCACCTGATCCTGAGCCGCATCGGCGATGCTCGTGGCCGCCGCCTGCGCATCTGCAAAACTGGCCTCAGCATGGCGCTCGGGCGCGACGGTATTGGCATACCTGACACGGCGCACGACATTGCCATTGGCGTCGAAACTTTGTGCGGTGACAGCGCCTTGCCCGTCGACCGTGAAGGCAAGCCGGCCATCCATGTCATAGACGTTCGCCTGTACCAGATCACGCGCACCATCCACCGTCAAACGGGCAGTGATGTCGGATGCGCTGACGTTCAACGCGAGGCCAGCAAGGTCAATCGCCGTCGCATAACGCGTCGTTCTTTGCAGCCGACCGTCAGCGTCGTAATCGAAGCGCACGACCGCACCAGCGGCATCGATCTGCCAGCGCAGCTGATGATCGTCGTCAAACACGAAGCGCTGCACATTGCCTGCCGCGTCTTCGCTGGCGATGACATTGCCTTGCGCATCGTAATGAAAGCGCGTCGACAGATTCAATCCGGTCGGGTCGAGCGTTTGCTGCACGCGACGTCCGAGCGCGTCATACGCGTACGCCGTCACGATGCCATTTGGATCGATGACTTGCAGCGTCTTGCCGCGACTGTCGTAACGGAAGCGCGTGACAAGGTTCAGGCCGGCCGGATCGACGACGATGGCAGTGACTTGCCCTTTCGCGTCATAGGTCGTTTGCGTGAGCGTGCCATTCGGATCAGTGATACTAAGGACGCGCCCGCTGGCGTCATAGGTGGTGGTAGTGGAGAGATTGAGTCCGCTCGGGTCGACCGTCTTGCGCAAGACGCGATTAACGGCATCGTAGATGTAGGAAGTTTGCGTGCCGCGGGCATCGGTGTGCGTGACGACATTGCCACTACGGTCGTAGGCGCTGGTGCTGACGACACCCAAGGCATCGCTGACCGACGTCAGATTGCCATTGAGGTCATACGCAAAGGTCGTCACCGCGCCATTGCCATCAATGAGCCTAAGCTGCTGGCCAAAGCGGTTCGACTCCGTGATCTGCGTGACGCCTTCCGCGCTCGTGACCGTCATGCGCCGCTGCTGCGTCTCATAGCGATATTGCATGGTATTGCCCAGCCCGTCGATGCGGCTGAGGACGCGGTCGAAGGCATCGTACGTCGTGAACGTGTCCGCGTTCAGTGCGCCGTCATGCACGACGATGATGCGGCCATTGCGGTCATACGCCATCGTGCGCTGACCGTTGACGCCGGACGTTTCGATCACGCGACCGAAGGCATCGTAGCAAGTGACTTCAGTGACATTGATGCCCAGCGGATCGGCCTGACTTTGGAGCATTAAGCCGCGGTGATCGTAGCTGAATTGTCGACGCAAAGCATGGCTGGCATCGATACGCTCAGATTGCGCACTGACAGCGCCGAATGCATCATGGGTCGTACTGATCTCGGACAGAATCGTCCGGTCCGTCGATGCGGGAACCACGGATAACCATTGTTCGCTCGTCAGCAAACCGGCCTTGTCGTAGCGGTAAACTTTCTGGCTGTCGCCGGCGCTGGCGAGTTGGGTAATCAGCTGCTGTACCGTGAGCGAAACAGCACCGCCTCGCAAAGCGGCAAGGTCTGCTGAGGCCAGCCGCTGACTGAAACTTGTGATCGAGGCAAGCTGGCCCTGCGCATTGTAGCTGCGGCCTTCCACTGCGCCAGTCGCGTCCACCGTCGTGGCCAGCCGACCCGCCGCATCGTAAAAATACAGCGTGCTGTGGCCAAGCTGGTCAGTGGCGCGAATCTGGCGACCGTCGGCGTCGACTTCGTATTTAACCGCATAGGCATTCCACACTGCGTCGATGGCCGACTGCGCCGTCAGCCCCGTCAATTTGCCCACACCTTCGGCAGACAGTTCGGCAATCAGATGACCCTGCAAGTCGTAGCGTTTGCGCGTCGTGCGTGCTTCTGGCGTATTGAGTGCGCGCATCGTCGATACGACATTACCGGTGACATCGTAGTCATATTGCGTGATGCTGCCATCGGCGGTCGTTTCGCTTTTGAGCTGATTCAGTCCAGTGTAGGCATAGGTCGTAGACTGGTCTTCAGCGGAGGGCGTCGGACTCAACTCGGCCGCAGTCGCAGAAGGAAGAAAGTTGACCGGATTCGCATAACGCGTTTTGCGCGCCAGATTGCCATTAAGGTCATATGCGTACTTCGTCAGGATGCCTTCACCATCGACGCTCGCCGTCAATTCACCCTTGGCGTTAGTGAGACGGTATTGATGGATATCGCCAGCGGAGGCTGCTGGGCGCAGTTCATTTAATTGACCTGTCGCGCGTTTGGCCATCTCAGTCATGGCGGCATAAGCGATCGTTTCAATCAGCTGGCCAGCGGCGTTGTAACGCGATTCCACAAGCGCGCCCTCGGCATCGAGCTGGCCGATGAGATTGCCATCGGCATCGTAAAACGCCCGTGTCACGCGATCATCGGCATGCGATGGCGGATTGATGGCGGAAGGCGACACGACGGTCGCGAATGCGCTGGTGTCAACTGCCGTGGCATAGCGGATCACGCGCACTACGCGACCGGCGCCATCGACTTCGTTCTGCGTCACAAAGCCGCGCCCATCAACGGATTTCACCAAGCGACCGGCGGCGTCATAGCTGTTCCAGGTCGTAGTGTCATCGCCGCTGATGGCAGGGCGAATCGCCGTGAGCGCGACGTTGGCGGGCGAGCCGATCGCGTCGACCAAAGCCGCGACATCAATCGCCGTGGCATAACGAATCACCTGCGCGATCTGGTTCGCGTCGTTATAGCGATACTCAACAAGCCCACCGGCCGCATCGACCGCAGCGACCTTGCGTCCCAACGCATCGTAGACCAGAAAACTGCGCTCCCCGCTCGCCTCTGTCGTCATGCGCAGACGGCCGTCGGCATCATAGGCATAGCGGGTCGTGCCGAGCAACGCAGCGTCGATGCCAGTGCTGACCAGACTCGTTTGCGTACCGTTCGCGTTATAGATCGCCGTCGTCGTCAAGCCATTCGCAAACGTCGTCGCAATACGATGATGCGTATCATCGTAACGATGCAGCGTCACGCCGAGCTGCGCGTCGGTCGTGCTCAACAGACGACCGAGGCCATCGTAGACATAACTCGTCATGCCGCCATTGCTGAGTCGGCTGGCATCGATACTCTGGCGCAGCTGGCCGCTCTGGTCATAGACGTAACGCCGGATCGACTCGCTACCATCAATGACGCCATTGCCCTTGGCATCGAGCTG
>CANFLV010000083.1 GCA_947448025.1 Oxalobacteraceae bacterium | reverse complement strand
GGTTGTTAGCACGGTCATGATCGAGATCCTCATCTGCGTTGTCGAGCACGATCACGGTCGGACAGGCGATCGGCGACATGACGCCGGCGAAAGACGAGTGCGGCACACAGGCGGCAAGCTGGCCCCATGATACCGCGCCAGCCGAAGGCGAGCGAAATCCAGGAAGCACGCGCGTGCATTCCACATGATTGGCGGTACCAGATAAAAGGCGCATACGTGACATCTGTAATAAATTTTCGGTGAACCAGGTGGCATTACGCCGCGAGCGACTATACATCGGCGCATCAAAACCCATGAAGGGACCCACTGCCAGCACAGCACGCAACTTGTCTTTCGCGCCGCCAGCCAGACACATGGCCAGATTGGCGGCCAGTCCGAAACCCACCACTATCGGCATTGCCTGAAATTCAGACTCCGACTGCGCCAGGATGCCAGTGAGTAGAGCCCGCTTGTTTTCACGCAGGTCCAGCACTTTTTGCACGATAACCCTGGCACCAGCCTCGCGCAGTGCTGACGCCAAGAGACTCACTGGACCATGAACTGAATAATCAAAATCGAGAAGGACCACTGGAGCGACCATTCCGGCTCCTGTCTTGCCTTGCACCAACGTCAATTCGGGTTGCACCACGATACTCATCATCTTTAAAAACAGTGTGCGTTGCACGTCCGGAATATCCCGGTTTTCGGTCAATACGCACGCCTGCCATGCGCGAAGCGCTATTTAGGCGATGTTGATTTTAAGCAATTGAGGGGAATTAAGAATTAGACCTTCGTATGGGAATCAGCACGAAAAGTGAGAAAAAGCACCGAATTGGCCCGGATTATGGGCGTTTTACCTACTCATATAAGCAATAGTTTAAGCAATTAAGCAAGACGAGGGAATCGCCCGCAGTGTGAGGCGACCCGCCTTCACCCGCTACACCATTTAAGCGGCGGTCTGACGCTTCGTAATCAAGGCCACATGCCGCCCCTGGAAGCGGGCAATCGCCAATTCGTTCTGGCTCGGCCGGCGGGAGCCATCGCTGCCACTGATCGTCGTCGCGCCATAAGGCGTGCCGCCACTGATTTCATCCATGCCCAGCAAACGCTGCTCAGAATAGGGCGCGCCAACAATAATCATACCCTGATGCAATAAGCTTGTATGAAAACTGGTGATTGTGGTCTCCTGCCCACCATGTTGGCTGGCGGTACTGGCGAAAACGCTGCCGATCTTGCCGATCAAGCCGCCACTCATCCACAAGGCACCGGTCTGATCGAGGAAGTTGCGCATTTGCGCGCACATATTGCCAAAGCGCGTGGGTGTACCGAAGATGATGGCGTCGGCATCGGCGAGTTGTTCAGGGCGGATGACGGGAACATGGTCGAATGCCTTGCGCGCCGCTTGCGCTCCGCTTTTTTGCAAAACGGCTTCGGGAACCAGTTCCGGCACCTGATAAAGCGTCACGTCAACATCGGGAATTTCCCTTGCGCCAGCAGCGATCGCCTCCGCCATAGTGTGGATGTGACCATACATACTGTAAAAGACCACCTGGATTTTCGTTGCCATATGCACTCCTGAACTTGCCGTCGCTCCCTTGCAATTCAGATCACCTGAACGATAAAAGTTCACGCTGCCGCAGGGAGGAGCCGATTTGCGCAAAGTGGATCCGGGATGACACCAGCAAAAACAGTACTGCCATGACTCGCGCACCCATTGGATAACAAAATTCTCAAATTATGACTTTAAATTTAAGGGCCATTAGCCATTAAGCTGCTGCCCCGGCGCAGGATTAGCTTATTTATTATGCTAGTACGCCGATGCAGAACTTTTTGCTTCACCGCAGCGCACAAGATCATTAATCCCATATTAAGAAACTTGTGTTGTATAATTTTTTTGCCAGCCCCAGATGCCAGCCTGCCAAAAAATTCAACCCCTATCTTCTTCGGAGAGCAGCGATGCGCTATTTACGAAACACATGGTACGTCGCCGCCCTCGATATCGAAGTCGGGCGGGAGATGCTGTCGCGCATGATCCTCGGCGAAGCAGTCATGCTGTATCGCAAGCTCGATGGCACAGCCGTTGCGGTAATAGATCGTTGTCCACACCGCTTTGCGCCTTTAAGTATGGGCAAGCTGATAGGCAACAACGTGCAATGCGGCTACCACGGCTTGCAATTCGATTGCTCAGGCAAATGCGTCGTCAATCCCCATGGCGACGGCAAGATTCCGCGCGCAGCCCAGGTCAAGAGCTTTCCGCTGGTCGAACGTTACGGCATGCTGTGGATCTGGATGGGCGACGCGGACCTAGCCGACGCTGAGCTGATTCCGGCGTATTACAGCCATTTCGACAGCCCCGACTGGAAAACTGTGCGCGGCCATAGTTTCCAGGAAGCGAACTACCAGTTGATCGCCGACAATTTACTCGACCTCAGCCATGACCAGTTCCTGCATGCAAACTATCATCGCAAGGACGCCTTCCTGACCACGCCACATGAAGTGTTCGTCGATGGCACGGCCGTTGTCAGCCGACGCCAGGTACTCAATTCGATTGCCTCGGATGCCTTTGCCGGCAATCTGCCGGACCCAAAACTACTCGTGGACCAATGGAAAATCATGCGCTGGGAAGCGCCCGGCTATTTCCTGCTCGACCTCGGTGTACGACCGAGCAATGACCCGCAGGCACCCGGCCTGTGCAAACGCAATGCGCACATCCTCACACCGGCCACGGAGACTTCGACGAACTACTACTTCATCAATGCCCGCAATTACCAGCGCGATGATGAAAAGGTCGATGCGCAGATCCGCGAATGGCAACGCATCGGCTTTGGCGAACAGGACAAACCAATGATTGAGGCGATCCAGCGCGGCATGGGCAAGCAAGACCTGTTCGACCTGAACCCCATCCTGCTCTCGGTCGATGGCGCCGCCGTACGCGCGCGCAGGCATCTGGAAAAACTATTGAAGGCGCAAGACGAGCACGAGATGCAGGCCACGCTGGCGCAAAGCGCCATTACCCATGCCTGACGCAGTCCACCCCTAAGGAATCCACTATGCTCATCAAACGCACCTTGCTTGCCCTGGCATTGGCCGCGCTCGGCCAAGTCGGCACTGCGCTGGCACAAACACCAGCCGATCTGGCCCTATACAGCGGTGCCGATCGCAGTGAGCGCATCATCGCCGCGGCGAAAAAGGAAGGCTCGCTGACGCTGTATTCGACCACGCCGGGTGAATACATGCGCCTGCTCACAGACGCCTTTGAAAAGCGTTATGGCATCAAGGTGAATGTCTGGCGCGGCCTGTCGGAACAGGTT
>CANFLV010000082.1 GCA_947448025.1 Oxalobacteraceae bacterium | reverse complement strand
CGTGCATCGAGGTCGACGCGGCTGATCTGTACCGTCACGCGGTCGGTGAGCTGATAACGTTTGCCAGTACGTTCGCCGCGCAATTCATGACGCGCATCGTCGAACTGGTAATAATCTGCGCCGAGTTCCGTGATGTGCACGAGGCCCTCAATGAACAAGGCATCGAGCTGTACGAAAATGCCGAAGGTCGTGACACCGGAAATCGTGCCGGTGAATTCTTCACCGAGTTTGTCGCGCACAAAATAACATTTGAGCCAGGCTTCGACATCACGCGAAGCTTCATCGGCACGCCGTTCGTTGGCCGAGCAATGTACGCCGAGCGCTTCCCAGACGGCGATATCGCCTTCCGATTTTTTCTTGCCATCGGCCTTGTCTTTGGCTGCCGCCTTGCGCGCAGCGGGTGACAGCATCGTGTTCAACGACGCAGTGTCGATCCCTTTTGGCGAATAGCGTTTGCCGAGCAGGATGGCCTTGATCGCGCGATGCGTGAGCAGATCGGGATAGCGGCGGATCGGGCTCGTGAAATGCGCGTAAGCCTCATAGGACAAACCAAAATGGCCGATATTTTCCGGGCTGTAGACGGCTTGCTGCATGGAGCGCAGCAACATCGTTTGCAGCAGCGCGGCATCGGGCCGGGCTTTGATCTTGGGCATCAGCTCGGCGTAATCCGAGGCGCTCGGCTTGTCGCCACCGCCGAGGAACAGGCCGACCTGCTTGAGGAAGGTGCGCACCTGCGTCAGCTTTTCCTTGGTCGGACCGGCATGGACGCGGAACACGCCCGGATGCTCATGCTGCTTCAAGAGATCAGCGGCGCAAACGTTCGCGGCCAGCATGCATTCTTCAATCAGGCGATGCGCGTCATTGCGCGTGCGCGGCAGGATCTGTTCGATCTTGCCGTTGGCGTTGCAGACGATGTAGGTCTCGGTCGTCTCGAAGTCGATCGCACCGCGCTGATGGCGTGCCACCAGCAAGGCCTGGAATACTTCATACAAGTGCAGCAGATGCGGCACCAGCGCCGGACGTTTGCCTGCCAGCGTCCCCTTGGTGTTGGACAGGATGTCGGCCACTTCGGTATAGGTCAGGCGCGCAGCAGAATGGATCACGGCCGGATAAAACTGATAAGCCTTGATCTCACCCTTGGCGGTGATGATCGCATCGCACACGAGCGTGAGACGATCGACTGCCGGGTTCAGCGAACAGAGACCATTCGAGAGTTTTTCCGGCAGCATCGGGATTACGCGCCGCGGAAAATACACCGAGGTGCTGCGTTCAATCGCGTCGATGTCGAGCGCGTCATTCGGCTTCACATAGTGACTGACGTCAGCGATCGCGACGATCAGGCGGTAGCCGTTTGCGCGGCCGATCTTGTAGGGCTCGCAATAGACTGCATCATCAAAGTCGCGCGCATCTTCGCCATCGATGGTGACCATCGGAATATCACGCAGGTCAACACGGTCATCGAGGTCGGCATCACCGACCACAGACGGTAATTTTGCGGCGAGCTTTTTTGCAGCTTCGGAAAATTCATGCGGTACGCCGTATTTGCGCACGGCGATTTCGATTTCCATGCCGGGATCATCGATATCACCGAGAACCTCAACGATCTTGCCGACCGGCTGGGCGTAGCGCGATGGCTGCTCGATCAATTCGACGCTGACGACCTGTCCGGCTTTCGCCTTGCTGACATTGCCTTTGAGGATAATGTCCTGGCCGATGCGTTTGTCTTCGGGCGCGACGACCCAGACACCGTTTTCATTGAGCAGACGGCCGATCACATGCGTGTTGGCGCGCGCGACGACTTCAACGATCATGCCTTCGGGACGACCGCGTTTGTCATTGCCCATGACGCGCACCTGGACGCGGTCACCGTTCAAGACTTTCTGCATCTCTTTTTCAGGCAGGAAGATGTCGGCGCTGGCGTCGTCCGGAATCAGGAAACCATAGCCTTCACGATGGCCGCTGACGCGACCTTCAATGAAGCTGGTCTGATTGGCGAGCTGATAAAAGCCTTTGCGATCCGCCTTGATCTGGCCATCACGCTCCATGGCGTTCAGGCGACGCGTCAAGCCTTCGAGTTCTTCCGGTTGGACCTTGAGAGACGTCGCGATGGTGGCCATATCGTTCGGGCCGGTCGCAGTACGCAGGATGCCGAGAATTTCCTCGCGGCTGGGAATAGAGTAGGTAAATTGGCTCAAGTGCGCGCTTCATTCATATTTGTTGACATAAGGCCCAAGTGTAACGGAGTCCGGCGGCAATGTCCTAATGAAGCCTTTTTTAGGGTCGATTTAGCTAGATAAAATAAGTCGATTATTTAATGCGGATTCGTTGACTTTAAATTCTTTTCCGCTATACTCCTGATCTTTCGCGAAGAGTGCAAAACACACAGAGCGAGAGGCGAGGTTCGGGTCATCCGAAACTCGGTGTGAAGTAACAGTGCCCACGTGGCGGAATTGGTAGACGCGCATGGTTCAGGTCCATGTGCCTTAGGGTGTGGGGGTTCGAGTCCCTCCGTGGGCACCATCCAATTTGAGCTGACAGAAATTTGTTAGCTCACCGCAAGAAGTTGAGTAGTCGTCCTTTATATCCAGCAGTTCTTTGTGCTGGATCATCTGCAGCAAATCATCCAATTAGAAGTTAGACCAGATACGCTCAGCGCAGTTCTCTTGTGCATCGTCTTTGGCTGGTCAAATCGCGCTTCATGCACTGCGCTGCGGCTAGCGTAGCCTGAAAAAAAAGCCAGATACTCACCGTACCTGGCCCGTTGCATCAAATCAGCTCTCGCCTTTTTTCAGCCATGCCGCCAATTGATTCGGCCGCAGACTGTCGTAATCCTCAAACGGCTGATGTATCCATGGATTCGTTGGCAGATGATCGAGATAGTAATCCGGCTGCATTGCTGAGCATGCCTTCCACCAGATCACGGCAGAACGTACTTCCGTCACAGCCGGGAAATTCTCTTTCAAATGGTCCTGCACCTGCTGCAGCGTCACGCCTGAATCCACCAGATCATCCAGCAACAAAACTTTGCCAGACAAAACACCCTTGGTCATTGTGATGTATTTCGCGATGTCGAGCGTACCGCGCGAAGTACCTTCATCCTCACGATAGGAACTCGTCGACAGTACCGCCAGCGGCAAATCGAAAATCCGCGAAAACAAATCCCCGGGGCGCATGCCACCGCGTGCCAGGCACAGGATCTGATCAAACTTCCAGCCTGACTCATGCACCTTCAATGCCAGCTTGACGATGGAGCGCTCATACTGCTCATGCGTTACCCAAAGATCCTTGTCAGTCGACTGTCGCTCCATACTCTTCCCCAGCTTTCAATTATTT
>CANFLV010000081.1 GCA_947448025.1 Oxalobacteraceae bacterium | reverse complement strand
TACTTAGGCATGTAAGTTGCAGGATCGCCTGAGTCGGTCGGCTTGGCGAAAACCGATTTCAATTGCTCAGACTGCGGCAAATTCAAATTGATGCCTTTTGGTGGAATCGGTGACGTGAACCATTTCGCATAAATCGCATTGATTTCACCGGACTTGAATACGTTCGAGATAGCGGCATCGACGACTTTCTTGAAGGCCGGATCATCGCGACGCATCATGATGGCGTAGGGCTCCACCGACAGGCCTTCTTTTGTGATTGCATAGTCACCAGGCGCTTTCGAATTCGCTGCCTGCGAGGCCAACAAAATGTCGTCCATGGCGAATGCAACAGCACGGCCGGTTTCCAGCATCAGGAAGGCTTCTGCGTGGTCTTTTGCGGCCAGAATATTCATGCCAAGGTTACGCTCGCCATTGAGCGTGGTGACAACTTTTAATGGTGAAGTACCCGAAGTTGAAACGAGGGTCTTGCCCTTCATGTCCGCGATCGTGTTGATGTTGGCCGTTTTCTTCGCCAGCAAGCGATTGAGCGCAACAAACATGGTCGGCGCAAATGCGACCTGATTCTGACGCTCGAGATTGTTGGTCGTCGATCCGCATTCGAGATCAATCGTGCCATTGGCCATCAAAGGAATACGCGTTGCCGCGGTGACTGGATTGAGCTTGACGTTCAAAGCGGTCATGCCCAGATGTTTCTGGATCGCTGTCACAGCTTTCATACACAGGTCGATCGAATAGCCCTGATACGATTGCTTGTCATCGAGGTAGGAAAATGGAATGGATGAATCACGCACGCCCAGCGTGATCGATCCCGAGTCCTTGATTTTTTTGAGCGTACCGGTTTCTTGGGCTTGTACAGTGCCTGCAAGAACGCCAGCGCTGATCAGGACTGCGAATAACTTAACTAATTTCATGTTGTCTCCAGAAGAAATGACTGACTGGCTTTTACAGATGGCGGGTAATAGCCCGTCTCCTCATTGCCCGAAAAATGACTGCATAGTTCTACATCAATGTACGACTTACTTACCAGCTTGCTACTTACTTGCTACTTACCAGTTTCATCCAATCCATCTCCGACTTTATCTGTGGGAAAGCGCAATGTATCGCGCAACAAATAACTCATCGGCATATGTAAATTCACGCGCTTCGGCGGAATCGCTTGTTGGAACCATTTATCGTAATACCTGACCAGCTCGCCATCGTTAATGATACGGGCCATTTCACGATCGACCACATTCTTGAATTGCGGATCATCCCTGGGCATCATGATTGCATAGGGCTCTGCTGACAGCGAATCGCCAACGATGATGAAATCGTCGGGCTTGTTTGCGTTAGCCCGCAAGCCGAACAGCAAGACATCGTCCATCGAAAATGCGTCGGCTTCGCCAGTTTCAACCTTGCTAAAAGATTCTGCATGATCGCGCCCTTCAATCAACTGCAAGCCCAATGAGCGAACCTTGTCGCGGTCATTCATTAATTTTATTGTCGTTGTACCCTTGGTCGTGACGACGCGCTTTCCCTGCAAATCCGGCCAGTTCGCGATCCCCGAATTACGACGGGCGACCATCCTGACTGTCGCAATAAAATGCGGAATCGTGAACGCGACCTGCTTGCGCCGTTCAGCGTTATTCGTCGTTGAACCACATTCAAGATCTATTTTTCCATCAACAATCGCCGCAATCCGACTGGCGGACGTGACGGGCACGTATTCAATAGTAAGCTGTTTCAACTTCAGTTCGCGCCGCACTGAGTCCGCTATTTTCAAACAAAGATCAACAGCATAGCCCACCGGTTTCTTCTGTTCATTCAGATACGAAAACGGCAGGGACGCTTCGCGGTAGCCAATCTTGATGGTTTGCGTATCGTGAATTCTTTTCAAGGCATCGCCTGCATGCGTTTGGGCGGAACATGCACACAGCAGCGACACACATAACACCTTGAAAAAGCTCCCCATAATCGATGCACGCATAAAGCCTCCATCTCATGCTGTTTTCATACCATCCATTGTAGGACGAGCTGGAATCAGCATTCAGTAATCTTTAAACAATGCAAGATTTACGCCACACCCCAAAAACACGCATCAATTCATCCCAGTATATCTTGCTCCGATACGCCGATTTTCAGGGATACAAGCCACGCATTTCACGCGCCTGCAGTACTCGCGTACAACCCAAGATAAATGCAGCCGTTCTCAATGACACTTTCTTTTCCTGCGACATTTGCCAGACCACCGCAAATGCATCTCGCATAATACGAGTGAGTCTCTGGTTAATTTCGTCCTCAGTCCAGAAAAAACTTGAAAAATCCTGCACCCACTCAAAATAACTGACCGTGACGCCGCCCGCATTGGCAATAACATCCGGCACGACAAGAACACCACGTTCATGCAAGATATCGTCGGCGGCCGGGGTGGTCGGACCATTAGCCCCTTCGAGAATGATTTTAGCGCGAATATTATGCGCGTTGCTTTCTGTAATTTGCTGCTCCAATGCCGCAGGCACCAGAATGTCGCAGTCGATGTTCCAAAACCTGTCCCGGTCGCGGATCTCATCTGCACCAGCGAAACCGGCCACGCTCCCCGCTTCAGCGACATGCGCCTGCAAGGCCGCAATGTCGAGGCCACGATCTGAAACAACGGTCGATACATGGTCTTGTACGGCGACAATCTTCGCCCCCGCTTCGGCGAACAGTCGCGCGGCAACGCCACCGACATTGCCGAAGCCCTGGATGGCTACACGAGCGCCATGAATCGTCATGCCGCGCTTTGCCGCAGCATCGCAGCCAACCACGAAGACACCGCGCCCTGTTGCCTCATGTCGCCCCAGACTGCCGCCAAGCGAGATGGGTTTGCCAGTGACGACGCCTGACGCGGTACTGCCCTGGTTCATCGAATAAGTATCCATCATCCACGCCATGATTTTTTCATTGGTGTTGACGTCAGGCGCAGGGATATCCTTGTTCGGTCCGATGATAATATTGATTTCGCTGGTATAGCGACGCGTCATGCGCTGCAATTCCCCCTGCGACAAGCTCGACGGATCAACGCGGATGCCGCCCTTTGCCCCCCCGTAAGGCACATTGACGGCTGCATTCTTGACGGTCATCCATGCTGACAAGGCCATGACTTCGGACAGCGTCACATCGTGATGAAAACGCACGCCGCCTTTGCCCGGCCCACGCGAGGTATTGTGCTGAACACGATAACCTTCAAAATGCGCAATGCTGCCATCATCACGTTCGATGGGCACATCAACAATGAGGATCCGCTTCGGCCGCTTGAGGGTTTCTACCCAGCGCGCAAGTGAGCCCAGGTGCGGCGTGACGCGATCAATTTGTTCAAGATAGACGGCCCACGGCCCAACTTCGGTTTGTGTCAGATAAGACGGTAT
>CANFLV010000080.1 GCA_947448025.1 Oxalobacteraceae bacterium | reverse complement strand
TTTTCGGGAAGAAGCCAGTTCGGCATGGGAAATTTGATCAGTTAAAAATACGATTACAAAATTTGAGTGCCTGCGCAAAGCGTCAGTCTCAAAAAACATGATGGGATACCAAGCACGCGCCAGACATACGACACCAGCAGCGCGCCAAAAAACAAGAATGGAATGACACCTCAAAGGCATCATTCCAGATCGTTCAAGCAAAAGCGCAGGCGCTTATTTTTTTCCTGCTGGTGCAGCAGCACCACTGGCGCCGGCGCTCTTGAAATATTTGAAAAACTCAGAATTCGGATCGATCACGAGCATGTCCGAACGATTCTTGAAGCTCGACCGATATGCATCGAGGCTGCGGTAGAAACGATAGAACTCGGGGTTCTGGCCGAATGCCTGGGCGTAGATTTGCGAGGCCTTGGCATCACCATCGCCGCGGATTTTTTCCGCATCACGATAGGCTTCGGCAAGAATGACGGTACGCTGGCGATCGGCATCCGCGCGAATCTTTTCCGACTCCGCCGCACCGGTCGAACGCAATTCATTGGCCACGCGCGCGCGCTCGGCTTTCATGCGGTCGTACACCGAGTTATTGATCTGCTCAACATAGTCGACGCGCTTCAAGCGCACATCGATGATCTCGACACCGATCTGCCGTGACTCTTCTGCAACCTTCTTGTGGATCGCATCCATGACTTTACCGCGCTCACCAGAAATCACTTCGCGTACAGTGCGCTTGGTGATTTCATCATTGAGCGCTGCCTTGACGATTTGCGACATGCGGTCTTGCGCGCGACGCTCTTCACCGCCAAAGCTGACGAAGTAGAGTTTCGGTTCGACAATGTGCCACTTCACAAACGCATCCACGAGAATGTTCTTTTTCTCGGCCGTGATAAAACGATCGGCTTCGGGCGTATCCAGGGTCAGGATGCGATTATCGAGGAACAGTACATTCTGGAATGGCGGCGGCAGTTTGAAATGCAGGCCTGGCTCGCTGATAACCTGCTTGACTTCGCCGAGCGCGAACACGATTGCGTACTGGCGCTGGTCCACTACGAACAAGGTCGAAGACAAGACCGCGAAGGCGATCACGAGCGCTGCTGCAGTAGTAAAAAATCGGTTCATTATCGTGCCTCCCGATCACGCGATTCACGACTGTCGCGGGAACGCATATCTTTGGATCGTTGGATTTCTACCGTCGCGATCGGTTCCGTTGGGGCCAGGGCAGCTACGGCCGGTTTGCTTGATGCGGCGTCGAGTGCCGCTTGCGACAGCAGTTTTTCCAGCGGCAAATTAATCAGGTTCGAACTGCTCTTGGTGTCGAGCATGACCTTGGTCGTGCTCGAGAAAATCTGCTGCATCGTATCCAGATACATGCGGTCGCGCGTCACGCCCGGCGCCTTCTGGTATTCCGCCAGTACCTGCTTGAAACGCACGGCGTCACCCTCGGCGCTGGCGACTACGCGGGCGCGATAACCTTCCGATTCCTCCGCCAGACGCGAAGCTGCACCGCGCGCTTTTGGAATGACATCATTAGCATACGCCTGACCTTCATTCTTTTGCCGCTCGCGATCCTGGCCGGCCTTGACGGCATCATCGAAGGCAGCTTGCACCTGTTCCGGCGGCTGCACACCCTGCATCGTCACGTTCGTGACCTGCACGCCGACCTTATAGCGATCAAGAATTTGCTGCATCGACTGGGCGACATCGAAGGCGACTTTTTCGCGACCTTCATAGAGCACGAAGTCCATCTTGCTGCGGCCGACGATTTCACGGATCGAAGTTTCGGCGACCTGACGCACGACGTCATCCTGATCGCGATTATTGAAAATCCACTGCGCCGCGTCTTTGAGCTTGAATTGCACTGCGAACTGGATGTCGATGATGTTTTCATCATCGGTGAGCATCAGCGATTCTTTGGCCTGCTTGTTACGCACGCTATTGCGATAGCCGACTTCGACCGTGCGCACCTGCGAGACATTGACGATCTCGTGCGCCTGGATCGGATATGGCCAGCGCCAGTTAAAACCGGCCGGCGTCATGTGGCTGTATTTACCAAAGCTCAGGACCACGCCAGTCTGGCCTTCCTGGACGATGAAAAATCCGCTGATCAGCCACAGGAATGCCACGATCGCCACGATCACGCCTGCACCAATGCCGGCACCGCGCAGGTCGGGCAAGTAGCTGCCGCCATCGCCACCGCCGCCGCCATTGCCGCCACCCTTGCCATTGAAGATGCGGGTCAGGCGCTCATTGAAATCACGCCACAACTGATCGAGATCAGGCGGACCATTCACGGGCTTTTTGCCATCATTGTTTTGTTGCTGATTATTGTCGGATCCGCGACCCCATTGAGGATCATTGAGCGAAAATTTCAGGCCAATTCTTTTTAATATAGATGCAAGCATTCTGTCGCTATCCGGCTATGAAATGGGTTTGAATGCGGAGTCCCTGGTACTGCTAACCTTGCTCTTCTTCTGATGATTGTGCAGGCGTTGCAGCGATTTCCGGTGCGGCGAAAACAGGCCGCAGCGAGGTCGCAAATTCAGTGACAGCCTGGCGCAATAAATCAAGCCCTGCACCGGTCTGGGCACTGACGAAAACTCGACGAATTTTATCATATTCATCTCGCTCAATCGCCGGCTCCATCCCTGCTGCGTCGATCTTGTTCCAGACCAGAATTTGCGGAATCTGATCGGCGCCAATTTCCTTGAGCACCAGATTGACTTGCTCGATCTGTTCCATGCGTACGGCGCTGGCACCATCAACCACATGCAACAGCAAATCGGCGTGGATCGTCTCTTCCAGGGTCGCCCGGAAAGCCGCCACCAACTGATGCGGCAATTCACGGATAAAACCGACGGTATCCGACATCACCACACTGCCCGCTTCGCCGAGGTAGATGCGCCGCGAGGTCGTGTCGAGCGTCGCGAACAGCTGGTCGGCAGCGTAGACCTGCGTCTTGGCGAGGCGGTTGAACAGCGTCGATTTACCGGCGTTGGTATAGCCGACCAAGGAGACTGAAAATGTATTGTTGCGCCCACGTGAGCGGCGCTGGGTCTCGTGCTGCTTGCGCAGCTTGTCGAGACGCAGGCGCAGCGCCTTGACACGATCGCCGATCAGTCGCCGGTCGGTCTCGAGCTGGGTCTCACCGGGACCGCGCAGGCCGATACCACCTTTTTGGCGTTCAAGGTGCGTCCAGCCGCGGATGAGCCGCGTGGATAAATGCTGCAGCTGGGCGAGTTCGACCTGCAGTTTGCCCTCGTGACTCTGCGCGCGTTGCGCAAAAATATCGAGGATCAGGCTGGTACGATCGACCACGCGCACCTTGAGATGGCGCTCAAGATTACGTTGCTGGGCGGGGGAAAGGGCATGATTGAAGATGACCAGGGTCAGCTCGAAATCGATCACCGCATTGGCGATCTCATCGGCCTTGCCGGAA
>CANFLV010000079.1 GCA_947448025.1 Oxalobacteraceae bacterium | reverse complement strand
TTCGGGCTGTGGAAGTCTTTTATACCGTCGCTGAGGAGAACACCATGTCTGCAGTTGATGCTATACGCGCCGGCCAGTTAGATGAAGCTCTGCGCATCCTGCAACAGGAAGTGCGATCCCAGCCGGCCCAACAAAAACATCGGTTATTTCTTTTTCAATTATTGGCCATCAAGGGCGCATGGGAGCGCGCGCTGGTTCAGCTCAATGTCGCCGGCGAACTCGATGTCGCCAATCTGCACATGATGCATGCCTACCGTGAAGTCTTGCAGTGCGAAGCGCTGCGGCGGGACATTTTCGACGCAAAGCATTCACCGCTGGTCTTTGGCGATCCGCAAGCCTGGATCGCCGGCATGGTCGACGCACTGCGACTTGACAGTCTGGCCGACTATCAGGGTGCGCATGAATTACGCAGTGCTGCGCTGGAAGCAGCGCCGACATCATCGGGCAGCATCAATGGCGAACGCTTTGAATGGATTGCCGACGCCGATAGCCGTCTGGGTCCGGTGCTGGAAGTCTTGGTCAACGGCCGTTATTACTGGGTACCGTTCAGCCGCCTCAAGTCGCTACGCGCAGAAGCGCCGGTCGACTTGCGCGACCGGGTCTGGATGCCGGTGCGCCTCATCTGGGCCAATGAGGGCGAAGCCGTTGGCTTTATTCCGACGCGCTATGTCGGCACGACGGCGAGCGAGGACAGTGAATTGCTGTTGGCCCGTAAAACGATCTGGGACTCGCCGATCGAGGATGTCTATTTTGGTCTTGGCCAGCGCATGCTGACCACTGATGCCGGTGACTATCCGCTGATGGATGTGCGTTCCATCGATTTTGATATCGACCCCGCACTATCTGATCCCGCACAGGAAAGCGCATGATGACGCGCGTGCCGGCTGACACCCTTGCCTTTGGTGGAGGCTGTCATGGCTGAACTCGCCCCCAAGGATAGACTGCAACCCTCATTGCTGGACAGGCTGACCGATGACGAGGCCGATATTACCCAGGAGGGGCGTGACAAGCGTGTGCTGTCGATGCGTGGATTACGCCGTGCAGTATTGCGCGATCTCGGCTGGATCTTCAATGCCACCGGGCTGGGCATGGTGCAAGACCTGAGCGCTTATCCGATGGTGCAGCAATCCGTGATCAATTTTGGCTTTCCCGATCTGTCGGGCTTGACAGCCTCCGGCCTGGATATCGCCGAGGTTGAACGCATGTTACGAGAAGCGATATGGCATTTCGAGCCGCGCATCTTGCGCGATACCCTGCAAGTCACAGCAGTAGCGAATCGGGAAGACGGCAAGCACCCGAACCAGGTCGACTTCGAAGTCCATGGCGAATTGTGGGGACAGCCGCTGCCTGAACGCCTGTACCTGAAGACCGAGCTCGATCTGGAGATCGGTGAAATCAAGATTTTTGATGTCGATGCGAGGGCTGTCTGATGGATACCCGGCACCTCTACTATTACGAGCGCGAGCTGCTGCACCTGCGCGAGATGGGCGGCGAGTTTGCCCGGGAATTCCCCAAGATTGCCGGACGCCTCGGACTAGAAAATTATGCCTGTGCCGACCCCTATGTCGAGCGCTTGCTGGAAGGCTTCAGTTTTCTCGCGGCGCGCATACAGTTGAAAATTGATGCCGAATTCCCGCGCTTTACGAATCATTTACTCGAGCTCGTGTATCCGCAATATCTGGCGCCGACGCCGTCGATGGCGATCGTGCAGATGCAGCCCGACCTGCGTGAGGGTAGTCTGGCCGATGGCTTCAAAATAGAACGTGGCACGGCGTTGCGCAGCCAGATGGGCAAGGGTGATCAGACCTCCTGTGAATTTCGCACGGCCCACGACGTCACCCTGTGGCCGATTGAATTAACCGAGGCAAATTACTTTACCTGGAGTGGCGAAGTCGGCGGCGTTGAACTCAGTCGCCTGGGTAATCTCAAGGCCGGTTTGCGCCTGCGTCTGAGAGCCAGTGCCGGTCTCAAATTCAATGAGATCGCGCTGCAGCGCCTGACACTGAATTTGCGTGGCAGTGATGCCATGCCGAATCGCTTGCTGGAACAGTTTCTGTCGAATGCGGTCGGAATGGTCGTTATGCCCGTCAAACAGCCGGCAGCATGGCACGAGGTCATCGCTAAAAGCGAGATCCGCGCCTGCGGCTTTAGTGACGCAGAAGCGCTGCTGCCGTATGGCGCGCGCAGCTTCCATGGCTATCGTTTGCTGCATGAGTATTTTTCATTCCCGCAGCGTTTCCAGTTTGTCGAGCTGGGCGGACTGGCGCCAGGTCTGCAAGCTTGCGATGCGGATGAAGTCGACGTCGTGGTGCTGTTCAGTCAGGTCATCGCCGCGTTCGAACAAGTCATCAGCAGCGCCAATTTTGCCCTGTTCAGTACACCGGCGATCAATCTGTTTCCCAAGCGCGCAGACCGCATTCCACTGAGCGACAAGAGCCCTGAATATCAAGTGGTCGCCGACCGGACCCGGCCAATGGACTTTGAAATTTATCAGGTTCTTGGCGTCAAGGGCTATGGCGCAGGCACCGAAGCACAGCAAACTTTCCAGCCATTTTATGCTGCCAATGACGTGCAGTCGGACGCGTCGGCCTATTACCAGATACGCCGCACGCAGCGCCTTTTGTCCGAGCGTCAGCGGCGTGAGGGGCCACGCTCGAGTTATATCGGCAGTGAAGTGTTCCTGTCCCTGGTGGATGCTGCGCAGGCGCCTTTTTCCAGCGATTTACGCCAATTGGGCATCGACACGCTTTGCACGAATCGTGACCTGGTGCTGTCCATGCCGGTCGGTATCGGCAAGACTGATTTTACGGTGGAGTCGAGCGCGCCTCTATTGTCTGTGCGTTGCATGGCCGGACCGACCATACCCGCGCCGTCCTTTGCCGAAGGTGAAACCGCGTGGCGCTTCGTGAATCACCTGAAGCTGAACTATCTTTCCCTGCTCGACGATGGCGACAAGGAGGGCGCTTCGGCGCTGCGTGAATTGCTGCGTTTGTATTGCCCGCAGCACGACCTTGCGGCGCAGGGCCAGATAGAAGGACTGCGATCCATATTCGCGCAATCTATCGTGCGGCGCCTGCCAGTGCCTGGTCCGATCTCCTACGGTCGTGGCCTGCAAATCACGCTGACACTGGAAGAGAGTGCCTTCGAAGGTAGTGGCGCCTTCTTGATGGGCGCGGTTCTCGAGCAGTTCTTTGCGAAATATGTGTCGCTCAACTCCTTCACCGAAACCGTAGTCAGGACCACGCAGCGTGGTGAGATCATGAAGTGGCCAGCACGGGTGGGCTTATGCGCGATCCTGTGAATACTCTGGGTGCGCTGGAAGCACAAGCGAGCAGCTTTGACTTCTATGCGGCCTTGCGCAAGATTGAATGCGCTTATCCGGCACAGCCACGCATAGGCCAGTCATCCCGTCCGCAAGACGACGCCGTGCGCTTTGGACAGAATATTTCACTCGCTTT
>CANFLV010000078.1 GCA_947448025.1 Oxalobacteraceae bacterium | reverse complement strand
TTGGTATCAAGAGCGGAGTGTTGATTCATGAATGTCATCTGCTTTCCTTTTCTGTGGCGCCCGTGCAAGTAAGGCGAACCTTAAGCTTGCGCGTTATTGCCCATCAATTCGTCGAATGCGACTGGCTTTTCAGTCACTTTGGCTTGTGCCAATACGTAATTGACGACGTTTTCTTCCAATACAAGGGCTTCCACTTCGCCAAGACGACGACGGTCGCTGAAATAATACTTCAGAACCTGCTGTGGATCTTCGTAGCTTTGTGCGAATTCTTCGACTTGCGCCTTGACCTGCTCTGCGGTGGCTTGCAGATGATTGGTCTTGACGACTTCAGCGAGGATCAGGCCAAGGCGTACGCGACGCTCAGCTTGTGCTGTGAACAGCTCAGGAGGGAAAGGCATGCTCTTGGCATCCATACCGCGCTGGGCCATGTCTTCGCGTGTCATCTCGATCAGGCGCTCGACATCTTGCTCGACTAACACCTTAGGCAGGTCCAAAGCTGCGACCTTGATCAGTGCATCCATCACGCTGTCTTTGGTCTTCGATTTCGCGCGACCGGAAACTTCACGCTCCAGGTTGGCCTTGATATCGTCGCGCATTTTTTCGATCGAACCATCAGGCACCCCCAAGGATTTTGCGAATTCTGCATCGACTTCAGGCAGGTGCGCCCATTCGAGTTTTTTCAGGGTGATCGTAAATTCGGCAGTTTTGCCGGCGACATCCTTGCCGTGATAATCGGCGGGAAACGGCAGCGGGAAGACTTTCGCTTCGCCGACTTTCAAGCCTGTCGTGGCTGCTTCGAATTCTGGCAACATGCGGCCTTCGCCGAGCACGAAAGCATAGTCCTGTGCTTTGCCACCGGAGAATTCAACACCGTCGATGACGCCAACGAAGTCGACTGTGACGCGATCGCCAGCCTTGGCTGTCAGGTCCGCGCCGCCGTCGCCATGTTCACCGGCCTCGCCCTTGACGTGGTAGTGCACACGTTGCTTGCGGAGGATGTCGATGGTCTTGTCGATTTCAGCATCACTGACAGTGCTGATGGTCTTTTCGATTTCGGCACCGCTCAAGTCGCCAACGACGACTTCAGGATAGATTTCAAAATTCGCGTCAAACGCGATCATGCCATCGGCAGTGGCTGCGTCGGACTTCGGCTCGATGCGCGGAAAACCGGCAACGCGCAATTGATTCTGCTGTGCGACTTCGCTGAAAGCGGTGCCGACTTTGTCGTTCAGTACTTCGGATTCGACCTGGTAACCGTATTGTGCGGCGACCATCTTCATAGGCACTTTACCTGGACGGAAGCCAGGTGCCTTGGCGCTGCGGGCACGAACCTTCAGGCGCTTTTCGACCTCGGTTTTAACTTCAGCGAGGGATACCGTGAGCGTGACACGGCGTTCAAGTTTGTCCAGAGTTTCGACTGCAGTTGACATGTGAATCGTCCAAAAAATTAATAAAACTGTGGTGCGAGGAGGGGGACTCGAACCCCCACACCATTACTGGCGTCAGGACCTAAACCTGGTGCGTCTACCAATTTCGCCATCCTCGCTGGAAATTATGCCGCTCTGGTGAGCAGCCCAAAAACATAGGGCGACCGTGAATTCTTAGATCGCCCGGCTGTTCCGACTTCAGCCGGGCATTTTACTGGATTTTTATTTGTGGTGCCGATTTTTGACAGAATGATTACGTCGGCCGCTTTACCCGGAACCATGCAGCGTACAACGCCGGTAAAAACAGCAGCGTCAAACCGGTCGCCACGATCAGTCCACCCATGATCGCCACAGCCATCGGCCCCCAGAATACCGAGCGCGAAAGCGGGATCATGGCCAGCACCGCAGCCGCCGCTGTGAGGATGATAGGCCGGAAGCGGCGCACCGCAGCTTCGACGATCGCATTCCATGGCGCTTCACCGGCAGCAATGTCATGTTCGATCTGGTCGATCAGAATCACCGAATTACGGATGATCATGCCGAACAGCGCGATCACGCCGAGCAAGGCGACGAAGCCGAACGGTCTGTGCAAGGCCAGCAAAGCCAGCGCCACGCCGGCAATACCGAGCGGTCCGGTCAGGAAGACCAGCAAGGCGCGCGAAAAACTCTGCAGCTGCAACATCAGCAAGGTGAAGATAATGAAGATCACCAGCGGTGCATTCGCCGCGATCGAACCTTGTGCCTTGCCACTGTCGGCAGCCGCGCCGGCCAGCTCAATCTTGTAATCGGCCGGCAGGCGCTGCCGCAGCGATTCCAGCTGCGGCAGGATCTGACTCGACACGGTCGGACCCTGAATACCATCGGCGACATCGGACTGCACGGTGACAGCCCATTCGCGCCCTTCGCGCCAAACGACGCCCGGCTCCCACACCATGGCCACGCGCGCTAATTGCGACAGCGGCACGGATTTACCGCTGGCCGTGGGCACGTTCGCTTCACTCAAGACGCTCAGCGTGGCACGCTCTTCCAGCGGCTGGCGCACGACGATATCGATCAGCTTGTCGCCATCGCGGAACTGGCCTACGGTCGTGCCACTGAGGATGGTGTTCGCCGTACGCATGACCATTTGCGAAGTCACGCCCAAGGCGCGTAATTTGTCCTGGTCCAGATCGAGGCGCAAGACCTTTACCGATTCATTCCAGTTATCGTTGACGCCCTTCGTGTTCGGATTGGCGCGCATGATCTCCTTGACCTGGTCAGCCAGGCCGCGCACGGTTTGCACATCCGGGCCACTGACGCGGAACTGCACCGGATACGGCACAGGCGGGCCATTCGGCAAAAGCTTCACGCGACCGCGTACTTCCGGGAAACCGGTCTTGAATGCGTCGACAATCTTCAGGCGCAGCGCTTCACGCGCCTTCAGGTCAGCTGGCAAGACAACGATTTGTGCCACATTCGACTGCGGGAAAATCTGGTCCAGCGGCAGATAAAAACGCGGACTGCCGGTACCGACATAGGCAGTGATGCTTTCCACGCCGGCTTGCTGACGCATGAAGGCTTCGAATTTCTTCGCCTGCGCTTCGGTCGCAGCGAAGGATGAACCTTCGGGCAGCCATAATTCGACCATCAGTTCGCGCCGGCTCGAGTCCGGAAAAAATTGCTGCTCGATGAAGCGAAAGCCGAATATGCCCAGCGCGAACACTGCCAGCGTCAAGGCGATCGTGGTCTTGCGCCAGTCGACGCACCAGTTCACGGTCTTGCGAAAGCGTGAATAAAACGGCGTATCGAATAGTTCATGATGACCTTCAGCACCGGCCGGCTTGATCTTCAGCAGCAGGTAACCGATGTAAGGCGTGAACAGCACGGCAGCGAACCACGAAATCAGCAAGGCCAGCGCATTCACGGAAAACATCGAAAAGGTATATTCGCCCGCGGTCGACTTCGCCAGACCGATCGGCAAAAAGCCGGCAGCCGTGATCAGCGTACCGGTCAGCATCGGCATCGCGGTCGACGTATAGGCAAAGGTCGCCGCATCAAAGCGCGACATGCCCTCCTCCATTTTGCGCACCATCATTTCAACGGCAATAATGGCATCATCGACCAGCAGGCCGAGCGCAATGATCAAGGCACCGAGCGAAATCTTGTGCAGGTCGATGCCGAAAATGCGCATGAACAGGAAAGTCACTGCCAGCACCAGCGGGATCGTCAAGGCCACGACCAG
>CANFLV010000077.1 GCA_947448025.1 Oxalobacteraceae bacterium | reverse complement strand
TGGCTATGATAAGGCCGCAGCGATCGCAAAACAGGCGCATGCCGATGGCACCACGCTAAAACAGGCGGCCTTAGCGCTGGGATGGGTCACCGCAGAACAATTCGAGCGCTGGGTCCAGCCGCAGGACATGCTCGCACCAAAATATGAATAATCAATCAGGAAATCATGGGAAAAATTTATCTGGTCCGTCACGGACAGGCTTCCTTCGGCAAAGTCGATTACGACCAGCTCTCGCCCTTGGGTGAACAGCAGGGACGCATCCTCGGCGAGTGGTTTGCGCAGCGCGATCAGCAATTTCATCGCATCGTCACCGGCGCCATGAAACGCCATCACCAGACAGCGCATGCCTGCCTCGGACAAATGCCCCAGGCTGCGACGGCATGGGAAGTCGATGCCGGCTTCAATGAATACGATCATCACGAAGTACTGGTGCGGCACCGGCCGGATTTCGCCAACCCGGAAAATATCAAATTATTTTTGCGCGAAATGCCCAAGCCGCAGCGGGCTTTCCAGCTCGTGTTCGAAGAGGCGATGTTGCGCTGGATGGGCGGCACGCAGGATGCGGATTATGCCGAGACCTGGCCGCAATTTCGCGCGCGCTGCGTAGCTGCCTTGCGCAGGCTGCTCGACAGTGCCGAGGCCTCGCAGAACATCATCGTGTTCACGTCCGGCGGCACGATCGCGACCCTGTGCCAGCATGTCCTCGGCCTGCCTGACCGGAATGTGATGGAGTTGAACTGGTCACTCGTGAACGCGGCTGTGACCAAGCTGTTTTACCAGCCCGATCGCGTCGTGCTCAGCTACCTGAATAATTTTTCCCATCTCGAATCGGCCGCTCTGGATAATGCGGTCACTTATCGCTGAGCGGCACACTGTCGGCCGGCAGTTTTTCACGGCATTGCTGCAAGAGGACTTTGGCTTCCTCATGCTCCGGATCGAGCGCGAGGATTTGCCCGAGCAAAGTGCAGGCGGCCGAGGCTTCCTCGAGCATCGAATGGCATAGCGCCTGACTATAGAGTCCGTCAGGATTGGTGCCGTACTGGCTTTGCGAATGCTGGTAAAACAGCAGCGCGCGCCGGTGATCGCCGAGCATGTAAAACAGATAGGCAATATGGTTCGCCAGGTCCAGCTGTTCTCCCAGCGGGAAATAGCGCGCCCAGACTTTTTCCAGCACCATGGTCAGCATTTCCCGTTCAAGGGGCGAGCATTCCGGCGCAAGGTCGATCATGCGCGGCAGGTAATGGCTGCAGGCATGCGCGTCGTAACAGGCCAGGCGCAAATGCGCGAGCAATTCGCCCAGCCACATCGTGTGGATGGACTGGCGCGCATGCAGGCTGATCGTATAAAAATCATCCGGACTGAAATCCTGTACTTGACGCTGATAAGCGATGCGGGTTTCACGCCAGTCTCCGGCATCCTGCACCAGCAGCAGCGCGCACACATTCAGGCTCATCGTCAGCGCTTGCGGGAACATCACGCAGCCTCGCAGCTGTTCGCACCACATCCCCAGCGCATGGTAGTTGACCTGCAGCGAAAAGCTGCCATGCCGGTCCGGTTCCGGTGCGGCCATTTCATGTAACTTGTCGAGAGAGTTTTCGCCCTTGTCGGCTGACAGCAGCAGCATGCCATGCTGTGAACAGGCTTTCAGCCGTTCGAGGCAACGCAGGCCGGAAATTGGAAACAGCAAATGGCAATTGCGCAGCATGTCGCGGTAATTGTCGAGCATCGCCTGAAAATGCGACTCCTCGAACAGGGGTGCATCGAGTACGCGATACGAGTAAGCGCATCTGAGCCGGTGCAAAGTTTCGCTGACATCCAGCGAGCCCGGTGGCGCATCTACTTCAAGGCGTACCAGACAGCGCGAGGCGCGACCCTGGTCGATGTAAATCAATTCCTGCGGGATGCTGTCGAAGACGTAATTGGCGATCACGACCAGTGGCCGCTGCAGGCTCGCGCGGGAAATAGTCTGTCCGCTGATTTGCAGCGTAAATTGCGTCGATTCGCGCGTGTCGAACAAGGCCAGGTCCAAGGTGCCCTCTTCAAAAAAGTTTTGCAAACGCGGATGTTCACGCCAGAACGCAAGATTAGTCGCGGCATAATCGCTCATCACGTATTTGAAGGCCGTCATCGGTACGTCAGCGCGTTCGCATAAATCACGTAAATGCTGCAGAAAATGAAACGCCAGTCGGCCACAGCCAGCGCCGAGCTCCAGTATCACGAGGGGTTCGGCCAGTGCGGCCTCAGGCAAGCGTTGCTGCTGGTCGCGTCGGTGCGCGAAGACGATTTCGGCGTAGGCCGTGGCCATGTGCGGATTGTTCGTGACGTAATGCGGCACTTCCCCCTGACGCCAGGCATCGCTGCCTTTTTCATTGAAGTAGCGCTGTTGCAGCTCCCACAATAGCGAGCTTGAAAACGGCTGTTCTGCATCGAGGACATAGCTCGGCGGCAGACTCATGAATGGCGACTGTAAATGCGGATACATCTGGAAGGGTTGCACATTCATTCTGGTCTCCTTGATGCCGGTCAATCTTGCTTGATCCTTGCAAATCATCAGCCAGACAACTGTGTGCTGTCCATCCAGAATCACGGTGGTGGGTAATTTAGCGACACGCGCAATACGCATCGCAGTGGTCGCACTATCCCGTGCTTCAATGTCGGGATGGCTGGCGCCAGCCAGCTAAAAATGCCTGTGACATCATCATGAAAAAACTGCTCTTGCCCGTCGCGGTCGCCGTTGCCATCACTGCCATGAGCGGCTGCGCCGGCACCCCGAATTCGTCCAGTGTCTACAACGCCGGCCAGACGCAAAACGAACAGACCGTACGCATGGGAACCGTCGAGGCCGTGCGTGAGGTCAGCATCAATCAGGGGACCACTGGCGTAGGTACACTGGCCGGCGCGTCCTTGGGTGGCATTGCCGCCGGATCGAATATCGGTGATGGTCGCGGCGCACTGGCGGCAGGTATTGCCGGAGCGGTCGTCGGTGGGCTGCTCGGACAAAAACTCGAACAGCATCAAGGCATGAAAAAAGGCGTGGAAATCACGGTAAAAATTGACGGTGGCGAGGTGCGTGCCATTACCCAGGATGCTGATGAAGTATTCCGCGTTGGTGATCGCGTGCGCTTGTTGAAGGCCGGATCGACGACACGCGTGACGCATTAAAGCGATGTTGCCATACGGAATTCAGCACTTGCGCAACAAGCAATAATTGTCAAAATGAAAGCATAACTTCGCGTACTATTTTCCTTGAAGACTGAAGGCGCAGCCGACCCGAAATGACTTCGTGCCAGGTAAATAAGCAGGGTTGTTCACCGACCCCAATGCCGCGTCAAACTCAGTCTCACAAGGAGAACCGACATGCGCGCCATCCGTTTTGTTTGTGATGCCTGTTTGCTGATGCTGTTCGTGGCCTTGCGCTGCGTTGCCGGGATGGTGCGAATTTTTCTGGGTGTGTTTCTTGTCGGTTCGCGCAAGTCAGCTGCGCGCACCCGGCCTTACGATGGCATGGCGCCTGATTGACACTACTCGATGTGCTTCTTGCGAGCGCCGTCCAGTCGTACGAGTTGCACCAGCAATGCGCCCTGGACCATCGACATGGCGACATTGCTGCCAAACTGGAAGCCGCGCAAGGCGGCGGTTTCCATCAACTCCAGCATCTGTTGCGAAACAGCTTCGCCGCCAGCCGGCCGCGCCTGCAGGATTTGCCGATTGATTTGATGGATGTGGTGGACGATTTCTTCCGGGGTCATGTTGCGTTCTGCGCAGAGAGCCTGTTTGATCAAACGATCAGCATCCCTGATTTCGCGGTGGCGGTCTTTGTCCCTGCGCAGTCAAACGCATCAATCGAAGGCGACGTTATACAGCAGCGACAGCGCACTGCGCGT
>CANFLV010000076.1 GCA_947448025.1 Oxalobacteraceae bacterium | reverse complement strand
GGCTTTCTGGCGACTAATCCGATGAGCGCCGATGGCCCATGGTGAGCCGCGCCTTCCGCTAACTCGGCTTCGTATTCGACCAGCTCTTCAATCTCCCACCCGGTAAAGGCTGTGCGCAACAGGGCTGGCGTGTACAGGTTTTCCAGCATGGAAGGACCGCCGGTACGGTAGTCGAGCTGCTTTGGCGTATAACCCTGTAACAAGATGCGTCCGCCGGGGCGCGTTAATTGCTGCATGGCCGCCAGCTGCTGCGCGCGGCCGTCGGCACCGGTGAACTGAATGAAAATGCCGATGACCCAGTCGAATGCCGCATGCAGGTCGGTGGGTGGCCAGTCTGGCGCCATCATGTCGCCGACCATCGAATTGATGGCGACGTGATTGCGCAAAGCCAGTTGCTTCGCCTTCTCAACGGCGATCGCTGAAATATCCAGCGCTGTTACAGTCAGCCCGCGTTGCGCCAGGTAGACTGAATTGCGCCCCTCGCCATCAGCCACTAGCAAGGCACTGCTGCCAGCCTCAAACAGATGGGCCCGCTGCGCCAGGAATTGACTCGGCGCCGTACCAAATAAATAGGTGTCGCCCGCGTCGCGGTAGCGTACATTCCACGGATTCTCCGGTGTGGCGGTCGTCATGCTGGTACGCCCATGCCGAAACTGTCCGGCATTTGTACCGCCACGACTTCGCCACGCGCGGTGACGACGCCATCGGCCGTCACCGTGGTTTCGACGATGACCTTGCGGCCTTTGATTTCCTTCACGCTACCGCGAATTTCCAACTCGGCCGCCAATGGCGTCGGCTTCAAATAATCGACCCGCAATGAACCCGTGACGAAGCGAAACGGTGGCAGCGAGTCCATCGAACGGCCTTCACTGCGATACATGGCCGCTGCCGCCGTGCCAGTACTGTGACAATCGATCAGCGAGGCAATCAAGCCGCCATACGTAAATCCGGGCATGGCCATATGAAAGGGCTTGGGCTGGAAATGCGTGACGCTTTCATCGCCGTCCCAAAAGGTCTTGATCTGATGACCGTCGGCGTTGAGACGGCCACAACCGAAGCAGTGGGCGACGTTTTCTGGGTAGTACTCCTGAAATGCTTTCATGCAATCTCCTAAAATGGATAACTTGGAGTTCAGTCAAAATTTGGCACATTGGGAATCAGCACGGATTTCCCCGCATCGCGCCATGCATCGTAGCCGCCGGCGATCGATTGTACATTCCTGTATCCCAAGGCAAGCAAGGAACAAGCGGCGAGCGCCGCCCTGCCACTAGTTTTGCAATATAGAATGATTTTTAGCTCGGGATCGGCGAACTCGGGCTTGTTGCTTAAAGAAAATTCCAATACGCCGCGCGAGATTGCCAACGCACCTGGAATATGGCCTGCAGAAAATTCATCGGCTTCGCGAACGTCGATCAGCACATCCGCATCGCGGATTGCTCGTTCGGCATCTGCAAGCGCTACTTCCTGAATGGATTTTTTTGCTGCAGCGACGAGTTCATGGGCGGTTTTCATTGCGGGCTCTTATAAAAATGGCGTAGTCAGCCTGGCAGGATAGTCAGGCTTTTCGCCCTGTTACGACGATTGCAAGTGTGCATTGCTTCATCAGGAGATCGTTGTGCAGCTGGTTCGATCGCCCGTATTGATCATGTGGTCGGCCATGTCGACAAAAGCGTTCAGCACCCGCGAATGCAGTTCGGCGTGATCGACTTGCTCGTCGAGTGCTTGGCGCATGCACAGCATCCACTGATCCCGCTCGACCTGGCCTATGGCGTAGGGGGCATGGCGCATTCGCAGACGCGGATGGCCACGCTCGCTAGTGAAGAGCGGGGGGCCGCCAAACCAGCCACTGAGAAACTTGAACAGGCTCTCGTTGCTGCCTGCCAGACTGGCCGGATGCAATTGGCGTACGGTCCAAGCTTCTGGCAATGTATCCATTAAGTCATAAAACCGGTCAACCAGCGCATGGATGCCGGGTTCGCCACCAAGTTGCACATAGACGCTATCAGTCATGGCAATCCTTTTACGATAGAAATTTGATCCAGCCGGCCAGCCCCAAAGCCAGCAGGCAGGTCCAGCCAGAAAATAGCCAGCGCCACACCAGCGCACGCGGCACGAAGCCGACACCGCGTACCAGCCCGGCACTCATCGCCACGAACAGCGCGGTGGCAAGGCCATGGTCGGCCTTGCCTGCCGCATTGGCCATCATTAGCGGATACAACGTGCCGGCCAACATGATCAGGATGGCCGTGGCCAAGCTTGGCAGGTGGATTGCGGATGGCGTTTCAGTCGTGCTCATGCGATGTTTTCATCATCGGTTTGTGCGAGACGCGCGGCTTCGTTTTCTCCCCACATTGCATTCATGATGGCCAGTAATATTGCAAAGCCAACTCCCAACAGCCAGGCGAAATACCACATGTCTTGCTCCTTGTTGTTTAAGCGACGGTGTCTTCACCGATGAGGATGCGCGTCGCGCTCAAATAGCGGTGCGGCGGTATTTCCAGATTGATCGGCGCTGGCTTGTTCTTGTAGACGCGGCCCGCGCCGTCAAAGGTACTGCCGTGACACGGGCAATAAAAACCGCCATGCCAGTCTTCGCCAACGCTGGCGTTATTGCTGCCGCCCGGCACCATGCTGGGCGAGCAGCCGAGGTGAGTGCAAATGCCGACGGCAATAAAAATGTCGCTGTTGATCGAACGGGTCGGATTTTTTGCATAGTCCGGCTGTTGCGGCTTGCTTGACTCCGGATCGGCCAGGCGCGCATCGGGCACCTCGAGCACGGCGCGCATGGCCGCGCTGCGTCTCACGATCCAGACTGGCTTGCCGCGCCACTCCACCGTGGTCATCGCGCCTTCGGCCAGGTTGCCAATGTCGACTTCGACCGCCGCACCGCCCGCTTTGGCACGCTCGCTGGGCGCAAAAGTCGCCACCAGCGGCAGCACCGCCGCCGTGGCCGCGGCACCACCCATGACGCCAGTGGCAATGAGCAAGGCGCGGCGGGATTTTTCTGGTGCGTCAATCGGTAATATCGTTGCGGTCATCACAGACTCCTTGAATTAATACGCTGAATGTTCATTCGCCTGGATATGCGCCACGGTCACTTTGCCACGCATGATGCGGTAGGCCCACGAGGTATACATCACTATCAGCGGCAAGAAAATCAGCGTGGCCCAGAACATGATCGCCAAGCTCAGATGGCTCGAGACGCTATCCCACACCGTCAGACTGGCGGAGGGCATCGACGACGATGGCATGATGAAGGGGAACATCGATGTGCCGGCTGTGCCGATAATGCCGACCACGACCAGCGACGACGCGACGAAGGCGCTCAGGGTATGCCGCGCGAGCAAGAACCCTGCCGCTACCACGGCGCTAAGCAAGGCCATCGCAGGCAGCAACCACAACAGCGGTTGCGCTGCATAGTTGGCCATCCAGGCACCGGCTTCGCGCACCACGGTTTTGCCGAGCGGATCGGGCAGGGCAGCGGTGTCGATGATCGAGGTGATCCGATAGCCATCGATACTCTGCAGCCAGACGCCTGCGACGACGAAGGCCAGCACCAGTACGATGGCGGCAGCCAGTGCACCCTTGATGGCGCGGGTCTGGAGGATGCCTTCCGTGCGATGGGCCAGATAGGTCCCGCCTTGCAGTGTGATCATCGCGCTGCTGACCACGCCCGAGAGCAAGGCAAAGGGATTCAGTAATTGCCAGAAACTGCCGGTATAGGTCGATACCAGATAATCGTCGAACTGGAATGGCACGCCTTGCAGCAAGTTGCCGAAGGCGATACCGAACACCAGCGGCGGTACCGCGCCACCGATGAACAAGCCCCAGTCCCAGATGCTGCGCCAGGTTGCATTGTGGATCTTGCTGCGGTAATCGAAACCGACTGGGCGGAAAAACAGTGCCCACAGCACCAGCATCATGGCCCAGTAAAAGCCGCTGAACGCCGTGGCATAAACAATTGGCCAGGCCGCAAACAAGGCGCCGCCAGCAGTGATGAACCAGACCTGGTTACCATCCCAGTGCGGCCCTACGGTATTGATGACAACGCGGCGTTCGATGTCGCTGCGGCCGACGAAGGGTAGCAGCGTGCCCACGCCCATGTCGTGGCCGTCCATGATGGCAAAGCCGATCAG
>CANFLV010000075.1 GCA_947448025.1 Oxalobacteraceae bacterium | reverse complement strand
GCAGATTATTACCAGTTCGACGATGCGCGTCATGAATTGCGCGGCGAACGTACTGGCAAACGTTATCAGCTCACCGACCGCGTGACGGTACAGATCAGCCGCGTCGACCTCGATGCACGCAAGATCGATTTGCGTCTTGTGACCGAGCCCGGCATCCACACTGTGCTTAAGAACGAAGCGCGTCGTGCGGATGAAAAGCAGGCCAAAGTAAAGAAGGGCCAGCCAGTCGCCACGCTGCCCGTGCCAAACTCGAAACCAGCCAAAGCGGCGAAGTCAGGCAATGGCACAAGCAATGGCGCAAGCAAAGCCAGTCGTGCGAAACCGGCGACCATGGCGAAAGCCGCCACAGAAAAGAAATCGCGCTCCGCTGGAGCGCATCCGAAACCGGGTAGAAAGAAACGCTGAACCATGAAGAGTAAAATGATTTTCGGCTTCCACGCTGTGACGGCGCGTTTGCGCCAGGAAGCCTCGTCTGTTGAAGAGATTTACGTCGATACCGAGCGTAAAGACGGTCGTATGAAGGATTTGTTGTACGCTGCAAAAGGCGCGAATGTTCGCATCATCCAGGCTGATGATGCGCGCCTGTCCGCTATCGTTGGCACACGCCGGCACCAGGGCGTGGTCGCCAAGGCTGGCGAGATTTCGCTGGCGCTGAACCTCGATGAATTGCTCGACGCGATCGACGGTCCGCCTTTGCTGCTGATCCTCGATGGCATCACCGACCCGCATAATCTTGGCGCGTGTTTGCGCGTGGCCGATGCTGCCGGAGCGCACGCCGTGATCGCACCGAAGGATCGCGCCGTCGGACTCAACGCGACTGTTGCCAAGGTCGCCAGCGGCGCTGCCGAAACCATGCCTTACATCACAGTCACCAATCTTGCGCGCACGCTGCGTGAATTGAAGGAGCGCGGTGTCTGGCTTATCGGTACTTCCGACGATGCCGAGCAGGGCCTGTATCAAGCCGATTTTTCCGGTCCTGCGGCCTTGATCATGGGTTCCGAAGGTGAAGGCATGCGTCGTTTGACACGCGAAGCCTGCGACGTTCTGGTCAGTATTCCCATGTTCGGTTCGGTAGAGAGCCTCAACGTCTCGGTCGCCTCAGGCGTGTGCCTGTTCGAAGGCCGGCGTCAGCGCATCGTCAAGGCAAAAGCGACAGCCTGATCATCCAGGCCGGTATGCGCGTTCGGCAGCCTCCGGCCGAACGCGTTACCATGTCATCTTCATCACTGCATCATCCATCCATGTTCAAGCTCATCCACGAAGACATTGCCAGCATCATGGCCCGTGACCCGGCAGCGCGCACCCCTTGGGAAGTGCTGACCTGTTATCCGGGCCTGCACGCGGTCATCATGCATCGCTGGGCTCGCTGGTGCTGGACACATGGCCTGAAGTGGCTGGGGCGCTTCATATCGCATGTGGCGCGTTTCCTGACCGCCATCGAGATTCATCCCGGTGCCGTGATTGGCAGGCGCGTTTTTATCGATCATGGCTTTGGTGTAGTAATCGGCGAGACGGCGGAAGTCGGCGACGATTGCACCATCTATCAAGGCGTCACGCTCGGCGGCACCTCGCTCAACAAAGGCGCGAAGCGTCATCCGACGCTGGCCAAAGGCGTCATCATCGGCGCCGGTGCGCAGGTACTTGGTGGCTTTACGGTGGGCGAGGGCGCCAAGATCGGCTCGAATGCCGTCGTCGTCAAGCCCGTTCCAGCAGGCGCGACAGCCGTTGGCAATCCGGCGCATATTGTGCAAAAGGAGCTGGTGCAATCGCAGGAAGAAACAGCGGCGCGGATGTTTTCTGCTTACGGCATTACGCCCAATGGCGCAGATCCACTGTCGATGGCCTTGCATGGCTTGATCAACAATGCGGCAAGCCAGGAATTGCAGATCAATAAAATTATTACGGCCTTGCAGGCTTCAGGCGTCGACTGCGCGTCTTTGGCAGCACTTGAAAAATTCGATCCGGCGCAGTTGAATCGTTTGGTCGAATAAGGAAGCGGGCGGCGACTAGAGCAGTCGCCTCTGCATCCGGGGATTTTAATCCAGCGCCAGGCCGTCATGGTTCATCCGCTGCAAATTACCCGCGGCATCCACTGCAATCCAGCCGCCGCGTAAATCGCGTCCATCGTAATCCCAGTCCGGCAACACATACCGTAGTCGTTCAGTTTCGCCTGCGCGCGTAACATGTCGCGCCGGCCTGTGTGTATGGCCGTGAATCATCAGCGCGGTCGACGTAGCGTCGAACAGCGCTGCGATCGCCGCAGGATGTACGTCCATGATCTCTTGCGATTTCATACGTTGCGCGTCGCGACTGCCTTGACGCATCCCATCGATGATTTGCTTGCGCAGTGCCAGAGGCTGAGCGAGAAAATCCGCCTGCCATTTTTCCTGCCTGACCTGCGAGCGAAACGCCATGTAGGCGACATCATCCGTGCATTGCGCGTCACCATGGGCGAGCACAATTTTCTGACCTGCGATGTTGATCACCGAAGGATCGTTGAGCAGCACGGCGCCCGAGGCCGCAGCAAAGGCCGGACCAATCAAAAAATCCCGATTACCCGCGATCCAGTACAAGCCCACGCCGGCATCGGTTACCGCGCGCAGGGCCGCGACGATGGTTTGATGAAATGGCGTCGCCATATCATCATCACCCGCCCAATATTCGAACAGGTCACCGAGCAGATACAGCTGCTGTGCATGGCGCGCCTGATCCTGCAGAAAGCGCAGGAAGGCCTGCGTCGTCTGCGGCAGCGCTTCTTGTAAATGGACGTCGGAAACAAAAAGCGCAATCACAGGGGATTGCGCTTTCGGTGCCTTAGGCGTGGCAGTCATCTGTGCTGGTTCAGATGATTTCAGCTTTTTCGATAATCACGTCTTCGACCGGCACATCAGCGTGCATGCCACTGCGCGAGACTTTGACTGCGCGGATTTTGTCGACGACATCGGTGCCATCGATGACTTTGCCGAAGACGCAGTAGCCGAAACCATCCTGGCCTGGGTAATCGAGGAAGCCATTATTCTTGACGTTGATGAAGAACTGGGCAGACGCCGAATGTGGGTCCGACGTGCGCGCCATGGCCAAAGTATATGGCTCGTTCTTGAGGCCATTCTTGGCTTCGTTTTCAACCGTGGCATCGCACGCCTTTTGTTTCATGCCTGGTTCGAAGCCGCCGCCCTGGATCATGAAGCCGTCGATGACGCGATGAAAAATGGTGTTCGAGTAGTGACCGGCCTTGACATAGGCGAGGAAATTTTCAACCGTCTTCGGTGCTTTTTCAGCGTCGAGTTCGATCGTGAATGCGCCGTGGTTCGTGGTCATGATGACAGCCATGTGAGTCCTTGTGTGTTGAGATAAAAAAAGTGAAATGAATTATTTAAGCAGAGTTGCCGATTCGATGATGACCGGCTTGACGGGCACGTTGCGGTGCATGCCGCTATCCTTGCCTTCAACGAGCTTGATCTGGTCGACGACATCCATGCCCTCGACGACCTTGCCGAATACGGCATAGCCCCAGCCATCGCTACCCGGATAATTCAGGCGTTCGTTATTGTTGACGTTGATGAAAAACTGCGCCGAGGCCGAATGTGGATCGGCCGTGCGCGCCATGGCGATCGTGTAAGGTTCGTTCTTCAAGCCGTTCTGCGCCTCGTTCTTGATCGGCGGACGTATCGTTGGCTTCTCATTCATGTTCTTGTCAAAGCCGCCGCCCTGAATCATGAAGCCGTCAATGACACGGTGAAACAGCGTGCCCTTGTAATGGCCGGACTTGACGTAAGCCAGAAAATTTTCCACGGTCTTCGGTGCCTGCGCGGCATTGAGTTCAAGGACAATAACGCCCATATTCGTCTTCAGTGAAACGCGCGGTGCATCGGCTGAGCTGGCGGCGAAGCTGGAGCCGGCGATGGCCAGGCTGGCAGCGAGGCAGAGGAATTGCCGACGTAAGTTTTGCATTCAATTACTCCCAAGCTTTGATTGAAATGAAATTGCCGCAAATGCGGTGTCGACAAATGACGAAACCGTGTCGACTTCCAGCAAAGCGGCAATTCTTCATTGTTATACTGCGCACCAACCGCGTATTTTATCAAAATACGCACCACTAAAGGGTTTGGCGACTGTGTCGTCTGGGCTGCTGTGCTGTCTGCGCTGGCGCACACCATCCTGATGGGATCATATGACATTTGCTCGACCAGACCGGATACTTACTCATGACTGACCTGAAAATTTACAACACGCTCG
>CANFLV010000074.1 GCA_947448025.1 Oxalobacteraceae bacterium | reverse complement strand
GGTCGATACCAGATAATCGTCGAACTGGAATGGCACGCCTTGCAGCAAGTTGCCGAAGGCGATACCGAACACCAGCGGCGGTACCGCGCCACCGATGAACAAGCCCCAGTCCCAGATGCTGCGCCAGGTCGCATTGTGGATCTTGCTGCGGTAATCGAAACCGACCGGGCGGAAAAATAGTGCCCAAAGCACCAGCATCATGGCCCAGTAAAAGCCACTGAACGCCGTGGCATAAACAATTGGCCAGGCCGCAAACAAGGCACCGCCAGCAGTGATGAACCAGACCTGGTTGCCATCCCAGTGCGGCCCCACGGTATTGATGACAACGCGGCGTTCGATGTCGCTGCGGCCGACGAAGGGTAGCAGCGTGCCCACGCCCATGTCGTGGCCGTCCATGATGGCAAAGCCGATCAGCAGCGCGCCTACCAGCAGCCACCAGATAAATTTGAGGGTGGCGTAATCAAACATGCTGGCTCTCCTTGAGTTGTGCATCGTAGGCATAGCGACCAGTGCCGAGACTGCCGGGACCCTGGCGCGCGAATTTCACCATCAGGAACATTTCGACCGCCAGCAGCACGGTATAAAAGGCAATGAAGCCGGCCAGCGAGCCGTAAAGATTGCCAATGCTAAGCGTCGAAGCGCTCAAGTGCGTTGGCAGTACGCCATAAATCGTCCATGGCTGGCGGCCATATTCGGCCACGAACCAGCCCAGCTCACAGGCGATCCATGGCGCCGGCAACATCCACAAGGCCCAGCGCAGCAGCCACGGTTTCTGCGTGCAGGCCGATTTGAGCGTGCTCCAGAACGCCAGGCCAAACAGCAGCAACATCGCAAAACCGAGTCCGACCATGAGCCTGAACGCCCAGAACATTGGCGTTACGCGCGGCACGGTGTCATTGACAGCACGCTCGATGATGGCGGGCGTGGCCTGGTTCACGTCGACGACATATTTTTTCAGCAGCAAGCCAAAGCCCAGATCCGCCTTGTTGCGTTCGAAAATTTCCAGCGCGGCGGGATCCTTGCGGTGCTTACGCAAGGTCTCCAGTGCATTGACGGCGACAATGCCGCGGATGATGCGCTCGCGGTTTTTGGCCTTGATGTCGTGGATGCCAGGGATTTGCTTGCTGACGGAGCGCGTGCCGATCAGGCCCATTACCCACGGCACTTCAATTTCCCAGTTATTTTTTGACTCGGCTTCGTTGATGCTGGCAACAAGAGTCAGGCCGGCCGGTGCGGGCTTGGTTTCCCACATCGCTTCGAGCGCCGCCATCTTGGTTTGCTGCGCTTCGCCGACGGTATAGCCGGATTCGTCGCCGAGCACGATCACGCTCAGCACCGAGGCCAGGCCGAAGGCGGCCGCGACGCGGAAGCTGCGCTTGGCGAATTCGACATCGCGTTTTTTGAGCAGGTACCAGCTCGAAATCGACAAGACAAACATTGCGCCGGTGGCATAGCCAGCCGAGACGGTATGGACGAACTTGGCTTGCGCCACCGGATTGAAGACGACGGCCCAGAAGTCGACCATTTCCATGCGCATGGTCAGGTAACTGAATTCCGAACCGACCGGGTTTTGCATCCAGCCATTGGCAATCAAAATCCACAACGCCGACAGGTTCGTGCCGATCGCCATGAGCATCGTCACCAGCAAATGCTGCGGCCGGCTCAGGCGACTCCAGCCAAAGAAGAACAGGCCGATCATGGTCGACTCGAGGAAGAAGGCCATCATGCCCTCGATGGCCAGCGGTGCACCGAAGATGTCGCCGACATAATGCGAGTAATACGCCCAGTTAGTGCCGAACTGGAATTCCAAGGTAATGCCGGTGGTCACGCCGAGTGCAAAATTGATGCCGAATAGCTTGCCCCAGAAACGCGTCATGTCTTTCCAGATCACCTTGCCGGTCATGACGTACACGCTCTCCATGATCACCAGCAGCCAGACCATGCCGATGGTCAGGGGGACGAAGAGAAAGTGGTACATCGCCGTGGCCGCAAACTGCAGCCGTGACAAGTCCACCAGTTGTTCTGAAATCACTTGGATGCTCCTTGGGAAGGTAGTGCTTGAGTCGGCACAGTGCCGTTAATTTTTCCGGCGACTTCGTCGACGTCAACGCTGACACGGGCGTCGCGAATAAATAGCCACCACAAGGCAGACAGCAGCACGAGCTTGATCAGCACGGCGACGGCGAGGTGGCGTATAAGGCGTTTGTCGGAGGAATTCATGGAAGCGGTACCGCAGGTTCCATGCCACGTAGCAAGTCGTGAATTTATTGATTTAAAACAAAGGCTTGGCGGATACGTGTAATCAGGGAGGCATCATGCGCGAACTGCCAAACTGTCAAGATGGCAGTCATTGGCAGTGAAATTGTCATGCCAGTCCATTTTCTTTCAAGCGCCGATACAGCGTGCGCTCGCTCAATCCCAAGTGCCGTGCAAGTTCACGCCGGCTCCCGGCAAAACTGTGTACGGCTTTGCGCAGGCCTTCTTCGTCGAGCACCCCCGCATTACCGGATGCTACAACTGAAGCATGCGCATGAGGCGCGCCGCGCTGAGGCAAATCTATCGGCAAATGTTCGACACGGATCACGCCATCGTCGGCAAAGAGCAGGGCGCGTTCCAGCACATTGCGCAATTCGCGAATATTGCCCTGCCATGGGCAGGTTTCGAGCATGGCCATCGCGGTGGCGTCGACCGTGACGCGATGCTTGCCGCCGGCGCTGCGCTGCAGCAGCGAATTGACCAGCAGCGCAATGTCGTCGGCGCGCTCGCGCAAGGCGGGTAAATGGATAGGGAAGGCGCTGATGCGGTAATACAGATCCTGGCGAAAGCTGCCCGCCTCGACCATTTGCTGCAAGGGTTTATGGGTGGCCGCGACGAGGCGGAAATCAGCTTGCAGGGTGTCGATGCTGCCGACGCGGCGGAAGGTACCCGATTCGATCAGGCGTAATAATTTGACTTGCATGGCTAGCGGTACATCGCCGATTTCATCGAGGAAGAGCGTGCCGCCGCGCGCGGTTTCGACCAGTCCGGGCTTGCGTGTCTGCGCGCCGGTAAATGCACCTTTTTCATAGCCGAATAGTTCGCTCTCGAACAGCGTTTCGGTCAAGCCCGAGCAATCCACAACGACGAAGGGACCGCGCGAGCGCGGACTGCCTTCATGCACGGCGCGGGCAAACAATTCCTTGCCAGTGCCTGATTCACCTAGCAGCAGCACGGGCAACATCGCCGGCGCAACGCGTTGCAGTGCCGATAGCGCTGCAACAAATGCGGGCGCACGTCCGACCAAGCCTTCCGTGCTCGGACCCGCCGAGGCGTTGCGTACCGTGGCCAGTCGTTCAACATAGGCGATGACCTGATTGGCTTCGTCGAGGATCGGCCGTAATTCGACATCGACATGTTCAGGCCCGCGTGGCGTATGGTGGATATGCAAGACCCGGTCTGGTCCGCGCCGTTCGAATGCTTGCTTCATCGGACAATGCTCGCCCGCTTGATCGCAAGGCACGTCGTAGTGATGCGAGATGCGGAAGCATTTGTGACCAACTATGGATTTATCGGCCACGCCGAACTGCCGCTGGTACGCCGTGTTCGATGCAAGGATGTTGTACTCGGGATCGAGCACGATCATCGGCTGGGCTTCATGTTCGAGGAAGGAGACCAGTGCCTGAACCTGCGGTGCGCTGTTTAATGGCATCGATGACATGGCGATTACTCCGTGGGGTATAGGGTGGACGCAGGTGTGTCGAAACTTCAATTGCCATTATGCCTTGTTCTGGCAAGAAACTGCCAACGCTGCCACCAAAGTTGATGATGGCAGTTATTTGGCAGTTATTGTTTCAGGATCTTTAAATAAGTTTATTAAAATCAGTGACTTATAAATTGCGCGACACCGGTTTTGCCTTGGTATGCCAATTGCTATTAGTAATGATAAGCAGTGACAACATCAAATTATCAGGAGACATTTCATGAAAACCACAGGCGTGCTGCAAGTCGAAGGCTTTTTCGACCCCAAGACCTGGACCGTGAGTTACATCGTGCTCGATGCCAGCACTGGCCAATGCGCGCTGATCGATAGCGTGCTCGATTACGATCCGAAATCGGGCCGTACCAGCACCGACGCCGCCGACAAACTCATCGCTCGCGTGCGCGAACTGGGCGCAAATGTGCAGTGGATACTCGAGACACATGTGCATGCCGATCACCTGTCGGCGGCACCGTATCTGAAAGCGCAGCTTGGTGGCCAGGTCGGCATCGGCCAGGCGATCACGACGGTGCAAAACGTATTCGGCAAACTGTTCAATGCCGGCAGCGATTTTGCGCGCGATGGCAGCCAGTTTGATCACCTGTTCGCCGATGAAGAAGTGTTCAAGGTCGGTAATCTGACTGCCCGCGCCATGCATACGCCCGGCCATACGCCAGCCTGTATGACATACGTCGTCGGCGATGCGACCGAGAGTGCCGCCTTCGTGGGCGACACCCTGTTCATGCCCGACTACGGCACGGCGCGCTGCGATTTCCCCGGCGGCGATGCGCGTGTGCTGTTCCGCTCGATCAACAAGGTCTTCAGCCTGCCGGCAACGACGAAGCTGTACATGTGCCACGACTATCAGCCGGGCGGACGCGAAGTCGAATTCATCAGCACCGTGGCCGAAGAGCG
>CANFLV010000073.1 GCA_947448025.1 Oxalobacteraceae bacterium | reverse complement strand
TGGCATGTCTCTTGCGGTTTCAGTGCAGTCCCTCCCATTTTTGCAGAGGAATTGCCATGCTACATTATGCTGCCGTCTTTTTTGTTATCGCGCTCATCGCTGCGATTTTTGGCTTTACGGGTATTGCTGCCGGTGCTGCGTCGATCGCGAAAGTGCTGTTTCTCGTATTTATTGTCGTCGCCGTTGTAAGCCTGCTGGTCGGCTTACTCAAGCGCTGAAGGCCACTACAAAGATCGATCTACAACGCCGCCAAGGAGTGATATATGAGTGCCAATTTCCCATCAGGAAAGCCAGAAAATGGAGCGGATACTTCCGTACGCTCAAGTGCCCAAAGTACCGGCAGTTATGAAGCAGGCAGGCCAGTGAACCGGCCAGCGCATGCTGAAAATTTACGCCAGGAGTTAGGTAACCTTAAAAACGATCTCGATGTCCTGCTCCAGCGTGCCGGGGATTTATCCGAGCGCGAACTCAGCGAAGCTTATGCACGGATGATGACGAAATTCAGTTCGATGCGCTTCGCTGCGAAGGGCATCGCCGCCGAAGCAGGCCGTCAACTGAACCAGGGTGTCGACATCACCAGCGATTACGTCAAGGCCAGACCGCTGCAGTCCGTTGCCATTTCCGCCGGTGTTGGCATCGTGCTCGGCATGCTCATGACACGTCGCTAAAGACTCGGTTAATTTATCCGATGACGTGTGGCCGCTGACTCGCAGCGGCCACTTTCATGTTGGACAGCGCGCCTGTCTACTTGTGCGGCATTGGCATTTCAGGATGGATCTGCGTTTCGCCAGGTGCAAGGCCTTCCTGATATTGCTTGTGCTCCGGGCGATCCTGCCGGCTGCCGCTCGTACCCTGGGTTCCGCTGGCGCCCGTCGATATCGCGCCCGGGCTGATCGCCCCGGCGTCTGCCAGCGTTTGCGGCCAGGTCATGACGAGCGAAGCGACTGAACGGTTTTTCGTGTTAATGCGCGCAGTCCGTTCCTGTTTGTAACCGCCAGCTTCGGCGTGAATCCGGTAGGTTCCGCTATTGGGCATGTCGACAAGCATGATGGGCGCGTCGCAGGTCGTGCGCAAGACTGGTTCGCCACGGGCATTTTCGATCGTTACGTTGACGTCAGCGAGATAGTCGCCTCGACGCGTCGCAAATGTCAGCATCAGGTCATGGTCACGCGCTGTCTTTTTCATGGTGGCGGCCTCGTCCTTGCCAACACCACCGCAAAGATAGGTGATGCCGTTTTCCGTTTTGGCGGTCAAGTTCTGCACTGGCCCTGCCGGTGGAAAGGAGGCCATCGCATCCACAGACGCCTCGTTCGAGCTGGCTTGTTCAGCGCCCGGCGTGTCGATAGCGCCGGATGTTGCTGGCTCAGGCGGCACGGATTCGGGTACGGCTGGCGACACGCCTGGGGTGGCCATCGGGCGCGCCGTATCGGGGCTGCCTTGCGCCTGCGCAAAGGTAATCGGCATGCTTAAGCCGAGTAATACCAGCAATGGGATTTTCGTCTTCATTTACCACTCTCCTGCAACAGTAATACCTGATTGATTAAACCCTGCTGTCACTGCCGTCAGGGGGAAATTTCGCGCTGGAGCGCGCGTCGATTAATGCAGGCCAGGGTCATAACGCGCCAGTGGCTGAAGTGCCGGCCCTTCGATAATCTTGCCGTCATGCTGAAAACGACTACCGTGGCAGGGACAGTCCCAGCTACGTTCGGCGCTATTCCAGTGGACGATGCATTTCAAATGCGTGCACACGGGCGAGAGCAAATGCAGATGGTTCAAATCATCCCTGTAAGCAGCAACTTTGGTGCCTTCATGCTCCACCAAAGCGCCCTGCCCCGGTAGCAGACGATCGATGTCCTTGATGTCAGCGCCTTGCAGATAATCCTTCAGGTACTGACCGGCGACATTGAGATTTTCGCGAATAAAATTTTTCGCCGACTTGATTGGCGTGAAGCGATGTGGCGCGTACAGGTGCGCATAAGGATTGTCGATCGAACAGATCTGGTCTGCCAGGATCACGCCCGCCAGCGTGCCGTAGACCAGACCATCGGCGGCAAAGCCAGTCGCATGATACAGCCGTGAACCGCGCGCGGCAGCGCCGATATAAGGCAAACCATCGACGGCACGATAGTGCTGGGCTGACCACCTGAAGCTGCTGCTGTGGACTTCAAATCGCTCTTGCAATATCGCCTCGAGTGCCAGATAGCTATCGCCGGCCTGAGTCGGCTGTCCGGTCTTGTGCTTCCCGCCGACCATCATCAGGTAAGCCTGATCGCCGATGCGCAAGGCGCGCGTCGAGGTCGGATTTGCGCCCGTACTCCAGAAAATTCCATTGGGTAGCTGTTCGCGCTCGACGGCTGCCACGACGGCATATTCGCGATACGCTGCGAGTTCCGCCTGCACGAGATTGAAGCCCTTGGGCACATGCGTGGCCATGATGATGTGGTTCGCCCTGACCGTATGTTCGGCCGTGCGCACCAAGCCTTGCTGCTCATTGATCTCAATGACATTGGCAAATTCAAAAATGCGGCAGATCGAGGACTGGATCGCCGCAGCCAACTGGCGCAGGTATTTCAATGGATGAAATTGTGCCTGATTGCGCACCACCAGCGCCTTGCGTATTGTATGGGGCAAGGGCAAATCGAGCGCCAGGCGGGCATCCAGACCAGCGCCCAGGGCCGCATGATATTCGGCCTCGATGTCGTCGCTTTCTTCCGGTAAGCCGTCGATCGAATACAGTACCCAGGGCTGGCGTGAAAAATCACATTGCAGGCGGTATTCGGCGACATTGCGTTCGATCAGACCGACGGCAGCATTGCGCGAATCCACGACAGCGCGGGCCTTGTCTTCACCCCAATGACGGGTCAGCACATGCAAGCGCTGGTCGACCGTCGCATACAGATTGCCGGTCGAATGCGAACTGGTGCCGGCACCGATCGTCTGCCCTTCGAGCAAGGCGACGGTGCGACCTGCGCGTGCCAGCTGCGCCGCGGCGGTGATGCCGGTTATGCCACCGCCGACGACGGCGACATCGACCTGCAGATCGCTGGCAAGCTGCGTAAATCCGCCGGGCGACACGCCCACCCGCCAGATCGATTCGTGCGGTCCGGACTCATGAAACGAGTCGTGCTTTGTATCGCCAATATCCATCGCTGATCCGCTCAGAGTTCGTCATAGGGCACGCAATCTCCATGCCCGCAGAGCAGCACACAAAGGCCGGATCGGGGAAGCGTAATAACTACCGATCAATGTAAAAAACTGCCATCACGTTACGTATGCCTCGCTATGGATCGTCGCACCAAGCTTCAGGCACGCTTAGTGCATCGAGTCGCGTCGGATGGCACATTTGCGTGACTGATGTGCGACATGAGCAGAGGAGAACATTCACCATGCTGATCGAAAAAACCGCTTTTCTGGGCAGTGCTCTGTTGGTATGTTTGCTGGCCGGCTGTCAGGCGCCGGGTGGAGCTTATGGCGGCATGCCCGCTGCCGGCAGTCCTGTTGGCAGTGGCATCAGTACCGGCTATGGTGTGGTGCAAGCCATTGACCTCGTGCCGCGCGAAAGCAGCAGCTTTGATGTCGGCACCGTCGGCGGCGCGCTCGTGGGTGGCTTGCTCGGCAATCAGGTCGGCGGGGGACGCGGCAATACAGCCGCCACGATTGCCGGCGCTGCCGGGGGCGCATTGGTGGGACGTGAGGTCGGACGGAATATGCGTCAGGACGAACAGGCCTACCGCATTACGGTCCGGCTTGATAACGGCGTGCTGCAAAGTTATGTGCAGCTGACCCAGCCTGCCGTCAGGATCGGTGACCGGGTACGTATAGTGAACAATGTGGTTCAGTCGTATTGAGTATCAAGCCAACGAGTCCCCCGGCACCAGCAAGAGGCGACGAGGGATCAACGCATATCGTTGGCGTAGTGTGTTGTTTGACTTATTCAACCCGCTTCCGTTTTCAAGGAGAATCCAAAATGGCGACTATCGAATTAGGCCCCGGCGGCCACTATGCCGATCAAGCGCTTTCCGCCCGCAGCATCGGCCTGCGCCGTGCACTGTTTCCGGCAGTGCGCTGGGGTGCGGTGCTGGCTGGCGTCGCCGTGGGTATCTCCGTGCAGCTGGTGTTGAGCCTGTTGGGCATAGCGACCGGACTGTCGGCCTTGGATGTGACGCAAAACGAAGGGATCAGTTCAACCGCGCCCCTGGTCTGGGCCGCCATCAGCATGCTGTTATCGGCGTTCGTCGGTGGCTATGTCGCAGCACGCATGTCCGGACTCAAGCGTCGCGCTGATGGCGTACTGCATGGCGCTGTTTCGTGGGCTGTCACGACGCTGCTGTTTGCCATTTTGGCGACATCGGTGAGCGGCAGCCTCTTGAGCGGAATATTCAGTAACCTGGCACCGATGGTCCGCGGCAGCAGCGGCGGCGAAGCCGCGACCTCGTCCTTATTGCGCGGCCAGGTCGGCAGCAATCTCGACGCCGCGAACATGCAGCGCCTGCTGGAAAATATCCGTGCCGGACGACGTGATGACGCCCTGCAGTTAATGACCGGTCCCGGCGGCGTCGAACCGACCCGCGCGGCGACGGTCGTCGACCAGGCGCTGATCTTGTCAGGGAACGCAGAACGCGCCTCGCCATCGAGCCGCGTCGCCGCGAACCGGGCAATCGAGTCTGCAGGCACGACAGCGTGGATGGTGTTTCTGGCAGTCGCGTTATCGTTGGCACTGGCCACACTAGGCGGC
>CANFLV010000072.1 GCA_947448025.1 Oxalobacteraceae bacterium | reverse complement strand
TGTACAACACAGTTCATAGTAATCGCGACTGGTTGCCCGCTAACCTGGGTACATTGGAACCACTGATCAAGCCCAAGGGCATCGACGATGTACCGATTGTGTCCTTGACCTTGTGGAGCAAAAATCCCGCCATCGGCGCCTACGATATCGAGCGGGTGGCGCATAGCATCGAGGCCGATCTCAAGCGCGTCAGTGGTACGCGTGAAGTCACCACGATCGGTGGTCCGGGCCGCGCCATTAATATTGAGCTGGATCCCGCCAGACTGGCGGCCAGCGGCGTGACGGTCGCTGATTTGCAAGGGTGCTTACAAGCGGCCAACTTGGGCTTGCCCACAGGTGAACTGGTTTCGGGAAATCGCGCCATGGCCGTTGATGCCGGTCCGTTTCTGCAAGATGCGCGGGCGGTTGGGGAGCTTGTCGTGGGCATCAAAGCGGGTAAGCCGATTTTTCTGCAAGACGTGGCCCGAATTGAAGACGGGCCATTGCCTGCTGCGCGCTATGTCTGGCATGGCATAGGCGGAAAAAATGCGGCAGAGTATCCCGCCCTCACGATTGCCATCACCAAGAAGCCCGGACAAAATGCAGTTGACGTTGCCAATGCCGTCATTGCGCGCGCGGACGCTTTGCGTAATACCGTGATCCCGGCGGATGTCGAAGTCACGACTACGCGCAATTATGGGCAGACTGCGGATGACAAGGCAAAAAAGCTGATTCAGAAATTGCTGTTCGCGACGGCCTCTGTGGTGGCCTTAGTCTTTCTTGCGCTTGGACGGCGCGAGGCGGCGATTGTCGGCACGGCCGTGATACTGACTTTGACGGTGACCCTGTTTGCTTCGTGGGCCTGGGGATTTACACTCAATCGCGTGTCTTTGTTTGCGCTGATTTTTTCGATTGGTATTCTGGTTGACGATGCCATCGTCGTGGTGGAAAACATTCACCGGCACCAAGCGCTTTTTCCAGGAAAGACCCTGCAGGAAATTATTCCCGGCGCGGTGGATGAAGTCGGCGGACCAACGATACTCGCAACACTGACGGTGATTGCCGCATTGCTGCCGATGGCCTTTGTCACCGGATTAATGGGGCCTTACATGAGCCCGATTCCGATCAATTCCAGTATGGGCATGCTGTTGTCGCTGGCGATCGCCTTTGTGGTGACGCCATGGTTGGCGAAACTCTGGATGAAGGAAGGGCACCGTGGCAGCGACGGCCTTGCGGTGAAACTCACGCCTATTTTTACTAAAGTATTCCAACCATTTTTAGATGATCAAGACGGCAAGAATAACCGGCGCAAATTGGGCCTCGGAGTTGCTCTGCTGATCGCCTTGTCGGTGGCCTTGCCCGTGTTCGGTCTGGTGCAATTGAAGATGCTGCCTTTCGACAATAAGTCGGAATTCCAGATCATTGTGGATATGCCTGCGGGCACACCCCTGGAAAATACCGCGGCCGTGCTGCGCGAGCTCAGCACCTACTTGCAAACGGTGCCCGAGGTCGCCGATTATCAAGCTTATGCTGGCACGGCAGCACCGATCAATTTCAATGGGTTAGTTCGGCAATATTATTTGCGTGCCGGTGGCGAAGTGGGCGATATCCAGGTGAATTTAGTGGACAAGCATCACCGCACCGAAAAGAGTCATGCCATTGCTAATCGCGTTCGACCTGCGCTGCAGGAAATCGGCAAGCGCTACGGCGCTAATGTCAAAATCGTCGAGGTGCCACCGGGACCACCGGTACTGGCGCCTATTGTTGCCGAGATTTATGGACCTACTGCTGCTGGACGTACGCAGGTCGCAAAATCGGTGCGCGTCGTGTTTGAAAAAACCGCTGGTATCGTGGACGTGGACGACAGTAGCATCGTTGATGCACCTCGGAAAATCATTCTGGTAGACCAGCGTAAAGCGTCACAGCTGGGTGTTTCACAGTCAGCCATTGTCACGGCCTTGCGTGCCGGCCTGGCGGGTGACGCCAGCACCTATTTGCACGATGGCAGCAAATACCCGGTAGCCGTCAATTTGCACCTGTCTGTCGCCGATCAAGGCAACCTCGATCACGTGCTGGCCTTGGGTGTGAAGAATACCCAAGGGGGCATTGTGCCTATCCGTGAATTGGTGACCATCAGTGATACCTTGCGCGAACAGCCGGTTTATCACAAGGATGGCATGGGCGTGAATTTCGTTGTGGGCGATATGGCCGGTGCCGTCGATAGCCCGTTGTATGGCATGTTTGCAATGCGCAGCGACATGGCGAAAGTGCGGCCGCCGGGCGGTGGCCAGCTGGAGGAATATTTTATACATGCGCCCGCCGATCCGTATCGCGCATTCAGTCTCAAATGGGATGGCGAATGGCAAGTCACCTATGAGACCTTTCGTGACATGGGAACTGCTTATGCCGTCGGTTTGGTTTTGATTTATTTGCTGGTGGTGGCGCAGTTCGGTTCTTACCTGACGCCATTAGTGATCATGGCGCCTATTCCGCTGACCATCATCGGTGTGATGCCGGGTCATGCCATATTAGGCGCGCAATATACGGCAACGAGCATGATCGGCATGATTGCGCTGGCCGGCATCATCGTGCGCAATTCCATTTTGCTGGTGGATTTCATTCATGTGCAGCTGGCTGCCGGGATGGCGTTCAAAGACGCGGTAGTGAGTTCTGCCATAACGCGCGCGCAGCCGATTGCCTTGACCGGTTTGGCGGCGATGATGGGCGCGTTCTTTATTTTAGATGATCCTATTTTTAATGGCTTGGCGATTTCACTGATTTTTGGCATCTTTGTCTCGACCTTGTTGACGCTGATCGTTATTCCTTTGCTGTATTACGTTGCGTATCAGCATAAATATGTGAATTCTGCACAATAATGTTTGCAGAGGACGTTCTAGAGTGAATGGGGAAATTGGCCTTGACTCGCGCAACCATTTTTAATGCCCAACCGAAAGTAAGGAGATCTTCATGCACCTTGTTTGTCCAAATTGTGCCGCAACGAATCGCATCCCTGATGAACGCTTATTTGAGCAACCGGCCTGTGGTAAATGTGCGCATGCGTTGATGGCCGCGGAAGCTGTGGCCATTAGCGATCAAGCCTTGCCCAAGTTCCTCGACAAAACAGAGTTGCCAGTCCTGATAGATTTTTGGGCAGCGTGGTGCGGACCGTGCCAGGCAATGGCACCGCAGTTTGCACAGGCGGCGAAGAATGCGCCGGACCTCCGCTTCATTAAAGTTGACAGCGATGCGGCGCCGATGGCGAGCCAAGCTTATGGAATCCGCAGTATTCCGACCTTGTTGTTGATGTTGAATGGTAAGGAGCTAGGTCGACATAGCGGAGTGATGCCGGCTGCACAAGTAGTGCAATGGGCGCGCAGCCTTTTACCAAAACAATAAGCGGCATACGCACCATTGCTTGCGTCAGACAAAATGCAATTAGACCAGCGCGCGATACGCATTAAAGCCGCCGGCGCGCATCATGGAACGCTATGCTGAAAATTCCTCGAACGCTTTCAAGGCATGGCTTGCATACATCATGGATGGGCCGCCTCCCATGTATACCGCGGTGCCCAGCACGTCCTCGATCTCGGCGCGCGTCGTCCCTAGTTTAATCAGTGTCTGCACGTGAAAGCCGATGCAGTCGTCACAACGGCAGGCGACCGAAATACCCAGTGCGACCAATTCCCGCGTTTTCTTGCTCAGCGCACCTTCTTGCGTGCCAGCTGCCGCCAACTGGCTGAATGCCGCCATCAGATCCGGCTGTGATTGCCGTAAGCTGCGCATGCCGCTCGTGACTTCTTTAGTCAACTCCTTGTAGTCGGGAATACCGCTCATATTCGCTCCTTTGTTTGAAAATTTAGAAAAGCTCCCGCGCGAGTCGCAGGGGGACCTACCGCCCGAAGTGCATTGCCATTCGGACTTATTTATGTGTCCAGCACGAGTTGTGCCACCCAGGGAAAACGTATCGAGACCGGCATGAACAAGGGGCTATGCCGGAAATACGGGCTGCTGCGATATGCATAATCCCATCAAGCACTGCCAAATATGGCAGAAATAGCCGCCACTGGCAGTGCGGGTCCTGTTAAAACCTGTCGATTCTGGTCACCCTGAATTAATAAAGCTTTATAAATCAAGTCGATACATTTCCGTAAATGACATGGCCACTAGGTACGCTTATTGCGAATGGTGTTCTGTGCAAGTGAACAAGTGTGTCGGCCATTTGTCCGGACGGGTGATGCACGGCGTGCGTCACCTGAAAATTCCGCTGAAGGTGCCGGACTAATTGACGGCCGGTCGCTTCCGCCTTATCGCAATCTGTTTATCAACAACAAAGGAAACAACATGAACAAGAACGTCGGCGGTATCGATCGCGTGATCCGCATTTTGCTCGGCATCATCGTACTGAGCCTGTTCTTCATGCTTGGCGGCAGCCAGCGCTTGTGGGCGCTGCTTGGCTTCGTGCCGCTGATGACCGGTTTGCTAGGCTGGTGTCCTGTCTATTTGCCTTTCGGAATCAGGACATGTGCGATGCGCAACAATTAAGCCCGCAAACCATCATCATTTTGCCTTGCGCGGGTCTTGTCTGCCCAGCGTCCGGCGAACGCCAGAACTGGCCTGGGGGACCAGGACAGACGTTCAAGACGGGTCGGAAAAAGGCTTTCTGGCGACTAATCCGATGAGCGCCGATGGCCCATGGTGAGCCGCGCCTTCCGCTAACTCGGCTTCGTATTCGACCAGCTCTTCAATCTCCCACCCGGTAAAGGCTGTGCGCAACAGGGCTGGCGTGTACAGGTTTTCCAGCAT
>CANFLV010000071.1 GCA_947448025.1 Oxalobacteraceae bacterium | reverse complement strand
TGCTCGGCGCGAGTACGGCTGACGCGACTGGCAGCAAGACCAGCGTCGGCGACGCGCCGGCGATGATGCCGAGCACCTGCGTGACCTGCCGCCCCCACGGCACGTCGCGCGCCACGCCGCTCACCACACCATCGGCGAGCTGCAGCGAGCCCGTCGCGACGATGCTGACGGCGTCGGTCGCGGCATCGAGACCACAGCGGCCAAGCAGCCAGTTCGCCAGCATGGTTTCGGCCAGCGGCAGCGGCAGATTGTAGCGACCGCACAGGCGCAGCGCGCCGCAGACATCGCTCCAGCTTGCACCGGCACCGCCCTGCGCTTCCGGCGCGAGCGCCAGTGGAAAGCCCGATTCCGCCAGCGCGGTCCACAATGTCGCAGGCCAGTCGCTGCCTTCGCAGGCGAGCACGGTATCGGCTGTGACGAGGTCGGCAAACAGGCGCTCGACCGTTGCATCGAAAAGTTCTCTCATGATTAACGCATCCCCAATCCGCGCGCGATGATGCCGCGTAAAATTTCGCGTGTACCGCCGCGCAATGAAAACGATGGTGCCATCTGTGTCAGGTAAGCCAATACCTGCGCATGGTCAGTGCCGCCCTGCGAGGTCGGCGGCACATCGCACAAGAGCTGCGCGAGTTCCGGAATTTCCTGCTCGAAGACGGCGCCGAGATCTTTCAGCACCGACGCTTCCCACGCCGGGTTCTTGCCCTGGGCCAGCTGCGCGGTGACGGCCAGCGACATCGTGCGCAAGGTTGACAGGCGCGCAGTCAGGCGACCGATTTCCTTCGCCTGCAGGGCGTCCGGATGTTGGCCGATCGCGTCGATGAGCGTATGCAGCAACGCGATCGAGCTCAGGAAACGCTCGGGACCGCTGCGCTCGAACGCCAGCTCGGCGGTGCATTGCGCCCAGCCCTGGCCTTCCGTACCGATCAGTGCATCGGCATCGAGCACGAGCTCATCGAAGAAGACTTCATTGAAATGTTCCGCGCCGGTCAGATCACGGATCGGACGTATCGTTATCCCCGGCAGCGACAGGTCGATAATGAATTGCGACAGGCCTTCCTGGCGCTTGCTGCCCTCGCCGGTGCGAATCAGGGCGATCATGTAATGTGAACGGTGCGCATTCGTGGTCCAGACCTTTTGTCCGTTGACGACCCATTGTTTGCCGACACGGCGCGCGCTGGTCTTGATCGACGCGAGATCCGAACCGGAATTCGGTTCACTCATGCCGATACAAAAATACTGTTCGCCGCGACATATTGCCGCAAGATGGCGCTCGCGCTGAACTTCGGTACCGTAATGCAAAATCTGCGGGCCACTCTGGCGATCCGCGAACCAGTGCGCCGAGACGGGTGCGCCGGCCGCCAGCAATTCTTCGATGACGACATAGCGCGCAAACGGACTGGCATCGCCACCGCCATATTGCTTCGGCAGCGCCATGCCGACCCAGCCCTGAGCGCCGAGGCGACGGCTGAATTCGGCATTGAAACCCATCCAGGAATCGGCCCGGCGTATTGCCGGATAATCGTGCAAGGCGTCCTTGAGGAAGGCACGTACATCGGCGCGCAAGGCTTCCGCTTCAGGCGGAATACGACTGTATTTGAACTGATCGAGGGACATGTGGCGTTATCGGTTGAAGTTTGCCCGTCAAAACAAGGCGAGTGAAATTGGCGCCACCCGGACAGGGGCGGCAGCCACGCAAAAGACGCCGGCGGCGAGCGTCGCTGCCGCCGGCGCCAGGACGCTTAAAGTGCCGTCTGCGCGTCAGCAGAGGCAAACATCTTGTTGATGTCGCCTGACGTGACTGGCTTGTTCGGATCACGGTCCGGCGCCGCGCCACCGAGGCCGAGTGCAGGCTCGATGCTGACGTGGGTGGCCTGCGCCTTCAAGGCGCCGACCGTACAGTTCTCGCGTCCGAGCAGAGAGATCGGATCGTAGGAAAATTCACGCATCGTGTTCAGGTGCGTGATCTTGTTGATGATCTCGTCCGGCAAATGCTGCGCCTGGCTCCAGAACACATTCGCCGAATTCGGCCAGGTGCAATCCGAATGCGGATAATCGCATTCCCAGGTAACCATATCGACATTCATGGAATCGAGGTTACGCAGGCCGAATGCATCTTCAATGAAGCAGGTGATGAAATGCTTGTTGAAGATATCGCTAGGCTTCTTGTCACCGAAATTCGACATCGTCCATGCATGGTGATGGCTGTGGGTGAAGTCGGCGCGCTCGAGCAGGTAAGGAATCCAGCCGATGCCGCCTTCCGACAGCGCCATGCGCAAATTCGGATATTTTTTCCACATCGGCGCCCAGATCCAGTCAGCCGCGGAATTTGAAATCGAGATCGGCATGGCAGTAATCCATGCATCGATAGGCGACTCGTCGGAGGCGTGCTGGGCTTTCACGCCAGTGCCGATATGGCAGCAGATCACGACGTTATGGTCGGAACAGGCTTTCCACAGCGGGTCCCAATGCGCATTATGAATCGAGGGATAGCCATGCACGGTCGGATTGTCCGACAGCGTCAAGGCATGCACACCCAGGGCTGACATGCGCTTGACTTCAGCAGCAGCGGCTTGCATGTCCCACCATGGCACCATCATCACCGGGATGAAACGACCAGGCGCGCCATTGCACCAATCGTGAAAATGCCAGTCGTTATAGGCCTGGATCGCGGCAAGGCTGACGGCCTTGTCCGGCATGACCTGAAAACGCTGGCCGGCAAAACCGGGAAAGGTCGGAAAGCAAAGCGAACCCAGCACGCCATTGGCATTCATGTCCTCGACGCGTGCCTTCACATCCCAGGTGCCACGCCGCATTTGTTCATAGGAGAGCGGCTCCATGCCGTACTCTTCCTTGGGGCGGCCGACCACAGAGTTCAAGCCCATGTAACCGGTCGCACGCTCTTCAAATACCCAGACGTCGCGGCCCTTGATGTTCTCTACTTTCGGCTGGCGGCCCTGGTACTTGGCAGGCATGTGGTGATCAAACGCGCCACGCGGTTCAATCACATGATCGTCAACGCTGACGAGAATCAAATCTTCCAGTTTCATGCTTGTCTCCTCTGTTGGGATGGTGTCCGCGCAGGGCGGATCACAATTGGCGAAACACCTATCTTAAAACAATAAAATGCATTTGTTAAACACTTTAATGAAAAGTGTTCAAAAATATGAATTCGCCTGAAATTGGCAAGTCAGGAAAAGTGGTAAAGGTCAGTCCCAGATGACCGGCACGGATTTCGGCCCGCGCAATTGCGCGCCTTCAATGACTGGCGCGGGCCGGTCCGGATCAAGACGGATATTCGGGAACAGATCGAGCACGGCATTGAGCGCCACGTTCAATTCCGTCTTTGCGATGAACTGCCCGATGCACATGTGCGGACCGAAACCAAAGCCGAACGATGGCTTAAGCTTGCGATCGATATCAAAGGTCTCGCTATTTTCAAAGACGTCTTCGTCGCGATTGGCCGAGGAGACGATGCATTGCACCATCGCGCCTTTGGGAATCTGCATGCCGCCGAGCTCAAGGTCTTGCGCCGCCTGGCGCACCTTGAAGGTCGCGACCGGCTCAAGGCGGATCGCTTCATCGATGGCCTTGCCCACAAGGCTGCGGTCATTGCGCACGCGCTCAAGCACGTCGGGGTGCTGCAAGAGCAAGACCATGAGTGACCCGAATGTGCGGGTAGTCGTCTCGCCGGCGGCCGGCAAGAGGGAGCGCACGAAGGTCGTGATTTCATGGTCGTCGAGCTTGCGGCCTTCGAATTCGGCGCGGATCAGGCGACCCATCAGGGTATTGTCTTGCGAGCCACTCTTGCGCACTTCGACGACGGCTTCCATGACGGCGTCATAGAGCGACTTGGCGGCTTCCATGGCGGCCTTGCGCGCAAGCGCGGCCTTTTCTGCGTCGACTTGCGGGCCGGCCAGAATCGCCAGCGCCCATGCCGCGTATTGGCGGATTTTTTCCGGGTTATCGTCGGGGAAGCCGATCAGAGCATAAATCAGGCGAATCGGAAAATACAGGGCAAACTCCATGAGTTCGGCCTTTTTGTTGGGTACCATCGGCAGCAGGTATTCATTGCGCACGATCGGGTCCATTTTCGAGTCGCGCCAGGCATTGACGACGTCGGGCATGAAGATCGGCTGCAGCAAGGCACGGGCTTTTTTGTGTTCATCGCCATCCATGCCGGTGAGGATCAGGCCGTCGAAAAAGGCGCCGAGGCCTTCGGCAATGAAGCCGCTGGTGAAGTTGCTCGCATCGCGCAGCACCGCCATCGATTCCTTGTGCTTGAAGACGGTAAAGGTCGGGCGATTCGCATCGAGGCCGGCGATATTGGGCACGCCGAGCTTGCCCATGAAATTTTCCGCAATGATGGGTGAATTCTTGCGCATGTCGCGATAGATGGCATTGAGATCGACATCCTGGCCGTGATAATTGCTGGCCACGCCGGCATAGGCTTTTTCGAGTGTGACTTCCTTGGCGTTGCTCATCTTGTCTTCCTCCTGTTGATCGCCTTGGGCAATTGCGCCGTCAATTGTGACGCGAATGGCAAGGCTGGCCGTACAGCCCGCATGGGCAAAACGGTCATTTATTAAACACTTTTTCAAATAGTGCTCTATTTTTTAAGGATTGCCAAGCCATCCGGCGTCCGGGCGACTCAGGGAATCATCAAGCCGCCATCTACCGCCAGCGTCTGGCCGGTGATGAAACGCGCGCCATCGCTCATCATGAAGACCACGAATGGCGTCATGTCGCGGTCGGGGTCGCCAAGCTTGCCGCCGAGCGGAATCAAGCCCGCCATCATGGC
>CANFLV010000070.1 GCA_947448025.1 Oxalobacteraceae bacterium | reverse complement strand
TTCAGGAACCACGTTCACAGGGACACCTCATCTATTAGCTATCGTTTCCACAGAGCAATAGGCGTGCCAGTTAAAACCAGCAGCAAATCCACAGCCCGGCAGACTATTCATTCGGCATACCGGCGAGCAAGAATACTGACCGGCAAACATACGGCAAAAATTGCCGGCGAGCCCGGCGGCAAAAAATGCCGCCCGCCTCGCCAGCACGGACCATCAAATAACTTTTATTTCGGCAAGCCAGAGATTTTTAGTCTTGCTTGCCGTCGCGGATTAGCGCGACTCCTTGATCAGGCGACCTTCGACGCGCTGGATCGGACGTGCATTATTTTTGTACAAGCGATTGAACACTGCAATCTGCTCTGGCGAAATCTTGGCCGGCTGCTTGAGCACAATCCACATCACACCTTCGCTGCATGGTGGCGTTGTCAAGGAACCCATGTACGTCATGTAAGACAGGTTATCCGGCAAGAGTTGGTTAAGGTCGAGTGCGGCTTCAGGCGGCGAAACTTCCTCGTTACGCTCGAGCGGCAAGTTGTTCCAGACCGTCTGGATCAGCGGATGCTCGGCACCCTTTTCCAGCAAGACTGCCACCACGGCCAGATGGCCTTGCTCATCCTTGTGTACGAGATGGACAACCATGTCATAGACGCGACCATTGACACGTTCTTCGCTCGGCTTATGGAAGTGGAACTGAACGAGCTGGTACTGGCGACCTTGCACTGTCAGCATGCTGCCTTCACCATAATTGACCTGGATCGTATGGCCGTTATCGACAACGCGGAACAACGATGGCAAGTAATTGAATTTCAGCGCAGGCAAATCGACGTTGATACCGCCACGGATATCGATCGGCGACTGACGCTTGCCGCTTTCGCACATCGTGTAATCCTTGTTCAGCTTGCCCCAGTTCTCTGGACCGCCTTCGCCCTCATAGCTCCAGTGTACCGAGTGTGCGTGGGCCATTTTTTCGGCTTCAGCTTGTGCTGCGGCTTTGCGCTTGGCAGCTGCGGCAACTCCAGCGCTAGCGCCAGAGACCGTCGTCGGTGCTTTCGCGTCGAGACCCGAACCTGTCAAGGTCATTTCGCCACTGCCACCCGCAAGTCGTGCCGTGAGCGCCTTGCGCAAGTCATCATCTACATTGGCGGTAGCTTTCTTAGTCGCTAATGCTGCCGGCTCTTCCACTTTGCCTGGCACGGCTTTTTTTACTTCTTTTGTGGCTGAAGCGGATGCAGAAGCTGATGCTGATGCGGCCGGCTCATTCGCCAAGGCCAATGTCTGGCCGCTGATTAACAGGCCCATCAGGCTAATTTTCAAGATATTTTTCATAAGTTTCCTCTCGTTTCTGGAGTTATTTTGCTTGATTCTTTTTCAGACTGACTGCTCAGGACGCCTTGGCTTTCGCCGCCGGCTTCTTCACCGATACGGGCTTTTTAACAACCGGTGCGGGCTTCATCGCTGCCGCCGGTTTTTCTACTGCAGGCTCAAGCGTGCTTACTACTGCGACTGGCGCCGCTGGCAGTGGTGTCGCCGCTACCGGCGCAGCCGGTACGACCGGCGCTCGAACAGCAGCCACCGGCGCTTGCATAGGTTCCGCCAACGCCATCACGGTCGAGCATTTTTGCAAGTCAGTAGGCGTACTGCGCAGGACTTCACCAAATCCAGCCGGGTGTTGCCGCTTCTCTTCTTCGACCTCAGACTTGAAGCCAATGAGCTTACGCAAACGTGTCAGCACCGCAGGCTTGCGCGCGTCGGGCGCTGCAGTAAGGTTGGCGTGACACAACAACATGCGACGTTCAATTTCCGCATGGCGCAAGTAATATCCACCGACCAGCGTTTGCCCGATTTCGTCTACGCAATGACCCCAGGTATCGAGTCCATCAGGCGCCGTGTAGCCGAGCGCCGCGCCGCTGCGCGTGAACTGACTGGCCAGGCATTGCAAGGTGCGACCACGCTGGGTCAGAGCAGCGCAGGCATTGGCTTCCGGCACGCCGGCTTGTTTGCCACATTCGTCAGCCGACTTTGACCATGCTTGCTCGACACTGAGCAAAGGCGCAATCGACGTGTCGTCGCCTACGGCCGTTGGCGTGGACGTACCAAATATCGCCGGCATGGTCGGCATGGTCGGCATCATGGAGCAACCCGCCAACAGGGCCAGTGTCACGCAGAGGAGAAGGCCGCGCATCGCGGCAGATTTAACGGGTAGGGATACCATTGCGCATCAATAGAAAAGCTGGTTCGAGTGCACGCTGCACCAAGCCCGGAAGCTCTGGCAGCACAAGCACGAGAACCAGCAGGCCGAGCGGTACACTGACCGCAAAGCCGACTGAAAATAGATTCAGTTGCGGGCTCGTACGACCGAGCATCGCCTGTATCACGTAGAACAACAAATGCACGACGATCATAGGCAAAGCCAGAATCACGCCGAGTAAAAAAGAGGACTGCATCAAACCAAAGATCGAGATTGCATCCCATATCTTTGGCCACTGGCCAAAAGGCAGGATCTCGAAACTCTTGCTGATCAATTCAAGCAACATCAAATGCACGTTCATCACCAGCGTCAGCGCCAGCGCGGAAATACCCATTAGCTCACCCACGATACCGGACGGCAGGGCGGCGTCGCGGACATACGAAGCGGCAAACGACAATCCGGTCTGGATCGACAGCACTTCCGCAGCGAGGTCAATGGCCACCAGGCTCAAGCGCACCATGAAACCCATGGCAGCGCCTATGCCCAGCTCGATTGCGACGGCGATATAAGTAGGTGCAGTCAAGCCAAGTTTCGCTGCGCCGTTGCCCACCATCGGCAACATTGCCAAGCCGAGCAACAAGGCCGTGTAGAGCCTTAAGCGCATCGGTGCGGCGCGGTATGCGAGCATCGGCGCCGTCATCATCAAACCGAAAAAACGCAAGGACACCAGCATGAAACTGACGGCGGCTTGCATGATCCAGTCGGAGTTGAGCGAAATGTTCATAGGCTCAATTCACCAGCGTCGGTATGCGCAATAACACGTCACGCAGGTAATCGATAAACAGCATCAGCGACGCCGGTCCGGCCAGCAGCAATACCAGCCCGAGTACCAGCAGCTTCGGAATAAATGCCACCGAGGACTCATTGACCTGCGTCGCCGCTTGCAAGATACCGATAAATAAACCTACAACCAGCAGCGCCAGCATGGCTGGACCACCGAGGATCGCCGCCATGCGCAAGGCCTGAAACACCAGTTCAATGACGGTGCCGGTATCCATGCATCAGACTCCCTTGAAGCTGGCTACGAGGGAGGCAGCCAACATGCTCCAGCCATCGGCCAGAGCGAAGACCACGAGCTTTAGCGGCAGCGAGAACATCATCGGCGATACCATCACCATACCGAGCGAAGTCAGAATGCTGGCGACCGCAAAATCGATCGCGAGAAAGGGCAGATAAATGATGAAACCGATCAGGAACCCCGTCTTGATTTCTGAAATCGCAAATGCGGGAATGAGTGTCAGGAAGGGCACATCTTCGCGACTCTGAATTTCTTTGCCCTGCATGCGGGCGAACAGCGCGAGGTCATCCTGGCGTGTTTGGCGCAGCATGAAATCCTTCATCGGCTTTGCGCCTTCTTCGACGGCAGCTTCAAAGCCCATCCGTCCCTGGCTGTAGGGCACCCAGGCTTTGGTGTACATCGGCTCGAACACCGGATTCATGATGAACAGCGTCAGGAACAGTGACAGTCCGATGAGTACCATATTCGGCGGCATGGACTGCAAACCTAGCGCCTGGCGCAACATCGAGAACACAATCAGAATGCGCGTGAAACTGGTCATCATCATCAATGCGGCAGGCAGGAAAGACAGCGCCGTCATCGCCAGCAGCGTCTGTACAGGCACTGAATATGCAGTGCTGCCAGCAGGACCCGGTGTGGAATTGAGCATCGGCAGCGATTGCGCGGCGACGTCACCCACGGCAAGCACGACGCCGAACAACAACAGCCAGAAACCAAGCTTTCTCATTTGCCATCCTTGCGCAGGAGGGTCGAAATGCGCGCGGCAAAATCACCCATCACTGGCTGCTGAGGCAGATCAGCCACTTCATCTTCATCGAGCTCACACAATAGATTAATCTGCGACGGCGTATGGCCGACCAGGAACGCGCGACCAAAGGCATGCACGGCCACGATCCGTTCGCGCGGCCCCAATGAATGCGCCGCGAGCAAACGGATTTGCGACTGCGGCAGCATCGTCGATGTGCCACGGCGGATCAGCCAGGCCACCAACATGAACAGCGCAGCAGCGAGAAACAGGGTAATCCCTGTAACCCACGCATAGCTGCCGGAAGTGCTGCTCTGGGCCAGCGCATCTTGCGCCGCCAGTGTCAGCGCGGCAGCCGCGATTTTTCGAATCATCGATTGACCTTGCGCAAGCGCTCGGTCGGCGTAACGATATCAGTCAGACGTACGCCGTAACGCTCATTGACGATAACGACTTCGCCTTGCGCTACGAGACAGCCGTTGACCATGATTTCGAGCGGCTCACCCGCCAGAATGTCGAGCTCAATCACTGCACCATAGCTCAATGCGAGCAAATTGCGGATCTGCATACGTGCACGGCCAAGTTCAACCGTAATCTGAACTGGCACATCCATGACCATGTCGAGATCACTGCCTGTTGCACCGATGGTGGCACCGCTATCGAGCGAATTAAATGGGGCGCGCTTTACCGCACCTGCATCACTGTTATTGACTGGATCGCTCATCGATCGTCTCCTTTATCGAAAAATTCGTAACGTGTTTCATCTTCTGCATCGTAAGGACGGTCAGCAGGACCGAGCCTGCCGCGATCGAGCGAGGACTTCAGGAATTCACTTGGGTGC
>CANFLV010000069.1 GCA_947448025.1 Oxalobacteraceae bacterium | reverse complement strand
CGCACGTGGCTGCCACTGCTCTTCACTTCGCCCTTCAGAGTGAACTTGCTGGAATCCGATCGCGAGGTCCAACAGCGCAGCATAGGCCTCCAAGGGGTCGTGCTCGATATCCTCGACACGAAAAGCAGTCAGGCAAGCACGAGCCTCTTCGTAGAATGCGGGCTGTTTGAATGTTTTTAAAAAATAGGACTCGATATCTCCATCGTCAAGCCAGATCACCGCATCTTCGAAGGCCGCCGTCGGATTGGTCATGCGGGTACGCTCGGAGATGACCGGCGTACCTAGTGACAGGCTGTGAAACGCACGCGCCTGTTCGAAGCGATTCGTTTCATAGAAATGACAATTCAGCACAGCCTTGGATTGGGCGATAAATTGATCGCGCTCCGGCCCATATATCGGATCACCAAAGATGGTGACGGCGCCACCCGCCGCTTCAACGCGGTCAATGAAACGTTGGCGGCGTTGGTTCATGCTGCCGAAAAATAATAAATCGATAGGGCGTTCTTCAAGTGGTATTTGACCTGGTTTGTCGAGATAGGCGCCGTAGCCGAACTGGATAATGGGTATCGAACTAATATCTTCTGTATAGGCGGAAACATTTGCGCGGTCGTAGTCGACTGCGGCGGAGGTCTTTAGTAGTGCAAGGTAGTCGGGGCTGACATTGGCGCCGCCTTCGCCCAATTGTTCAAGATTAACAAAAATGCAGGGATTCCGGCGTTTCCATTCAGCTGGAAAGCCAAGATGTGCACCGAAAACAAAATTCACCGCATCTTCACGGAGACGATTTTTCGACAGCGATACCTCCGCGCCTAGGCGACGGAATTGGTGTCGTAAGTAGCGCGCCTGGTCTAGAAACCCTAGAGAATGAATGTAGCCGGCGGGTTGAATAATTGTCAGGTGAATACGTAAGGGGTGATTCATAAGAATTTCAGTGTGCGAGCAGAGTGTGCGCGGCATGGCTAATTAATGTGACTTAAGATAGCTTCAACGTTGTCGTCAGTCAACTTGTGATGGTGAATCGCTTTCGCCTAAGGGCGGCGGGGATAAAGCCTTCCCTGTAGAACTCAAAGTATGAAATTCATAACCTTATCTCCGGGCCGATTTGGACTATGCGCGAATGATGGTACGATTATTCCCATAAGCAATACTTAGGTTCAATTTACATCCCCATCCACCTCGACCATAGTGCGCAGTGACAGCATCCCGCTGCAAATCCCATTCGGACCTATGGCACCAGCGCTTCAAAACCCGGCAAGTAACATCACTGGTGCGGACAGTCTGCAAGACGCGTTCCAGATGTTCCTTCACGCGTCGCAGTCGCTGGAAGGCCATCAGCAGCATTTGCATCGTGAAATCGAACATTTAAGCGCGAACCTCGCGGCGACCAATGCGAAATTGCGAGTTCAGATTGCAGAAAAGCAAGATGCAACCAATCGATTGCGTGCATTGTTGCAAGCCCTGCCTGCCGGGGTCTTGCTGGTCGAAGCGGGCCTTGTCGTTGAATACAATCCCGCGGCTAGTGCGCTGATTGGCGGCCTGACGATTGGTCAGCCGTGGCGACTCCCGGAGCAATGGGCGCGCACTTCGGTGCCTGATGAATACCTTGCCGGCAGCGTCGATGATGGTGACAAGGTAGTACAGGTACGCATCGTCGCCAGCGGACCGCGCAGCATGATTCAGTTGCTCGATGTAACGTCCACTGTCCAGACGCATGCCCGCAATGAGCGCGAGGCCAAGCTCGTGGCCATGGGTCGCATGGCGGCGGATATCGCGCATCAATTACGCACGCCCCTGTCCACTGCCCTGCTCTATGCCTCGCATCTTGCCGATGGTAATCTGGCTGAGGATGACCGCGCCCAGTTTGCACAACGCCTGCGCGATCAGCTGGTGCGGCTCGAGGGCTTGGCATCGTCCATGCTGGGTTTCGTGCGCGAGCGACCGAAACAGGTTGAAGTCATCAGCTTGGCTGAGCTGGCCGAAGATGCGATCGCTTCCTGTGGTCCCTTATTTGAAAAGCGTGGTGTGGCCTTGGTGCGCTCGATTGAGGCGGGAGAAAATGTCATAACCATTAATCGCCAGCAAATTCGCAGTGCGATCGTAGCCTTGCTTGAAAATGCCCTCGAAGTTTCAACCGCTGGTCAGACAATCGCGTTTGATGTTCGTGTCGAGGGCCAGCGCGCCCATATCGTCGTACAAGATCAGGGGCCAGGTATCGCATCTTCCATGATGGATCATTTGTTCGAGCCATTTTCCACCACGCGCGTGACCGGCACCGGCCTCGGCCTGTCGATTGCCCGCACTGCTGTCGAGGCGCACCGTGGCCAGATTGATGCCGTCAATTGCACTGAGGGCGGCGCCCGCTTTACCGTGATTCTTCCCTGTATGGCCGAGCTATGAAGGCGCAACTGCCCATTCTGCTGGTCGAAGACGACGAGTGCCTGCGTGAAGCCTTGTCCATTACGCTTGATATCGCAAAAGTAAAGCACATCGCCTGTGGTAGCGCGGAAGAGGCGCTGGAGATGCTACTAGGTAATCGCTTCGCCATGATGGTTTCTGATTTTCGCTTGCCTGGCATCGATGGCCTGGCTTTGCTGCAGCAGATACGTCAGCGCGCGCCGGACTTGCCGGTGGTCTTGATGAGCGCGTTTGCGGATGCATCTTTGGCTGTGCGTGCACTGAAGTCGGGGGCTTGCGATTTCCTGATCAAGCCATTTACGCCGCAGCAGCTGACGGAAGTTATCGAGCGGCACCGTCGGCAAGTCGTCGACCCCGGCGCAGGCAGTTCACTCGTTGCTGTGGCGCCGGCGATGCGCGCTGTTCTCGCCCGCTGCGAGCGTGTCGCCGGTACGGACGCCTCGGTGTTGCTCACAGGCGAGTCCGGTGTCGGCAAGGATGTGCTGGCACGGCACTTGCATCAGGTATCGCGTCGCGCCGGTAAGCCTTATGTGGCGATTAATTGTGCGGCAATTCCGGAGGCGCTGCTTGAATCATTGCTGTTCGGATACGAGAAAGGCGCTTTCACCGGCGCTGCCCGCTCGCAGGCCGGGAAATTCGAGCAAGCCGACGGCGGCACCCTGTTTCTTGATGAGATAGGTGAAATGCCGGTCGAATTGCAAGCCAAGCTATTGCGTGTATTGCAAGACAAGATGATTGAGCGGCTTGGGTCGAATCGCCTGGTCGAGACGGATGTGCGCGTGATCGCGGCGACGAATCGCGATTTAACCGAGAGCGTCGCTGCCGGTCGGTTCCGCGAAGACCTGTTTTTCCGTTTGGCGGTGTTTCCTGTTCGCATACCGCCGCTGCGTGAGCGGCGTGAAGATATCCTGCCACTGGCGCGGTCTTTCATGGAGCGCTACCGTAATTCGATGGGGCGGCCAGGCATTACGCTCTCCGAGAGCGCCGAACGTGTCTTGCAGGCGCATCCTTGGCCGGGCAATGTGCGCGAGCTGGAGAATGCGATTCAGCGAGGCTTGTTACTGTGTGACGACGGTCTCATAGAGCCGGCGCACATGGAATTGGCAGGTCAGGCGATCGAGCCTGTGGTGGTGGTGAGTGTGCCGCCAAGTGCAAATATCGGTGTGCGACTGACTCCGCCGCTGATGGAAGAAGGCGCGAACATGTCGGACCTGGAGCGCTCGCATATTTTGCGCGTGCTGTCGAATGTGTCCGGCAGTCGCAAGAAGGCTACCGAGGTGCTGGGGATTTCCGAGCGCACCTTGCGTAATAAATTGAAGTCGTATCGTGAGCAGGGTTTCGCGGTATGAAGTGGGCAGGATTGCCAGATAGCATTTCGAGCAGTTCGCCGGCGAACTTAAAGGAAGAGTGAGATGAGTATTCCCAAAGTAGATTCGATGATCAACAGCCTGCAGTCACTGGCGGCGTCCGCTGGTAACCGTCAGGTTGCAGCGATTGAGACTGGCGCCGAGGCGGTTGATTTTCGCGCGGTGTTGCAGAAGGCGGTCAATGCAGTCGACCAGGCGCAAAATGTCGCCCAGAACAAGGTGCAGGCGTTTTCGTCCGGTGGCGAAGATATGTCGCTTGAAGAAGTGATGGTCTCCCTGCAAAAAGCGAATATCGCTTTCCAGGGAATGATCGCAGTACGTAACCGGCTGGTAGATGCGTACCGCGATGTGACCAACTTGCAGGTGTGACGCCCTGAGGCGGTTTGGCACTGGCCTTACTGCGCGACTTCGATCCCGAGTCGCTTGGCCACCAATACCGCCTGTGTGCGATTGACGACGCCAAGTTCGCGGAAAATCGCCGAGATATGCGCCTTGATGGTTTGCTCCGTGATATCGAGCATCGATGAAATCACCTTGTTCGGATGGCCCTGGCAAATTTGCGACAGGACTTCTACCTGACGCGCGGTCAGGTGGATGCGCGGCAAAGACTTAAGGGGTTGGGGGCCATTCGCGGTGATCCATTCCTGCCGCAATTCGCCAGCAAGGGCGCGTCGGATCAGATCCAGTACGATTTCTGCTTCTGCAGATTTGGAAATGAAGGCCTGCGCCCCGGCGCCCAGTGCTGCGGCAACGCGCATCGGGTCATCGGATGCCGAAATGGCCACGATTAGCAATTTCGGATGCACTTGCAGCAAGCGATGGATGGATTGAATTCCGACCCGCTCCGGCAAGTTCAAGTCCAGCAGCACCAGACACTTCGCCATATGTGGAATCTGGGCGACTTTTTGCAATCCCTGCTCGAGATTGATCGCGGCATGCACCGTGACTTCATCGTTGGCCTGGGTGACCAGGTTGGTCAGTGCTTGATGGTAAAGCGGGTGGTCTTCTACTATCAGGACATCGCGGATGCCAGTGTGAGTGGCGGCACTATCAGCAAGTTTGGTTGGCAAAGATTGACCTTTTG
>CANFLV010000068.1 GCA_947448025.1 Oxalobacteraceae bacterium | reverse complement strand
GTGGGGATGGATGGCGAAGTGTATGTCTCGGGACTCATGGCGCGTAATGTATTGCGTGCGAGTTGGCAAGGGCGTAGCTGCCTCATTCCACTTGGCTTTAGTCCGTCCAGGGATCCCATGCCATTCTTAGGCAGCTTCAAATGCGAAGGAGTCACGCCATGAAGTCGCGCATATCAGCTTGGGGCCGCCATTTTGGCATGGCCATCGCGTTGTTCTGTTTACTCATGGTGCCAGCGGCGCAGGCCAGGGTGAATATCCAAAGCTGCACGCTGACAAGTCCATTTGGCATGGTGATCAATACCAATCTTACGAGTAACTTGAGCAGTACGACGTCCTTTCTGCTCTCTTGCAAAACCAATGGGCACTCCGACCCAAACAACCCAAACCCGATTGTTACTATCAAGTTAAATTTAGGGACTCACGCGTCTGGCGTGACCAGAAGACTCGACTCTGTTGGAAACAAGCTAAGCTACCAGTTGTTTCAGGATTCCACATTTAACACGCCATGGGATGAAACAACGAACTTCATCTCACGACCCATTTCTGGTGACATAACAAATGAACCCATCACCATTTACGGCAAACTCGACGGGACCGGGGCTAATCTCGACCAGCCGGTCGGCACCTACACTGACACAATTCAAGTGATGGTAGGCTGGTAAGGATCGTAATCCGATTTTCACGCATGGCTGCGGTTCCCATCAGAACCACATCCGTCTTACCAATTAGTTTGCCCAGGACCATAGCGTGATTAAACATTGCATGTATTCCAGCCAGCTTTGCTAGCTGAGGTCTCGATGTTACGTGAGCTTACTGTTAAGATCGCCGGTGCGCGAATTGCAGCGCAGAATCTGCCAGCCCTTATTAACGATAGATGATGGAACTTCCATGACTGCTTACGACAAACTCGACGCCTGGATTGATGCGCATTTTGATGATGAGGTGCGCTTCCTGCAGGAACTCGTGCGGGTGCCGACCGATACGCCACCGGGCAACAACGCGCCTCATGCGCTGCGCACGGCAGAGCTGTTGCACGACTTCGGCTTCGAGGCCGAGCAGCACCCGGTGCCGCAAGCCGAGGTGCACGACTATGGCATGGAATCCATCATCAACCTGATCGTGCGTCGCCACTATGGTGAGGGCAAGACAATCGCGCTTAATGCCCATGGTGATGTCGTGCCGCCGGGCGAGGGCTGGACGCATCCGCCGTATAGCGCCGAGATCGTCGATGGCAAGCTGTATGGCCGCGCATCGGCAGTGAGCAAGAGCGACTTCGCCAGTTTCACTTTTGCGGTACGCGCGCTCGAATCATTGGGCCTGCATTTGAAGGGCGGCGTCGAGCTGCATTTTACTTATGACGAAGAATTCGGTGGCGAACTCGGGCCGGGATTTTTGCTGCGTAATAAACTGACCAAGCCGGACTTTTTGATCGCTGCCGGTTTCAGCTATCAAGTCGTCACCGCCCACAATGGCTGCTTGCAGATGGAAGTGACCGTGCATGGCAAGATGGCGCATGCGGCGATTCCCGATTCTGGTATCGATGCCTTGCAGGGCGCTACAGCTATCCTGAATGCCCTGTACGAGCAGAATCGCCAGTACAAGAACGTGACATCGGCCGTTGAAGGCATCACGCATCCCTACATCAATGTCGGTCGTATCGAAGGCGGCACGAATACGAATGTCGTGCCGGGCAAGGTCGTACTCAAGCTCGACCGGCGCATGATCCCGGAAGAAAATCCGGTAGACGTGGAAGCCGATGTGCGGCGCGTGATCGCTGAAGCGGCGGCCAGTGTTCCGGGCATCACGATTGATATCAAGCGCTTATTGCTGGCCAATTCGCTGCAGCAGAATCCCGCCAATGCGCCGCTGGTGCAGGCCTTGCAAAAACATGGCGAGATCGTGTTTGGCGAGGCGATTCCGACCTCAGGTACGCCGCTCTATACGGATGTGCGTCTTTATGGCGCGTATGGTGTGCCGGCAGCGATTTACGGTGCCGGTCCGAGAACTGTGCTGGAGTCGAATGCGAAGCGCGCGGATGAACATCTGGTGCTGGAGGATTTGCGCCGGGCGACGAAGGTCGTGGCGCGAACCTTGGTTGACTTGCTCGGCTAAGGTAAAAGGGCGCAAGGGATTGCGCCTTTTCTTGCTTCAGAATTGCTCGCCCGCCCTGAGATAACGCCACTGACCCACCGGTAAATCCCCCAGTGAGACGCGACCAATCCGCACGCGCTTCAGACCCAGCACATCGAGTCCGACCATGTCGCACATGCGGCGGATCTGGCGTTTTTTACCTTCGCGCAGGATGAAACTGAGCTGGTCTTCGTTCTGCCATTTCACTTGCGCCGGCAGCAGCTTTTCGCCATCCATGAACAAGCCATGCTGCAGCTTCTTCAGGTCGCTATGTGGCAGCGTGCCTTCCTTGCGGTATTTGACGCGCACCAGGTATTCCTTTTCCACCGTCGTGGTCTCGCCGATCAGGTGCTTGGCCACGCGGCCGTCTTGCGTCAACACGAGCAGGCCCACGGAATCAATATCGAGGCGGCCGGCCGGTACCAGATTCTTCAATTGCAGCGGATGAAATATCGTTGGCGAGGTGTCTTCCACCCAGCGGCTTTCCGGCTTGACCAGTACCATCGCCGGCTCATGGCCGTCTTCGGCCTGGCCGCTGACATAGCCGACGGGCTTGTTGATGAGGATGGTCACGCGCCGGGCTTGCTCGGCAGTCGCCTGGCGCTCGACGGTCACGGTTTGCGTCGGCAGGACTTTCGTGCCGAGCACGTCGACGACGACGCCATCGACGCGCACCCAGCCGCGGGCGATCCATTCATCGGCTTCGCGGCGCGAGCACAGGCCGAGTTCGGACATGCGTTTTGATAAGCGTAGTGGTTCAGTCATGTGCGTCTATTTCTAAGGTAAGTAGGTGCTGTGGAATCAGACTTGCAAGGCATCGAGCAAATCGGTCTCGAGCGCGATCTGGCTGCGCGCATGGCTCAGCACTGGACCGTCGACGACGAAGACGTCTTCCACGCGTTCGCCCAGGGTCATGATTTTCGCGGTATGCAAATTGACCTTGTACTTGGCCAGCACGCTGGCGATCGAATACAGCAAGCCATTGCGGTCGCTCGCCGAGACCGACAGCAGATAATACTGGCCGCGTTCATCCGGGCGCAAATCGACCGTCGGCGTGATCGGGAAGACACGCGAGAGGCGCGACAGGCGTCCTTTCGAGGCTGCCGGCAATGCGCCTTGCTCACTGATGAGGTGGCTCAGTTCATGCTCGATCAGGTTAATCAGGTCGCGGTAATTATTGGCGAAATTCTGTTCCGTCACGAGGAAGGTATCGAGCGCGTAACCATTGCGCATGGTATGAATTTTCGCATCGAGGATACTGAAATTCTTGCGGTCGAAATAACTGCAGATGCGCGCAAACAGATCGGCCTGGTCCTTCGTGTAGACCGTGACCTGCAAGCCTTCGCCGATCGGCGCGAGGCGGCATTTCACGACCGGTGTTGGGCTGTCCACCCGTGCATACAGCGAGCGTGTTTGCCAGGCGATGTCGGAGGCGTCATGACGCAGGAAATAGGCGATGTCGAGCTGGCGCCAGAAGGCCGCGTACGCCTCATCGGGCAAGCCGTACAGGCGCAGCGTGGTCAGTGCTTCGTGCTGGCGATTTTGCAGCTCATGGTCGCGTGATGGTGCGTCGCCGCCGAGTGTACGCAGTGTGAAGCGGTACAGGTCTTCGAGCAGCTTGCCCTTCCAGGCATTCCAGACTTTCGGGCTGGTGCCGCGAATATCGGCCACTGTCAGCAGATACAGCGCCGTCAGGTGCCGCTCATCCTTGACCATCGCGGCGAAATTGCGGATCACGTCGAGATCGGACAAATCGCTCTTTTGTGCGATTTGTGACATCGTCAGGTGATGCTCGACGAGGAAGACGACCAGCGCCGTATCTTCCTTGGATATGCCATGGTCACGGCAGAAACGGCGCGCGTCGGCCATGCCAAGTTTCGAATGGTCGCCGCCGCGGCCCTTGGCGATATCGTGGAAGAGGGCGGCAATGTACAGCAGCCAAGGCTGGGCAAAATTGGCCATCAGCTGGCTGCAGAACGGATACTCATGCGCCAGTTCCGGCATCGTGAAGCGGCGCACATTGCGCACCACCATCAGGATGTGCTGGTCGACGGTATAGACATGGAACAGGTCATGCTGCATCTGGCCGACGATGCGGCGGAAATTCGGCAGGTAGCGGCCGAGGATGCTGGTCTGGTTCATGCCGCGCAGCGCATGCGTAATGCCCTGCGGGGATTGCAGGATTTGCAGGAACAGGGCGCGGTTCGCGGGATCACGGCGAAACGCCGGGTCGATCAGCAGACGCGCATGCCAGAGTTTGCGCAGCGTGCGCGCAGTCATGCCTTTTAATTGTGGACGACCGGCCAGCAGCAGGAAAACTTCCAGCATCGCCGAAGGCGTCGCCTCGAAAGTATCGTCAGCGTTGATGTCGAGCAGGCCGTTGACATCATTGAAGCGCGCATTGATCGGCTGGCCGATGGTCGGGTGCGGGAACAGCTGGGCTTCGATGTTTTGCAGCAAGATCGTATTAAGCTGGGTGACGGCTTTCGCGGCCCAGTAATAGTGCTGCATCAGGTATTCGGAGGCGCGCCGGGTTTCGGTGTTCTTGTAGCCGAAGGTTTCGGCGATCGCGGTCTGCACGTCGAACACGAGCCGGTCTTCGCGGCGTTTCGCGTGGATATGCAGGCGGATACGGATATCCTTGAACGCGCGCTCCTTTTGCTTGAGCTGACGCGCTTCGGTGGCGGTAATCAAGCCGCGATCGGCGAGCTTGCTCCAGGAGTCGCCCAGACCCGAGGCCTTGGCAACCCATAGGATCACTTGCAAGTCGCGCAAGCC
>CANFLV010000067.1 GCA_947448025.1 Oxalobacteraceae bacterium | reverse complement strand
GCCCGCCACCGACAATCGCCACATCATAGTGATTCGCGCCAGTCATGCTGTCTCCTTCTGGATGGTCCAGATAATTTTTGTGGATGGTTCAAGCCCGAAGGATTGAAACACATCAGCACAAGAAAGACAGAAGATCGGTTTGACGCGGAGTCAAAGCAAGCCGCGGCGGTATGCAAAACTCTACAGAGTCATCGCCGTGCCACGCGCCCGGAGAGCAGCATTGCCATCAGGCGTTCGATGCGGCGCGGCATATTGCGACGGTCAGGCCCGGCAGGTACGAGCACATCGCTGAGGATGTAGCGCACCATCAATTCGCACATCAACTCGCGGTCGAGCGACACACCAAGGCGCGCCTCCCAGGCATCGAAGACGATACTCAGCACGTCCTGGAAACGAATCACGGAATCATGAAATATCCGCTGGAACCAGCGCATGGCGTAATCGGGCGCAACCACCAGCAAACGCCGCGCGCGACTGCTTTCTAGGTAGTCGTCGATGAACTGGATGACGGCCTGAAAGCGCTCGTCGGGATCGTCGTACTGCCCGGTCGCTTCTGCCAGCGTGGCATGGAAGCGATCGCGCTTGTGGCGCGAAAAAGCATCGAGCAAGTCGTCTTGCGAGGAAAAATAGCGGTAGAACGTGCCGCGGGAAATCTTTGCCTCGACACAGACGTCGAGGATAGAGACGCGTTCGGCGCCGGACAGCAGAATGATTTCCTCGGTCGCGGCGAGGATGCTCTGGATCGTGCTGTCGGAGCGCCTGTTACGACGCACTTCGGGCGTGGCAGCGTCCTTTTTAACGGCACTCTTTTTTTGTCGAGCGGCAGGTGCTGCTTTCTTGATAGGAGAGGGCATTGCTTTCTTGGTAGGAGAAGGCGCTGCTTTCTTGGCGGTCGCAGGCGTCCTTGTTGAAACAGCAAGGTCGGCAGCCACGACCTTCTTCGTCCTGACTGCTGCCGTCACTCTCTTTTTCTCAGCGGGGGGGCGTATGGTTTCCATCAGATGTTCTGTGTATATCAATCCCTTATTGTAACGCGCGAGCGCCCCTTCGAGCATCGCTGCCGTAGGCATCCCCGCCCAGTTCTTTGACACTTTTGTTATTTGTGTTTATATTTTGGGGAAATTTGAGACTACATTGACGTCACACTCGTCAATCTCAACAAAAAAACAATTGAGACACGGGAGAAAATAATGTCAGGCATCGGTAATCCATCCACCTGGTCGGAAGGCCAGCAAGACACCGTCATCGCCGCCCTCGACAGGGCCGTCGCAGCGCATCCCGATCGGGTCTTGCTCGATTTTGGCGGACAGCTGTTTACCTATGCCGATGTCGATCGACTCTCCACACGTCTGGCACACTCGCTCGCGCAACTCGGTTTGGGCGCCGGCCAGACGGTGCTCAGCATGCTCGACAATAATATCGACGCCGTCGTCTGCTGGCTCGCCGCTAACAAGTTGTGTGCTGTCAGCGTTCCGGTCAATACCGCCTTGCGCGGTGAATTTCTGCGCCACCAGATTGCCGACTCTACTGCGCGGATCGTGATTTGTGAAGCCGATTACGTAGAGCGCATTGTCCAGGTCACGGCGGGCACGACCTATGTCCAGCTGATACTGCATAAAGGCGCGCTCAAGCAAACCCAGGCTGCAAAAACGCTCATTGCCCCGCTCGACGAATTTCGCGGCCAATGCGACGACCCGATTACAGTAAAGCCCAATCCATGGGATCTGGCTTGCATTGTCTATACCTCGGGTACGACCGGTCCCTCCAAAGGCTGCATGCTCAGCTATAACTACATGTGCAATCTCGCGCGCCTGCAATTGCGCGCCGGGCCGGCAACAGACCAGGACATCACGATCACGCCGCTACCCTTATTCCACATGAATGCGCTGTGTGTCGGCATCCTGTCAAACATCATGGTCGGCGCCCGCGTAGCCATCGTACAGCGCTTTTCGGTGTCAAATTTCTGGCAGGAAGTCGAACGCAGTGGCGCGACGATCGCGTCCATCCTCGGCGGCATGGGAGGCTTGCTTGCGCAAGCGCAGGACAATGAGTCGATGCAGCGCTGTTTTGGACAGATCCATACGGTGCGTGGCAATCCCTTCACGGAAGAATCGAAAAAAATCTGGCGCGAGCGCTTCGGTGCGCGCCAGGTCGGCGGCAATGGTTATGGCCTGACAGAAGCCAGCGTCATCACCTCGCTGGCCGGCGGCGAAGCTGCCGCACCGGGCTCATCCGGCAAGCGCATTCCCGACTTTGACGTACGCATCGTCGACGATCTCGACCGCGAATTACCGGCCAACACAGCCGGCGAAATCGTGGTGCGCCCGCTGCGACCGGACATCATGTTCATGGGTTACTGGGGCCGCCCCGCTGACACGATGAAAGTCATGCGCAATATGTGGTTCCATTCGGGCGACATCGGTAAATTCGATGACGAAGGCTTCTTCTATTTCGTCGACCGCAAGAAGGATTACCTGCGCCGTCGCGGCGAAAACATCTCGAGCTTCGAAATGGAAGCGGCCTTTGCGGTGCACCCGGACATTGAGGAAGTGGCCGTCCATGCAGTGCCCTCCGACAAGGGCGAAGACGACGTCAAGGTGACGGCCATCCTCAAGCCAGGCAGTACACTCAAGCCGGAAGACCTGTTCGCATGGGCCACCGATGCGGTGCCCTACTACGCACTGCCACGCTACATTGAATTCCGCGACGACATGCCGAAAAATCCGCAGGGGCGCGTGCTGAAATACCAGCTCAGGGACGAAGGAAAAACCGCCTCGACCTGGGATCTGGAAGCGACCGACATCAAGGTCAAAAAGCGTTAATCAAGTCGATAAATCAATTTGAGCAATGGAGACAGCATGAGCATACTGACGCATATCACCTTGGGCACTGCCGACCTCGGGCGCGCAAAAAATTTCTATGACGAGGTTCTCGCGCCATTGCACTACAAGCGCATGATCGATATCGAAGGACGGATCTGCGGCTGGGGTATCGATGCGCCACAGTTTCTGGTCGGTTTGCCACGCAACGGTGAAGCGGCGACGTCGAGCAATGGCTTTACGATCGGCCTCGCCGCGCCAAACCGCGCCGCCGTCGATCAATTTCACGCGCGTGCGCTCGCACTTGGCGCCACCGACGAAGGCGCGCCGGGCCCACGTCCCTTCGGCAAGGATGCCTACGCGGCGTATATTCGCGATCCGGATGGGCACAAGATCATGGCAAACTGCCGCACGCCCGAATAATCGCCCACCGCGTCAGCCGCCGCGCGCAGCCAGCAAGCGGCGGCTGGCATGGATTGAATGCAGCAACGCGCAGCGTTAAGTACCGAGCACAGCAAGCCCAGGCGAGCTTGCTGCCGGCTTACGACGCCAGCATTTCTCTTTAATACAAGCACGGCATCGCATTGAAAGGCCATCGCGGCTCAAGGCTGCACGCTCAAAAAAATCCGTGTCCATCGGCCAGTACTCGCCACATGCAAGGCAACATTTTTCCGGACCTGCGTCGGAATGAATCGGCGGGGCGAAGCGGTTGCTGTTCCTCACATGCATGTAGCGCTCTCAAATGAAGTGGCGAAATTCGGCGAACAATCAGTTGAACAGAATAATAGAACCCGTATCGCTTACCGTAAAGTAGTGAATTTTGATGTGCGGCATCTGAAAAATTCATGTCGCGTTTGCCGGACCCGCACATGACCCGGTTCGCACGCATCCATCGCCCAACCGGAAGCACACCATGACGAATAGCGGTTACTTAAACAATGTGAATTAATTCATAGCGATGTTTCAAGAAGCCGACCGGTTCCCGAACGTCCATGGAAATCACGCCCGGCAAATTAGCGACGTGATTATTGATCACTTCAGCAATTTGAAAACGCGTCTCACACACGAAAATCGCAACGAGATCATAGCGTCCCAAAACCAGTCCCACAAACGTACAGGATTCGATTTGTGCAATTTTTTCGGCAATTGTTCGCGCGCAGTTAGGCAAGGTTTTAATTCGCGCGATGCCGGAGGCGGTTAATCCGCCGGACTCCATGTCAGTGACCAAGCCGAGACGAAATGCTTTGAACTCGGTTAGCTTTTTCAATCGCTGTCGTACGGTGCCCTCGGAAATCTGCAGTGCTCGCCCTACTTCCCGATTACTGACGCGACCGTCCTTTTCAAGAAGGTCGAGAATCGCGATATCGATGTTGTCTAGTTCCATAAATTCAACTGGCTTTCAAAGAACTGCATAGCCGCTCTCGAATTTAATAATTTCGGTATAAACCATCGTTTCAATGCCGTGTACGCCCTTCACTTTAGCGACTTTTTCCAAAATGACATTTTGCATGTCAAGCAAGCTTGGCGCCATCGCCAGCAGCATAATGGAGGGATCGCCCATCAAGACGAGCAGCGTGGCCACACCATCGATGGCAGCGATGTCATTTCCCACCTTTTCAACGGATCGGCCGGAAATACTGACGTCCACGGTAGCGAGAACGTTATGACCCAAAGCCCGATAATCACGTTGGCCCATGACCTTCATGACCTTGTTGTTTTCCATGGCGCGAATACGCGATGCCACGGTAACTTCGCTCAGGCCCAACTGTTCTGCGATGGCTTTGTTTGTCTGTCTCGGGTTGGTACGTAAGCAGGAAATAATCTGGTGATCGACTTCACTGAATGCATAGCATTTCTGTACTGGATTTTTCATCAATTCGACTAAAAAATGTGAAGTTGCATGCCCGATTTTAACCCACCTCACTGACATGAATCAGGCGTGTATTTTTTAACTGCACCTGAAAAAGGATAAGGCGTGCATTGCACGCCTTGACGCTCCTATGTCAAGAAGCAGCTGCGTTTGCCGCCAAATCAGCCAGGATTAACGGATATAGTTCCCTGACGATGTATCGTTTCAAGCACCGATGAATTTCCTTATTGGACATCCCTTCCGCCGTTCGACGTTCAACGTATGCACG
>CANFLV010000066.1 GCA_947448025.1 Oxalobacteraceae bacterium | reverse complement strand
TTAGCGAATATTTTTTTGGGAATCACTTCCCGTCAATCTCTGTTACGGCGATCTTCAGAAAACTGTTTAGTCTTTTCAGACAGTGTTGTTTTGCGAATCTCGTTTTTGCTTGTTCAGTTAAACGGCGATATCTGAAAAACTGTTTAGCTTTATTTCTCGAAGCGCATTCGTTTAAAAAATTTGCTTCGCTTCGTTCAGTTAAACGGCGATCAATATGGATTCGTTTAGTCCTGATTTAATTATTTAGATGCACGGGGGTTGCTAGGGCAGATTCATAACTCGCGAGGGGGCCAACATGAATAACTGTTGCACAGTATTGAGGGAGAGTCGGTGGACATCGCCTTGGCCAAGGCTGGGCAGAAAAAGTGCGCGGCTAATATGCCGATCGTGGGAGCGTCACTTTAGTATCAACAAATGCAGACCTGGAAGCCGGGGGAAGATTTGTCCGCCCAGTGGGGTGCAGGGCGCCTCACGGCGCGACGATTCTGGGATGCGAGGCCGCCAGTCGGCAGCAACAATATTGGCGTCGGCATTATTTATTAGCGAGCTATCACCAATCATTTCCAGAAGCCCATTTGCATGGTCATGCGACATATACTAGTTGTGGTAACTTAATACGAGAATTGCATGCCAGCGGAATTAGCGCGCACCACGGCAACCGACAGCAACAGGCAGTCACGTAACAGGCGCGAAGAAACAGTTAGCCGATCAGCAAAATGGCAGCGAGGCAAAGTCAGCCCTGACGTGAAAATGCCATATATATGCGCACCCTACTAATTGGCTAGATACCGCCACCCCATAAATCGCTATCGTTCACTATTTATAAGCGGCAATTTTTGCCGGTGCCTTTTGACGCCCCTACTTTTGCCACCCTTGAGCAATGCCGGGCACTCACACATGAAGAAGCAACAATGAAATTTTCCCTCGCAGGAGGAATGAGGCTTGATGCACTGATATCCCAGATAGCAGCGCCGGTGCTCGTCCTGCTGGTGCTCGGAATGATGCTGCTGCCACTGCCTCCACTGGCACTCGACGCACTGTTCACGCTTAACATCGGCATTTCCATCCTGGTCCTCTTGCTGGCATTGTCGATCCGCAGCTTCAAGGACTTCATCGCCTTTCCCTCGGTACTGCTGCTGACGACCTTGTTGCGCCTGTCGCTCAACGTCGCTTCAACCCGCGTGGTTCTGCTTGAAGGTAATAAAGGATCTGACGCAGCCGGTGCCGTGATTCAGGCGTTTGGTGAATTCTTGATTGGCGGTAACTTCGCTGTCGGTATCGTCGTGTTTATCATTGTTACCTTAATTAACTTTGTCGTGATTACCAAGGGTTCCGGCCGCGTAGCTGAAGTTGCTGCGCGTTTTGCCCTGGACGCGATGCCTGGTAAGCAGATGGCGATTGACGCCGACCTCAATGCCGGCATCATCCGTGATGACGAAGCGCGTCAGCGGCGCGCCGAAGTGTCACAGGAAGCCGACTTCTACGGTTCCATGGACGGTGCCTCGAAATTCGTGCGCGGCGATGCAGTCGCCGGCATTGCCATTCTGGTCATCAACCTGATTGGCGGGATTATCATTGGGCTGGTTCAGCACAATATGGATTTTGCGTCAGCGATCCGTACGTTTGCGACGCTGGCCATTGGTGACGGTCTGGTCGCACAGGTGCCGGCACTGGTGATTTCAACGGCCGCCGGTATTCTGGTTACGCGCGTAGCCACAGATGAAGACTTTTCTGGTCAGATTTCGAATCAGTTTGCTGCCAATGGCCATGCGCTTTACCTGGCTGGCGGCGTACTCGGTCTGCTGGGCATCATTCCCGGCATGCCGCATTTCGCCTTCCTTACATTTGCGATATTGTTCGCGTCCCTGGGCTGGCTGCTTGCCCGCCGTCGCGACAAGGCCGCAGCGACAGTACAAGCGCAAGAGTCGATCGCAGCAGCAGCACCAGAAGAATTGAAATGGGACGACATCACGGTCACTGAACCGCTGTGCCTCGAACTGTCTTACCGCCTGATTCCACTCGTGGATCGTAATGACGACAGCGACCTGATCAAGCGTATCCGTGCCATTCGTAAGAAATTCGTGGGCGAAGTCGGCTTCCTGATTCCGTCCGTGCATATTCGCGATAATCTTAAATTGCCAGCCGAAGCCTATCGCTTCCTCTTGTACGGTGCGGAAGTCGGACGCGGCCAGGTTATCACCGACCGCCTGCTGGCGATCCAGCCATCCGGTCGTGTTGATCCATTGCCGGGCGTTCAGGTGACTGACCCGACCTTCGGCATGCCGGCCGTCTGGATCCAGGCACAGGACCGCGATACGGCGATCTCACGGGGCTATACCGTCGTTGATCCCGCCGTCGTCATTGCCACCCACCTCGACCATCTGGTGCGCCTGCATGCACATGAGTTGCTGGGTCGCCAGGAAACACAGAATTTGCTCGAGCATTTCAAGAACCGTTATCCAAAGCTGGTCGAAGATACTGTACCGAAGCTGATGCCACTGTCGACGCTGCAACGACTGCTGCAACTATTGCTGGAGGAAGGTTTGCCGGTCAAGGACTTGCCGACTATTCTCGAAGTTGCCAGCGAATCAGCTGCCAAAACCCCCGATCCGGTAGAATTGCTGCCACGCGTCAGGTACGCCTTGCGTCGCTCTATCGTCCAGGAGGCTTTTGGCGAGGCCACCGAGTACCGTGTTGCAGGCGTTCACCCCGATTTCGAGCGCTTGATCGAACAGGCAATTGGCATCAACGCCGTCGCACCAGAAGGCGCGATCGAGCCGGGCCTAGTTGCCTTGTTTGCAGCCGAAGCGGTCGCGGCCGTCGATGAACTGGAAACGATAGGTTTGTTGCCAGTCATCGTCACGTCGAATCGAACGCGCCTGACGCTGTCGCGCATCGCGCGTCGCGTCCGGCCACAAGCTGTCGTGCTGTCGATGGGCGAGTTGCCACCTACGGCTCCGCTGGTATTTCAACGCGTGCTGTGCGCAAGAACTGAAAATAAGTAAGGAATAATCGATGGGTCCCAGACGTTTCGTACAAGCCAATGCTGCAGATGCTATGCGCCAAATCAAGATGGAGCTTGGGCCGGATGCGATCGTACTTTCAAATCGCGAAGTCCCAGGCGGCATCGAGTTCATCGCTATCGGGCCGGAAGGTCTGAGTTCCATTGCGAGCACGAATGGCCGCAATGCTTCGGCAGCAGCTGCCGCCGCAACGCCCGCCGCCTCGCCATTGCCCTCATTGGTGAGCAAAATCGCTCTGTCGCGTTTCCGCGATGACCAGATGCGTGCGGAGCGATTACTGGAATCCAGTGCGACTAACACTTTCCAGCCTGCACCTGCATTTACTCCCGTTACGATGCCAACTTTCGCTGTTACAGAACCGCCAAAACCGGTCGAGCGGGCGCCTGATCCGGCATTCAGCCGTCTTGCCGCCGAAATGGCCGATGTCAAGATGATGTTGCATTCGCATCTCGCCGGAAATCAGTGGGGCGAAGTGCAGCGCCAGTCGCCAAGCGTCGCTGAATTGACGAAGCGCCTGCTCAATTCCGGTCTGTCGCCGCAATTAACTTCCGAGTTGCTGCAGGATATTCCCGCCACGACCGACCTCGACACCTTGACTGACCAGGTGCAGACCCGCCTCGAAGGCATGATCAAGACCATTGATCCTTTCAGCGTGTTCGACCAAGGCGGTGTATTTGCCTTTATCGGCCCGACCGGCGTAGGCAAGACCACAACCGTGGCCAAAATCGCCGCGCGCTGTGTATTGCGTTATGGTCGAAAGGAAGTTGCATTGCTGACTACGGATACCTTCCGTGCCGGCGCGCCGGAACAACTGCGCGTCTTTGCGAAAATCCTTGGATTACCAATTATCTCCCTGTCCGACAGCGAAGAAATGAGTGACAAGCTCAAGGAACTGGCGAACCGCAGGGTTTTGTTAATCGATACCGCCGGTGTGAGCCAGCGCGATCGCTTGATGATTGAACAGTCACGACTGCTGCGCGATGGCTGCAAAGCCCTGCAACGGATTATCGTCATGAGCGCAACGACTTCGCTGGCGACCATGCAGGATGTTTTGCAGGCGCATAACAAAGCGATTACGGATGTGCCAATTGTGGCTGCCATCATCACGAAATCCGATGAAGCGATCCAGATGGGTCCGGCAGTCGATTGTCTCGTTCGTAACAAGCTGCCTTTGCTGTTTCTCGCCAATGGACAGCGCGTCCCTGAAGACCTGTTTCCGGCGAATCCCCGTTATCTTGCGCATCGATCAGTTCTGGCGCGCGGACACGGCAATGACACCGGACTGAATGACCAGCAGGTCTCGTCTATGATGATGGATAACCTTGCCGATTGGGCACCGAAAGCGGGTCAATAATGGATTCAGATATTATCGAAGAAAAAGTAGCAGATCAGGCCGGTGGCCTGCGAGCCCTGTTTGGCAATGGCCCAGCGAAAGCTTGGTGCCTGGCCAGCGCACTGACGCCAGACGCAACGGTGACTTTAGGTATTGGAACTGCCCATGCCCTGCGTCATGCAGGGCACCGTGTCTTGCTCGTCGACGAAGTGCCGCTCGCAGAACGTGAACAGCACACCAAGCTGACGTTCCCGGTGCGCTACGATCTGTCCAAGGTCATGTGCAACCTGATCGGCGTACAGCAAGCGCTCGCTCCGATGCAGGAAAAAATGTGGTTTGCAACCGGCGCAAACATGCGCAAGGCCTTTCTCAACAAGAAAACGCGCATGCCATATTTGGCGCAACGCCTGGTCGATGCGGAAATTGATGTCGACTTTATTGTCGTCGCCACGAATGACCCCTTTGGTGGCTCACTCGGTTTGTATGGCGCGGAAGTGCAGCGCATTATCGTGTCCGCACCGGATGAGATGTCCATGATGCGCGCGACTTTGATGATTCGCGAATTGTCCGTGATTTCTGGCGGCGCGCCGATTCCGGTTCTGATCGTTGGTGGTGATACCGAAGAACTTGGCATGGAAGCCTTCCACAAGATCGCTGGGGTTGCGCAATCGGTACTGGCCCAGCCACTTGATTGCCTGGGCTGGATACGTGCAGCTTCAGCATCAGCCTTTGAAAAGCCGGGCCAGCATGATGGCAAAGGTTTGA
>CANFLV010000065.1 GCA_947448025.1 Oxalobacteraceae bacterium | reverse complement strand
TGGGATGGCGTCACCACTGACGGGTCGAAGATGCCGGTTGGCTTGTACACCTTCGCTATTGCGGCCGCTGATGCGAATGGCAAGGTGGTTGCTGCAACGGCCAATACCAACGTCGAAGTGGCATCGGTACAGCGCTCAGCGACGGGTGCCAACTTGGCCCTGGCTGATGGCCGTGTAATCGCCAGCACGGATGTGCTGGAATGGACCAAATAAGAGGATACGGTAAATGAGCGGATTTACAGGAATCATCAACGGATTGAACGCTACGGCGCAGTCCATCGAAGTCATCAGTAATAACGTTGCCAATGCCAGCACAATCGGTTTCAAATCCGGTTCCCTGACTTTTGGTGATCAACTGATGAAGGCACTGCAGGCGGGCGAAGGCGGGCGCATCAGTGTGGCTACGACTGATGAGTTGGTGCGGCATAGCTTTTCCGCGGGCGCATTGCGTGCGACTGCTTCTGATCTGGATCTGGCGATTTCCGGGAATGGTTTTTTTCGCGTGGTTGCTGATAGTGCGTCAACGGACCCGATGGCGGTCTATACCCGCGCAGGACAGTTTTCCTCGGACAAGCAAGGCAATATCGTCAATTCCAGTGGTCTTTTCCTGACGGGTTTCATGCCGAACGCGGCAGGTAAAGGCGTAACGGGCGACGTAGGCATCCTGCGTATTCCTGAGTCGCCGATGCAGCCGCAGCAGACAAGCACTTCCTCGATGTCGATTTATCTGGATTCGCGCAAATCGCCGGTTGATGCTGCGACCGTATTCAGTACCGCCGACACGACAAGCTATAACGATTTGACGACCCAAACTGTTTACGATAGCAGCGGCAGCCAGCACAGCCTCGCTCTGTATTTCCGCCGCACCGGTAACGATGCGGTGGATGTTTATGCTTCACTGGATGGCAAATTCTTCGATGCTTCAGGTCAGCCAAATGGCAGCACGACAACTGGTGGTGTCGTGAAAAGCCTGAAATTCAAGGATGGTGTAAATATTGAGGCCGCAGGAACGACGACCTCGCTCAAGGGGACTGTCACGACTACGGACAAGACAACGTCACCGCTGGCGCTTGCGCTCGACCTCAGCAGTACCCTTATTAAAGCGACACCATTTAGTGTGAGTGCTGCGACGCAAAATGGCTATGGCCTTGGCCAATTGACTGGTATTACGGTGGATGAGACCGGCTTGCTGGTTGGCCAGTACAGCAACGGCGAAACCAAAGTAGGCGGTCAAGTTGCGTTGGCGACTTTCAATTCGCCTAACGGCCTTACTGCTGTCAGCTCAAATGCTTACCAGCAAACTTATAGCTCCGGCGCACCTACTCTGTCGGCTGCAGCAGCCGATGGTGTAGGACAGATTCGATCAAAAAATCTGGAAGAATCGAACATTGATATGGCCGCCGAGTTGGTCAATTTGATGGTTCAACAGCGTAACTTTCAAGCCAATTCTCAGTCCTTCCGCACCCAGGATGAGCTGTTGAAAAACGTCATCAACTTAAGCTAAGCGCCATGATCGATAAACTCGTCTATACCGCCATGACTGGCGCCAAGCACGCGATGGGGCAGATGGCGTCAACGACCAATAATCTTGCCAACGTCAATACGCCAGGTTTTCGCGAAATGATCGCGACTTTTCGTGCTGTGCCGCTCGAAGGTGATGGCGCCGCTACGCGTGCATTTGTCGTCGACTCGACCCCAGGCGCATCTTTCAAGCCGGGCACAATTGAGTCGACCGGTAATCCGCTGGATTTTGCGATTCAAGGTGAAGGTTTCTTTGCGGTTCGTCGCGATGACGGCAGTGAAGCGTACACACGTGCCGGCCGGTTTTATACCGACAGTACCGGCGCACTGAAGCTTGGCCAAGGCTTGACCGTCGTTGGTGAAGGTGGCGATATTTCGATCCCGCCCGGCGCGCAGATCGAAGTAGGTTCGGATGGCACGCTTTCTGTGCGTATTGGTAATGAAACGACGTTTAACCAGCTTGGAAAACTCAAGCTCGTCAAGCCCGATGAGACCGCGCTCAAGCGTGCCAAGGATGGTTTGTTTGAAGTCCCAGGTAGCGGTGCGGAAGTCGATCCTACTGTGCGCATGAAGCAAGGCGCCATCGAAACCAGCAACGTCAGCGCCTCCAATGCCATGGTCGAAATGATTGGCCAGACCCGTATGTTTGAACTGAACATGAAGATGATGCAAAGCGCGCAAGACAATTCGCGTGCAGCAAACCAGCTTCTGTCGATAGCACGTTAATCAGGAAAAAATAAAATGATCCGTTCCCTCTGGATAGCCAAAACCGGCCTTGATGCGCAACAGTCAAATCTTGACGTGATTGCCAATAATCTGGCCAACGCCTCGACAAATGGCTTCAAGCGTGTCAAGCCTGTGTTCGAAGATTTGCTGTATCAGACCGTACGCCAGGCCGGTGGCCCGACCAATGGTCAAGCGCAGTCGCCAAGTGGTTTGCAATACGGTACAGGTGTGCGTACTGCTGCCACTGAACGCGTATTTCTGCAAGGCGCCGTGGCGCAAACGCAAAATCCGCTGGACGTCGCCATTAGCGGTAACGGTTTTTTTCAAGTGACTATGCCTGATGGCACGACTGCCTACACTCGCGATGGTAATTTTTCGCGCGACGCACAAGGGCAGATGGTTACGTCTTCCGGCTTTACAGTGGCGCCGGGAATTTCGATTCCTGCCAACGCTACGTCGATCGTCATCAGCGAAACTGGACAGGTGAGTGTAACTGTACCGAACCAGGTCGCCTTGAATCAGGTGGGTGAGCTCCAGCTTGTAAGTTTCGCTAATCCGGGTGGCTTATCCTCGGTAGGCAGTAACCTGCTGGTGGAAACATCGGCATCCGGCAGCCCAAACCAGGGCGCGCCTGGCTCCAACGGACTCGGTAACCTCAAGCAATACTACGTTGAAGCATCCAACGTCAATGTTGCTGAAGAACTGGTCGGCATGATTCAGGCACAGCGCGCCTATGAAATCAATTCCCGCGCGATCAAGGCATCTGACGAGATGCTGCAAAGGCTGTCACAGTTATGATAATCCTGCGCACCTTGATGACGGGTGCTGTGCTCGCGTCAATGCTGAGCGCATGCGCTACTGCCGACCGCACGCCGCTGGTCGCAGAGCCCACCACGGCCAAGCCGCGGCCGGGCGTCAATGTGCCGTCCAGCATCGGCAGTCTGTTCCCAACTGCGGGTGGCGGCACCGGAAACTATCGTCCGCTGTTTGAAGATCGTCGTGCCCGCGCAATTGGCGACACGCTCACCGTCGCGCTCAATGAGCGCACCAGTGCTAACCGCAAGAGCGGTGCGACTACGGAGCGAAAAGGCAGCGCAGATGCTTCGATTACGAACGCGGGTAACGCCCCGTTTGCCAAGGCTTTGCAAAATATTGGTGTTACCGGCAGCGGTAACGTGAAGTCTGAAGGCAAGGGCAGTAGTTCTGCTGCCAATGATTTCAGCGGCACCATTACTGTGACGGTGTTGGATGTTCTGCCAAACGGAAACCTGCGCGTCTCAGGTGAAAAGCAGCTGGCCGTGAGTGCGGAAGAAGAAATCATCCGTTTTTCCGGCATCGTCAATCCATCTGATTTGAACAACAACGTCGTGCTGTCGGGTCAGGTTGCCGATGCGCGTATCGAGTACCGCGGTCGCGGCGCGGGTGATGACGCGCAATCGCCGGGCTGGCTTGCTTCTGCCTTGATGAAAGTTTCGCCGTTCTGACTATGCTAATGAAATTGCTTAAATCTGCCCTGATCGCCCTGCTCTGCGCCTTGTCACTGGCGCCGCAGGCCGTATACGCAGAGCGCATCAAGGATTTATCGACGATTGCCGGCGTGCGTCCTAACCAACTGATCGGCTATGGCCTGGTCGTTGGCCTCGACGGCTCAGGCGACCAGACGACACAAACGCCGTTTACCCTGCAAAGCGTGAATGCGATGTTGTCAGCGATGGGTATCAGCATTCCCGCCGGCCAGACCGCGCAGCTGCGTAATACTGCGGCCGTGATTGTAACGTCTAGCTTGCCAGCTTTTGCCAAGCCAGGTCAGCAGGTCGATATTACGGTTTCTTCGATCGGTAACGCTAAAAGTTTGCGTGGCGGAACCTTGCTGATGACGCCGTTGCGCGCGGCCGATGGCCAGGTATATGCCTTGGCGCAAGGTAACGTGGTCGTTTCCGGTGCTGGCGCCGGTGGTGCCGGTGCACGCGTACAGATCAATCATTTGTCGGTTGGCCGTGTGCCGGGTGGTGGCCTGGTTGAGCGCGGTGCGCCGCAGTCGATTGATAACGAATTCATTGAACTGGAAATGCTGCAGAGCGATTTTGGCCTCATGCAACGTACAGGTGAAGCGATCGCCAAGCGCTTCGGTCCCGGCGTGGCATTGCCAATTGATGCGCGCGCACTGCAGATTCGTGTGCCGACTGACCCAACCAAGCGTATCGCCTTCCTTGCTGCACTTGAAGAGTTGCAGGTTACCCCTTCCAGTGATGCTGCTCGGGTGATTGTGAATTCGCGTACTGGTTCGGTTGTCATGAATCAGGCAGTGCAGATCGGTAATTGCGCCGTTGCACATGGCAGCCTGACGATCCGTGTCAGCCGTACGCCATCTGTCAGCCAGCCGTCACCGTTCAGTCGGGGAGATACGGCGATCGTCAGTACCGATAGCGCGTCAATCCAGCAAGCTGGTGGCGCCTTGATTCCGGTCGCCGCAGGTGCAAATTTGGATCAGGTCGTGCGCGCATTGAACCTGTTGGGTGCGAACCCGCAAGACTTGATGGCGATCCTGCAAGCAATCAAGGCTGCTGGTGCCCTTAAAGCAGAAATTGAGGTTATCTAATGATTACTACATCGCCATGGGATTTCACACCTGTCGCCAGCCAGATGGGCTCGCAAGGCCGTGATGACAAGGCTACGCTCAAGAAAGCGGCTGTCGGATTTGAGGCAGTGTTGATGCGTCAATGGCTGCAAGAAGTACGCAAATCCAGCCTCACATCGGAAGACAGTACCTCTTCCGGTTATCTCGAAATGGCCGATGACCAGATGGCCGCCATGCTTTCAAAGAATGGTGGCATGGGTCTCGCAAAGCAATTAAGCGCGCAACTTTTGAAGCAGGTCGAAGCCGCTGGTCTAAGCGCACGTCCTGAAATCGCCGTAACCCCCGGTATCCTTGGAGAAAAATAAACATGTCCAGCTTCTCAACCGTCAATACCGCCTTCGCATCACTGCAGGCGGCGCAAGCCGGCATGATGGTCACCTCGCAAAACGTCGCTGGTGCGAAGGTCG
>CANFLV010000064.1 GCA_947448025.1 Oxalobacteraceae bacterium | reverse complement strand
TGTAACGACAAACTCACCATCGAAGGCGACTGGCAGGCACAGCCGCAAGACGATCAAGTTGAGTATCGTCGCAGCGAACGTAACTATGGCCATTTTTACCGCGCCATTCCGCTACCTGAAGGGATCGATCCGAATGGTGCGAGCGCGTCGATGCATGACGGCGTACTGGAGATCACGCTGCCGGTCACACCACAGCAAAGTCAGGGTCGGCGGCTCGATATCGACGCCTCGCAAGGGCGCTAAGCATACGAAAAATTGTTCGTACTGCGCAAAGGGCAATACGACGCTTCAATTACCCTCGGTATCGACATGGCAGGCGCCATATTCTTCGAGCCGATTATAGAGCGTCTTGAGGCTGATGCCGAGTACATCGGCGACACGCTTCTTGACGCCGCCGCACATTTCAAGCGTTGCAAAAATCAGCTTCCGGTCGACTTCCGCCAGCGAAGTCCCGACCGGAATTTCCAGCGTCAAACCGGTCGGTGCATGCCGCGTCAATGCGGGCGCCATCGCATCGGCGTCAATACTGCGATCCGACAGAATGAAGGCGCGCTGCACGTAGTTACGCAATTCCCGCACATTACCCGGCCAATGATATTGACTCAGCGAGAGCAGCGATTCTTCCGTAAAGAATTTATTGGTTGCATGGGTCGCATTCAATTCATCGAGAAAGCTCTGCGCCAGTAATTCCACGTCCGCCGCACGATCGCGTAGCGGCGCGATCAGCAAGGGAAACACATTGAGTCGATGGTACAGGTCCAGCCGCAAGCGCCCCTCGTGGATCGCCTGTTCGGGGTCACGATTACTCGCGGCGATAACGCGCACATCGGTGTCGAGCTCCTGATTCGCGCCGATGCGCATGAAGCTGCCTGTTTCAAGTACGCGCAATAATTTCACCTGTAACTCGACCGGCATTTCCGTGATTTCATCGAGGAACAAAGTACCGCCATTGGCGCGCTCGAAATAGCCCTTGTGCTGTTTTTCAGCACCCGTGAAACTACCCTTTTCATGGCCGAAGATTTCACTTTCGATCAACTGCGGCGAAATCGCGCCACAATTCACCGGCAAGAAAGGCGCTTTTTGGCGCAGGCTCAAATCATGGATGGTCTGCGCGGCGAGCTCCTTGCCGGTGCCGCTTTCGCCGAGCAGGAACACCGTCGCTTCGGTGGGCGCGACACGCTCAATGTGGCTGTAAAGCTTTTGCATGACGGGTGAGGCGCCCAGCATCTGGCCGAAATGGCCGAGGCGTTGCGACGTGCTGCGCACTCTCGGCAAATCGACATGCAGGTCGCCATGACGCGCGACCTTGGCCAGCAAGGTCTTGATGCGCAAATAGTTGATCGGCTTGATGAGGTAATCCGTGGCTCCAAGTCGCAAGGCATCGAGCGCTGACTCGAGGCTGGCCTGTGCCGTGAGTAAGATGATGTGCGTGCCGGCGCGCGCATCAATTTCATTGAACAGGTCGATGCCGCTGCCATCGGGCAGCGTCAACTCCGCCAGCACGACGACCGGTCGATGGCGCATGATCTGGATCTGTGCTTCACGCAACGTTCCGGCGGCGACGCAGCTAAATCCCTCGGCGGCACAAATGCCGAGCAAGGCTTCGCGCACAGCAGCATCGTTATCGACGATCAGGACATGGGGCATGGGATGCAATCTTCCTCAAAATTAAACCGGACGATAGCAATTTGACAGTCGCATCCACGTTTGGTTACATCCTGTGCGTGACCTACCCCAATCCCATGACGAATTTTATTCTCAGCCCATGCCGTTTGCCTCAATAGAAAATCCCGTCGCTGGATCGCGACGACAAACTGCCAGACTCAACGCCGGATCGCCAACCGGTTTCGCACGCTCCTGACGCCAGAGACGGCACTGGCGACCTGAACTGCGCGATCGATTTGTGCCTGGTTCGCGAGCGCACCTGACAAGGTCACCTCACCGTCATTGGTTTCAACAGAAATATTCATGCTCTTCAAATCCGAATCAGCGAGAAACGCGGATTTGACCTTTCCTGTCACGAGTGTATCGGTGGCGGCAGTAGCGGTCGCCGTTGCAGCATTCGTGGTGGATGACCCGGACGCGCCTGAACTTTCCTGAGTGACGGGAAGCTCAGCACTACCGCTACCCGATGCGCCTGGAGTACCGGAACTGCCGCTGCTTCCTTGCACATCATCAGCGCTTGGTGACTGCCGATTGCAGCCTATGCTCATGAACATGCTGAGCAGGATCACCATTAAGCTCGCTATTGGCCTGGGAGAAAAATTCATCTGCCACTCCTTTCGAAATACGCTGTAAAAAACATACTAGCCGCGACCACACAGGCGCGGCTGCGTACCGAATATCGAACTCAGCGTTGCGTTCCATAGTTTGTGCCGGTCGCACTTCCCGGCATCGTCGCGCCTGATGAGGTGCTACCCGGCGAACCGGGGCTGTTTGACGACCCGCTTTCACTGGCGCCGCCTGCCGGCGCAGACATGCCTGTCGCCCCCGATGTGCCTGATGTTCCTGAGTCGCCTGAAGTTTTGGGCGTACTAACGGGAGCACTACTTGGCGGAGGGCTCACAGCACCGGGCACCGGCACTGGTGCCGCTGGTACCGTATTAGCAGGCGCTGTCGTGGTCGTGGTGGTCGACTCAGTCGTGGCTGGGCTTGTCACCGGCGGCGGTGCTGCCGCTGGCGTCGTCGTGGTCGTCGTCGTACTGCTGCTTGTGCCACTGGCGGCCGGTTCATTGCTGGCGTTTCGGTTACAGGCGCTCAGCAGGATGCCGGCCACTGCGGTCGCGAACACGATTTTCGTCAGACTCATTGATGCGTTCATTTTGTTTCCTTTCACTGAAATTGGGTCAGGTCACGCAGTTCGACCGCGATACCGCAAGTTGGTTTCCGATCGGTCTCCGATCTCTTTGCGATCGCCCGAACGCAGAATCCATGCCAAATCTTCAAGCCCTTGATGCATCTCGTACAAGACGCCCGAACTACGTAAAAATTACCGTGTCGACGTAAGGGTTACAGTAGCGCGGCCTGTGCGAGCCGGCGCGGACTCACCCAGTCAAAGGAAACGATGCAGATGTCGCTAGAAAAATCGTTGAAACATTACGGCATGCTGTTCGGCTCATCGCGCGTCATGGAATTGCTGTATGAAAAAATTACGCGCGTAGCGATCACCGATGCGACCGTGTTACTGGTCGGCGAAAGTGGCACAGGAAAGGAATTGATCGCGCAAACGATCCACCAGAAAAGTCCACGCCGCGAAAAAAATTTCATCGCGGTCAATTGCGGCGCGATCCCGCCGCACCTGATCGAAGCCGCCATCTTCGGCCATGAAAGAGGCAGCTTCACGGGTGCCGCACGCCAGCAAATCGGCTGTTTTGAACATGCTTCGCAGGGTAGCTTGTTTCTCGATGAGATCACCGAAATGCCGGCTGATATGCAGGTCAAACTGCTACGTGTACTTGAATCGGGCACCTTCCTGCGCGTCGGTGGCGATGAGGAAGTCACCGTCGATGTACGCCTGATCGCCGCGACCAACCGCGAACTGGAGGCCGCTGTCAGCGAAGGCAGCTTACGCTCCGACCTGATGTACCGGCTCGCGGTATTCCCGATACAGGTGCCGCCGCTACGCGAACGCAATGGCGATATTGAATTGCTGGCTCAGCTGTTTTTGCAGATGCTCAATATCAAACACCATCAGCGTAAGACTTTTTCCAGGCGCTCCACCGACATGATGCGCAGCTATCCCTGGCCTGGCAATGTAAGGGAGTTGAAGAACGTAGTCATGCGCGCCTTCATTCTTTCTGGGGACGTCATCACGCTGGACGACTACATGCCCGACACCTCCGCACGCAGGCCGGAGCTTCATGAAGGAACCTTGAATTTTTTTGTAGGAACGCCGCTGGCCGACGCGCAACGTGAGCTGATACAGGCGACGCTGAAACATTTCGAAGGCAATAAGCGCATGACGGCCGATGCGCTGGGGATCAGTTTAAAGACGCTGTATAACCGCTTGAAGGAATATTAGCTTGATGCCCGCGACATGCGCTGGAAGGCTTCCAGCAGCAGCTGCGGATCGCCTTCAGCAAGACGCTTTGTATCCGACATCGTCTGGCGGAACGCGCGCGCGCCGGGCATGCCAGTCATCAGGCCGAGCATATGGCGCGTAATGCTGTTTAGCCGCAAGCCGCCCTTGGCGCCGCCATTGCCATGCTGCGCCAGCTGCGCTCGGATGTAAGGCAACATCGCCTGCAGGATCACTTCACGCGACATGGGCGTGGCCGCATCGCCGTAGTAACGTTCGTCGAAGGTCGCCATCACATAAGGATTGTGATATGCCTCGCGCCCCAGCATCACGCCATCTACATGCTGCAGATGCAGATCAATTTCGGCGGTGGTTTTAATGCCACCATTGATGATGATTTCCAGCGCCGGAAAATCGCGCTTGAGCTGATACGCAAAGTCGTAGCGCAAGGGAGGAATCTCGCGATTTTCTTTCGGGCTCAAGCCTTTGAGGATGGCATTACGCGCATGCACGATGAAGGTCGAGCAGCCCGCTTCGGCAATGGTGCCGACAAAGTCGCGCACGAAGGCATAAGACTCGCTTTTATCGATGCCGATGCGGTGCTTGACCGTGACATCAATGTCGACCGCGTCGCGCATGGCCTTGACGCAGTCGGCAACGAGCTGCGGCTCCGCCATGAGGCAGGCGCCGAACGCGCCTTTTTGCACACGCTCGGAAGGACAGCCGCAGTTCAGATTGATTTCGTCGTAGCCCCATTGCGCACCGAACTTCGCGCTTTTCGCGAGGTCCGCCGGTTCACTGCCACCGAGCTGCAAGGCCACCGGATGCTCTTCGTCATTAAAATCCAGATGGCGCGGCACATCGCCAAACAGCAAGGCGCCGGTCGTGACCATTTCCGTGTAGAGCCAGGTATGTTTCGTTATCTGCCTATGAAATACGCGGCAGTGACGGTCAGTCCAGTCCATCATAGGGGCAACCGACAGACGGCGGGATTTATAAGGGGAAGCGTTCATTCGAATTCGGTCAGTGCAGCTGCGACGCCGCGTAAAACAAACATTAATAAAAGTAAGCACTTACAGACAGTGTTGGCCAGACGCAGTATACGCAAGAACGTCCTATTCCGCGGTTTTACCAAGCGGTCAAACACTGGCCGCGCCCCATATTTCGTATTACCATAAGGAATCAATCACTGTCGTGTCGAGGATCCGTCATCATGGCCAATATCAATACCGAACATTTCTGGATGCCGTTTTCGGCGAATCGCCAATTCAAGGCCAAGCCGCGCATGATGGTGGCAGCGAAAGGCATGTATTACACGACCGATGACGGTCGTCAGATCCTCGACGGTACCGCCGGCCTGTGGTGTTC
>CANFLV010000063.1 GCA_947448025.1 Oxalobacteraceae bacterium | reverse complement strand
AGGACGCGAGTCCTGCATTGATCTTGTTGTTCAAGCTCGCCTTTGTCGCAACACCCACGGGATCGCTGCCGGTATAGCCGAGCACTGCATTAATCATCGTGACGAACACGGCGCCCTTGCCATTGGCGCCGGCATTGTCGAGCTGCGTGGTCCAGTAAGCGATGCCGCCCGCGTCCGTGACTGTGCGGCCAAAGGCGCCGGCGTAAATCGACTCCACCACAGACTGATTTGATACGCCCGACAAGCCGCCTGCGACATACATGCTCTGCGCAATCGCCGCGAAACTCTGACCATTTTTAAACTGTGTGATCCAGTAATCGACGCCGCCCAGATCGGGGCTGCTGCGGTTGAACAGTAGAACGTAGAGCTGCATGACTTGTGTGCGTTGCAAGGTCGTGGCCGCCATGACGCGGTTCGGGATCACGGCGTCGGCTTGCCGGGCCTGATAATTGGTTTGCGCGGTTTGCAAATTCGCCTGGGCAGTCGCAACATTCGTGCGCGCCGTGTTGTAGGCTGCCTGCGCATTGTTGGCCGTGACCTGCGCGGCGTTGGCGGTACTGACGGCGTCGGCGTAGGCGCTGGCCGCCGTCTGGGCATCGGGCACGGCTTTGTTATACGCTGTCACCGCGGCTGCTGCCGCCGCCGCTGCCTGATTGGCGCGCAAGGTCGACTCTGCGCTATCGGCGCGCGCGGCGACATCGTCAGCAGCCTTGGCTGCGGCATTGGCTAAGGCGGCGGTGAGCTGGGCTGTGGTGGCCAGATTATCGGCGGCCTGGGCGGCGGACTGTTTGGCGGCGGCGCTCGCATGGGCAGCAGTCGCAGCTTGTTGCGCGGCTAATGCGGCCGCGCCTGCGACTTCCAATTGTGCATTCGCCAGCGCCGCCGCAGCGGCGGCCGCTTCAAGTGCCGCTGCAGCGGAGGCGACGGCGGCGTTGGCGGCTTGCGCGGCGGCTGTAGCGGCATTGGCCGAGGCAATGTTGGCGGCCATTTGCGCGGTTTGTGTCGCCAGCGCGGCGAGGTCAGCCGTGCGATCGGCGAGCGCGGCCTGCACGACATTCGTCGCGCCGGTATCGGCATCCTGCCCGCCTTGCATGGCATAGGTCAGGCTGGCGGCGGTCTTGACGCTGAAGACTTCAAAGGAGGCGCGGCTCATGGCCGACGCGCCTGCTGCCGGTGCGACGCTCAGCGCCGCTGCAAAATCGGCCGCGACCTGCCCGCGCGTGCGACTGGCGAGCTGCGATGTCCAATATGCCAGACCGCCTGCATCTGCGGCGCGACCTGTACCGTTCGCATAGAGCAGCTTGAGGAAATCATCATTACTCATGCCCGCGCTAAAAGTCGCCGGTACGGCGGCCATCATTTGCTGCGCGATGGTCGCCATGCTGGCACCTGCATCGAGCTGAGCCAGCCAATAATTCAAGCCGTCGGCGTCGGCAGCGCGATTGAGTAAAAGAACGTAGAGCTGCGCGATCTTGAACTGCGACTGCGTCTGTCCGGTCAAGCCCGCAAACAACGAAGTCAGCGCGACTGTTGTATCGGTGGCGCTGACTTTGGTCAGTAAATTTTTAGCGACCGTGTCGTCCATGCCGCCGACGCCATCGGCATAAGTCAAACCAACGGCGACCTTGTTACGGAACAGTCTCTGCGAAGCGAGCGTATCGGTATCCGTGCCGCTGTAGCCGACGACGGCATCAATCATCGCCAGCGCGGTCGTGCCGATCGCATTGGGCTGGCCGCTATTCATTTGTGCGCACCAGTAATCGAGACCGGGCTGATCCGGCTCCCGGCCGAGCGCACCGCGGTAGATGCTTGAGATCAGATCGACGGTACTGACGCCCGCAGGAAATGCGCTCAATTTTGCGATGTCATAGAGCAACTGCGCGACGGCAGCGAGGCTTGTGCCGCCCTTCAGTTTGGCGACCCAACGATCCATGTCGGCCGCAGTCGGCGCACGGTTGAAGAGCAAGGTCGTCAGCTGTGCAATTTGCCGATGATAGGCGCCCGAGATGACCGACACGCTGTCACGCGCCGCCCGCACTGCCGCGCTGGTATCGCTGGCGGTGACGAGCTTGAGGATGGCGGTGGCGACAGTGGCATCCGCGCCGCCAAGCTGAGCGGCATACAGGAAGGCGACCGAGGCCTTGTTATTGAACAGATTACGCGCCGCGATCCGGGCGGGATCGGCGCCGTCGTACATACTCAGTGCGAACATCAAATCCGCGATGACCTCGCCTTGCTGGCCGGGCGGTGCGGCATCAAGCTGCGCGGTCCATTGCGCGAGGATCGCGGCGTCGGGCGCTATGCCCAGTGGACTGATACCCGTTGCAGCGCCGAGCATGGCGGCATTCTGCTCAATGCCGAGTGCACCAGCGACAATGCGTTGGATGAAGCCGGCACTGCTAGTCGACGCCGGGAAGGTTTGCTGTCCCAGCGGCGTAGCCAACAGCGTCTGCGCGAGTTCGCCGAGCGATTTGCCACGCTGGAGCTGATCGACGAAATCCGCGAGGCTACTGTTATCTGGCGCACGATTAAACAGCAGCACGTAGAGCTGAGTGGCTTGCACCCGCAGCTCAGTCACGCCATTGGTCCAGCGACCGCTTTCACGTAATGTGTCAGCCGCGCCTGCTGGCTGTTCACGGATTTCATATTCGTAGCGACCATCGGCGAGCGCGCTGGCATCAAACACCCGCGCATTTCCAAAATCCGTGAAGCCGGCGTCAGCAACGCTTACCCAGGCCGCTGTGCCAATGAGGCGATAACGCAGGCTGACTTTGGTGCTGAAATCAGCGGGCGTGGCGACTTCGATGAAATTCGTCTTAACCGACGCTTGCGCATTGATGAAGTCACGCGACAGCACAGTCTGATAATCACCATTGACGTCCTTTTTAGCGACGAGGATGCGCACAATTTGCGCGCCGTCCGAGTCGAGCGTGACGCCTTTTGCGGCGACATCGGCATCGAAGGTTTGCGATTGGCCGATGGTGATGTCGCCATTCTTTGCCTCGATCGTGACGCGGATATCGCCGCTGCCCAAGACCGACAGATCGCTCCAGTTCAATTGAAGGCTATTTGCGCCACTCCAGTGTGAGGGGCTGTCATTACCAATGCTGGCGTTAGTCTTTGCAATCTGCGCCACGCTAATGTAGGCATCGATCACGGCGGTCGCAGTGGCAATCGCGGTATCTTGCACGGGCATGGCTTGTTCAATCACATGTCCCTGCAAATCGTAACGCATACCAGTGCGGATCAATCCCGACAAGGCATTCACCTGCGCCGCGTTCTGCAAACCGGCAGCGTGCAGGTCCAGGTTCATCGACGTCAGCGTGCCACTGACACGGCCTTCGACATCATTCAGTAAAACCCGATCAACGCCGTCGCCACCATTCGTGCGCCACAGGTGACCGGCCGCGTCATAGTCGGCATAACTGGTTTGCTGGCCATCGACGCTGGTGGCGATCGCTTCGCCGAAAGCATTGAAGCGGGTTTGTCGATGACTGAGACTAGCCAGTGGCTCTATCGTCTCGATCAGCTGGCCGAGCGCATCGTAGCGATTCACAGTGAACGCCGTGTGCTGCGCACCGAGCACATCGCTAACGGTTTGCCATTGCTTGGCGGCGTGGCCTTGCGCATCGAAGGAGGTGAACACACTATGACCCTCGGCATCGATGCTCTGGATGGCGTGGCCGCTGCGGTCATAGACTGTCGTCGTAATGCGGTCTTTCGCGCTGATGGCGACAACCATGCCGGACGCGGACGCGATGCCGCTGGTGGCGTAATCAATGCGGCGCGTGACATTGCCGACACTGTCGCGCTGAAATTCGGTGACGGGCGTAAGGATATCGACGGCCTGCGCGCTTGAATTGGCCGACGGTGCAACGACGGCGCTGATGCGGCCCATCGCGTCATAGCGGGTGAAGCTGACGTTATTCAGGGCATCCGTGGTCGAAGTCAGATTGCCCAGTGCATCGTAGCCATACAGGCTCGTGACACTGCCGGTCGCGGCGCCCTCTTTGGTCTCGCTGATTTTGCGATTATTCCGATCGTAGGTATTGCGTGCGCTGCGGTCATTTGCCGACACGGGCGCGCCGGCTGAGTGCCAGCCAGTCGCCGTCGGGTTCGAGGCCATTATGCGCGTCGCATATTCGACGATGTTCGTCACATTACCCGCAGCGTCCGCAGCATAAGTGGTCAGATACCCTTGCGTCGTGTCGCTGAACTCGAACTGCGCAGTTTTAATACCTCGCCTGTCATAGTCGAAATAGGCATACGCGCCCTGCGCCGTGCCGCGGCTATTACCTGCCGCATCTTCACCATGTACGTCTTGCTCAATCATTTCGCCAAAGGCATTGAAGCGCTGCTCCGTGACCTTGCGCTGCAAGACGACATTGACTCGCACCTTGCCACTGGTATCGGTGCTGCTCAGCGCAGATGGCGCCAACGGTTCACTGATCTTGATTGCGCGGTCGAGTTGGTCATAACGGGTCAGAAGCGAACGGTCAGTGGCATGATCGAGCGGCGCCAATAAAGCCTGCAACGCGGCCGGTGTTTGCGCACTACTCACAAAGCGCGCCACATCGATCTTCGTGCCATAACGCTTCAATTCCGTAACGCGGCCAAAGCTGTCGCGACTATAGCCAGTCACATAGCCGGCCGCATCGACATCGAAAGCCACACGACCAGCACGATCGTAGACTTTATAGCTGACATTGCCGGCGACATCGGTATTGGCAATGGCATTGCCGAAAGTATCGTAGGCGACCGTCACTGTCAGATGACGTTCAACCGTTTCGATGCGCTCGGCATTGCCGTTGCTACCGTTGGCCAGCAAATCGTCGTGTGCCGCGTCATAGACTTTAACGGGCGCAAAAATTGTCCTGACCTGCCGACCTTTGGCGTCATACGCAAACCGTGTCGTGCGTTCTTCAGGCTGCCCTGCGGCCTCGGTGCGGGCGATCACATTACCCAAAGCGTCGTAGTCCATGCGGGTCTCGACGCGGACATTGGCGGTGCTGGCCGTGAGGATGCCATGACTGTCGACTGCCGTGCGTGTTACCGTGATTTGCGGCGCACGCTCCAGGACCAGATTGCCGGCGGCATCGTAGGCATATTCCCAGCGCGCGCCCAGCTGATTGGTGTAACTGATCTTGCGCCCGAGCGCGTCGTAGCGCCAGTTCTCAACGCCACCAAGCGCATCGATGCTTTGCGTGAGTTTGCCTTGCGCGTCGTAGGTAAAACTTTGGGTGCTGTCGTGGCCTGGATCGGCGTGCAAGGCGCTCGTCACCGCGGTCGCGGTCAGCGTCACGCCGTCGAGCGTGACGGCCTGCGCATAGTGGGTAATGCCGCGCGCACGCCCGAGCGCATCCGAGTCAAATTGCGTGACAAAGCCTTCAGCATTCACCACGAACAGCATATGGTTCGCGGCATCGAAGACACGCCGCTCAATACGGTCATTGGCATTCGTGACGATCAGCGCAGCTAACTGGGCGAAAGTCGCTGGTACTATCAGGCGCGCCAAGTCGATCACCAGGGCATACTGAACCATCGCCACGACATTGCCATTGGCATCGTAATATCGTCGGCTCACTGCGCCTTCCGCATCGACCTGTGCCAGCAGACGATTGCGCGCATCGAAGACATAATTCGTCACCTGATCCTGAGCCGCATCGGCGATGCTCGTGGCCGCCGCCTGCGCATCTGCAAAACTGGCCTCAGCATGGCGCTCGGGCGCGACGGTATTGGCATACCTGACACGGCGCACGACATT
>CANFLV010000062.1 GCA_947448025.1 Oxalobacteraceae bacterium | reverse complement strand
GCGTCTTTTTCGTCGCTCGCAAATTGGGGACAATCTCACCATCCCAATTCGAAAAGGATTCAACCATGAACAAAATTCTCATCACTGGCGCTAGTGGCAACATCGGAACCCCCCTCGTCGAAACACTGCAATTGCAAGGCGCCGATTTTGAAATCATGCGCTCCAAGGCAGGCGCGTCCGGCACCAGTCGCGTTGCGTCCTTTTCTGACACGTCGGCCCTGCAAATAGCGTTTACCGGTATTGATACCTTGTTCGTGCTGCTGCCGCTGGTTCAAAATAAGCTGGAACTGGCTACCAACGTCGCCAAAGCCGCCAAGGCCGCTGGCGTGAAGCATATAGTTCGTTCAAGCGGCGCAGGTGCGGATCCCCAGTCTGCATTTGCACTTCCTAAGTTGCAAGGAACCATAGATCAGGTATTTCAAGACACCGGCATCGCCACGACGTTTTTACGTCCGTCGGGCTTTATGCAAAACTATTCCGGCTTTATGGCGGGGATGATCCGCATGGGCACGGTCTATGGCGCGACGGCCAATGCGGCACAAAGCCTGATCGATGTGCGTGACATTGCCGCGGTTGCCGCGCGCATATTGATGAATCCAACAATTCATGCAGGCAAAGCTTACACGCTGACCGGTGGTGAGGCGCTCACGGATCGCGAGCGCGTACAAATTTTGAGCGACGTTTTGGGACGCACTATCAGCTTTGTTGAGGTATCACGGGAAGCTGGTCGCACCAGCATGGTTCAAATGGGAATACATGAAACCATGGTGCAATGGCTTGACTCACTCAATGCAATTATCGCCGCGGGTTATGCAGGGGGCATCAGCCCGGACGTGCAAACCTTGCTCGGGCGCTCACCGATCGACTTTCGCCAGTTTGTAAAGGACAACCAGAAAGTTTGGCAGTGAGCGCACAACGTTCCGTCGTGGCACCGCCGCTCGCACACTTTTCATTGGGCAATCTTGTCATCGCTACGGGTGCATTCATACTGGCGGGCATTCTCGGGGGCATCAGCGCTGATTTGGGTGTGAGCGTTTCGGCCGCCGGGCAGGCCATGACAGCTTATGCTATATCCACCGCCATTCTGGCGCCACTATTGTTAGTTATGACCGGCCGGCTACAGCGCAAACAGGCGATGGCTTTGGCCTTGGGACTTTTCGCTGCAGGAAATGTGGTCAGCGCTATGGCACCGAATTTGACGTTATTACTGACGGGTCGGGTACTAATGAGCGCCGGCGCCATGTTTACACCGATTGTGGCTGGATTGGCAGTCGCAGGCACACCACCGGATAAGCGCGGCAAAGCGCTATCCTTGGTCTTTCTGGGTATCAGCTTGAGCTATGTCGTCTGATTGCCGACGGGCACCTATTTGGCTTCTCGCCAAAGTTGGCGTTTGCCGATTCAGGTGGTCGCCGTGGCGAGCCTTCTAGTGCTGGCGGTACTGCTCACCCTTCTCTATTTCACAGCAATCTTTGCCCTGTTCAGCTATGTCGGTCCTGTGCTGCATGCGCTGGCTCCCATGACAGTGAGTCAAGTATCAATGATGCTGTTGGTGGTAGGCTTGGCGGGCGTTGTTGGTACCCTTGTCGGCGGTTGGGCAAACGACCGTTCTGGGCCAGTACTAACCCTCAAAATGCAATTGTTACATCGAAGTGTTTTACAAACGGCAATGCCCGCATCAAACATTAAAATATCAATCGCCGGTCGAAGTCGAAGTGCGATACGCAAAAGCTTAATTAACCTGTCCGAAGATGCCGGGGTACCTCAAGTTGTGCTCACGAAGGTAACCACAAAATTGCCACCTGTCGACGGACATGATTTATCGGATGCGCATAGCATCGCTCATTTGTCTGAGAACAAACCAACAATCAATTGGCGTAACCACATATTGGCCGGTTCTCGATTATATTTCGCATGCCAAAAAAGGTTGATTGCAAATTCTGGCAATTTGATAGGTAGCGGCGACGTCACGAGATCAAAGGGGCCCTCACATTTATCCGCAAATCGCTCAGGAACTGTTGCGATGAGATCCGAGCTCTGAAGAATATGGCCGACAGCGACAAAGTGCGGCACATGGAGCCGAATGTCGCGCTTGATGCCTTTTTTGGCCATTAAGTTATCTATTTCGCCATGACCAGTGTTCGCTGAAGTGACGCCGACATGGCCAAGTGTTTTGAAGCGCTCGATAGAAATCGGGTTTGTCGCTGAAGGGTGATTTTTGCGAAACATGCAAACGTAACGCTGCATAAATAACCGGCGTTGAAAGAAGCCAGTTGTCAGGCTAGGGATCAATCCTATAGCAATATCAACGCTGCCAGCTTCCATGTCATCTCTCAGGTTTCCGGCGTTGCTTCTCAAGGTACTGATCTTGATATTGGGGGCCAAGCGCGAAAGTGCTTCCATCAGTGTTGGCATAAAATAAATTTCACCAATGTCTGTAATCGCCAGCGTAAAAGTCCGTTGACTAGTTGCTGGGTCGAATGTGTCGCGATGATTGAGGACGTTCTGTAGCGCGCCTAGAGCGTAACCAACTGGTTCTGCCAAATGCAATGCATAGGGTGTTGGCTCCATTCCGCGGGCGGTCCGCACAAAGAGCTCATCCTTTAAAAGGACTCTCAGTCGCTTTAATGCATTGCTCACCGCTGGCTGGGTGAGCCCCAGCTTATCAGCTGAGGTTGATACACGTCGATCGAGCAACAATTGGTAAAAGATCACCAATAGGTTCAAATCGATTTGCCTTAGGTTCATCAATCCCCCTTACCCATTATTCACAGCGGTGATTCTACCTATATAAGTTCGTGCATTTACTTTTAATGGTCGTCTATTCAGAATCATGCTCACCTGCAAATGTGATGGACGGGATCGATGGAACTCTTAGTGCAACCCAATGATATTCGCTTGAACATTCAAAGCGGACAGAACTTGCTGGAGGTTCTAAAAGATAACGCCGTACCGATTTCTTACAGCTGCTTGTCGGGACGATGCGGGACATGTCGCTGCAAGGTCATTGAAGGTGAAGTCAATTACAGCGGGCCAGAGACGGGGCGACCACAACTTGAGATTGACCCCTATGTTCTTGCTTGCCAATCAGTGTTGACTGGAAACTGCACGATTGAAATCCCGGACATGGATGAAGCCATAGTCCACACCGCAAAAATCATTAAAGGGACCGTTGTCGCAATTGACACGCTAACGCATGACATTCGTCGCGTTCGAATTCGTCCTGCAAAACCTTTGGAATTCTCTCCCGGGCAATACGCAACGCTTCAGTTCACGCCCAACCACATTCGTCCCTACTCATGGGCTGGTTTGCCAGGTGATGAGGAGATGGAATTTCAAATTCGCCAGGTTCCTGGTGGTCGAGTTACAGAGTACGTCTTCACTAAATTGGCTGTGGGTGATGCGATTCGGGTCAGTGGTCCGTTGGGCACAGCCTATTTGCGCAAGAAACACACAGGGCCAATTTTATGCGTCGGTGGTGGGACTGGTATTGCCCCCGTGGTGTCAATTGTTCGTGGAGCAATTGAAGCGGGGATGTCCAATCCGATTCACCTGTATTTCGGTGTCAGAAGCCAGGAAGATCTTTACGACGCTGAGCGCTTGATGAAGTTGGCTGCCGATCACGGCGCGATGAAGGTGAACATCGTTGTGGCAACAGGCCCGGTAAAAAGCGATCAACGTAGTGGTTTGGTTACGGATGTCATTAAAGCTGACTTGCCAAATCTCAAGGAGTGGTGCGCCTATTTTTGTGGCGCTCCGGCAATGGTTGAGGCATTGAACACCCTGGCCAAGGATCTTGGCATGGACGCTACAAAAATTCATGCAGATGCATTTTATCCATCGGGCATTTGATCATCAGTTACATGAACGCGCTGCTATCGAACTAGGGAGATAAGCAATGAAAGAAACGACCGTTTTTCCGAATGACCCCAAGTGGGAGGGCGAAGGTACTAGCCGGGTTCCTTTTTGGGCCTACACACGTGAAGATTTGTATAAAAAGGAACTGGATAAATTCTTTTACTCCGGACATTGGTGTTATGTCGGCCTGGAAGCTGAAATTCCCAATTCTGGTGATTTCAAACGCACTGTGGTCGGCGAACGTTCAGTCATCATGGTGCGTGACCCTGACGGAGGTATTAACGTCGTTGAAAACGTTTGCGCGCATCGTGGCATGCGATTCTGCCGTGAGCGCAACGGTAACGCCAAAGACTTTTTCTGTCCCTATCACCAGTGGAACTACAGCGTCAAAGGCGACTTACAAGGCGTCCCGTTCCGTCGCGGCGTCAAGCAGGATGGCAAGATCAACGGAGGTATGCCCAAGGAATTCAAACTCGAAGACCATGGACTGACAAAGCTGAAAGTGGCGACACGTGGCGGGGTGGTTTTTGCCTCTTTTGACCACGAAATCGAATCACTGGAAGAGTTCCTTGGCCCGACTATCCTGGGGTACTACGATCGTGTGTTCGACGGTCGGAAACTGAAGTTGCTCGGCTATCGTCGCCAGCGCATTCCGGGTAACTGGAAGTTGATGCAAGAAAACATCAAGGATCCGTATCACCCTGGTCTGCTGCATACCTGGTTCTCGACCTTTGGTCTTTGGCGTGCCGATAACAAATCTGAACTGAAGATGGACGCGCAGTTTCGTCATGCCGCCATGATTTCTACGCGTGGCCAGGGCGGCCAGAATGCAGAAGTTGTAGCCGGCGTCGACAGTTTCAAAGACAAGATGACCGTGAATGATCCACGCTTACTGGACATTGTTCCTGAAGATTGGTGGGGCGGTCCGACCGCTGTCATGACGACGATTTTCCCGAGCGTGATTCTCCAGCAACAAGTCAACAGCGTGTCAACGCGGCATATTCAACCCAATGGCCATGGTTCATTTGACTTTGTGTGGACGCATTTCGGCTTTGCAGATGACACGCCGGAAATGGAAGAGCGTCGTTTGATTCAAGCCAATTTGTTCGGACCTGCAGGATTTGTTTCCGCTGACGATGGCGAAGTGATCGAGTGGTCGCAAGAAGGCTTTGAACAAAAGCCTGCGCACCGCACAGTCCTTGAGATGGGTGGCTACGACATTGAAAACACCGACCACATGGTGACAGAAACTTTGATTCGCGGCATGTATAACTACTGGCGCAAAGTGATGGGGGAATGATCATGATCGACTTCAAGACGTACTACGAACTCCTGACTCTGTACAGCGACTACGCCATGGTCTGTGATTCAAAGGAATGGGAACAGTGGCCTGAATTCTTTATTGAAGAAGGTACTTACAGATTGCAACCACGTGAAAACTTTGATCAAGGCTTGCCTTTGTGTTTGCTCGCATTGGAGAGCAAGGCAATGATCAAGGACCGTGTTTACGGTGTTAAAGAGACGATGTACCACGATCCTTATTATCAGCGTCACATCGTTGGAACACCACGCATCATTTCGCTGGAGCAGGATGTGCACGGAGAGCGCATCACATCCGAGGCCAACTACACAGTAATCCGCACCAAGTTCGATGGTGACTCAACCATCCTCAGTGCGGGCTATTACCACGATGTGATCGTTCGTACGCCGGACGGTTTGAAATTGCAATCTCGCTTGTGCGTGTACGACAGTGAAATGATTGCGAATTCCATCATTTATCCTATTTGAGGAAGTCAACATGTCAGAAAACTGGATTGATGTAGCCGCTGTCGAAGCGGTTCCGGCGGGTGACGTCACAGCGGTCCTCGTCGGCGGCAAGGAAGTCGCCCTGTATGAGGTCGAGGGTGAAATTTTTGCCACAGACAACCTTTGTACGCACGGTGCTGCACGTATGAGTGATGGATTCCTTGAGGGTAAAGAAATTGAATGTCCACTGCATCAAGGAAAGTTTGATGT
>CANFLV010000061.1 GCA_947448025.1 Oxalobacteraceae bacterium | reverse complement strand
CGCACAAAAGGCTACCTTACAGCGACGCCTTACTACCCTGACTTGACGCGCCGCATGCTGGGTAGTTACGCCCGCCTTGCCGGTAACCCGCTGGGTGCAAGTTACAAGCAGATTGAGCCGAAGAAGCTTGAAGAAGGCGAAGAGGAAGATGCAAAGCCAGAACCGGCTGAAAAACCTGCTGGAAAATCCTCGGGGAAGAACAGTAAGTGATGAAGATGTGCGGCAAAGTAACAGGACGTCTGCTGATGCTGGCCGCCCTGAGCCTGGTCGCCGCATGCTCTGATTACGATAGCGCCTCGCGGGCCTATCAGGTTGGTGATTATCCGCAGGCCTTGCTTCAGTTCGAAAAGCTGGCCAAGGCAGGTGATGTCCATGCGCAATTTGATCTTGCGCAGATGTACAACCAAGGCATCGGCGGCGATGCCAATCCAGAACTTGGTTGGCTCTGGCTGCTGCAATCTGCGCAAGGTGGCTACGCCGCCGCGATGCTCGATCTTGGCATGCGCTACGAGAGTGGTGTCGGTCAAAAGCAGAATTTCGTCATGGCGCTGTCCTGGTATCGCAAGGCTGCTGCTGCCGGCAGTGCTGTTGCCTGTTTTAATATTGCCACGATGTATCTGCTCGGTTCGGGCGTGCCAAAAGATATGGTGCGTAGTTATGCCTGGTATCAATTTGCCGACAAGCTCGGTAGCGCAGCGGCCGCCGCCCGCCTGGAGCAGATCGAGAAGCTACTCATCCCCGGCGATCTTACACGCGCGAAGAAAATTGCGGCTGAAGTTATCGCCAATCCGGAAAGCTAAGGAATCGCATGGCTGACGGCGAAGAAAGCGGCAGCGAAAAGTCGCTAGAACCGACCGAGAGAAGACTGGAGAAAGCGCGCGAGGAAGGCCAGTTTCCGCAATCGCGCGATCTCACCAGCTTCGCCTTGATCGCCGGCTTTGTCCTCTTCGTAGCGGTTGCCGGAGGCATGGTACTTGACCGTATGGTCATCATGCTCAAGCAAGCGCTGCAATTTCCCCTGCCAGACCAACTTTTCGATTTCGCCGGTGAATGGGCGACAGATTCCCTGCTCGGGCTGTTTGGCATTGTCATTGTGACCGTCCTTGTCAGCTGGCTGGTGTCTATTTTCGGGCCGTTGGCAATTGCTGGTTTCCGGCCGGTTTTTGTCTTCAAGTTCGATTACTCACGCATTGATCCGATCGCTGGCATCGGCCGTATCGTGTCACTCAATACGCTGACTGAACTGCTCAAATCGATTGCCAAAGCCGGACTGGTGATGGGCGTCGGTGGATTTTATCTGGTCGCGCTGGTGGGCAATGTCCGCTCCCTGGTTCGCCTGAGTTTCGAAGAGGCGCTCGACAGCAGTTCGCACCTGCTGCTCAGTGGCGCAGGTTTGCTACTGCTACCGATGGTAGCAATTGCCGCAGCTGATGGCTTTCTGCAATTTTTCCAGTTCCGTCATCGTATGCGCATGACCCAACAAGAGGTCAAGGAAGAGATGAAGGAAAGCGATGGCGCGCCGGAAATCCGCCAGCGTATCCGCCAACGCCAACGCCAACTGGCGACCGGTCGCATGATGGCCGCCGTGACCAAGGCCGACGTCGTGCTTGCCAATCCGGAACATTACTCGATCGCCTTGCGTTACGACGAAAATTCCATGGCCGCGCCTATGGTGGTGGCCAAGGGCATGGACCAGGTCGCGCTGGCCTTGCGCGAGCGTGCCGCAGCTCATGGCGTACCGATTGCCCGTTCACCGGCACTGGCGCGCCTGATGTACGCCCAGCTCGAGATCGGTATGCCAGTACCGGAGCAATTGTTTGAGGCGGTCGCCAAGATTCTCGCCTGGGCCTATGAAGTTCGCGATGGCAGCCGCGGCGAGATGGATCTGCCCGATGTGGGTGAATTGCCTGTCATGCCCGCTATTCCCGGCCGAGCCCCCATTGCGCCTGCGCCTTAGGCATTTCCCGGGGCAACGCTCAGGTACAATCTGATTTCCTAATCGCAACATATTGCAGACATTAACACCTGCGTTGACGATTTTGCCAATCGAGAGAATCACCCGGGGTCAATATGAACAAGGACATGCTGGAAGATCTCGCCATTAAAAAGGCGAATTTCATCCAACGCTTCGTGCCATTTGGCGTCGTGGGTAATTCTATCTTGCTGTGGCTATTCGTATTACGGACCTGGGATAAGCTGCCCACGTCCGTGATGCTGATTTGGCTGGGCGCCGACTCCCTGATTTTCCTGCTGCGCATGCTGGGATGGGCGAGGTTACGTCATTTTCAGACGCTGGCCGGTGCCAACACCTTCATGACTTATTTGCGTATCAGTGTCGTTGGCGCAGGACTGTTCTGGGCGATAGGCTGGATCATGCTCATACCCATGCTTCCCGAAGCGAACCAGTTGCTGTATGTGCGCGTTGCACTTGGGCAGTTGATTATATTTGCCTGCGCGTCCATCGTCGATCGTGTCGGTTTCCGGGTAACCGCTTTAATATTGGCTTTGCCCATGCTCTATACGCAAATCCTCCTCAGTTCCGAACTGAGCTGGCAAGCAATAGGCGGTCACCTGTTGTTCTTGTTAATTCTTGTCAAGGCGCAAGACATCATTACGCATTTCTACGATGATTCGATTACCTTGCTGTTCAAGAACCGCAAGCTACTCGAGCACGCCGAGCAATTGGTCGAAGACGCGCTCCAGGCGAATCGCTCGAAATCGCAGTTCCTGGCGACGGCCAGCCACGACCTGCGTCAGCCCATGCATTCCATTAATCTCTATCTCGGTGCACTCGACCTTGATGGCCTGCCGCCGAAAACCACCAGGATCCTGCACAATATTCGTAAATGTGCATTGACGATGAATGAAATGTTCGACGCGATGCTCGATATTTCCAAGCTCGATGCGCAAGCGCTAGAAGCGAATCTTGATAATTTTGCGCTCGGAAATTTGCTCGAAAGCTTGCGCACTGAATTCCAGCCGCTGGCGAATGAAAAGCGGCTCCGTTTCGAGATTGCCGACACGACTTGCCATGTGCGTAGCGATGTCATCCTGCTGCGGCGCATCCTCTCGAATATCATCAGCAATGCCTTCCATTACACCCAGGACGGCAGCGTGATCGTGCATTGTCGCCCGACGAGCAGCCATCTCCTGATTCATGTCATTGATACGGGCTGCGGAGTCAGCGAGGCTGACCAGGAGTTGATCTGGCGTGAATTTACGCGGCTACCACAGGCAATCCGCAGCCAGCCCAAGGGCTTTGGCCTGGGATTGGCGATCGTGCGCCGCATGGCCAAGTTGCTTGATATTACCCTGTCATTGACCTCGACGCCGGGCGAAGGATCCTGTTTTACTTTGGCAGTGCCGTTGGTGGATGCCGATATTTATCGTGGGCCCGAAGCACTTCCGGAGGCTGCACCGTCACTTATGCTGCATATGATCGTGGTGTTCATTGAAGATGACCAGATGATCATTGATTCGATGCGAACTTACCTCGCCGGCAAAGGCTGCACGGTCATCGCCAGCAAGACCGTCGCTGAAGCTGCACTTGAATGCGCGCGCCAGAATCTGTGCCCGCATATTGTCATTTCCGATTACCAGATCGATGGTGCACCGATGGGTGTCGATAATATCCGGGCCTTGCGTGAGGAGTTCAATGACGATGAGCTGCCCGCCATTATCATCACGGGCGATACCTCCCCGGACAAGGTCTTGCTGTTCAAGGAAAACAATATTCTGGCGCTGCATAAGCCCCTGAAACCGGAAGCCATTCTTGCGGCCATGCAGGCGCAAGTCAATCTGGTGCCGCTCTAAACTGTCGGCAAAACGCCCTGTATGGAATGTTGCCTGTATTGTTACGATGGCCGTTCCATCTCGATGTATGATGATCAGCGCTCTTCTTTCCCGGGCCCGCCCGGGCAAATTCCCACTCAACGAACATGCGCAACGTAAAAGTCATCATTGCCGATAGCGACACCGAAAAGTCCTGGCTCAAAAAGCTGGGGCCGGGATTGATCACGGGCGCCGCAGATGATGATCCCAGTGGTATCGCGACCTATTCACAGGCGGGTGCGCAATTCGGCATGAACATGCTGTGGACCGTCCTGTTCACGTATCCGTTGATGGTCGGTATCCAGGTCGTTAGTGCCAGGATCGGTCGCGTCACTGGTCACGGTCTGGCCACGAATATCCGGCGTCATTACCCGCGCTGGCTTTTGTATGCGGTCGTCAGTCTTTTGCTGGTCGCCAATACCATCAACATCGCCGCCGATATCGGCGCCATGGGCGAGGCGCTCAAGTTGATTATCGGCGGCCCGGCGCATTGGTATGCGATCGGCTTCGGCGTTCTCTCGCTGGTGCTGCAGGTCTTCATTCCCTATCGCCGTTATGTGCGTCTGCTGAAATGGCTGACCATGGCATTGCTGGCCTATGTCGCGACCGCCTTCATCGTGCATATTTCCTGGGGCACGGTCTTGCTGTCGGCCTTGCTGCCAGAGTTATCGTGGAAGCCGGCCTACATCACCACGGTGGTCGCGGTGTTCGGTACGACGATCAGTCCCTATTTATTTTTCTGGCAGGCGTCGCAGGAAGTCGAGGATCAATTGGCGGATCCGCAGGCGCATCCGCTTATCCGTGCACCGCAGCAGGCGCCGGCGAATTTACGACGCATCAAGATCGATACCTATATCGGCATGGGTTTTTCCAATCTGGTCGCTTTTTTCATTATCCTGACCACTGCGGTGACGCTGAATTTGCATGGCATCACCGACATCGCTACCTCATCGGATGCGGCATTGGCGTTGCGACCGATCGCCGGTGACTTTGCCTTTATGCTGTTTAGCGCCGGAATTATCGGTACCGGCTTGCTCGCCGTGCCGGTGCTGGCCGGCTCATCGGCTTATGCGATGGCAGGCGCCTTTCGCTGGAAAAATAGTCTTGAGCGCACACCGATGCAAGCCCGGCAGTTTTACGCGATTATTGGCGTGTCGATGCTGGCAGGCACCGGCCTGGGTTTCACGGGCATCGATCCGATTAAGGCCCTGTACTGGAGTGCCGTCATCAATGGCGTCATTTCAGTGCCGATCATGGTCGTCATGATGCTGCTGGCGGTGCGCTCGGACGTAATGGGGCAATTCGTCATTTCGCGCCGGCTCAAGCTGCTGGGTTGGCTGGCGACGCTGATGATGGCGTTTGCGGTGTGCGCGATGTTCTTGATTACCTGAGCCTTGCCATGACATCCATTTCCCGCGAACTGCTTGGCGCCTATGCCGCGACCGACTACAAAGTGCTACAGCCAGAAGCGCCGTTCATCGTGCATATCGGCGAATATTCGTCAGCGCTGGCGCTGTTGCAGGCAGCATATGGCGTCCATTGCTCGGCAATGATTACAGGATATAACCCTTACAGCATGACGCGTGCCGATGCAGAAAATGCCGCTGCAAATGCCGCTTTGTTTGCGGACATCGCCGGATTGAATTTGCCTTGGCTGCCAGCACACGGGGCTGATCCGAGCGGCATCTGCCCGCCGGAGCCGGGCGCATGGATTGCGGGAATTTCATTTGAGGCCGCATTTGCTCTATCGCAAAAGTATCAGCAAAATGCCTTCGTTTTCGCCGATGAAACGGCCGTGCCGCGCTTGGGATTATGTGAGTAGCGAAGCGGTGTTTTATGCGCACTATGCACGTGCTGACGCCTTCGGTGGGGGTTAAGACTTGAAGCGTCCGCTCTGTCCGATCTGCCTGCGACCACACATGACTTGCTTTTGTCGCTGGATCAGGCCACTGATACCCGCCATGGAAGTCGTGATCTTGCAGCATCCGCTTGAGGTGCATCATGCAAAGGGCAGTGCGCGCTTATTGCATCTGAGTCTGGCCGGAAGCCGGATGGTCACCGGAGAGGTG
>CANFLV010000060.1 GCA_947448025.1 Oxalobacteraceae bacterium | reverse complement strand
ATGGGCACATCAACAATGAGGATCCGCTTCGGCCGCTTGAGGGTTTCTACCCAGCGCGCAAGTGAGCCCAGGTGCGGCGTGACGCGATCAATTTGTTCAAGATAGACGGCCCACGGCCCAACTTCGGTTTGTGTCAGATAAGACGGTATTTGGTGCTGGCTAGCCATACGAGGGTGACTCCTGGAGGTCCGATTTGTCGCGACAGGCATTTCCTGTCATCTCCAAGATGCTAGGCGAACGCACCGCATCAAATCTAATGCTTTCTTGGCATGTAATTATGCAAATCATTCATAGTTATCCTCAGGCTTTGCAAGCAAAGATTATTTCGCCATCGAAAAACGTGCCTTGCGCCGACTGCCAGACAAGACTGCCTTCTCGTCCATATTGGTCGTCAGATAAGACCACAATTGCGCGACGACCTGCTTGCCTGGGCGCTGCCCGGATGGCCGCTCGCGATACAGGCGGATTTCCATGTCAACCTGCCATTCGGATTGCCCGCCATCTGCACGCGCCAATTGCCGTTGACGTACTTCACGTACGACTGCAGACTCAGGCAAAAAGACGATGCCATTGCCTTCGAGCGCCATCATTTTCAAACCTTCGGCCATGTCGGTTTCATAGTATTTATCGAGATAGGGATTTTTCCGTGCATCGGCGAGGATCAAGTCGACCATGCGCCCGAGATAGGCATTACTGGTGTACGAGAGAAAGGGTAACGGTGCGCTGGCGGTGCCAGGCAGGCACATCAGGGGTTTGCCTTGTTTGTCGCAGCGGGTATAGGCATGCAGCGATTCATGGCCGAGCACAATACCGTCGTAACGGCTCGGATCGAGCTGCACCGGATGGCGCGGATGGTGATAACAGAGCAGCAAATCGCAGCCGCCCTCGACGAGGGTCATCACCGCATCATGCACATTCAATGCGATCAGGCGCGTATTCAATACGCCAAAACCCGACTGCAATTGCGTCAGCCATTTCGGCATGAAGGTCAGTGACAAGGTATGCGGTACGGCGAAGTCGACGGTATTCTGTGCCTGTCGTCGTTTGCCGCGCAAGAGCGCCCGGACATTGTTGATTTGTCCGAGCATTTCCATGGCCTGCTCATAGAAAACCTCGCCGGCCGGCGTCAGGCTGGTCGGATAGGAAGTCCGGTCGATCAGGTCGGCGCCGAGCCAGGCTTCCAGAGACTGAATGCGCCGTGAAAACGCCGGCTGGGTCACATGCCGCAGTTCAGCCGAGCGGCTAAAGCTGTGCGTCTCCGCCAGTGAAATGAAGTCTTCCAGCCATTTGGTTTCCATTTTGTTATGGTAGAACGCTAGGCTGCCACGCGCAAAATTGCCGGCGCTTGTATCGTGTCCAATCCACGACACGCCAGGCTTTCAAACCCCAATTACATCGCCGCCCTGGTGTTCAAGACCTGCGGGGTCGATGGCGAGCCGGAAGAAAATGCCGAATCCTCCGTGCGGGCTTGCTGGCGCGCCCACATTTGTTCGTAAGCACCATGCATCGCGATCAATTCATTATGCGTGCCACGCTCAACGATGCGGCCATGATCGAGAACCAGGATTTGCGCCGCATCGACGATGGTCGACAGCCGGTGCGCGATCACGAGCGTGGTGCGTTCGCGCGCGATTTCTTTCAATTGCGCCTGGATGGCCTGCTCGGCTTTCGAATCGAGCGCCGATGTGGCTTCATCGAAAATCAGGATGGCGGGATTTTTCAAGAGCGTGCGCGCGATCGCCACGCGCTGTTTTTCGCCGCCGGACAATTTCAGGCCGCGCTCGCCGACCATAGTCGCATAGCCATCCGGCAGGGTTTCAATGAAATCATGGATGTAGGCCGAGCGCGCTGCAGCGATGACTTCTTCGCGACTCGCACCGGGCTTGCCGTAGGCGATGTTGTACTCGATGGTGTCATTGAACAGGACCGTGTCTTGCGGCACGATGCCGATCGCGTTGCGTAGCGAGGCTTGACTAATATCGCGCAGCTCTTGCCCATCAATGGCGATATGCCCGGCATTCACATCGTAGAAGCGATACAGCAGGCGCGACAGCGTCGATTTACCCGAACCACTATGCCCGACCACGGCAGTCGTGGTGCCGGCGGCGATCGTGAAGTCAACGTCGAACAGGATTTGGCGGTTATTCTCATAGCTGAAATCGACATGCGAAAAGCTGACTTGCGCGCCCTTGGTGACCAGCGCTTTCGCAGACGGCGCATCGGCGATCTCGCGATGCTGGTCCAGCAGCACGAACAGGCGTTCCATGTCGGCCAGGCTTTGCTTGATTTCACGATAGATCACGCCGAGGAAATTCAGCGGTACATAGAGCTGGATCATGAAGGCATTCACCAGCACCAGATCACCCAGGGTCATGGTGCCGTCAATGACGCCCTGTGTGGCGCGCCAGACGATGAGCGTAATCGCGGTGGCAATGATCATGGACTGGCCAGTATTCAACATCGACAGCGAGCTTTGCGAGCGCACAGCGGCGGCCTCGTAACGCTGCAAGCCATCGTCATAGCGATGCGCTTCATAGTCTTCATTGCTGAAGTATTTGACCGTTTCATAATTGATCAACGAATCGATGGCGCGCGTATTCGCCTTCGAATCGAGCTCGTTCATCGTGCGGCGAAAATGCGTGCGCCATTCCGTCACGATGACGGTGAAGCTGATGTAAGTCACGAGGGCGGTAATCGTAATGAGCGAAAACCAGATGTCGTAATGCAGCATCAGGTAGCCAATGACCAGCGTGATTTCCACCAGCGTTGGCAGGATACTGAACAGGGTGTAGGACACGAGCGAGGAGATACCGCGCGTGCCGCGTTCGATATCGCGGCTCATGCCGCCGGTTTGCCGGTTCAGATGAAAGCGCAGCGACAGCGAATGCAGATGGCGGAAGACCTTCAGCGCAATGGTCCGCACGGCGCGTTGCGTGACGCGTGCAAACACGAATTCGCGCAGCTCCGTGAACAGCGTCGTCGACAGCCGCAGCAAGCCATAGACGAACAATATGCCGACCGGCAGAGCCAGCAATACCTGCGGGTTAGACGACTTCGCTGACAGGTGATCGACGAGCGACTTCATCACCAGCGGCACGCCGACATTGGCGAGTTTGGCGCCGACCAAAAACAGCAGCGCCAGCGAGACGCGCCATTTGTACGCCCACAGGTAGGGCAAAAGAGTCTTGAGGGTGGTCCAGTCATTGCGGGTGGCTTGATTGGCTGGCGCTTCGGTGATGGCGGCGGAACGGTGACGCATAAGGTAAATTGAAATCCGGTAAGAATGGTTTATGCTGCTTGCAAGGCGATTGTAGCTGTTTAAAAAACCCATGAGGAAGAGAACACGATGAATACCGAGATCACGAAACTTCCCGAAGGCATGCCCCAGCTGCGCGTCATGCCCATGCCCGCCGATGCGAATGTGCATGGCGATGTCTTCGGCGGCTGGATCATGGCGCAGGTCGACATTGCCGGATCACTGCCTGCAGTGCGTCGTGCGAATGGGCGCGTTGCTACCATCGCCGTGAATTCTTTCCTGTTCAAGCAGCCGGTCTTCGTCGGTGATTTATTGTCGTTTTATGCCAATATCGTCAAGGTCGGCAATACCTCGATCACGGTCAATGTGGAAGTCTATGCCGAGCGTAACCGGCTGCAGGCAGAAACCGTGAAAGTAACCGAGGCGACGCTGACCTTTGTCGCCACCGACGAACATCGTAAGCCACGCCAGCTACCCAAGCTTGATGCGACTGTCGGCGCATAGTCAAGGACAGCATGAGCGATTTCGACCAGCGCAGAAAATTTCTAAGCCAGGCCGCGCGCCTGGGCAGCCTGGCGGCACTGGCGCTGGCGTTTCCCGGTGCGGCGATCAGTCGCACCGAATGGTATCCCTTCCAGCTGGGCGTCGCCTCCGGTTCGCCACGCGCCGACAGCGTCGTGCTGTGGACGCGCCTGAACGCGGCACCGCTGTCGGGTGAAGCATTTTCCACGCTGGCAGCCACCGTGCGTTGGGAAGTGGCCGACGACGACAATTTCCGCCGCATCGTCGCCCAAGGCGAAGCCAGCGCCCTGCCCGAGCTGGCACACAGCGTCCATGTCGACGTTTTGGGCTTGCAGCCGGACCGCTGGTACTGGTATCGCTTCATGCTCGGCGACGCCGTCAGTCCGGTCGGGCGTACACGCACGACGCCGTCTGCGCAGACCTTACCATCGGCACTTCGCGTAGCGGTCGCGTCTTGCCAGCATTGGGAATTTGGCCATTATGCGGCGCATCGTCACATCGCTGCCGCCCATCCGGATCTGGTACTGTTCCTCGGCGATTACATTTACGAATGGGGCCCCTGCGACGCGACGCATCCAGCCAAGCCGCGCAAACGCAGCAATGAAAGTTTTACCCTGGCTGATTATCGTTTGCGCTACGCGCAGTACAAGACTGACCCGGACCTGCAAGCCGCGCACCGCATCGCCCCATGGATCGTGACCTGGGATGATCACGAAGTCGCCAACGATTACGCCAATGACCGTGATGAACGCCTTGCGCCGGATTTCTTGCAGCGTCGTGCCGCGGCCTATCAGGCGTTTTACGAACATATGCCGGTGCGCCTGTCGCCGCTGCCGGCAGGCGCGAATCGCTTTGCCTTCCTGCGCATGCATGAGCGTTACGACTGGGGCCGGCTGGCGCGCTTTAATGTGCTCGATGCGCGTCAGTACAAGTCTTACCAGGCCTGCCAGAAGCCGCAGCGCGGTGGTTCGAACACGATCACGAACAGCTGCAGAGAGCGCCATGATCCGGCACGCACGCTGCTGGGTATGGAACAGGAAGGCTGGCTCGCCGATGGCCTGGCTAAATCAGGCGCGCGCTGGAACATCATCGCGCAGCAAACCCTGATGGCGCAGTGCAGCCAGCTGCCGATCACGAAACCCGGTGACGGCGCATTCTGGAACGATGGCTGGGATGGCTATCCGGCGGCGCGTACACGACTGCTGGAGACGATCGCGCGCGAACGTCCTGCTAACCCGCTGGTGCTGTCGGGTGACGTGCATACTTTTTATGCGGCGGAATTACGGCGCGATTTCGATCAGCCAGTCACGTCTGCGAATGCGGTACTGGCCACGGAATTTTGCGGCACCTCAGTGACCTCAAGTTCGCGCCCGCAGGAACGCACCGACCAATACGTCGCGCAAAATCCGCACATCGGCTTTGGCAGCAGTGACCGGCGCGGCTACATGCTCATGAACATCACGCCCAAACAGTCGCTGACGCAATTCATGGCACTCGATGACGTGCATGATGCGAGCTCGGGCGTGAAGAGCATTGCGGATTTTATCGTGCAGGATGGACAGGCGGGCTTGAACCGCGCAGGATGAAAAAAGCCGCCTGTGGTGCAGGCGGCTTTCGGATACAACGACTGACAATATACGTCTGTCAGGCGACTTTCTTTTCGTCGCGCAATTCACGCCGCAATATCTTGCCCACGTTCGTCTTCGGCAGATCCTCGCGGAATTCAATGTATTTCGGCTTCTTGTAAGCCGTGAACTGTTCCTTGCAATAGTCGAGCAGCTGCTCGGCCGTCAATGCCGGATCCTTGCGCACGACGTAGAGTTTGACCGCTTCGCCGGAGTTCGCATCGGGCACGCCCACGCAGGCGCATTCGAGTACGCCCGGATGCATTGCGATCACGCCTTCGATTTCGTTCGGATACACATTGAAGCCGGAGACTAGAATCATGTCTTTCTTGCGATCGACAATGGTCGTATAACCATTTTCATCCATGATGCCGATGTCGCCGCTCTTGAAGAAACCATCAGGCGTCATGACCTTCGCGGTCTCGTCGGGACGATTCCAGTAACCGGCCATGACTTGCGGGCCGCGAATGGCGATTTCACCTGGCTGGCCGAGCGGCACAGGATTGCCGT
>CANFLV010000059.1 GCA_947448025.1 Oxalobacteraceae bacterium | reverse complement strand
GGCTCATCCAGCAGCAAGACGTCCGGCTTGACCGCCACACCGCGCGCGATGCACAGGCGCTGCTGCTGGCCGCCCGACAGGGACAGGCCGCTCTTGCTCAATTTGTCCTTGACCTCGGTCCACAGGGCCGCCTTGTTCAGCGCCCATTCGACGCGCTCATCCATTTCGCCTTTGGACAGGTCTTCATACAGGCGCACGCCAAAGGCGATATTGTCGTAGACCGACATCGGGAACGGTGTTGGCTTCTGGAAGACCATGCCGATTTTCGCGCGCAGCATGTTCACGTCTTGCGTCTTGTCGAGGATATTGCCGCCGCGGTAAATGATGTTACCTTCGGCGCGCTGCCCCGGATACAGGTCGTACATGCGGTTCATGGTCCGCAGCAGCGTCGATTTGCCGCAGCCACTCGGGCCAATGAAAGCCGTGACCTTCTTCTCGTGGACATCCAGATTGACGTTTTTGAGTCCCTGGAAAGCGCCATAGAAAAAATTCAGATTCGATATCGCAATGGTCGCGACGGGCTTGGCCTGCACCGGCAGTGCCGACTGCTCGGCGGTATTGGTCATCATCATGGAAGTCACCATTCAATTATGAATTTTTTGGTTGAACACGGTACGCGAAAGTATATTCAGGCCCAACACGGTAATCGTCACCAGCAGCGCCCCGCCCCAGGCCAGCGAGCGCCAGTTATCGTAAGGGCTCATGGCGAACTGGTAAATCACCACCGGCAGGTTCGCCAGCGGTGCATTCATGTCGGCGCTGAAGAACTGGTTATTGAGTGCAGTAAACAGCAGCGGTGCAGTCTCACCAGCCATGCGCGCCAAGGCCAGCAAGGCACCCGTCATCACGCCAGCCCGCACGGCGCGCAAACGCACGAAGGTCGCGACTTTCCAGCGCGGTGCACCCAGCGCAAAGGCGGCTTCGAGCAGGCTGTTGGGCACGAGTCGCAGCATATTGTCGGTAGTACGCACCACCACCGGTACCGCGATCAGCGACAAGGCAAGCGTGCCGGCCCAGCCGGAGAAATGTTTGACCTGCGCGACGTAAATTGCATACACGAACAGGCCGATCACGATCGACGGCGCGGACAGCATGATGTCGGTGACGAAGCGCGTGATTTGCGCGAGCTTGCTTTGTGCACCATATTCGGCGAGATAAATACCGGCCAGGATACCGACCGGCGTACTGATGAGGGTGGCAATACCCACCATCATGAGACTGCCGACCATGGCGTTGAGCAAGCCGCCACCGTCGCTGCCTGGCGCCGGTGTATTTTGTGAAATCAGATCGAAGCTCAAGCCACCCATGCCTTTGATGAGCAGCGTGGTGAGGATCCAGATCAAGACCGTTAAGCCGACCGCCATGGCCAGGAATGACAGCGTGATGCCGACCTTATGCATCAGCAGGCGGCGGCGGTAGACCGGATTGATGCGCGTTGGATTACTCATTACACCCCCTCATTGCGTGACATGCGAACCAACATAATTTTCGCTGCGGCGAGCACAATAAACGTAATCCCAAACAGGATCAGGCCGAGCGCAAACAGGGATGAGACATGCAGCGTCGACTCGGCTTCGGCAAATTCATTCGCCAAGGTCGAGGCGATGCTGTTACCCGCGGCGAATAGCGACCAGGACAGTTTGTGCGCATTGCCGATCACGAAAGTCACCGCCATCGTTTCACCGAGCGCACGCCCGAGGCCAAGCATGATGCCGCCGACGACGCCGTTCTTTGTGTAAGGCAGCACGACTTTACGCACCACTTCCCATTTCGTGCAGCCGAGGCCGTAAGCAGATTCCTTCAGCACGGCCGGCACGACTTCGAATACGTCGCGCATCACCGAAGAGATGAAAGGAATAATCATCACAGCGAGGATCAGCCCAGCGGTCAGGATGCCAATGCCCATCATCGGGCCGCGAAACAGCTGACCGATGACTGGCAGCTGCCCCAGGGTTTTGGCCAGCACAGGCTGGACGTAATCGGCAAACAGCGGCGCGAACACGAACAAGCCCCACATGCCGTAAATAATACTCGGCACGCCGGCCAGCAATTCAACGGCGGTGCCGAGCGGGCGGCGCAGCCAAGACGGGCAGATTTCAGTGAGGAACAGCGCAATGCCGAAGCTGAGTGGAAATGCAATCAGGAGCGCAATGAGCGAAGTCGCCAGCGTGCCGACGATCGCGATCAGGGCGCCGTATTTATCGTTGACCGGATCCCATTCGACCGTGGTCAGAAAGGCGAAACCGAATTCACGGAATGCCGGTGTAGCGCCATAGATCAGGGAAATGATGATGGCAGTCAGCGCGAGCAAAACGCTCAGCGCAAAGAAGAGGGTCACTTTATGGAACAGGAAATCGAGCAAATGCTGCCCACGCATGCGCTTTTGCATGTTGGGATCGACATTGACAGCAGGTCCGGTATCCGGCCCGAGCGCTGCGAGCGAGGGAGAGTGTGCATTCATAGCGTGCCGTATCCAGTAAAAAACGCCGGGACTGACGATTCAGTCCCGGCGCTGAACACTAATCGAAATCAGAGCGGTTTGCCTGATGCATCCTTGAGGTTTGCTTTCCATGCAGCGTCTACGAGCTTCGAGACAGCAGCCGGCATGGCGACATAGTCAAGTTCTTCAGCCATGGTGCCGCCGTTCTTGTAAGCCCAATCAAAGAACTTCAGGACTTCACGACCCTTGGATGCATCGGCTTGCACCTTGTGCATCAGAATGAACGATGCACCAGTGATAGGCCAGCTGGCTTTACCCGGCTGATCCGTCAGGATCACGCCGAAGCCTGGTGTCTTGGCCCAGTCAGCACCGGCTGCAGCTGCCTTGAAATTCGGATCATCTGGCGTGATGAACTGGCCGTCACGATTTTTCAGCTGGGTGTACTGCATGTTGTTCTTTTTTGCATAGGCGTACTCGACATAGCCGATCGAATTTTTAATACGCTGAACGTTTGCAGCCACGCCTTCATTGCCCTTGCCGCCGATACCAGCCGGCCATTTGACCGCTGTACCTGCACCGACTGTCGCCTTGAATTCAGCGTTCACTTTTGACAGGTAGTCTGTAAAAAGGAAGGATGTACCCGATCCGTCTGCACGATGAACGACCGTGATTTCTTCAGCAGGCAGCTTTACGCCTGGGTTCAGTGCCACGATTTCCGCCGCATTCCACTTGACGATCTTACCGAGATAAATGCCGGCTACAACATCGCCGGTCAGCTTCAATTGACCTGGCTTCAAGCCGTCTAGGTTTACTACAGCAACCACACCACCCATGATCATAGGAAATTGAATCAGGCCTTCAGCATCAAGCTCTTCGGCGGTCAAAGGCATGTCGGAAGCGCCGAAATCAACTGTCTTGGCCTTGATCTGCTTGATGCCGCCGCCGGAGCCGATCGACTGATAATTCATGCCGGTGCCGGTCGCTGTTTTGTAGGCCTCAGCCCATTTTGCATAAATCGGATACGGAAAGGTCGCGCCGGCGCCAGTAATATCAGCGGCTGTCGCATAAGAAAAAGTCGTCAGCGTCGCAACAGCGACAATGGCAGACTTCAGAATCTGATGAATTTGCATATCGGTTCCTGTGTAGTGTGAGCTTTAATTAATGCAACTCTAAATACAAAATGTGACTCAATCATGACTTTTACAGGCCTGTGTTTTGAAGGCAGAACATAACAATTAAGACTTCATGGCGCCGTCATATCCACTATTCAGCATAAGAAATAAATTATTTTATTCTGGTCAAATCAGGCAAAAAATATCGGCGAAACGAATAGCGACAGACACCTCCCTGCCTCAAGGGCCGCTGGTATTTTCCTGAATCGCGAGCTCTCCGAATTAGCATTTAACAAGCCCGTACTGGCATAAGCCGAAGATGCGAGCATCGCCTTGCTGGAACGTTTGAAATACCGATGCATCGTCAGTAATAATCTTGATGATTATTTTGAAGTCCGCGGCGCATGCCAGCCCCTTCCGCGCAAAAATTGATTTTCCTAAATCAATTAAAAAATCCTCTCAGTTAAGTTTTTCACAGAGCGGTAACAACTGGTGGTTATCGTTGAACCCATCAACATTTGAAATTTCTGCAAAGCATTATTGACCTGTTGATTACAACCTCACTACTTGGAGAAGCGAAGCATGAAGTTCAATCGAATTCCTTTGTTAGTCATCGTCGCCAGTGCTTTGGTGATCCTGAGCGCCTGTGGCTCAAGCGGTGATTCCGAGCCAGATTCCCTGGTGTCCAAATTCAATGCGCTACTCATTTCCCTCAACACGAGTAGCGGCTTGACTTCAGCCTCGGTCAATAATGTTTTGGATCAAAACTATTTGGATATGGGCGCTACCCGCGCGGACGTGCTTGCTGCGCTTTCCGCGAATTCACAAGCATTGGGCACGAATACTGAGCTATCACTTTTCCCCATGGCACAAGTATCCAATGCCACGCTCAGCAACTGCGACGGCAATAATATCTGCACCTTGAACGCCACTCTGACCAATGCCGATGTTGACAGCACAACTGTCGACTTCACGACCAAAGTGAAACTTGTTTCCGGGGTTGCTTATCTGTATGGCGATCAGTCTTCGACAGCATCCATCTAAGCATCATCAAGCGAACTTTAAGGGATTTCCATGAATAACAAATTTAAGCACCATCACATCGCGGTGGCCGTTTCGTCACTGGTTGGTTTGATGTCCGTCGTCGGCGCACCATCGGCGAGCGCGGCCGACAAAGCCAGTACTAAGGCGGCAGGCAATTATGTCACTGGCGATTTTCATAACCATACGACCTGTTCGGATGGTTCGATCTCAATGAAAAAGCTGATCGATAAATCCGCAAAAACATTTAACCTCGATTGGTTTGTGCAAGCAGATCACGGCGGCAGCAGCGCCAGGAACTGTACCCTTGCAGAAGACCCCTTCGAGCCAGTTCCAGTGGGACTTGGCTTGACCAATAGCGCAACGGGACCTTATCCACCCAGCACCTACCCAAGTGCTGGCCAACCAGCCGCTACGCAAAAAGGGCCGAACCAGACTTGGGAAGCGACCTTGCCGGGTGGACGTGCCGATATCAAGGGCGATGGCACCGCGACCCCCAAGGCCATGTGGCGCTGGCAGGAAATCAAGGAGTTTCAGTACAAAGTCACTGAAGACGAGAGCCGTGCACGTCAAAAACCGATCTGGATTGGTGTGGAACAAAATGCTCCTGGCCATGAGCATGTTTCGACGACGGTGTTGAAAGGCCAATTGCCTTGGCCGCAGGCAGGTGTCGCTGGCAATGCAGCGCTGCAAGCGCAGTTCGAGTATTGCTTTGATAACAGCGATACAGATACCAGCCGCGGCGCTGAAAACCAGTTTGACTGTTCGGTGACGGGCAGTGCCAATAACGGCCAGCTCGATGCAACTGCGCGCAAGATCAAGGGCAGCAATACAGCCAGTACGCCTGACCTTGGTCACCTGAAGACGCTCGAGGGTATCAAATGGATGAATGAAAAGGCACCGACAACCAGCTACTTCATTCCTGCCCACCTTGAGCGCGCGGGTCCTTACGATCCGATTCGCAGCCGGGGCTTCAACATTGAGCATCTGCGCAATTTTAATAATGCGGCCTCTAATGTTGCCTTCGGCTTCGAGTCCATGCCGGGACATCAGGCCTCGGCAACCCGCGGTGAGTACTCGCCAGCGCGTGGATCGCCACCCGTGGATTCGGTGGGTGTTGGTACCTACGGCGGAACCGGTATTTATGCCGCCAAGATTGGTGGTGTCTGGGATGCCCTACTGGGTGAAGGACGCAACTGGTGGTTCTTTGCGAGTTCCGATTTCCATAACCGTGGCCAGTTTGGTCCTGACCAGCGCGAAAGCAGCCAGGATTTTTTCCCGGGTGAATACCAAAAAGACTATGTGATGGTCCGTAAGGGTAGCAACAGCCTTTCAGCAGAAGGGATCATCGACGGACTGCGTTCGGGCAACAGCTTTGCCGCGACAGGCGATCTGATCGACCGGCTTGCATTTACGGTTTGTACTGCCAATCCGGCCATCCCGCGCGCTGCGTTCAAGGCATTGGTTGAAAAAGCAACGGCGAACGC
>CANFLV010000058.1 GCA_947448025.1 Oxalobacteraceae bacterium | reverse complement strand
TCGGCAAGCCATCAACGTAGACGGTGATCGGCTCGAGCACCTCAATGGGCAAGATATCGCCCACATTCAGCTCCAGCACCTCGCCAATGGTCGAGTCCTTACGCGCCAATACGGCAATCGCCTGCACTTGCGCCGCCTGCACTTCATCTTTCAACATCTGCGCCCAATGGTCATCCGGCTCAAACGAAAAACTCTGCATGTTATTGAACAGCAGCGTCTTTACCGGCTCCATGACCCAGTATGGAATGCACAGGTCAACATCGCCTGTACGGCCATTGATATCGAGCGTGAATTTGCAATGCAAGACCATCTCGTCGCCGGAGGTAATGCGCGCAAACTGGAAATTGGTTTCCTGACGCATGAAGTCAAATTTGATTTCATGCACCGGCTTCCAGGCTTTCTCGTATTCAAGCAGCAAACCATCCATTAATCGACGGATGATGCGCAGCTCTGTCGCCGTGTATTCCTTAGGCTCAAGCTTGGGTGGCAGACGTCCTTCACCACCGAACATATTGTCGATGGCGATAAAAACGACTTGTGGATCAACCACCCAGCAACCAACTCCGCGCAAGGGGCGGATATTGACGATATTGATGTTGGTCCGCTCCGGAAAGCCGGCGATAAATTCATCGTAGGCTTTTACTTCCGGCAGATGGACCGCGACCTCGATCGGGCAGCGAATCATGTTGAACAGTGCCAGCCGAACTGTGCGCCCAAAGCGCTCATGGATCAGCTCAAGCGTCGGCATCCGCCGACGCATGACACGGTGCATCTTGTCAAACCGGAACTTAGGCTCGGCTTCGCCCGCCTGTTCGTCCGGCGTATTCTTTGTCGAGTCAGTCATGCTGTCCCATCATTGCATCACGAACGAATTGAACAGAACGCCCTGAACTGGCAAGTCCATTTCCGACACACGCCAGAATTGCGCGGCAGCTTGACGGGCAGCAGCACCGATCTGCTCACCACCGGTCGTTTCTTTTGGTACGGCGCCGATACGCTCGAGATTACGCAAGTCCGCTGTCGACGGCTCTTGCTGCAGCACATAAATCGCTGTCAGCTGTGGCTCGATAATCGCGTTAATGACCAATGCAACTTCCTTGGCCATCATGTTCTTGCCTTCCGAAGTCGCCAACTCGCGCATGTCACGCGACGACAATACTGTGATGACGCGATCGCGAATCACCGGCATGAAGTCAAGCACGCGGGCTTCAACTTTTTTGTCTGCCGCGCGCAACACCATCTTCAGCTGCAGGTAATGCTCACCACCACGGCCTGGCAAGTTGACGACAAACGGCTCAACCTCAATGAAGACTGGCGGCTTGTTTTCCTTCTTGTGCGCAAAGGCCTTTTCGAGACGCTTCTCGACGGAATTTTCTTCTTCTGCCGCCTTGCGTGCAGCCTCTTCCTTATGCTTGGCGTAATACATGTAACCACCGCCTGCAAGTGCGACCACCACTGCCGCCACAATCATCAGCAGCATCTTCTTTTTCTTTGCTGGGGCTGCATCCGCTTCAGCTTGTGCTACTGCTGCCGCTGCTGCCGCTTCCGCCGCTGCTGCTGCCGCTGCCGCCGCTACAGCCGCTTCCTGTTCCGCTGGTGTTCCTGTTGCTTCAGCCATGCTGTATTTCTCCGTTCAGTGAGCCCGGTGGGCTGTCATGCATAAAAATGAATTTGTGAACCAGTCGAGGCAGGTTCGCTATTGCGCATCCGTGATATTGCTGGTGTGCCTGTATCGGCCACTGCGCGCACCATGCCTATGCGGCGACTTGTTTCTGGTGCAGGCGCTGGCTGATCATCACCACTGCCCTGGCGCAATTCGACATTCAAGGCCAAGCCCATCGCCTCGAATCCGGCATGCAGGGCAGACAAGGTTTGTTGCAGGCGCATGTGCTCAGCATCATTGGCTACATTGAGCACCAGCGTTGCATTGCCCTGACCATCCAGCTTCAGGTCAATGCCTAGTGCAGAACCATCTGTGGGCGCCGCCTTCAATACCGTATGCGAAGCGCCATCGTCGGCCGTTTCAAGTAATTGCACACGCACTGCCGGCAAAGCTGCATCAAGCGTAAATGTGTCAGCAGTAGCCGCCGCTGGTGCTGTGACGTTTGCCGGCGCAAGCATTTGCCTTGCCGCCATCAACATGTTTTGCAGCGAATTCAAGTCGCCCGCCGGCACGCCTTGTGGCGCCGACAAGATTGCGCCACCATCGGCATGCGCCGGCTTCGTCGAACCCGCTTCTGACTGCAAGGACATGACACCGGCAGCCTCGATTGCACTCAACGCGGCATCAATACTGGCTACGCCGGTGGTCGCTACTGACCCGCTGGCGATTTCTGCGGCGCTCGCCTGGGCATCCGCAGCAGAAACGCTGCCTTGCCATGCTAGTTGATTCGGAGATGCGGCAATATTTGCCGCCAGTCCGGCAAGCTCAGGCGGCAAATTCTGCCGTTCTTCCGCTTTCGCCTCTTCCTTACGTTCTTCGTCAGACTTTGCTTGCAAGGCTGGAGCTGCGATCTTCTTATCATCGGTCGACGCCGTAGCAACGGCGTTGCTCAAAACCAAATCGAAATCACCCGCGGCGTCAGCTGAGGCGCGATCCGCAGAAGTGTTTGCCCGCACGTTTCTGACTTGTGCAGCAGAGGTAGATGTGGTGGATGCGAACGGCATTTGATTTTATTGTCCTATGGAAACATAGGGTCTAATGCATCTTCCATGCCAGCCATTCGAGCCAGGCCTTACTTAGTCGAGCGGGCTCTTCACCCGCATGCGACTTACAACGCCTTCTTCGATTTCACGTCCTTCTTTGATTTGCTGTTTTTGCTGCTCTGCACGGCGCTGTCGTGCCAGGAATTTTTCCAGCATGAGGGTGCGCATGCGCGCCTGCGCCAACGGTTCGTTCAATTGCTGGCGTTGCTGGCCAAGCTGGCCGATCAATTCTCGTTGCGCTTCCGAGCCAGCTTGTAACTTGAGACGAAAAGCGTCGGTATCCGCAAGCTCCCCAGCTGTAGCACCACGACTGCCGGCTTCCAGTGCCCGCATGCCGTATTCGCGCGCATAAAATATCAGCTGGCGTTCGCTTTCCTGGCTTCGGGAAATTTCTGCGGTGAGCTTGCGTGTACGAGCAAGGATGCGATCTTCATTGATGCTGGCCAGTTTCAGCATCAGCTTCAATGCCTTGCTCATGATTGCCCGACAAGCTGCATAAGGTCAGCAGTCGACTCCAGCAAACCATGGGTGTCGTTGATATCTTGTTGCAGGTACGCCTGGATGCGCGGCCATGCACTGATGGCCTGGTCAAGTTCAGGGTCGCTGCCGGGGCTGTATGCGCCCATAGACACGAGATCGCGTCCACGCATGTAGCGGCTATACAATTGCTTGAGCCGGCGTGCGGCGATCACATGTTCACGCGTCACCACGCGCGGCATGACGCGGGAAATCGATTTTTCGATATCGATTGCCGGATAATGACCCGAGTCCGCCAACTCCCGCGAGAGAAACAAGTGACCGTCGAGAATACCGCGTGCCGTGTCAGCCACCGGGTCATTGGTGTCATCACCTTCCAGCAGGATCGTATAAAACGCCGTGATCGACGCATCCGGATCATCGCCGTTACCGACCCGTTCAACGAGTTCAGGCAGGCGCGCAAAAACAGACGGCGGATAGCCGCGCGAGACCGGTGCTTCACCAAGGCTTAGACCGACTTCGCGCTGGGCCATGGCAAAGCGTGTCAGCGAATCAATAATCAGAACGACGTGGCGGCCATGATCGCGAAACCAGGTAGCAACATCGGTGGCGTACCAGGCGCCTTTGAGTCGCGCCAGCGGTGAGGCATCGGCAGGGGCGGCGACCACAACGGCGCGCTTCATGGCTTCCGGGCCGAGCGTATCGTCACAGAATTCACGTACTTCACGACCACGCTCACCGACCAGGCCGATGACGATTACATCTGCCACCGAGCGCCGCGCAAGCATACCGAGCAGTACGCTCTTACCCACGCCAGAGCCGGCGAAGATACCAACGCGCTGTCCACGTCCTACCGTCAGCAGACCGTTAATCGCCTTCACACCGGCATCCATAGGCTCATGAATTGGCTGACGCATGAGTGGATTTAAGGCGCCCGAGGCCTTGTCCGGCACACCGTCGTCAGCATGTCCAAGCGAATCCAGCGGACGGCCATAGCCATCGACGACGCGCCCGAGCAGTGCTTCGCCCAGCGGTAGTGATTGGGTTGTTACGACTTCCAGGAAACCGCCATCGACATAAGCCGGGGTGTTGGCAGGATAAACCAGCGCGCCGGGCGCAACACCGTCGGCATGATCGATGGTCATCAGGTAAATCGTCGAGCCATTGAAACCTATGCATTCAGTCTCGATGAAGCGGCCGTCATCCATTTCAACGGAAGCGCGCTTGCCGATTGCCATGGGCAATCCTTCAACTTCATACATCAAGCCTGTAACACGCTTGAGGCGCCCTTCGCGCACCGAACGTGGCGCATGTTTCAGGCGATCCTGCAGCCGCTGCAATTTGCGCGTTGCGCGTGTAACGTGGGGATGTGGCTCGGACAGCTGCAATGCGCCTAGACCAGCAGCCAGCGCACCTTCATTGCCGAGGGAGGCGCCTTCAGGCATGGTTCAGATCTGACTGGGGCAAGCCGAGCGCAAGGCGCACGAGCGCGCGCCGGGCATGTGCGCCGATATCCATGCGTGAACCGTGGAGTTCGACGTAAGCCTGACCGCGGCGGACATCCTTATCTTCGAGCACATTCACGCCGAAAGGCAGGGCAGCAGTTTCCACCAGCTCTTGCCAGGAACCGCGCTCCTCAGCGCCGACGCGCAGCAGCAAGGTCTCACCCGGCTTGGGCAGGCGCATCAACGCTTCCTGTATGGCGGCGATAAACGGACCACGCGTCATACCTTCGCGTGCAGCTAGTCTTTCGCCCACTGTGAATGCGAGTTCAGCCATTTCGGCTTCAATTGCAGCCGGCATTTCGGCTATCGCTTGCAAGGCACTTTCGAGTGCGGCGGTCAGAGCTGCGACTTCTTCGCGACCTTCATCGTAGGCTTGCTGATGGCCATTGACTAGTCCCTCGTCAAAACCTTCCTGATGCCCCTTCGCATGGCCTTCGTCGTGACCCTGCTGCAGGCCGAAGGCATAACCTTCGTCGTAAGCCGCCAGCCGGATAGCATCGACCTCTTCCTGGGTCGGCATAGGGATTTCGTCCACCACCACCGGTGGCGGTGGCGGATCGAATGAGGGAATCTCCCAAGACGCAGAGGTGAATGGTTTTTGCATTCCGGATTACAGGAACACGTCGGCTTGCTTGCCGCGTTGCAGGTTGATGCGACCGTCGTCCTGAAGCTGGCGAGCCAGTTTGAGAACTTCTTTTTGCTGGTCTTCGACATCCTGGATCTTCGCCGGACCGCGTGTCTCGAGATCTTCCTTGACGCCTTCGGCAGCACGCTTGGCCATGTTCTTGAACAGCTTTTCGCGCAGGCGCGGGCTGGCACCCTTGAGTGAGATGACCAACATTTCGGCCGGTACTTCGAGCAACAGCGTTTGCAGCGAACGGTCTTCGATATCGATCAGATCTTCGAATGTGAACATGTATTCGACGATCAGGTCGGCGAGTGCCTCGTCGTACCTGCGGATCTCGTCCAGCGCCAGTTGATCGGCACCGCCAGAGAGGAAGTTGAGAATCTCGGCAGTAGGCGCCACACCACCAACGGTGCTGCGACGGAAATCTGCGTCGGGTCCGACAGCGCGCGACATGACTTCGTTGAGCTCCTTGAGCGCAGCTGGCTGAACCTTCTCGAGCAAGGCAACGCGCAAGAGAATTTCATTACGATTGATTTCAGGAAACAGCTTGACCACAGCAGACGCTTGCGTCGGCTCGAGAAAGACCATGACGGTGGCAATAATCTGCGGATGCTCGTTCTTGATCAATTCGTACAGAACGTCGGCTTCCATGCGCTTGAGCGTTTCGATACCGGACATGTCGATGGCCGATTCGAGGCGACCGAGCAAGTCGGACGCACCCTCGACGCCGAGCGCCTTGTGCAGCATGTTTTGCATGAACGATTCGGTGTCAAAGCCCACCTGCGCATTGCTGGTCGTGGTTTCCTTAAACTCACGCAGCACTTCCAGCACGAGGTCGCGCGACAGTGA
>CANFLV010000057.1 GCA_947448025.1 Oxalobacteraceae bacterium | reverse complement strand
GTTCCGAACTCTGCTTGCTCCAGCATCATGCGCTGACGCGCTACTGTATCAGCAACCTGAATCAGGAGCTGCAGTGGATCTTCATGCATTCGGTTCGCTGGCCTTGTTACCGTTTACCGCCATCGATTCTGAAATCATCGACTGCGCCAGACGGCCGTAGTCGATTTCAAATGAACCGGAAGCGATGCGGTCACGGATCTTGTCGAGCAATTTCACATCCGTCATGTTGCCACTGGCAGCCAGAACCTCTGAGCTTGCCTGCACTGTCGGATTAGCGATCTTGATGCTCGCAGCAGGACCTGCAGCGGTCGCTGACTTTTCAAAGGCGTTTTCTTTAACCGCGCTGGTATCACCTGCTATACGGGGCAGTTCAGACTGCGTAATTTTAGTGTCATTAATTTTCATGATTTCTTCCTTTCCATTTCAGTCCAGTCGCACTTCCACGGTGCCTGGCCTGATTACTTGTCCCTGCAACTGCTGGCCATCAGACATCTTTAATTTAATGCTCTCACCTAATCCGGCCGAGGAAAGTGCTGAAGCGTCGCCGGCGGCTTGAAATCCCGCACCGGTCAATAACACTCTAACCCGATCTCCTGCCTTGATAACGGCCAGATCACGCAAACTGTTTAGTCCTATTGGTGCTCCAATCACTAAAGTTCGTGATAAAGAGCGCCCAGTCGCATCATTCACCTGCCGCACGACGTCGTCAGCCAATTCCGCGAGGTCGCCGCTTGCGACAGCCATGTCCGCTTCCGCAAGCACTGTCCCGGTCGCCAGAAAACGCGCCGCCACAACATAATTGCCATACATGTGCACCGTTGCCGGCACATTCAGCGTCCATATCGGCTGGCTACAGCGCACATTGAAGCTTACCCTACCCCAAGGCCGCGGACGACCGTTCAAGGCCACTGACAAGGGCTGACGGCAATCTGCCACCCTCGTCAGCAAAGGCGTAAATTCGACCTCTGCACGCAAGCCTCCACGGCCAGGATGCTGCTGCACAAATTCTTGCACGGCCTGTTGCACCGCCGGAATAACATCAGCGTGCACGCAAGTCGCAAAAAAAGCAATGCTTAATAGTAATATTCTAACACGCCGTTTCACGGCGCAACCCACGGTAAAAACACACCGCTCTTGTCAAGTATCGTCCCACGCAGCCATGCGGGTAGTCCGAGGCCTTGCGGACACAACAAACGCGCGGCTTCCTGGGCTGGCGCGATACTGGTAGCGAGGATGTGATACTGGCGCGAACCTGCTTGCAAAGTAATCCGCAGCAATGGCCGTTCGATCCTGCCAAGCAGGTCCGCTTGCGCCGTCTGCGCGTCTTCTGGCAATTCACTGACTTCAATAAATTGTGCCCATGACAGGCAAAAGCGCTGGCCATCACGCTCAATTGTCACTACGCGCAGACGCAGCAGGCTCGACGGCAGCATGATGCGCAGATGCGCATCCCTGACCTCAATGCGACCACCTAAATGTTGCGTCAGCGCTGCCGCTTCTGCGAGCGCTTCTGGCGTCGGGCTGCAACCTTCGATATCGATAAACAAGGTCAGTGAAAAACACGAGCCGCGCACCAGGCGCGCAGGGCTCAGTAATTCGAGCAGATACCGCAATTCAGCGGCGACATCCGAATCTGCCGTCAACCCTGCCAGGCCGGGCATGCCGAGTACATGGTCAAGTCTGAGCTGCCCTAGACCCAGCGTCCAGTTCTGCAGCGCGTGGAGCTTGCTGCCGAGTATGCGCCGACTGTCGGAGGGCAGCACTGAACTCGCAAGCGTCTGGTGTACGGCTTGCAGCAGCGCTAATTGCTGGCGGCTCTCTGCCTCCGATACACGCGGTTCCTTCAGCAGCGCTTCGTAATGCGCCTTTGCTGGATTCAGGGCAGGCGTTACTGGCTCAGCGTCACCCTCTGGCGCGATGATCATTTCGGACAGCATACGCATGGCGTGATCGACACTGAGCAGCATGTCCGCCGCCGGACCATCACCAGCTGCCCGCGCGCCTGCGTGCGGTGTCAGCAAATGTGGTGCGATCGTGTGCACACTGGCTGTCAATTGCGCCAGATCAGCACTCTGATCGGGTGCCACGTTATCTGACTCCATGGCGGTGATCGCCAACTTGACTAGCGAGGCAAGATCGCTGGCCAGCAGCAAACCTTGCTCGGCATCCGCATGCAATAGCTGCACCATCAGACGTGCGCAAGTAGCATGGTCGATCAGGCGCATGGAGCGCAAGAAATCGGCGAGCTCCTGCATGTCTTCGGCAGCCTGCACGGCAGCTGTCGCTGCCGCTGCTGGGCTCGAGTGACCGCTGCGAATGAGCGTATCGGCCAAGCGCGTCACATCGAGCACGAACATGTCGACGTTATTTTCCATTCATGATCCGGACAGTGTCTTTACTCTCTTTTACGCCTGCGCCACGCCGCTTTGTTGCGGATGCAGGTTCCGCATCTGCTTCCAGCTGTTTCGCGATGGCATCTAACTGCTGACGCAGGCGGCTCGCCAATAATTGCAATTTACTGCGGGTGTCATCGATGTGCGTGCTGTTATGCGTAGTGCTGATTTCCAGACGCTGCGACTGATTTTGCAAAAACGAACCGAGTTGGGCATCCAGTGCCTGTATCGATGCATTCAGACCGTCACACGCTTCCAGCATCGCGGCAGGATCACTTTGGTTCGCCAACGCCATGGCAAGGTTGATACCTTGACTCGACACTGCTGCCAGCTCCTCCTCGAACTGTGCCGCGCCTGCGGAATAGGCCTTGCGCAACTGCATACCGCTGCTGCGCTGGTCTGCCTGGAAATCGACAACGGCACTGGCAAGCTCTTCAACCGCTTTTAAAAATGCTTCTGCAGTCAGGCCTGACTGGCCGACCAAGTCCAGCAAGGGTCCGCGTTCGCCGCTCACTACAGTGAAAGGCTCGGTGCGCACTTCGGTAGCGGTAGCGACGATAGCACCAGTGGCATCCATATTTCGAATCGCATGTGCCGCTCGCTGGCTCAGGTTCAGCTGCTGCCAGGCCGCTGTGAGCAGCGCGCCGAAGGACAGGAACAACAAAATGATCAAACTCACCAGCAGGGGCCGTTCGATATCGCTCTGATCCCCGGGATCCGCTGCCGCATGAGACAAGCCAGCGAGATTTTCGGTCAGCTTCAGCACCTGCATGCGCTGGGTATGGAATACATCGAGCGTGGTAACAAAATCGCCGGCACGATGGAAAGCCTGCAGCCTTTTCTCGCGCTCGATCTCAAGGCGACGTTGTGGACTGGCACGATTTTCTTCCAGCTCCTTGTTCATTTCGTCAGCGGCAATTTTGCGGTCATTGAATGCCACGCGCAACCAGGCGTAATCGAGGCCAGGCTGAAAATCGAGACTCAGTTTTAATGCAGGCGTAGCGGCACTCTCTTCGCGGCTAATGGTTTGTGCGCGTCTTGCGGCCTGACTGAGGATGGAACTATCGACGGTGTTGCCGGGAATAGCATCGCTGAATCGGCGATCCTGTTGCATGGCAAGAGCGATGCGGTTGAATTGTTTTTCTTCGACCACAATCGACTTCAGCATTTCGCTGACATCATCGGCGCGGGTGCGTATCTTGCGCGTTTCACCGGGAATTGCTGTTGGCTTGCTTGCTGGCGCGGCTTTTTGCGCTGCGCTATCCTTTTGCGGCGCAGCGGATGGATCAGTGACAACCAGTTTATCGATGCGGCTGGCGATCGCGGTCAAACGACGATAAAACATTTCATCGAACACGAGCGGTGCTTCCAGCTGGGCACGCGCTTGACCGAGCAACAGCAGCAGCTCGCCAGCGTCGCCATTCCAACGCTGGATTTCCTTCATGCTGACTCGATAGTATTGACCAACACCAAGGAAGCCGACAAAGGCGATCAGACCGATCAGTAACAATACCAAGGCGCGGCGACGCGCATCGCCAAGCACCCTTGCCAATTCAGGCAGGGGTGTATCCGGGAACTGCGCCGCGTCAAGCTTCCATGAAAGCGGGTTGAGGGATTGCAAGCCAAACCTGTTCATGATGCGTAACCTTACCTTGATGTTCTATTGCCGGGAACGGCCCGGCGACACTGGCGACTCGCAGCCCGACAGAGCTTGGCTGGCTGCTGTGCAATGCGACGACCCATTCGCCTTGATGCTCACTTGCAGCATCGTTAATTACTTCATTTGCGTCGAGCAAAAATACCGGCGCGCCTTCATGTGCAACCACCTCAAGGTGGCGCTCGTCGAGCTGCCATGGTTGGCCGGGCGGCTGGCGAAATACTGCAGTCACGCAATCCATCGCCAGCGCATAATGCTGGCCACCGAGGACCAGGCCGAGCCAACGCCGCCTGGCATTGCCGTCAGCCGCATCCGCAGTGCGCGCAGATTCCTGCATCAATGGCTCCGGCGGCCGAAGATCAAGCCTACGCCGGACAATAAGACCAGCAACATTGCGATTGCTGTCGCGAGGACGGCATTACCAAGCCGATCAAGTGCCATGCCAACCTGATTGTCAGCATTGCGCTGTTCACTCGTGAAATGCTCAAGTGCCAGCATGAAGTTTTCATGCTGCCAAACGAGGACATCTTCAACGCGCAGATATTGCGGATCGCTGGACTTGAACTTCGACTGCTCGGAAATCCGGTCGGCCAGCTGCTGCGAATACACATCAACATTGCCAGCATATTCGGTGCGCCATTCATTTGGCACCACTTCGAGGAAGCGGCCGCTGAACTGGCGCGCCAGCTCGGTGACATCATTCGGCCCCATGTAATGCAAGCCTTCCGGCAGATCGAACAGCAAGCCGCTGCTGTTGGTATCGATCATCGCCCCGGCAGGTGCCGTCAAGGTGGCAAGTGACATTTCATCATTCCGCTTGATCTCTAACTCAACTGTGTTTGTCGGCTTGGCAGCCAGCTGGACGAAGACATCCCACAGAAAGCCCGCAGACTTACCATTGATCGACACAATCAGGTCACCCGGCAAAATGCCGGCAAGCTGGGCAGGCGAGCCTGGCTGGACGCCGGCGACGACCGCTTCGCGCTTGCGCAACGGGAATTCGGCGCGACTGTTTTCAAACTGGGCAAAGTTACCGAACGCATGTTCGATCAGGGAGCGCGGCTCGACTTTGGCTGCATGCTTGGCTTCATGCGCGGAAGCGTGGGCAGACCCGGCAGCCGAGGCGTGGGCGGATGCAGAACCATGGGCTGATGCCGATGCATGCGCCGAGGCCGATGCATGCTCATCCGCTTTTGGCTTGGGTTCCGCATCCGGCGGCATGGGGCGACTGGCGAGGAAATCATCAAAGCCGGGCACATGCATCACGATCAGGTTCTGCTCGCTGGTGGACTTATGCAGCTGATAGCCGGCGTAAGCCAGCCAGCACAGCGCAAAACCTAGTATCGCCAGTACCGCCATCAAAATCCACTGCGTCATGGGCCGAGGCTGCGGCAGCTTACGCATCGGCGCCATGCCGTTACCGGCTGGAGTATCGCCAACAGCGGAAGCGGCGTCATTGCGCCGACGCGGGAGAGACAGGACAGTCGCGCTCATGGTTGTGAAAAAGCGCTTCAAGCCTTCTGGCAATTTAGGTATTTTCGGGACTGGTAGGTTCATGCTGAGATCTTTTTATTCTGGCCTGCGGCCATTGGATCGAGCGAAAAATTGCGCTTTAACTGCTCGACTTCACGATATTTGGCGCGTAAGGCCAACTCTTGGGCGCGCGCATCCATACGGATCCGGCAGGATAAGATTTGCGCCAGCCATTCCCCGGGCGTAAAGCCGGTGACTGCCTGACTGGTCAGTTCGCGCTCAAGCCGGTCATGCTTGACGCGCACGACAAACACCGGATTATCCTCGGCATCGAACAAGGTTATTTCAAGGAATTCAGTACGTGAATAGCGGTGCTGGCGCGCCCACAAGGTCAGCGGCTTGCCATCAATACGGAAATTGATACGCACGCCTTCCTGTTCTTGCTGCAAAGGCCGCACGAGGATGTCACTGATGCCGGCTTTCGCATGCCACTCGAGATCAATTTGCTGCGCCTCGGGCTTCTTGCGTGAAAACGTGCGCATGCCGAGATACAGCTCGAACAAGGTCGCCGGCAAATTCTGTTCTAGCGCCTGACGGCGCAATTTCTCAGCGTTCTGTTCAGCGGTAACGCGATCAAGCTCAAGGTCCGCTTCAAGCATTTGCAATTGCCCACGCATCGACAGCTGCATGGCTTCGACCAAGGGCATGAGTGCATCCGTTACGGAAGCACTTGTGCGCACGGTGGATGCTTGCAAAACAGGCTCGGCGTGCTCAGGCACTGGATCGGCTGGCGGGTTGGCTTTCTTTTTGCGCCAGTTAAACTTGATATTGCTCCAGCGTGCGTTAAATAACCAATGAAAGACCAGACTCAGCGACAACAGGACCGCGAGCAGGGCGCACACAATCGCCACCAGGTACCC
>CANFLV010000056.1 GCA_947448025.1 Oxalobacteraceae bacterium | reverse complement strand
TACGGCTGGAATGCTGATAACTGTTTGGCTGCTGATTAAACCAAGGATGACGATGCAACTTTATAATTTTTTCCGTAGCGGCACTTCACACCGCGTACGTATCGCGCTCAACCTGAAGGGCCTTGCCTACGACTATGTCGCAGTCGACCTGCGCACCGAGGAGCATCTCGGCGCCGCCTTCAAGGCGCTTAATCCCCAAGGGCTGGTGCCTGCCTTGGTCGACGGCGAGCAGATCCTGACGCAGTCGCCGGCCATCCTCGAATGGCTGGAAGAGCGCTATCCGACACCGCCGCTGCTGCCCGCGGATTTGCAGGATAGAGCGAAGGTTCGGGCCTTGGCCGCGCTCATCGGCTGCGACATCCATCCGATCAATAATCGACGGATTCTGGAGTATCTGCGCAAGACACTGGGCTGCGATGAGGCTGCAGTGAACGCCTGGTGCGCGACCTGGATCGAGGCCGGTTTCGAGGCGCTTGAAGTGATGCTTGCTGCCGACCGCCAGCGTGGCGCGTTCTGCTTCGGCCATGCGCCGACGCTGGCCGATGCCTATCTGGTGCCGCAGGTGGATAGCGCGCGGCGCTTCAAGGTTGACCTGACACCGTATCCGAACATTGTCGCGGTCGATAAAGCGTGCAGCGAACTCGATGCCTTCCGCCTAGCTGCTCCCGGGCTTCAGTCTGACGCCGCTTAAGCCAGCCGCGTTAAAAACCAGTCCCTGAATCAATGGCGCAAATCTGCTGCGTCAGGGGGACTGGCTTTGCCTGATTTAGTCTGTCTCCTAATCCCGCAGCGCATCGCGCCGGGTAAAGACTTCGGCGGCGATGGGCTAAGTCTCTGAAATCACGAAGCTTCTTCCTGTAAAATATGGATAACTGTTGCGTCTCAATTTGCGCAAAGCTTGCATATAACTTTTTCAGTGGCATAAATTCTTGATTTAATTGATGTTTTTTATTGCGTCATTACTCCGGGAATGAAGCCTGGAGCCCGGTAGTGACTTACAGCGTCAAAGAGATTTTCTATACCTTGCAAGGTGAGGGCGCCCATGCGGGTCGGCCGGCGGTGTTCTGTCGCTTCGCCGGCTGCAATTTGTGGACAGGTCGCGAGAGCGACCGGGCATCGGCGATCTGCAAATTTTGCGATACCGATTTCGTCGGCACCGATGGCGTCCTCGGCGGCAAATTCGCGACTGCCGCGCAGCTCGCTGAGCTCATCAATGCCCAATGGCCCGCCGCTTATCCGGCCAATAAATACGTCGTCTTCACGGGCGGAGAGCCGCTGCTGCAGCTCGATACCGCGTTGATCGCCAGCATGCATGCACAGGGCTTCGAGATTGCCATCGAGACCAATGGCACGATCGCCGTGCCGCCCGGGGTCGACTGGATTTGCGTGAGCCCGAAAATGGGCGCTGATTTGGTCGTGCATCAGGGCAGTGAACTGAAGGTCGTGATTCCGCAAGATGGACAAGACCTCGCGGCCTACGAGCAGCTGGACTTCGCCAATTTTTTCGTGCAAGCCATGGATGGCCCCGACCTCGAACGACATCTGCAGCTCGCCATCGATGTGTGCAAACGCAATCCGACCTGGAAGCTGAGCCTGCAAACGCACAAGCTGCTGCAAATTCCTTAAATGATTACTCTAGTCTTTACGATATCAAGCGCATGCTGACCATTACCCGCAAACTCGAATTCGATGCCGGTCACCGGATTCCCGACCATAAAAGCCAGTGCCGCAATCTGCACGGGCATCGCTATACGCTGGAAATTACGCTCACCGGCCAGGTCGTCGAGCACGACGGCCAGTCCGACAATGGCATGATCATGGACTTTTCCGACATCAAGGCACTGGCCAAACAGCATCTCGTCGATGTCTGGGATCATGCCTTCCTGGTCTATGAAAAGGATGTCACGGTCAAGCAGTTTCTCGACAGCCTGCCGGACCACAAGACAGTCGTCTTGAACCGCGTGCCGACCGTCGAAAATCTCGCCAAGATCGCCTACGACATCCTGGAACCAGTCTATGGTGACCGCTACGGCACGGGCCTCGCGCTGACGAAAATCACCTTGTTCGAAACACCGAACTGCTGGGCCGAGATCACTGGCTGATGAGCGATGCATTGTTTATGCAGCAAGCGCTGTCGCAGGCGCGCAATGCCTGGGTACTCGGTGAAGTACCGGTCGGCGCGCTCGTTGTGCGTGATGGTGAAGTCATTGCCACCGGCTTCAACCAGCCCATCGCCAATCATGATCCAACCGCGCATGCCGAAATCATGGCCTTGCGCGCGGCGGCGGCGATACTGGGCAATTATCGTTTGCCCGGCTGCGAGCTGTTTGTAACGCTCGAGCCTTGTGTCATGTGCGCCGGCGCGATGATGCATGCGCGACTGGCGCGCGTTGTGTATGGCGCGTCCGACCCCAAGACCGGCGCCTGCGGTTCCATTGTGAATCCGTTTGCAGAATCCAGATTGAATCATCACACCGAAGTCACAGGCGGCGTGCTCGCCGACGAATGCAGCCAGCTGCTCAAGGATTTTTTCGCCGAGCGCCGACGGGCATTGAAGTCATCCATTTAATTGTGCGCATGGCAGTTTGGTAAATGCCGACCCTGCATCTGGAAATGCGTGAAATCCTGGCGTGACAATGGCTTGCTGAAATAATAGCCCTGCATTTGATCGCAGCCGTGCTGCGTCAGATAGTCCAGCTGGGCGATGGTCTCGACACCTTCGGCGATGACATTGAGGTTCATGCTGTGACCCAGTGAAATAATGGCGCGAGTAATGGCCGCATCGTCGGGGTCTGTTGCGATGTCGCGAATGAATTCACGGTCGATTTTCAAGGTATCGATCGGGAAGCGCTTCAGGTACACGAGGCTGGAATAGCCCGTACCAAAATCATCGATCGACAGTTGTACGCCCATCGCCTTAAGCGCCTGCAGTCTTTCAATGAACTGTTCGGCATTCCCCATGACCAGGCTTTCGGTCAGTTCCAGTTCCAGATAGCCCGCGTCAAGTCGCGTCTCCAGCAGGGTCGCGGCGATCATGTCGACCAGATCCGGTTGGCGGAACTGACGCACTGATAAATTGACGGAAATGCACAGGGGCGGCAGTCCGGCAGCTTGCCAATTCTTGTTTTCGCTGCAGGCTTGCTGCAGGACCCAGGCGCCGATGGCGACGATCAGGCCGGTTTCTTCCGCCAGCGGGATAAAGCGGTTCGGATAGACCATGCCCAGCGTTGGGTGATTCCAGCGCAGCAGTGCCTCCGCACCGATCATCTTGCCGCTACTGAGGCACACCTTAGGCTGGTAATACAGTTCGAATTCATTGTCCCTGATGGCCTGGCGCAGCGCCGCTTCGAGTTCGCTGCGTTCAATGGCGCGCACGCTCATTTCCTGTGAATAGAAATGGAAGGTATTGCCGCTGGCTTCCTTGGCGCGGTACATGGCGGTATCGGCATTGCGCAGCAGCGACTGGATGTCTTCACTATCGTCAGGAAACACCGTCGCACCTATGCTGGTGCTGACGTAGAGCTGATGTCCTTCGATCTGAAAGGGTGTGTTGAAGGCTTCAACGATCTTTGCGGCGATCTGGCCGACATTTTGCGGGTCTTGAACGCCTGCCAGCAGGATCACGAATTCATCGCCGCCGAGCCGCGCCAGTGAATCCTCGCTGCGGACAAGTCCGGCGAGACGGTCCGCTACGGCTTTCAGCAGCAGGTCGCCGATGGCATGGCCGAGGCTGTCATTGACATTCTTGAAGCGGTCGAGATCGAGGAACATCAGCGCCAGTCGCGTACTGTTGCGGCGTGCCTGGCGGATGGCCTGCGCCAGTCGGTCGCTCAGCAGTGTCCGATTAGCCAGTCCTGTCAGTGAATCATGCGTGGCCAGGTATTCGATGTGCGACTCATGATTTTTGCGCTCGGTGATTTCTTCATGGGCGACTACGATACGCATCTGGTCGTCATCGCCAAAACGCGTAACCTTGCCCAGAAACCAGTGCTCACCCAGCAGCTTGGAGCCCGGATATTCGAGCGTGAACTGGCTGACCTTGTTTTGCATGACGGCGTGGATGCCGGTGGCGAAGGCAGTCGCGTCGCGCTCGGTCGGGCCGCCCGTTGATTCTGCGGCGGCGAGGTAGTTTTCGCCGGTCGGATCGCGTCCGCAAAAGTCGCACAAGGAGCGATTCACCATCAGGATGTTGCCCGCCTCATCGAGCACCAGCAGATGCGCGCCGAGGGCGTCGATCGTAGCCTGCGAAAACGCTTCCGATTCGCGTAATGCACGTTCTGCCTTGTCGCGCGCGAGTCCCGTTCTTAAGCCAATGACGCCATAGGCGATGTCATCTGCCAGTTCCTGGAACAGCAAGATTTCTTCTTCGCCAAAGGCGTGCGCTTCACGTTCGTAGATGGTCATCACGCCGAAGGGATGGCCATCTTCAAGCAGCGGCAAGGACAGCGAGGCGCGCAGATGCAGGCGTATCGCTTCGCCATGGCAGGTGCGAAGTGAGGCATCGAGCAAGATGTCGGGTACCACGCTCACTGTCGCTTTTTGCAAGGCGCTGCGTGCGCTTGGCCAGCCGTCGCCTGTCCATTCGCCGGGAAAATCCTGCGCAGGTTTGCTGCCATCCTGATCCTCGGCGGCCTGTGCCATGGCTCGCAGGGAACCATCAGGGTTCGCGTAGTCTATCGAGGCCAGCCGGTATTTGCCGGCGTCGACGACACTGCTGCACATGTCGCGCAAGAGCGTCGCCTCATCAGCGGCATGCACCATCACATGATTGCAGGCGCTGTGAACGGTGCGCGCGCGCAGGCTTCGGTGCAGCAGATGCTGCGCATGCTGGCGCTCGCTCATTTCGCGTTTGAGCTGACCGACCAATGCCATGGACTCATAGGTAACGGCCAGCTGGGAAGCGATAGTGATGGCGACGCGTTCATCGACTTCATTGAAGTCGCGGCCATCGTTATTGACGAGGTAGAGCCAGCCGAAGGACTGCGTCGGTGACATTACGGGCACGCCGAGGAAGGCGTCAACAGGGGGGTGATTTGTCGCAAAGCTAAACGCCTCCATAGCGCTGCTTTGCTGCCTTCTGCGCTGAGTCAGGCCCAGCGCCAGCATCTGTCCAAGCACGCCTGTATGGATCGCCGTGTAGCTCAACGCTGCGCGACTTGCCGGTGCGAGCCCATGCGTGCCGAGATAGGCCAGGCGTTTGCCATCTTGATCGAGTATGCCCACCGAGCTGTAATTGGCATGACAGATCCGGCGCGCAGCCCGGGCACTGGTCTCGACTAGCCGCGAGGGGTCGCGTTCTGCGGCTAGCTCAATGCCCAGTTCGAGCAGTTCGGTCAGGCGCAAGCTTACTGATTGCAAGCTTGTCATGGAGTCCACGATGCGCGGGCTCATCACCATCGCTGGCGCCTGATCCAGGCCAGTTACAGGACTGGTGCGATGCAGTGTCTCGCTTGGCTGCGGCAGGCAATCGGCGCTTTTTATCTTGAGCAGATCGGCAAATGCCGGTGCCTTGGCGGAGGGATGCTGCAATTGGGGCGGCTTGCTGTCGTCGCTTTGCCTCTTGCTGGCAAGCGCTTCCTGCACGGTGTACAGGATCGCCTGTGGCGCCGAGGGCTTGGGCAGGATCCAGCCGGCACCGCAGGCACGGGCAATGATTTTTGCCTCATGTTCGTGATAAGTAGCGGTGTAGATAATGATCGGAATGTCGGCATTGACTGGCATGGCCTTGATCCGGGCGATCAGTTCGTAGCCGTCCATGTTGGGCATGAGCAGGTCGGCGATGATCAGGTCCGGCGTTTCGGTTTGCAGCAGGGCCAGCGCCTGTTCGCCACTGCCGCACTCCAGTGTTTGATGGCCGGCATAATTGAGCAAGGTCTGCAGGAAGTCGCGATTGAGTACATGATCGTCAACGATGAGGATGTTTGCCATGTGTTTCCTAGGTGCGGCTTATCGTGGGCAAAAAGGCCTCGATCTGGGACACAAAATTTTTTGGTTCTATGGGTTTGGCGAATTAGCCGTCAAAGCCTGCTGCCAGTAATTTTTCACGGTCGCCCACCATGGCCAGCGCCGTAATGGCCAGCATGGGTAAGTTCTGCAGGCGTGGATCGGCGCGGATCTGCCGTACCACGCCATAGCCGTCGAGTTTGGGTAAATGAATATCGCACAACACCATGTCCGGCGATTCACGCAGGGCATCGGCGAGGCGGGCTTCGCCATCACTGGCATGCAGGGTCGTGTGACCGAATGCGCGCAGCAAATAATCGATCAGCTCCATAGTTCCTGGTCTGCCCTCAGCGGCCCCGGCAGACGCATCAGCAGGGTGCCTGTGAAGCCGATCACGGCATTGAGCGGCGTGCTCAGCTGCCATTGCCTTCAGCAGGGCATCGAGCCAGCATGTCGGATGCCAGAACGTCCAGATCGACATGATATGCCTGGCGCCGCAGAAGAAGATGAACATCGAGAACATCCCGAAGATTCTATGGAAGGGGATGTCGGGGCGGCGCTTCAACGCAATGATGAGCGCCAGGAGGATGGAAAAATACGCGATGCCGATCAGCGCGTCGGACAGGACATAGGTCCATAACAGGCTCGGCGTCCAGAGATAGCAATGGCCGTGGGGCATGAAGCCTTCGGAGT
>CANFLV010000055.1 GCA_947448025.1 Oxalobacteraceae bacterium | reverse complement strand
ATCGCTTCTTGTGCCAGCGCTTCATCGAGCAAACGTTTTTCATCGGCGAGCGTGACGTTCGATGGTTTGCGCCCCGGCGCATACACGGCCATCAGCCGGCGAAGAATCAGCGGGCTGACCGATTGGCCCGTCGCGGCATGCACGGCGCGAATGAATTCCCGCACAAACGGCCGATGATCGCGCCCGCCCAAGGGAAAGCGTACGAGCGCCGGCGCGAGCTCTGTCAACAGGATGCGCGCCTGGTCATCAGATAGCGTAAAAGTGGGGCGCGCCATGATTGGCCTTATTGGCCGACGGCTTGAAGCACAGCTTCGCGCTCATTGGCGCGCACCATACCGTCCGGTGAAACGCCGGAGGCTTCCAACTGTTTGGCGACCAGTGTTTTCTGTTCGAGGGTCATGGCATTCAACATCGCAAAAGTAATTAAGTCCGCCTTCCCCAATTCGCTCACGAGGGCATCGTGATGGTTATAGGCGGTGGCCAGGCGGGCAGCGGTCAACATGGCTTGCGCGATCGGCAAGGCGGGACTGATGTCCAGAGCGAGGATCTTGACGCCGCGGCTATCAACCAAGGTCGTGCCTTCCTCGGTGACGATCAAGGGCGATTTCACGGGCTGCGTTTTCATGGGCGCCATCCTAAGCAATTAAGGGGTGCATGATTTTAACCGTGTTTAAAATCATTGGCAAACACGTGTTGCTTACTTAGCGCTAATTAAGTAAATAATTCTCTACATAGTGTCTTTCATGTCAATGGAGGCATTTTATGTTGCAGGCCAGATGAAATTGCCGCTTCTGTGGCCGGATTTCAATGCCTATCTTGCTGGAGCGTCGCTGCATTGTTATACTGGGATATAACTTTTGGAGGTCCCATGTTGACTGCCTCACTCCGTCGTTCCGGCGGCTCCCTGATTCTGACGATCCCGCAATCGTATGTGGAACAAAATCACCTCGATGCGGGCTCAAAAATGTCGATCGAAATTCAAGGCGCTGAACTCAAAGTCAAGCCAGGCCGGCAGCGTTTAAAACTGGCAGACTTGCTGGCCGCTACGCCAGATGACGTGCCGCGCGTCGATGGCTGGGATGATATGCCCTCCGTCGGGGCCGAACTGTGATTCCAGAACGCGGCGACATTCTTCATCTCCAATTCGACCCTTCCTCCGGGAAGGAAATGAAGGGGAAGCATTTTTGCTTGGTGGTGTCGCCCCGCAGCTTCAATGCCAAATTCAAACTGGCCATGGTATGCCCCATCTCCGGCGGCCCCGCCGAGATCGCTCGTAACAATGGGTTTTTGATTTCCCTGATGGGCTGTGGCTTACGCACGGATGGATCGATCCATGCCCATCAATTAAAAACACTGGATTGGGCGGCTCGCCAAGCAAGTTTTATCGAACACGTTCCCGATGTAATCATGGAAGAAGTACTGGATTGCTTAAGAGCCGTCTTTGAGGATGACGCCTGATCGACTTCCTTGGCGAACGGTTTGGCATGGCTCACCGCGCGGCGATGCCCTTCGCGGCTTGATTTCGCTACTGATCGTGGCCTGCAGTGTTAGCTTTCGCACGCAACGCAGTACTGCCACCTCCAAAAGGTACCCACCCCGCTAGCGCGGTGGGTATGGAGAATGCGACGAAGGACGAGTTTCACCGCCCTTGCTTTCTACCGCAGATCAGCGGCTTTATAGACCGCGTTTCGCTCGCGCTTGCCGACAGCAATCACGACCACGAGCAATTGACCATCCCGCACTTCATAGACCATTCGGTAGCCGACGCTGCGCAGTTTGATTTTGTAACGATCCGCATGGCCACGCAATTTTGCTGATGGAACCCGCGGATCGGCCAGACGCCCACTTAATTTGCTCTTGAACTGTTCACGGACACTGCCGTCAAGTTTGCCCCATTCTTTGAGCGCCTCTTCGAGGAAGCCCAGCTCAAAGGGCATCGAGCGACACCTTGATCACGGCTTGGCCTGCGCGTGCATCGGCAATCGCATTCAACTCGAGGTCTTCCAACTTATCCAGCAAGGCCTCGTAGGCGCGCGCAGGCACACAATAGAAAACGGGCTCGTTGCGATTCAAAATCGCTACAGGAAAGCCCTCTCCTGCTGCCACGGTCAACATCGGATTTTTTTTTAATTCTGTCACGCTTGCTGTCATTTCGGCAAAAATTTGACTGGCCATAACTATTCCCCAACGCCTTTATGAATACTAATTATAGTACGTTTAAAAATGCTTATGGAGGTGCGATTTGAAATTCAATTCTCCGACTTTGTTGTACTCGGGTACGTCGCTCGATTATTAACGGTGCGCAGATAATCCGTCTGAGGCGCGGCGATATACAAGGCATCCCGAAATACCAACCGCTACGTATAATGAATTGAGACTCTTGAATAATAAATTCATGAAATTTCAATGACAATTCATGTGTGTCATTTGACATCCTCACCGTATAGAAGCTGAGCGATTCCTACATCGCTCAAACAAATGCCCCGCTGCATCCGCGCGCCGCTTCTCTACTCGATAGGAGCTGCTCCACACGGACTTAGCAATGCATTTGCATTGCCTGTAAAATGCAAATGCATTACTATCTGGCGTATCTTCCCTCTTTTACCCGGAGAACATCATGCCCGCCACCCTGGAAGTTGAATCCACCCTGACCGATCGCTACCAAACCACGGTACCGGAGACCGTTCGCCGAGCGTTGCACTTAGGCAAGCGAGATAAGATTCATTACACGATCCGTGCAGGTGGTGAGGTCGTTCTCACTCGTGCGGACATAGCCGAAGAGAGCGATCCCATACTCGGCCAGTTCCTGGGCTTTCTCACCCGCGACATGGCCAGCCACCCAGAGCGACTCCAGTCCATCGATGCCGGGCTGGTGACACGTATCCATTCGTTAATCGGCAACATGGAAGTCGATCTGCACTCTGCCCTGCCGGCAGACGATGAATGAGCACGACTCAACCGATTCCCTTGGTAGTCAATGGCTGGACGGTCTTCGCCCATCCGCTGTTTCTGGCCCAACTCGAAGAAATTACGCGGCAGGTCGAGGGCCTTCAAAAGAAGGATCCCGCCGGATTTACAAAGAAAAATGCATCGAAGCGCCTAGCAGCCATTGCCAAACTGGCGTTTGAGGTGATTCCCCAAGATCCGACGCGCGTCGAATACCGGCAAGGCACCACCTTGGGCGACGACCACAAGCATTGGTTTCGCGCCAAGTTCTTTCAGCAATACCGCCTGTTTTTTCGCTATCACGCGCCCAGCAAAGTGATCGTCTACGCCTGGGTGAATGATGACGATACCAAGCGCGCGTACGATAATAGTGACGACGCCTACCGTGTATTTCGCAAGATGCTAGAAACTGGCCACCCTCCGGACGACTGGAATGAATTACTTGCAGAAGCGCGCAGCGAGGGACAACGGCTACAGCGTTTCGCAGAGCGCCTGACGTCGTAATTTAACCTGATGACCGGGGCAGGCGGAGGCCCGCTTTCGACCCGTACCTGTCAGTTGGCTTCCTCGGAACCTGACATAGCCGCGTCGTTTTTCAAAGATTAAGCTGTCACGGACAAAGCTTCGTTGTCGAGAAGCAAATTGTGTTCGGAAAGGTTTCTTCCGAAGGTGTCCGACGATTTGTGTGCGGAGGTCAATTTAAAAATCTCAGTGCGGCGCGTTCGTGAAACGCTCACCGAAAACGATAGCGGAGTGATTGACCGCCTGCTTCCATGTCGCATGGCAGCATCTTCCATTCTTTCTTATGTTGCGAAAGGCATAAAGGCGTTATCGGTAAAAAGGCTCAACCTTGCCTTTTACCTTGATCGTCATCGGATTGCCCTTGCGATCACGCGCCTTAACGGCCTCAACCTTGATCCAGCCTTCGCTGATGCAATATTCCTCGACATTAGTGCGTTCCTTGTCATCGAGCTTGATGCCAACATCGTGCTCGAGGACAGCCGCATTGTAGTAAGGGCTGCGCGGATCGACCGAGAGACGGTCAGGAAATGGGGGGAATTGTGTCATGTCGTTCATGGGCGGAGATTATCTACCATTTTCTTACCCAATACAATTTTCCAGTATTCGCCTACTTTGCTGTCCTGCTTTTCCAGAACCTGCCCTTTGCCGATGAATACTCGACTGACCGATCCTGGCCTGTAGCAGGCCTACCGTGCTCATGCAATTTTTCAAAATAAAGCAAACAAAGTCGCCTCATAAAGTTACCATTATAGCAATTTTATTGATTTACTTATCCTGCATTAAGTCAATAATTCCATTAAGACGGCTTCCAGGAACACGGACAGGATTTTCACGGGTAATTGAAGGTTGCTACGGCTTGATTTTCGTACTTATCATGTATCGCATTCATAAATTCCAAGATCTGATCATCGAGGGTTGCTTTCCACACAGTCAAAGCTAGCGCTGTTCCACCGCCGGGTCGATTGCATGTCGCTCGCACTTGCACTCCACTATGAATGCGCCGGCATTCAGCTCACTTCCCTACTAGTCTGATGGGTGGTTAAACGTCGTCGCGGGAAAAGGCCGTATCGCAACAGAAGGAGGAATTGCGAGAGCCATCATTTGATGCAATAATAGTGCATATATGTTGCATATTTGGAGGACTTATGGCGTCGATCGAAATTACCCCTGTATTTGAAAAGAATTTTGATGGTTTTATGACTTATCTTCGTGACGAAGCCACGAGCAAAGCATCCATCTCGCCAAAACGGTTTAGCCAAGCCCTTCATGTCGACTTGCAAACTATCGCCGCACGCGCCCATGTTCATCGCAATACGCTTAGTCGCGCACCCGAGGCAGAGAGCGTTCAACGCTATTTGCGCGAATCCGTGCGCGTCATGCGCGCTGCGTCCGACATTTCAGGCAGTGTAGAACAAGCAATTTATTGGTATAAGAACAATCCCCTTCCGCCATTTGATTACAAAACACCTGAAGATCTGGTGTCTGCTGGAAGAACGGATACCCTGATTGCTTATATCCAATCATTGCAAGCAGGCTTTGCAGGATGATTTTTACGGAAATTAATGTCGTAGCGTACCGCGTTCATGATCCCAAGTGGGCCTATGCCGCTACGTCTGGCGCCGGCGCTGCGGCCTATGGCGGGCGAGCCAATCGTCCCGGCATTCATGCCATTTATCTTTCCCTGGAATTAGACACCGCACTTGCAGAATATAGGCAGATCGACGCCTTGCTACCCCCTGCATTGATGGTCAGTTACCGCATCGAGGTTGACAAGATTGTCGATTTTTCTGCTGGCTACACGCCTGTGTGGGATCCGCTCTGGCAGGATTTTTATTGCGATTGGCGCAAGATGGTCTACAGCGAAAGGATTGAGCCGCCATCTTGGGTCATGGGAGATCTTGTGTTGGCCGCAAGCGCTAAAGGCATTTTGTTTCGATCTAAAATCACTGGGGGGCGCAATCTTGTCCTTTACACGGATGCGCTAACGCAGACAGATCGCATTGAGGCATATGATCCCCATCAGTCACTGCCGAAAAATCAAGATTCCTGGAATTGACGCCGCTTAGCAAAAATGGTTGCGAGGCGCGACCCTGCCGACATCTATGCATTATCAAATAGCCTTGCTTTCGGATTCAAACGAACATTTGCATTAATGATACGTCGTACTTAAAAATGGTCTTGTGGTGATCAATCGCGTGAACTTCGTCAAGGAGGATGCGCATCATGATCGATCTTACTGATAGTCTTGCCCGAAATCTGAATATCGAGGCCGCTGTCTGCATGCGCTTTAGCTCGCCTGATCGAACGTACACTGCAGTTCTGCAACAAGACTTGTTTGGTGATTGGACCATTACCCAAAGTTGGGGCGGGAAATTCAATCGCCGCGGTGGTGGCCAGATCCGCCTTGTCGATGATTTCCCAGCTGGCCTCTCGATGTTGCAAACCATCGCAAAGCAACGTCACCGGCGCGGCTATCATTTGCTCCCTGCCTGAATGATCACGGCCATTCTTTTACCCTTGAAGCGACGCATCAAGCCATGTGGCGCGCATGGCGATCATCTAAATACATCCCGCCATATCCTGTGAGACGAGTTCTAGTCGTGCAGACCATTACGCATGTAAATGCCTGCAGGAAGTCTATGGGCTGCATCGGCCTTGTGAATCGAGGTTCTTGGATATAAAATGCATGAAATTTCAATGAAAATTCATGCACACCATGTCAGCCACCCTTTCCCAAGTACCTGCCGCTACCCGCCAAAACCATTTGGCAGGCCGTTTGCAACCTGGGCAAGTCTACCGACGCGAAGACTTGACGGACTGGACTGCCAGTGTGGATCGCGATTTGCAAAGGCTTGTTCGACAAGGTACCTTGCACAAGCTGGCACAGGGCTTGTATTACGCGCCGAAACCGTCTCCCTTTGGTATCGTGCCGCCGACAGACGAAACGCTAGTGACGTCTTTTTTGCGGGATAAGGATTTCCTCATCTTTAGTCCGAATGTCTACAATACGCTAGGCGTGGGCACCACCCAGCTCTACAACACGACCTGGGTCTATAACCATAAGCGTCATGGCACATTTAAGCTCGGAAACAGGACATTTGATTTCCGTAGCAAGTCGAAATTTCCGCATACGCTGACCCCGGAATTCCTGCTGATTGATTTGCTCAATAATCTCGACACGCTAGCGGAAGAACGCGACACGCTTTTGCGGCAGGTGCGCGAATGTAGCGCTGACATGGAGGTCGACCAACTTCAATCGGCGCTCGATGCGTACGGCTCCGTAGCTACGCGCAAGCGCATGCGCACCTGGGGCTTATATGACTGACGCACCGGGCTTCTTACATGAACGCGATGATTTCCGTGATTTGATTGGGATTATCGCCAGTGAGCGTAACATCGCTCCGGCATTAGTTGAAAAAGATTATTGGCTCATGCATTGCCTATGGGGCTTGCAGCAACCGATGGGTGGCCGCCCTGCCCTGCACTTTGAACTCAAAGGCGGCACATCCCTTGGATTTCGCTTGATTGATCGCTTCTCGGAAGATATCGATATCCGCATCACGCCACCGGTTGAATTGGAT
>CANFLV010000054.1 GCA_947448025.1 Oxalobacteraceae bacterium | reverse complement strand
GAAGGCGTCGCCTCGAAAGTATCGTCAGCGTTGATGTCGAGCAGGCCGTTGACATCATTGAAGCGCGCATTGATCGGCTGGCCGATGGTCGGGTGCGGGAACAGCTGGGCTTCAATGTTTTGCAGCAAGATCGTATTAAGCTGGGTGACGGCTTTCGCGGCCCAGTAATAATGCTGCATCAGGTATTCGGAGGCGCGCCGGGTTTCGGTGTTCTTGTAGCCAAAGGTTTCGGCGATCGCGGTCTGCACGTCGAACACGAGCCGGTCTTCGCGGCGCCGGGCGTGGATGTGCAGGCGGATACGGATATCCTTGAACGCACGCTCTTTTTGCTTGAGCTGTCGCGCTTCTGTGGCGGTGATCAAGCCGCGATCGGCGAGCTTGCTCCAGGAGTCGCCCAGACCCGAGGCCTTGGCAACCCATAGGATCACTTGCAAGTCGCGCAAGCCGCCCGGACTTTCCTTGCAATTTGGCTCGAGGCTAAAGGCGGTGTCTTCGTATTTGACGTGACGCTGGCGCAGCTCGATCGTCTTCGCGTGGAAGAAGGCTTGCGGGTCCATGGCCGCATTGCAGCGTTCGCGCATGAACTGAAACAGCTTGCGGTTACCCGTGACGAGGCGCGCTTCGAGCAGGCTGGTCTGCACCGTGATGTCGGCGGCTGACTCGGACAGGCATTCCTCGATGGTGCGGATGCTGTGGCCAAACTCGATGCCGATATCCCAGCACAGCTGCACCAGTTCTTCAAGCTTGGCCTGCAGCGGCGCATCGGCGATCGCATCGAGCAGGATCAAGACATCCACATCCGAATGCGGGAACAGCTCGCCACGGCCATAGCCGCCGACGGCGACCAGCGCCGCACCGGCGGGCATGTCGCAGTGTTCCCATGCTTGGATCAAGACCGCATCGACGCTCTTGCGCAGACTGGTCAGTAGCAGTTCTGGCTTGCTCTCGAGCTGGTAGGCTGCGATAAGTTCCTGCCGCGCGGTCTTCAACTGCTCTTTAAGTGAGAGCGCAAATGTGGCCATGATCACGGATTGACGCTGGCTGTACTTTTCTTCAGGCTGGCAGGCATGCCTGGCGCACCGGCCGAAGTAGTCAGCACTTCGTAGCCAGTTTCCGTCACCAGTACCGTATGTTCCCACTGCGCCGAGAGACTGCGATCCTTGGTCTTGATGGTCCAGCCATCACCCATTTCGCGGATGTCGCGTTTGCCTGCATTGATCATCGGCTCGACTGTAAAGATCATGCCGGCCACGAGTTTTTCGAGCGTACCTGGACGACCGTAATGCAAGACTTGGGGCTCTTCGTGGAAGACCTTGCCGATGCCATGGCCGCAGAATTCGCGCACGACGCTATAGCCGGCTTTTTCGGCATGCTGCTGGATGACGTGACCGATATCGCCGAGATGCGCGCCGGGTTTGATCTTGTCTATGCCCAGCCACATGCATTCATACGTGATCTCTGAGAGCCGCTTTGCCAGAATGGATGGCTCACCGACGAAGAACATGCGGCTCGTGTCACCGTGGTAGCCATTCTTAATTACAGTAATGTCGAGGTTGACCACGTCGCCGGACTTGAGCACCTTGTCGCCGGGGATGCCGTGGCAGACGACATCGTTGACGGAGGTGCAGATCGCTTTTGGATAAGGCGTGTAACCGGGCGGGCAGTAATTCAGCGGCGCCGGAATCGTGTCTTGTACGTTCGTCATGTATTCATGGCAGAGACGATCGATTTCGCCTGTGGTCACGCCAATTTTAACGAAGGGTGTAATGTAGTCGAGCACTTCGGACGCGAGACGTCCGGCAAGGCGCATGCCTTCGATGTCTGCAGCGGTCTTGATTGAGATATTAGCCATAGGGAGTGCCGGTATGCGCTGCAGGGCAGCGTGTTTTGAGTAAGACAAGAGCGAATTATAGTCGACCAACCTGCGATGCGCTCGCATAGACTGCATGTCGGACTTGAAACGCGAAGCGCTTTCGGGTTAGAATCTTGGGCTGCTTGGAATCCCTTTCAAGTCAGACAACTTTTGTAAATCGCGAATCTGCCCGACAAGGGTGCTAATGCGGTAATGCCGCAGCGGTGACTGGACAGATTCAAGAACTAACCCTGGAGATTCAAATGTCCGTAACAATGCGCGAAATGCTGGAAGCCGGTGTCCATTTTGGCCACCAAACCCGCTTCTGGAACCCAAAGATGGCTCCGTTTATTTTCGGTCATCGCAACAAAATCCATATCGTCAACCTCGAAAAGACCCTGGGCATGTACCAGGAGGCGATGAAGTACATCAAACAGCTGTCGTCGAACCGCGGCACGATCCTGATGGTCGGCACCAAGCGTCAAGCACGCGAAATCATGGCTGCAGAAGCGCAACGCGCCGGCATGCCTTTCGTTGATCAGCGCTGGCTCGGCGGTATGCTGACCAACTTCAAGACGATCAAGACATCGATCAAGCGCTTGAAAGACATGGAAGCACAGATCGCTGACGGTTCCGTCGAGAAGCTGTCGAAAAAGGAAGCGCTGATGTTTTCGCGCGAAATGATCAAGCTGCAAAAAGCTATCGGCGGCATCAAGGACATGGGCGGCGTACCTGACGCGATTTTCGTCGTTGATGTTGGCTACCATAAAGGCGCGATCACTGAAGCCGCCAAGCTTGGTATTCCAGTCATCGGCGTGGTCGATACGAACCACTCGCCAGAAGGCGTGACTTACATCATTCCAGGTAATGATGACTCGTCCAAAGCGATCATGTTGTACGCCCGTGGCGTTGCTGATGCAATCCTCGAAGGCCGTGCAAGCGCGACGAACGATCTGGTCGAAGCGGTCAAGGCCGGCGGCGACGAATTCGTTGAGGTCAGCGAACAGGCATAAGCCGAATGCCTGCGAGGCTAGCCAGAGTAAAACTTCGGCGCGCTGATGCAGGCGACAAAAAAAGGGGCAACAACAGTTCGCCCCTTTTTTTCGAGCGCAAATTGATTTGCTTTGAACCAATTTTGATGTGTGGCGTCCGATAGGGCGCACATTGATTAGCTAACAGAGGAATAATATGACAGCAATTACTGCAGCAATGGTAGGCGCACTGCGCGCGAAGACTGACGCGCCTATGATGGAATGCAAAAAAGCGCTGACCGAAGCCGGTGGCGACATGGACAAGGCAGAAGAACTGCTGCGCGTTAAACTGGGTGGCAAGGCATCGAAAGCGGCTTCGCGTATCACGGCTGAAGGCGTCGTTGCCAGTTACATTTCTGGCGGCATCGGTGCTTTGATCGAGATCAATTGCGAAACTGACTTTGTGACCAAGAATGATGACTTCATCGCCCTGGCCAATACCTGCGTCAAGCTCGTCGCTGAACACAACCCTGCTGACGTCGCTGCCTTGCTGGCACTGCCGCTGGACGGCAAGACTGTTGACGAAGTCCGCGCTGCCTTGATCGGCAAGATCGGCGAGAACATGTCGATCCGCCGTTTCGAGCGTTTTGAATCGACTGCCAAAGTTGCATCGTATTTGCACGGCACCCGTATCGGCGTGCTGGTTGAATTTGACGGCGCTGATGAACAAGTCGGTAAAGACGTGGCCATGCACATTGCTGCGATGAAGCCAGTCTCGCTGTCAGCGGATCAGGTACCTGCTGATCTGATCGAAAAAGAGCGGTCAGTCGCTTCGCTCAAGGCCGCCGAAGATGCGACCAAGGCTGTCGCCGAAGGCAAAGCAGCGCAGTCAGCTGAAATCGTCGCCAAGCGTATCGATGGTTCTGTACAGAAGTTCCTGAAAGAAGTCTCGCTGCTGAATCAGTCTTTCGTCAAGAATGACAAGCAGACTGTTGAGCAGATGCTGAAAGCAACTGCGACTACGGTCAAGGCGTTCACGATGTTTGTGGTCGGCGAAGGCATCGAGAAAAAGCAGGATGATTTTGCAGCAGAGGTCGCGGCGCAAGTCGCAGCAGCAAAACAGGCGTAAGAGTATGAAGCGGGCCGAAAGGCCCGTTTTTTTGGGCGGGCCTGAACTGGCCTGGCCAATCAGGCAGAGGTGCGCGTGGGCGCGCCTTTGCTGAAATACTGGCGCGATACCGCCCATAAGGTAGTGTCGGCCATAGCAAGATCCATCAGAATAGCAATGTCATCACCAGGAGCAGAAGTTCATGACCAAACCAGCCTATAAGCGTGTCCTCTTAAAACTTTCCGGCGAAGCCTTGATGGGCGATGATGCATACGGCATCAATCGTGCGACCATCGATGCCATGGTCGCGGATGTTTCCGAAGTCGCGAAACTCGGTGTCGAATTGGCGATCGTTATCGGTGGTGGTAATATCTTCCGCGGTGTCGCACCAGGTGCGCAGGGCATGGACCGTGCAACGGCCGATTACATGGGCATGCTGGCGACCGTGATGAATTCACTGGCGCTGGCGGATGCCATGCGTCAGGCGGGTATCGTCGCGCGCGTGATGTCGGCGATCTCGATTGAGCAGGTGGTTGAGCCTTACGTACGCCCGAAAGCGCTGCAGTATCTGGAAGAAGGCAAGATCGTCGTGTTCGCTGCTGGTACCGGTAATCCCTTCTTCACGACCGATACTGCCGCTGCCTTGCGCGGCTCGGAAATCGGCGCGCAGATCGTACTGAAAGCCACCAAAGTCGATGGCGTCTATAGCGCCGATCCGAAACTCGATCCGACTGCGACGCGTTATTCGACGATCTCGTTTGACGAAGCCATCAGCAAACGCCTTCAGGTGATGGATGCGACTGCGTTCGCACTGTGCCGCGACCAGAAGCTGCCAATCAAGGTATTCTCCATCGTTAAGCCGGGTGCGCTAAAACGCGTGATCATGGGCGAGGACGAAGGTACACTGGTACACGTTTAAATATCATAGCCACAGGCTGCATTTCAGGAATACAGGAGAAGAAAATGTCCGTCGTTGAAGTGAAGAAGAGCGCCGACCAGCGTATGCAAAAATCGATCGAAACACTGAAAGCCGATCTGGCCAAAGTGCGTACCGGTCGTGCCCACCCTGGCATCCTGGATCACGTCATGGTTGAATACTATGGCAATCCGACTGCCTTGAGCCAGGTCGCGAACGTGAACCTGATCGATGCGCGTACGATTGGCGTGCAGCCGTTTGAAAAGAAAATGGTCGCGGTCATCGAAAAGGCAATCCGTGAAGCCGACCTCGGTCTGAATCCTGCCACCCAGGGTGACATCATCCGCGTGCCGACGCCGCCGCTGACCGAAGAGCGTCGCAAGGAAATGGTCAAGCTGGTCAAGACCGAAGGCGAAGATGCCAAAATCGCGATTCGCAATATCCGTCGCGATGCCAATGAGTCCCTCAAAAAGCTGTTGAAGGATAAAGCTTGCTCGGAAGATGACGAGCGTCGTGCGCAGGATGATGTTCAAAAATTGACAGACAAATTCGTCCTCGAGGTCGACAAGCTGCTGACTGACAAAGAGAAGGAAGTCCTGACCGTTTGACCTGACGTTGACTTTGCACCGTCAATCACTCACAGCCCAAGACCTGCCATGACACATACAAGTTCAACCAAAGCGGTTCCTGCATTGCCTGCGGCGCCGCGACACATCGCGTTGATCATGGATGGTAATGGTCGTTGGGCGACCAAGCGGTATTTGCCGCGCGTCGCCGGACACGTTAAAGGTGTCGAGGCTGTGCGTGGCATGGTAGAAGCCTGTATCGAGCGTCATGTCGAGTACCTGACCCTGTTCGCCTTCAGCTCGGAAAACTGGCGCCGTCCGGCCGAAGAGGTATCGCTGCTGATGCGCCTGTTCATGACGGCGCTGGAGCGCGAAGTCAGCAAGATGCACGCCAATGGCATACGCCTGCGCGTGGTCGGCGACCTGAGTCGCTTTGACGCTGGCTTGCAAAAAATGATCGTTGATGCCGAGCGCAAGACCGCTGGCAATACACGTCTCGTGGTCACGATCTGCGCCAATTACGGCGGCCGCTGGGACATCATGCAGGCCACCGGCAAAATGGTCGCAGCCAACCCCGGCTGTACCGACTTCACAGAAGACCAGCTCGCGCCGCATCTGGCGATGGCCTACGCACCCGAGCCTGACCTGTTCATCCGCACTGGCGGTGAAGAGCGTATTTCCAATTTTCTGTTGTGGCAGCTCGCGTATACCGAACTGTATTTTACTGAAACTTACTGGCCAGATTTCGACGCTGCCGCACTCGACCTGGCAATCGATTCCTACTACCAGCGCGAACGTCGTTTCGGCCGCACCAGTGCGCAAATCGCCGATCAAAAGAAAGCTTCCTGATGCTGAAGACCCGCGTGATTACGGCCGTCGTCTTACTGTTACTGTTACTCGCGCTGCTGGCTTCAAACTCTTATATTGCGGTCGTTCTGGCGGCTGCCTTGTTCTTTGGTGCCGCTTCCTGGGAAGCCTTGCGCCTGTTCGGCAATCAGCGAGCACTGTTCGGCGCAGGCATCTGGACGGCCGTCTTCCTGTATATCGCGCTGTCGCAAAAGCCGATCAACACGACCTTGTTGTTCAGCCTGTGTACCCTGATCTGGATCGTGCGCCTCGGACCCTCGCTGGCGCTGGGCTTGCCGGTGAAGGGCGCGCTCGGTAGCCGCCTGTTGACGGGCATTTACGGCATCGCACTGCTGGGCTGCTTCTTCGCGATACTGGCGCTGTTCCGCCATTCGCCGTTGTATCTGTTTTCGGTCATGGCGCTGGTATGGATCGCCGACATCGGTGCTTATTTTGCCGGCAAGGCTTTCGGCAAACGCAAGCTCGCACCGTCCATCTCACCCGGCAAATCCTGGGAAGGCGCCATCGGCGGCTGGATCGCCGTGCTGCTGCTGGCTGGCCTGACGGTCTTTGTGCCGGCCTTGAATGATACCTTCGCCGCGCACCTGCAAGGCCGATTCGGCTGGGCCGGCTTTCTCGGCGTGATGACGCTTATCGTCATCCTCAGCGTCATTGGTGATCTGTTTGAGTCGCAGCTCAAGCGTCGCGCTGAAATGAAAGACAGCAGTAATCTCTTGCCCGGCCACGGTGGTGTACTTGACCGCATCGATGCGCTGATCCCGGCGCTGCCATTCGCAGTGCTGGTCGACTCCCTGTTTTAGATCCTAACTCATGCAAAACATTACCATCCTCGGCGCGACAGGATCCATCGGTGTCTCGACGCTGGATGTGATCGCGCGCCATCCTGAGCGTTATGCCGTCTATGCCTTGTCGGCTCACAGCCGCGTCGAAGAATTAGCCGCGCAGTGCGGACAATTTCATCCACAGGTCGCCGTCGTCGGCACGGCTGACGCAGCGCAAGCCTTGCGCAAACTGTT
>CANFLV010000053.1 GCA_947448025.1 Oxalobacteraceae bacterium | reverse complement strand
TGAACATGCCGGTCGGTACCCCGCCGCCATCGAATGTGAAGCCGGAAGTCGTGCGTATCGATGTCGATTTCGACGGCACGATATTCTGGAATGGCGAGACCGTGCCTAACCGTGCAGCGCTCGAAGCGCGCCTGCAAGGCGTGGCCGCGATCGCGAACCAGCCGGAAGTGCATCTGCGTCCGAACAAGTTGGTGGAATACAAGGTCGTCGCCATGGTGATGGCTTCGGCGCAGCGCCTGGGCGTAACGAAAATTGGCCTGGTCGGCAATGAGCAATTCCTGAATTGATGAATGCGCGCGACGCCCACCATCGTCCGGCCTGCGTCGCTAGCAAAAGACTGGGCATTCGTCCTTACACGCTGCGTGCTCATGCACTCATAAAAAGCCGTCGCTGTTGTAATGGCAAATCCTGAAGGTGTTGTCCTGAACGTCCGGATGAGACCTAAGTTCGGTATCGATGATTCGTTCTTGCCATACATCATTTAAGGTTGTACGATAACGTATCACTTATTTTAACCATGATTTTTTACAGGCCTGGCAGTTGCCTGACTACCCTTTGGAGATTCCATGCATCCTCTAGAACTCAAACAAGTTTTATCGTCCGGTCTGCTGTCATTTCCGATCACGGATTTCGACGCGGCTGGTAATTTCCGCGCCGATACCTATGCCGAGCGCCTCGAGTGGCTTGCACCTTATGGTGCGACAGCATTGTTCGCGGCGGGCGGCACCGGCGAGTTTTTTTCGCTTACGCACAATGAATATTCCGATGTGATTCGTACCGCCGTAGATACCTGCCATGGCAAGGTGCCAATTTTGGCTGGCGCTGGCGGTGCGACGCGCAGTGCGATCGCCTTTGCGCAAGAGGCCGAGCGTCTCGGTGCGCAAGGTGTTTTGCTGCTGCCGCACTACCTGACCGAAGCCAGCCAGGATGGTCTGGTCGCGCATGTCGAGCAGGTCTGTAATTCGGTCGACTGTGGCGTGATCGTCTATAACCGCAATGTTTGCCGCCTCACGCCGGATTCGCTGGAAAAGCTGGCAGCGCGTTGTCCAAATCTGATCGGCTTCAAGGACGGTATTGGCGACATCGAATTGATGGTCTCGATCTGGCGTCGCATGGGCGACCGTTTCAGCTATCTGGGCGGCCTGCCGACCGCTGAAGTCTACGCGGCAGCCTACAAGGCGCTCGGCGTTCCGGTGTATTCATCGGCAGTGTTCAACTTCATGCCAAAACTGGCGATGGATTTTTATCACGCCGTGGCCAAGGACGATCACGCCACGATGAATCGCTTGATCGATGATTTCTTTTTGCCGCTGCTGGAAATTCGCAATAGCAAGGCCGGTTATGCCGTCAGTATGATTAAGGCTGGTGCCCGTCTGGTGGGTCACGATGCGGGGCCGGTGCGCGCACCGCTGACGGATTTGACGCAAGCAGAATGTGACAAGCTGCATGCGCTGATTCTGGCGCAAGGTCCGCAATAAGCTTTGCCCTTGCATGGGTCTGAATAATCGCAGCACGAGCTGCACAAAGACAGGAATCTAGTATGAAAATTACCGGCGAAATGATCATCGGGCAATCGAGCGTATGGGGCACGGCCGGCACGGTCAAGGCGATCGATCCTGCACATAATACCGAGCTCACGCCAGACTTCGGACTGGCCACGGAAGCGGAAGTTGATCGTGCTTGCGCGCTGGCTGAACTGGCATTTGATACTTACCGTGAGACGACGCTGCAGCAACGCGCTCATTTTCTCGAAACGATCGCTACCGGCATCCTCGATCTGGGCCCGGCATTGATCGAGCGTGCGATGGTCGAGTCCGGCCTGCCACAGGCGCGCCTCGAAGGCGAGCGCGGGCGCACCGTCACGCAGTTGCGGCTGTTCGCCAAGGTCGTGCGGGATGGTCATTGGCTGGGCGTGACGCTGGATGCGGCATTGCCGGATCGCGTGCCGCCACGGCCAGACCTGCGACTGCGTAAAATTGCGCTCGGTCCGGTCGCGGTCTTTGGCGCCAGTAATTTCCCTTTGGCGTTTTCTGTTGCAGGCGGCGATACCGCCTCGGCCTTGGCCGCTGGATGTCCCGTGGTCGTCAAGGCGCATGGCGCGCATCTGGGTACTTCCGAGTTGGTCGCCAGAGTGATCCAGAAGGCCGTCGCGGACTGTGCCTTGCCAGAAGGTGTGTTCTCGATGCTGATCGGCGAAGGCCGGAAAATTGGCCATGATCTTGTCAGTCATCCGGCAATCAAGGCTGTCGGTTTTACCGGTTCACGTCAAGGTGGTCTGGCGCTGGTACGCGCGGCAGCACAGCGTCATGAACCGATCCCGGTCTATGCCGAAATGAGCAGCATTAATCCGATGTTCGTACTGCCTGCGGCACTGGCCGCCAATGCAGCAGGCCTGGCACAAGGCTATGTTGATTCATTGACCCTGGGTGCCGGACAATTCTGTACTAATCCGGGTCTCGTGATTGCGCTCGACGACGAGTCCTTGCAAAACTTCATAGATGCCGCCAGCCTTGCATTACAAGCCAAGGCCGCCGCGACCATGCTCACGCCGGGTATTCACAAGGCCTACGTGGAAGGCGTGGCGAAGCTATCCGCCATTGCCGGAGTGACGGTGCAGGCGCAGGGTCAGAGTCGTGTTGGCGGCTGCGCGGCACAAGCCGTGCTGGCTTCCTGTGATGGCGATACCTTCCTGTCCACGCCAGCGCTGCAGGATGAAATTTTCGGTCCCGCGTCCCTCGTGATCCGCTGCCGTGATGCGCAACAAATGCTGCGTATCGCTCAACAAGTCGAAGGCCAGCTGACAGTAACAGTGCAAGCTCTGGCCGCCGATGGTGGACTGGCGACGATGCTGATGCCGACGCTGGAACGCAAGGCGGGTCGTATTCTCTTCAATGGTTTTCCGACGGGCGTCGAAGTCGCGCATGCCATGGTACATGGCGGTCCTTTCCCGTCCACTTCGGATAGCCGCACGACTTCCGTGGGGGCGAGCGCCATTGATCGCTTCCTGCGGCCGGTCTGTTATCAGGCTATACCTGCAGCACTGTTGCCTGACGCGCTGGCGAATGACAATCCACTGCACCTGGCCCGCATTGTCGATGGTGAATTGCATCTTCCTGGCTGATCTTGCCGGGCAAGCATAGGGCGCCATTTACTGCCAGGTACATGGCAGGCGTGGCGCTCTCCTAATAAAAATATCATCATAGAAACGAGACACTATGAACCCGCAAAAGATCGGCAAGTTCAGATGGACAATTTGTGCGCTGCTGTTCTTCGCCACGACGGTCAATTACCTCGATCGTCAGGTATTGAGCCTGCTGGCGCCGGACTTGTCCAAGGAATTTTCGTGGACCAATAGCGATTACGCCAACATCACTGCCGTGTTCCAGTTTGTGTACGCGATTTCGATGTTGCTGGTCGGGCGGGTGATCGACAGGATAGGCACCAAGGTGGCCTTTGTGTTGGCTATTACAGTTTGGTCGATTGGCGCGATCATGCATGCGTTTTCTGTGCCGATGGGCGAGGGTGTGGGCAGCATGCTGACCAGCCTTGGCCTGGCAGCAGTCCCGGTGTCGATCATTGGTTTCATGCTGTCCCGTGCAGTGCTGGCGATCGGCGAGGCGGGTAATTTTCCGGCGGCGATCAAGGCGACGGCAGAATATTTTCCAAAGCGAGAACGTTCATTTGCGACCGGCATTTTCAATTCCGGCGCGAATGTGGGCGCCATTCTTGCACCATTGACGGTGCCATGGATTGCCGCGCAATGGGGTTGGAAAGCGGCCTTCATCATTATTGGCGCAGTCGGCTTTTTGTGGATGATTTTTTGGCTGGTGTTATACGAGACACCGGAAAAGCAGACGCGCATGGATCCCGCCGAATTGGCTTATATCCAGGCAGATGATCAGGTTCACAATGTTACAAGCGCTGAGGATGGCAAGTCGACGTCCTGGTTCAAGTTACTCGGCTATCGGCAGACCTGGGCCTTCGCCTTTGGCAAATTCATGACCGATGGCGTCTGGTGGTTCTTCCTGTTCTGGCTGCCGAAATATCTGTCGGTCCAGTATGGCATGCAAAAGACCGACATCGCCTTGCCCCTGGCCGTTTTGTACAGCATGACGATGATCGGCAGTATTGGTGGCGGCTGGTTCCCGACCTATTTCATCAACAAGGGGCATTTGCCGTATGACGGACGGATGAAGGCGATGTTCGTGATTGCCCTGTTCCCGCTGGTGGTATTGTTGGCGCAGCCCCTGGGCTATATCAGTTTCTGGATTCCAGTGCTGCTGATCGGCGTGGGTGCATCGGCACATCAGGCCTGGTCCGCAAATCTGTTCACGACCGTGTCGGACATGTTCCCGAAGAAGTCGGTAGCCTCCATAGTCGGTATCGGCGGCATGGCCGGTGGCATGGGGGGCGTGCTGGTCTCGAAATTGGGCGGCTGGCTGTTTGATTACTATGGCGCGCTGGGCCAGATTCAAACGGGTTATGCCATCATGTTCGCGATCTGTGCGCTGGCTTATCTGGTCGCATGGACGGTCATGAAGACCTTGGTGCCAAAATATAAAATCATTACGGATCTTTAAATTTATGTCGATGATGAATACCGGCGCGCAGTCGTCGCAGATTGAACGGGTCAGCGACCTGCGTTGCACCGTCGGGGAAAGTCCGCTGTGGAGTAGCGCAGATGCTGCCTGGTATTGGGTGGATATTGTGGCCAGGACCATCTGGCGTCTCGATCCCGCGTCCGGTCAATTACGTCACTGGACGACCTCGGAGATGGTCGCCTGCCTTGCGGAGAAGCGCAGCGGCGGGCTGATCGCCGGCATGGAAAGCGGCATCTTCAGCCTGGTACTGGGCGATGCAGAAGCAGCGCAAGAGCAGCGACTGGCGAGTCCGGCGGAACTCGGGCCCGGCATGCGCTTCAATGATGGTCGCTGTGACCGCCAGGGACGCTTCTGGAGCGGCACGATGGTGATGGATATGGCGGCAGCGCGCCCGGCAGGGCATTTGTATCGCTATACGATGGAGCAGGGATTGTCCGCGCCCGTGGTCTCCGACCTGATCGTCCAAAACGGTCTTGCCTGGTCGCCGGACGGACGCACCATGTACCTGTCCGACTCGCACGGTACGCGGCAATTGATCTGGGCATTTGATTACGATACCGACAGCGGCATGCCGAGCGGGCAGCGCCTGTTTGTGGACATGAATGCGCATCCCGGCCGGCCCGACGGTGCGGCTGTCGACAGCGATGGCTGCTATTGGATTTGCGGTAATGACGCCGGCTGCATCTTGCGCTTTACGCCGGACGGACGGCTGGACCGGCGTATCGATTTGCCAATGACGAAGCCATCGATGTGCAGTTTCGGCGGACCTGAACTGGACACCTTGCTGGTCACCTCGATTAGCGCCGGCATCCCCGAGAGTGATACATGGGCCGGTGCCGTACTGATGCTGCGGCCGGGCGTGCGTGGTTTGGCTGAAACACGCTTCGCGGATTAAGCCCGTGCATCAGTCGTTCATTGCGGCCTGCCTGCTATTGTGCACACAAGTCGCTGTGGCCGCCACGACGCAGGTTGAACCCTGGGGCCGTACGCGTGACGGCGATCTGGTTCAGCGCGTGCGCTTTGCGAACGATCGTGGCATGCGCTTTTCCGCCATCGATTATGGCGCGACGATCGTGGCGCTGGAAGTACCGGATCGTCACGGCATAGCGCGTAACATTGTATTGAGTCTGCCGGATCTCGCTGCCTATGAAAAAAATCAGCGTCGCTATGCCGCCGTGATGGGGCGTTATGCCGGACGCATCGCCAATGCGCGCTTTACGCTCGATGGCAGCGAGATCGCATTGACACCGAACGCAAGAGGCGTCGCGCTGCATGGCGATCCGGATGGCTATGACCGGCGGCTGTGGCGGCGGGAGGATTTTTCTGACGCAGCATCTATCGGCGCGGTATTCCATCTTCGCAGTCCCGACGGCGATCAGCATTTTCCCGGCACGCTTGATGTCAGCGTCACTTATCGCCTGCTACGCCAGCGCAATGAGTTTTCGATTGAATATACCGCGCGCACCGACGCGCCTACGGTAGTAAATCTGACGAATCATGCTTATTTCAATCTGGCCGGTGCAGGTGCTACCGGACTGGCGACACATCGCTTTCAGATCATGGCCGAGCGCTATGCGGTGACGGATGCCAAGCGTGTTCCTACTGGCGCGCTGCTTGGCGTTGCCGGCACACCGCTGGATTTTCGACATCCTGCAGGCCTGCAATCGCGGCTCGCTTCAACTGATGCAAACGATGTGGCCATACTGGGCGAGCCTGCCGGCTATGATCATAGTTTGGTGTTCGCGCCATCTGCCGGCCGCCTGACCTTGGTGGCACAAATCGATGAGACGCTCAGTGGTCGACGCTTGCAAATTTTCACGACAGAACCCTCAGTGCAGTTCAATAGCGGAAATGGCTTTGACGGCAGTGAAGTCGGCAGCGAGGGACGCGCCTATGGTCGCCATGACGGCTTTGCATTCGAGACCCAGCATTTGCCGGACAGTCCGAATCATGCCCATTTCCCGTCTACTGAACTGCGGCCGGGCATGGTTTTTCATTCCTTGACACGGTTTCGATTTGACATCATCAAATAGGATGCTGAACCAGCGCTTACCTGCAACTTGAATCCGCGACGCTACCGCGCGTGATGCCAATATTGGCAAAGTACACAAAGTCGTCGCTGTACTGATTCAGCGCCGCATGATGCTTGCGGTAGATACCCCACTTGGGCCGAATATGGTCGGCTCCCGTGCGCCACATCTGCAGTCCATTCTGATCGATCGCCAATACGGATTTCCCCGTCTGGTCGCGCACATCGAGCTGGTAGCGGCCACCAGTATTGGCGTAGCTGATTTGTTCGCGCACATCCAGCCATTGCCCGGCCAGGCCATCGAGCGCCATGCTGCCGATGACTGTCGCGCTGCTTGAATCCTGTTTGGCGTCGCCGACGTGGCGTACTTCCATTTGACCGTTCGACAGCGGCGTGAAGGTGATCAGTGGCGCGGCAGAATATTTTCCGCCATAGGCCTTGAGCTGGTGGATGTGCGTAAAGCCTGGCGAAAATTTCATGCGCGGGTCGAGCCTGAAGCGCCAGCTATAGACGTAGATATCGCCTTGATGCGCCTTGAATGCTTCCTGCATGCCGCCGGCGCTGGGTGCAAGCTTGATTTCGGTGCGCGAGCGGTCGCCGCCTGCTGCGGCAGTTACGAGATCGAGATTGACGTCAGTAGGTTCAATGGCCAGGATGGCGAAATGCGCGCCGACGACGCCATCATCAGCGCGCGCTTCGACATGCGCGCGCCTTGGGCTAGTAAGACTATCGCTCGGCGCCTCGACTGCGCCCTTGCCGAGAGTACGTTCTATGCGGAGGTAGGGGTCTTCGCCGCCGGGCGCTGACGCATTCAGACACAGGGTATTGCCAATGACGCCGTTGGGCATCTCTGCGCCAGTTGCAATAGGCATCGTTGTGCTGGCTAACAGCACCATGGTCATCTCTGTATGTTTCATTTTGGGCGACTTGTTCTGGGTGAATCCGCATGCGTGAGTGTTTCCCACAGCACGATATGCTGATCACTGGGGGGAGCGTGGGGGCGCATATCTTCGATTAAAAATGCCTTGGTCTCGGGCAGGTCGACGCCCATCCTTACGTGGTACGCATTGTAGGCGCGTTCGAATGCGCCGCGCAGTACCGGAACATAACTGCCATCGCACAGGCCATCGAAGCCAGCTGGCACCTCAAGCTTGTTATTGCCGGACTTATTCCGTACGCCACGTAACAGCCGGGCATGGTATTCGAGCATGGTCGTCAATCGTAATTGTGCCGGCGTGAACAGATCAGTGCCCTGGATGTAGGCAGTTTCGGCGGCGTTTGTGAGCGCGACGACGCCG
>CANFLV010000052.1 GCA_947448025.1 Oxalobacteraceae bacterium | reverse complement strand
GGAATGGCGAGACGGTACCTAACCGTGCAGCGCTCGAAGCGCGCCTGCAAGGCGTGGCCGCGATCGCGAACCAACCGGAAGTGCATCTGCGTCCGAACAAGCTGGTGGAATACAAGGTCGTCGCCGGTGTCATGGCGTCGGCGCAGCGCCTGGGCGTAACGAAAATCGGCCTGGTCGGCAATGAGCAATTCCTGAATTAATTTTCAGTCAGCGACAAAATAAATCGGCTCCTTTTCAGGAGCCGATTTTCCATTTGGCAGCAGATGTTAAGATCGCACTTTGCCGCTATTTTTCAGCCACTCTGTCAATTTCCAAGATCATGAAACGCACACACACCTTTGCTCTTTCTGTCGTCCTTGCCGCGCTCGGTCTGACGGCCTCCACCTTTGCGCCGCTGGGCATGTCCAGCGCCCACGCGCAGACTGCTGCCGCGCCGGCTGATACGCTCAGCGCTGAAATCTACAAGCTGGCCAAGCCCTTGCCCGAATTACTCGCCGCGAAAAAATATCCGGAGGCACAAGCGATCCTGACGCAAATCGATGCGATGCCCAACAAGACCGCCTTCGAATCCTATTATGCGGAAACCCTGCGCGCCACCATTGCCCAAGCCACCGGCGACAAGGCTGGCACCATCAAGGCCTACATGACGCTGGTCGCCTCGGGGCGACTCGCGCCGGCTGACGCGATCAAGACCATACAGCAGCTTGGCGTGCGCTATTACGAAATGAAGGATTATCCGGCAGCGATCACCTGGCTCACGCGCTTTCTGAAGGAAGCCGGTGAAGACCGTCAGATGCGCATGCTGTTGATCCAGTCCTACTACCTGAATAATGACTTCGCCCGCACCGCGACAGAACTGCGCGCGATCATCGACGCCGAAGAAAAGGCCGGCACCAAACCCGCACAGGAAACCCTGCAGTTATTCGCCAGCGCCATCATTAACTTGAAAGACAAGCCGGGCTATACCGAAGTGCTGGAAAAGTACGTCGCCTACTACCCGAAAAAGGAATACTGGTCGGACCTGCTGCATCGGGTTGAAACCAAGCCGGGTTTCCCCGAGCGTCTGGTTCTCGACATCTATCGCCTGCAATTTGCCGCCGACAGCATGGGCAGCGCCAACGAATACGTCGACATGGCGCAATTGGCGGTCGCCGCCGGCTTCCCTGGTGAAGCCAAGAAAGTGCTCGATCAGGGCTACGCGTCCGGCCTCATGGGCAGCGGCTCACCTGCCGACATCAAGGTTCAGCAAAAGCTGCGCGAGCAAGTCAACAAATTCGCTGCCGACGATTTAAAAACCATCGCCAATGGCGAAGCCGATGCCAACAAGCCCGGCAAGGATGGCAATGCCCTCGTCAATCTCGGCTTCGCGCTGGTGCAGGCCGGGCAGTTCGACAAAGGCCTGGCACTGATAGAGCGCGGCATTGCCAAAGGTCTGGGCAAACGCGCAGAAGACGGCAAACTGCATCAAGGCATTGCTCTCGCAGCAGCCGGTCGCAAGGCGGAAGCGATCAAGGTCTTGGCCAGCGTTGGCGGCACTGAAGGCGCGGCTGATCTGGCGCGTTACTGGATCCTGCATTTGAATTACGCCGCAAAATAATGGTCCCTCTGGCCCGCTGTCCAACTTTGGCGGCGGGCTCGTCAGCTCGACCTTGCTCCCGCAATTCAGTCCCCGTCAATAGCTATTGACAAGCATTTTCTGCATCCGTACAGTGCAAGCCAACCTGGCTCACCGTATGGATCGCATTTTGAAAACAGCTCACGCCCGCCCTTACGCGTATTTGATCGGCGTTGACGGCGGCGGCACCGGCACCAGGCTTCGTGTCACCGACGCTGGCGGCAGTGAGTTAGGCAAGGCTGGCAGCGGCCCGTCGGCCCTCGTCAATGGCGTGGAAAACGCCTGGAACGCGGTGCTCGATGCACTCGCCAATGTCTTTGCCACCGCGGACACTGCGATGCCGCCACTTTCAGAGATGGCTATCGGACTTGGCCTTGCCGGCGTACATAACCGGCAATGGGCTGCTGCATTCAAGGTAGCAAACCCCGGCTTCGGCACGATCGCACTTGACACGGATGGCTTCACCACCCTGCTCGGCGCCCATGCCGGCCAGCCCGGCGCGGTCATTGCCATCGGCACCGGCAGCATCGGCGAAATCTGGACTGCCGATGGCGAACGCCGCGAAGTCGGCGGCTGGGGCTTTCCTGCCAGTGACGAAGCGGGCGGTGCCTGGCTCGGCCTGCATGCGATCAATCTCGCGCAACGCATGCTCGATGGGCGTGCGGCACAGAGCGCATTTGGCGCGGCCGTGGTCAACTTTTGCGGCGGCACGCGCGCCAGCCTGCTGGACTGGCTGGCACAGGCGCGGCAAACCCAATTCGCGAGCGTCGCGCCACTGGTCGTGCAGCATGCCGAACACGACGTCTTGGCGCGCGAACTCATGCTCAAGGCTGGCCGCGAAATCGCCACCATCGCGGCGGCGCTCGATCCTTCGGCGAGTTTGCCACTGGCGCTGTGCGGCGGACTCGCCGCGCCCTTGCGCGCCTATCTCCCGGCAGACGTACAAGCCCGCGCGCGTGCGCCGCTGGCCGATGCGACTACCGGTGCCTTGCGCCTCCTGCAGCGTCACCTCGAAGGACTTTCTGATGCGCGTTAAATCTTCCGCCATGTACCACGTCGATGACGATGCCTTCCTTGAGGAGCCGAAGCCGTGAGCACGACTGTTGAATTAAGCGGCAACATACTCGGCGCCGATGGCTGGCGTCATGGCACGCTGCGGTTTGGCGAGCGCATCCTCGGACTCGATGGCCAGGTCACCACGGACCTTGGTCATCACGAGGATGTCATCCTGCCCGGCTTCATCGACCTGCATGTGCATGGTGGTGGCGGACGCGACATCATGGATGGCAGCGATGCCGTAGAGGTGATCGCGCGCCTGCATGCGCAACATGGCACGACGAGTTTGCTGGCCACGACGATGACGGCGCCGCCGGCTGATCTGGAAGCAGCCTTACGCGGCATTGCCCGCGCCTGCGCACCCAACAGCCGCACGATGGGTGCGGCGCGAATACTCGGCGTGCATCTCGAAGGCCCGTACATCAATCCCGGCAAGCTCGGCGCGCAGCCCGATTATGTGCAAGAGGCGTCTCTGGCTGCCGTGCAGGCGCTGAACGCGATCGCGCCACTGCGACTGATTACGGTCGCGCCGGAAATGGATGGCAATCTCGCGCTCGTGCGCGAGCTCAGCGCAGCCGGCATGCGCGTACAGATCGGCCACACGGCCGGCACCTATGAAGATGGCGTGGCAGCGCTTGCGCATGGCGCGACGGGCTTCACGCACCTCTTCAATGCCATGAGCGAATTCCATCATCGCAAACCCGGCATGGCCGGCGCGGCACTGGCGCATGCTCAGTACGCCGAGCTGATCCCGGATCTGCTGCATGTGCATCCGGGCGCGATCAAGGCCGCCCTGCGCGCGATTCCGCATTTGTATTGCGTCACCGATTCCACCGCCGCGACCGGCATGCCGGACGGCGCTTACATGCTCGGTCGCCAGCAAGTCCATAAATGCATGGGCGGCGTGCGTCTCGCCGACGGCACGCTGGCCGGCAGCACGCTGACGATGGACCAGGCGCTGCGCAATCTGGTCGGACTTGGCCTCGAACTGGCGGATGCATCACGGCGCGTCTCGACTTATGCCGCCGACTTCCTTGGCATCACGGATCGCGGCCGCCTCGCTGTCGGCGCCTATGCCGACATCGTCGTGCTCGACCGTGATCTACAGCTGAAAGCGGTCTACGTCGAAGGAGAAAAAATTGTCTTCACGGATGCTTGAAGAAGCCTGCGCTGCCGCCGATGTCGTCGCCCTGCAGCTGCACAATGATCAGGAACGCTACGCCGATCTCGGCAAACAATTACGCCAAACGCCCCCTGCGACGACGCTGACAATTGCGCGCGGCAGTTCCGATCACGCCGCCGCTTATTGTGCCTACCTGATCATGGCGCGACTGGGGCGCATCGTAGCCTCGCTGCCGATGTCACTGCTGACTTTAAACAAAGCCCCGCTGATCACGCGCGAGTCACTGGCGATCGCGATTTCACAGTCAGGGCAAAGTCCGGATGTGGTCGACTCCCTCCAGTATTTCCGCGCTGGCGGTGCGACGACCGTCGCCTTGGTCAATGATGCTGCCTCGCCACTGGCACAGGCTGCCGAATGGACCATGCCCCTGCACGCAGGCAAAGAACAGAGCGTCGCCGCGACCAAGAGCTTCATCGCCAGTCTTGTGGCAGGTGCGCGACTGGTCGCGCATTGGGGCAATGACAGCGAATTATTCAATGGCATCGAGGCTCTGCCGGAAGCCTTGCGCACCGCCAGCCAATGCGACTGGTCGGCTGCCATCGAAGTGCTCGCGCCGGCACAAAAGATGATGGTCATCAGTCGCGGCATGAGCTTTTCGATCGCGCTGGAAGCTGCATTGAAATTCAAGGAAACCTCGGCGATCCAGGCCGAAGCTTTCAGTGGCGCGGAAATCCGCCATGGTCCGATGGCGCTCATCGATACCGGCTATCCCGTACTGATTTTGGCCACGCGCGGCCCGGCGCAAGCCAGCCTGATCGCGCTCGCAGACGACTTGCGCGCGCGCGGCGCGCGCGTGCTGCTGGCAGCACCGGCCGACATCGCGCAACGCCAGCTGACCCTGCCTGTCGCCGCCTGCGCCGATCTCGATCCTGTGCTCGCGATCCAGGCGTTTTACGTCATGGCCGCGCAGCTCGCCGTGGCGCGCGGCATGGATCCCGACCATCCGCGTCATTTAAGCAAAGTCACCAAGACCAGCTGAACCAGACGTCCCCATTTCAAAGCAAGCATGAATCTGCAAAAACAAAACTCACGACAGCTGGCCGGCCAGTTAATGATGGTCCGCCTGAGCTGCACCGAACTCGATGCCGCGACCGCGCAATTCCTGCGCACGAATGCGATCCGGGCCGTCTGCCTGTTTCGCCAGAATATGGTCGACGCGGCACAGCTTACGCGCTTGACTGGCGCGCTGCGTGCCGTCATGGGACCAGATGCGCTGATCGCGATCGATCAGGAAGGCGGCGCCGTGGTGCGCGCGACCTGGCTGCCGGCACCGCCCTCGGCGATGGCGCTGGGCGCGGCCGATGATGTCGAACTCGCACGCAAGGTCGGCGCTGCGGTCGCGCGCGGCATCCGCTCACTCGGCTTCAACTGGAACTTCGCGCCGGTGCTCGACCTGAACAATAATCCCGATAATCCGGTCATTGCCGAACGCTCGTTTGGCGCCGACCCGCAGCGCGCGACGGCGCTGGCAACAGCGTGGATGCAAGGCAGTCTGGCGCAAGGTGTGGCCTGCTGCATCAAGCATTTTCCCGGTCATGGCGACACGCATGTCGATTCGCATCGGGCCCTGCCAACAGTGGACAAGACGCTCACTGAGCTCGAGGCGCTGGAATTCGCGTCCTTTCGCGCAGCTGCGCCCATGGCGCCGGCGATCATGACGGCGCACATCATCTATCCTGCGCTCGATGCAGAATTCCCGGCCACATTATCGCGCCGCATCCTCGGGGACATGCTGCGCGATGCATGGCAATACAACGGCGTCATCATCACCGATGGCATGGACATGCAAGCCATCGCCGGCACCTATGGCGTGGGCAATGCGGCGGTGCTGGCACTGAACGCCGGCGCTGACATGGTCATGGCGCTGGGCTCGCCCGAGGCACAGGAACAGACCCTAGCCGCGATCAGCACAGCAATCGATGCAGGTTCTCTATCACAGGCCGATGTCGGCGCAAAGCTGGCACGTCTTGCGGCCTTGACCCGGGCTTATCCATGCACCACTGTTAGGTATGACGACGATGCGGCAGACCGCCTATTGATGCAGCAGGCGTGGCAAGCCGGCCTCACGACCTTCGGCCGGCCACAGGCGCCTGCGGTCGGCGCAAAGGTGCGCCTCGTCGTGCGCGCCGATGTCGTCAGCGATGGCGTCTCGGAAGCGGGCGTACCGGCCGCTGTCTTAGCTGCATCGCTGGCGCGCCTGTATGCGGTCGACCTCGTGACCTATACCGATGCCGAACAGTTCGACTGGCAAGCCTTGCCGCAGGATGGACAGTTCGTCATCCTCGCCTCGACCTCGCGCCGGCGTTACGGCCCGCATGCCCGCGCCACGTGGCAGCCTGACCTGCATCTGGCATTATGGAATCCCTTCCAGGCGCTCGATATCGCCGCACCCGCCTTGCTCACTTATGGCTTTGTCACGCCGGCATTGGAGGCAGTCAATGCCTGGCTCGCGGGCGAGATGGCAGCTACGGGGCGCTGTCCAGTCGCCGGCTTCGCGACATAAGGAGAACATTTGATCTGACGAGGATTATTTATGCAGCCAAAGGTCGCATAACAATGCCTGATCGTCTACCATTACGGCGCGCCGGCATCGCCCATTTTTCCTGATCCGGCGCCTCTCCAGGAAACCGCATGTTTGAATCACTGACCTACCGGCGTCATGCGCGCTCACTATTGCGCCGCGCCCCCAATCGCTGGGACTGGGTCCTGCTGCCACTGGTGCTGGCACTACTCGTGGCGCTCGGTTTTGGCGCGATGCAAATGAGCCGGCCCTTCGTCGTCGGCGAGGCGACACCGGTCTCGCTGGACGCGGCCTATCTGCCCTATTACCTGTTGCGCACGATGCTGCGCATGTTCACCGCGCTCGGTTTTTCGCTACTGTTCAGTTTTGTCTTTGCCGCCGTCGCCGCGAAATACCGCGCCGCTGAAAAAGTCATGATTCCGCTGCTCGACATTTTGCAGTCGGTGCCTATTCTCGGCTTCCAGGCTATCGCGATCGCACCCTTCATCGCCTTTTTTCCCGGCAATTTGCTCGGCGTCGAATGTGCAGCGATCTTTGCGATTTTTACCTCGCAGGCATGGAATATGGCTTTCAGCCTGTACCAATCCATGCGCAATGTCCCGATCGAACTTCAGGAAGCGGCGCGCGTGTTCCGCCTCTCCGGCTGGCAGCGCTTCTGGCGTCTTGAACTGCCATTTGCGATGCCTGGCCTGCTGTGGAACATGATGATGTCGATGTCGGGCGGCTGGTTCTTTCTGGTCGCCGCCGAAGCGATCAGTGTCGCCGGCCAGGATATCAAGCTGCCGGGCATCGGCTCCTACATTGCGCTGGCCATTGAAGTGCGCGATGGCGTCGCCATTGCCTGGGCAATCGCCGCCATGCTCAGCGGGATCATCCTCTACGACCAATTATTTTTCCGGCCACTGCTGGCCTGGGCCGACAAATTCCGTTTTGAAGAATCACAGTCTGAAACCGCGCCGACCTCGTGGCTGCTCGACTGGCTGCGCCGCAGCCGCTGGACGCGCCGCATCACCGAAACTCTGCAAAAGCGGCTGAGCCGTTCGCTCGGCTGGTTCAGCATCAGCGCGGTTAGCGCAGCCTCAGCCGAACCGCGTGAAGCCAATCCGTACTGGCTGCGCGCATGGGATGCCGCTGTCTTGCTGGCTGCGCTGGCCGCGAGCTTCTGGCTGGTGCGCTTCGTGCACAGCGATGTCGGCTGGAGCGAAGCCTTGCACGTGCTGTGGCTGGGCGTCATTACGCTGTGTCGCGTGATGCTGCTCATTGGACTCGCCTCGCTGGTATGGGTGCCGGTCGCGGTCTGGATAGGCTTGCGGCCGCAATACTCGCAGCGCGTGCAGGCATTGGCGCAATTCCTGGCAGCCTTTCCGGTGAACCTGATGTTTCCGCTGGTGGTATTTTTCATCTTGCGCCTCGAGCTCAATCCAACGATCTGGCTCAGCCCGCTGATGGTCTTCGGCACGCAGTGGTACATCCTGTTCAATGTCGTCGCTGGCGCCTCGGCCATTCCCAACGAGCTGCGCCTGGCTGCGGATAATCTTGGCCTCAAAGGCTGGC
>CANFLV010000051.1 GCA_947448025.1 Oxalobacteraceae bacterium | reverse complement strand
GCGGGCAGCCTGTTATTGGTCAAGGACTAAACTTTACGACGCGGCAGGCTTGCCGCTGTCGACAGATGCACGACACCAAGGCGATGATCATGATGAAGAAAACCCTAATAAGCCTGTGCCTGCTCCTGACAGTGGCCAGTACGCCCGCTCTTGCCGCCGATGTAGCGGCACAATCCGGTGCGAGCGATGCACGTCGCGCGCAGTCGCTCTTGCAACTCGCCGTAGCGCGCATGCGCATTGACGGCGACAAGGCGCTGGCCGTATTCAGTCACCAGGGCGAATTCGCCGACAAGGAGCTGTATGTGTATGTGCTTGACGTGAATGGCGTCATGCTCAGCAGCGGCGGCTCATCCACCACGCTGGTAGGTCAAAATGTATCGCAGATGAAGGATGTCACCGGCAAGCCGTTTTTCGCCGAGATCCTGGAAAAAGCGCGCAAGGACGGCCGCGGTGAAGTCGAATATCGCTGGACCAACTGGGTCGACAATACCGTGCAGCGCAAGCATACGTTTTTCGAACGTGTCGACAAGCGCATCATCGCGGTCGGCTATTACCAGACCCACGCCACGCCCGCGCAAGCGCGTGCATTCCTCCAGCGCGCCGTGCAAGCCATGAACACCGCACCGCAAGAGACCCTGGCCGAATTTGAAAAGCCCGATGGCCGCTTCATTGAGGATGATCTGTATATCTTCGTCATCAATGCCAAAACCGGCCGCTTTGTCGCGCATGGCGGCATGCCGCGCATGCGTGGCACGGCCGGGCTGGACCTGCGAGACAGGAATGGCGTACCGATCATCCAGAACATGATGGCGCAAGTGCGCCGGCAAGCCAAAGGCGAACTGGAATATCTGTGGAAAAACCCGCTCACGCAACGCACTGAAACCAAACATACCTTGTTCGAGGCGGTGGGCGACAATATCATCGCGGTCGGCTATTACAAGCCTTGACCACTCCGCGCTGTTGTAAGACCCGACGGTAAGACACCTTGCCCCGGCAGCATTCTGAATTTAGAATGCCGTTCTGAGAAAGTCACAAGGCGCGCCTTCCAGGCGTCGCGCTGATTCAATGGAGCGGAACAATGGAAAGCAGGCATCTTGAGGACTTACCGGGACGTGCCCCGACTGGAATTACGGTCAAGCCGGTCGTCAATGCCATCAGCATCCTGCGCTACCTGACCGAGTCCGGCACGCCCGGGCGGGCGGCCGATATCGCGCGTGAATTGTCACTTAATCAGAGTACCTGTTTCAATATTCTGCGCACGCTGGCCGGCGAGGGCATGATTGATTTCAATCCGCTCTCCAAAACCTATACACCGGGCCTGGGGCTAGCGAAATTAGTCGAACATCTGGTCACGCAGGGACAGCGACTCGATGTCGTGCGTCCGCTCCTGCACGCATTCGCCGCACGCTTCCATGTGACGGTCACGCTCTGGCGTCAAATGGGCAAAGACCGCATCGTTCTCGTCAGCACGGAATCCAGTCCCGGCGACCTGCGTATCGACATGGCGCTGGGCCAGCGCCTGCCTATCCTCATGGGCGCCAGCGGCCGGCTGTTTGCCGCCCGCCTCGACCTTGACGACAAAGCCATACGGGCAGCCTACGACAAGGTGCGCTGGGCGCGCCCGCTCGATTTCGAGTCGTATCGCCAGCAAGTTGAGCAGGCGCGCGAACGGGGATGGGCCGTCGATGATGGCTATTTTTCGGCAGGTATCATGGCCATTGCTGCGCCTATCGAAGATCGCAGCAAGGCGATTGCCTTCACCGTATCGGCGGTGATGTTTCGCGGCCAGTATGTTGGCGAAGACGTGGATAAAATCGGCGCGGCGATCCATCAATTGTCCGGTCAGCTCGCCGACATCCTGTTCTGATTAGGTTGCGCTTCAAGCGCCAAGAAACGTGACAGTTTTTTGATTTCTGTGCATAATCTACTCAAGATGATCCACCAGGGTCACAAAGTGAATTAGAACAGGAGACACCTCATGAGCACCGAAAAAATACACAAGGTCATCATCGACCGCAGCCGTTGCTGCGGCTACGGCCTATGCGCCACCATTTGCCCGGAAGTCTACAAGCTCGATGCCGACGGCATCGTCTTCCTTGAAAGCGATGTCGTCCCTGCAGGCCTAGAAGAGTCCGCCAAGGAAGGCGCGGAGTCCTGCCCGGCTGAAGCAATCCGCATCGAAATCGCCGCGGAATAAGCCAACACCGCCGCGCGTCCACACCATCACATTGACACTGTCGCAGGATCAGCTGCCGGCGCTCGCCTGCTGGTCATTTTGCGCAAACAGCATTGAGGAAGACACATGAATCGACTAAGCGGAAAAATTGCCCTCATCACCGGCACCGGTGGTGGTCAGGGACGTGCCGCAGCTTTGCGTTTTGCCCGCGAAGGCGCCATTGTCATCGGCTGCGATGTGGATGCGGCGGGTCACGCTGGCACTGCAGCGCTGCTCAAGGCGGAAGGCTTGCACCTGTTCGGCAGCGCGCCGGTCGACCTCGGCGACCATGAACAGGCACGCGACTGGATCGAAGCCGCCGTGGCCGAACATGGCCGCATCGACATCCTCTACAACAATGCCTCGGCCGCGCGTTTCGGCCCGGTCGGCGAATTCTCGATCGAGGATTGGCACTACACAATCCGCAATGAACTCGACTTGATTTACTTCGCCACGAAATACGCCTGGAAGCACCTCGCCGTGCGTGGTGGCGTGATCATCAATATCTCATCTACGGCCGCCTGGGGCGGCTCCAAGGTCGCCGGCATCAGCGCCCACAGCGCCGCCAAAGGCGCGGTCGTGTCGTTCACGCGCCAGCTCGCCGTCGAAGGAGCAGCGCTCGGCATTCGCGCCGTCAGCATCAGCCCCGGCTTCGTCAAAACACCGGGCACAGCCGCCTTCGTGGAGAACCCGGTAACACGCCGGGCGCTGCTCGACGGCGTCTTGCAGGACCGTCCGGGCGAGCCGGAAGAAGTCGTCTCGCTGGCCGTCTACGTGGCCTCCGACGAAGCAGCATTCATGACCGGGTCGGATCTCGTCATCGATGGTGGCTTGCTCGCCGTTTAAGGCGCCACCCAAGTCACCGCCTAAGCACCCCATAAAAACAGAGGAAGACAACATGGACATCATCGGTATCGGTTATCTCGGCTTCGAATCCTGCAAACTCGACGAATGGCGCGACTACGGTCCGCAGGTGATGGGCTTCGAAATCGGCCGCTCACCGGAATCGGATCCAGACTCGCTGTATTTCCGCATGGACGACCGGCGCCACCGCCTCGCCTTCCATCCGGGGAAAATTGATCGGCTCGCCTACATCGGCTGGGAAGCCAAGGGCAAGCTCGAGTTCCAGGCGGCAGTAGCACGTTTTCGCGAGCACGGCATTGCCGTCACGGTCGGCGACGCGGCACTGTGCGAACAACGCGGCGTGAAGGAATTAATCCGCTTCCGCGACCCGGTCGGCTACCAGCATGAATTGTTCTATGCGCAGAAGTGGCTGCCGCGCTCGTTCCAGCCGGGTCGCCCGCATGGCGGCTTCGTCTGCGGTGAACGTGGCGTCGGCCATGTCGTCGTGATCACGCCCGAATACACGCCCGAACTGGAACACTTCCTGACCGTCATCATGGGCTTGTACTGGTATGGCGCCGGCGCCGGCAAGGGCAAGACCGGATTTTTCCGCGCCAAGCTCAACAAGCATACGAGTCACGACATTGCCTACGGCTTCGGTCCCGGCAAGGCCGGCGTGCAGCATATCGGCCTGACCGTGCGCACCGTGCGCGACGTCGGCGAGACCTATGATCTGGTCAAGAAGCACGGCCTGCCACTGATGATGACGCTGGGTCAGCATACGCAGGATCCGCACATGTCGTTCTATCATTTCTCACCATCCGGCTTTGCCATCGAATGCATTACCGAACTCGAGCCATGGCATGACGACGGCTTTGAACTGAATCCGGAAAAACTCTCGACCTGGGGTCATGAACTGGTCGGTCCCATCCTCGGCCCGAGCGTGCGCACGCCGGAAGAAATCTTCGATCCCGAGGTCCTTGCGGCAAAAGGCTGAGCATGATTCTGGCGCGCGTGACCGATGGCTCGACAGGATTCTGGGCGCTGGTCGATGGCGACACGGCTAGCGCACGCCGCGTGCTAGCGCCGTTCGCGCAATGGGCGGGCATGCTCGGCACGGGCGAAGCCGACGCGCTCGATCTCGCTGCCACCGCGCTGCCGATGACTGGCCTGCGCCGCATTGCGCCAGTTGAACCCGGGTGCCGGATCTTTGGCGTCGGTCTCAATTATCTCTCCCACCTGACGCGCCTCGGTCGCACCGAAGCGCCGCCGCACACGATCGCCTACATCAAACCGGATTCAGCCATCGTCGATCCGGATGACGAGATCCAGTATCCGGCGGTCACGCAGCAGCTCGATTTCGAAGTGGAACTCGTCGCCGTCATTGGCAAGCCGCTCGCCGATACCGCGCAAGCCACGCAATGCCTGCTCGGCTACACGATAGGCAATGACATCAGTGCGCGGGACGCGGGCAAGACCCTTGGTTCACTCGATTTGTTCACGCAAAAAGCGCTCGACCGCAGCGCCCCTATCGGTCCGTGGATCGCCACGCTGGACGCCTGCGGCGGACCTGGTCAGCCGGCGCTGCGCATGACGCAAACCATCAATGGCGAACTACGCCAGAGCGACAGTACGGCGAACATGATTTTTCCAGTGGATGAATTACTGAATTTTCTCGACGCGCGCGTGGCGCTGCGTCCGGGCGACCTGGTCTTCACCGGTTCGACGTGCGGCGTCGGTCTCGAAGACGGGCGCTTCCTGCAGCCGGGCGACCGGCTGGAAGCAGAAATAGAAGCGATCGGCCTGCTGCGCAATACCGTCGGTGCGCGCCGCAACCTTGCGCCCCAGCGCAGTGCCGGGCGACTCGGCATTGCCACAGCAACGCCGAAATAAATCAACCAGCCCGGTCACGGGATGGTGTGCCCCGGATGTTACAAAGACCGCGCGATAATTTCCTTCATGATTTCCGACGTCCCGCCGTAAATCCGCGCTACCCGCGCATCGACCCAGGCGCGACTGATCTTGTACTCGCTCATGAAGCCATAACCGCCATGCAGCTGCAGTAATTCATCGAGCACCTTGCCCTGCATTTCCGAGCCGAGCAACTTGCACATGGCGCCGACTTCCGGGGACAGCGTGCCGGCCATGGCCTGGCGCAGGCAGTCATCGACAAAGACGCGCAACATCGTCGCCTGTGCCTTGCATTCGGCAAGCTTGAATTTCGTGTTCTGGAAATCGAATACGGTCTTGCCGAAGACCTTGCGTTCACGCACATACTGCAAGGTATCTTCAATCAGCGCCTCAATCGATGCCGCTGCACGGATGCCGATAATCGTACGTTCCCAGGCGAGCTGGTGGGTCATGTAGGAAAACCCCTTGTTCTCCTCGCCAAGGCGATTTTCAAGCGGCACATGCACTTCATCGAAAAACAGTTCGGAGGTATCCTGCCCCTTGAGGCCGATCTTTTCCAGCAGCTTGCCTTTGGCAAAACCGGGCCTGTCCGTCTCAATGCAAATCAGCGTCAATTCCTTGGCCGCCGGATCAAGCTTGGTGGCGGTGACCATCAAGTCCGCATTGCCGCCATTCGTGATGAAGGTCTTCTGGCCATTGACGACATAGCTGTCGCCTTCGCGGCGCGCTGTGGTGCGCATCGAGCGCAAGTCTGACCCGATGCCAGGCTCACTGAGTGCGAGCACGCCGATGATGTCGCCGGATACCATTTTCGGCAGCCACTTCCGCTTTTGCGCTTCAGTGCCATAGGCGACGATATAGGGCGCGACGATTTCCGAATGCGTCGTAAAACCGATAGCAGTGGCGTTGACGCGCGCGAGTTCCTCGATCATCACCGCAGAATGGCCGAAATCACCGCCGGCGCCACCATACGCTTCCGGCACCGTCGAACAGAGCAAGCCAACTTCACCCGCCTTGCGCCAGATTTCCTTCGGCACGATGCCGGCATGTTCCCACTCGTGCAAATGCGGCACGATCTCATTGTCGATAAAACGTCGGGCCATCTCCCGAAACATCTCGTGATCTTCGCGAAATACGCTGCGCATCTTTTTTCTCCTGAAGGGTTATCTGGCGTGCCGGATCAGCGGCCGGTGAAATTCGGTGCACGCTTTTCGGTGAAGGCGGCGACCGCCTCCATGTGATCTTCGGTGTGATGCGCGAGCGCCTGGAAGGCCGCCGACAGTTCCAGCAGCGAGTCGAGGCGCATGTGCTGTCCTTCGCGCAGCAAACGCTTCGTCAGACGCAGTCCATGCGAGGGATTGGCCGCCATACGCCGCGCAATCGCCATGGCTGCTTCGTCGAGTTCGGCTGCCGGCACTACTTCCGTCACCAGGCCCCAGGCCAGCGCCGTAGCTGCATCGATCGTGTCGCCAGTCAGCGCCATCAGGCTCGCCTTGGGCATGCCGATAATGCGCGGCAAAAGCCATGCGCCGCCGTCGCCGGGTACGATGCCCAGCTTGACGAAACTCTCTGCAAATTTCGCGCTATCGGCGGCCAGCCGCACATCGCACATGCAAGCCAGATCGAGACCGGCGCCGACTGCCGCGCCATTCATCGCCGCGATCACCGGCACATCGAGTTCGTACAAGCAGAGCGGTATGCGCTGTATGCCATTGCGATAACTCTCGCGTACTTCGTAGGGCGAACCGGCAAAGATGCCGCCGCGCTCACGCATGTCCTTGACATTGCCGCCGGCGCAAAACGCCGGGCCATTACCGGTCAGGACCACGACCTTGATGGAACGATCTGCGCGCACCATTGCGTACAGGTCGACGAATTCCTGCATTTGCGCCGGATCCGACAGGGCATTGCGCGTCTCCGGGCTATCCATTCGGACTTTGAGGATCGCGTCTTCGCGTTCAAGCAGCAGAAATGGTTTCATGATGTCGATGCCTCCAGGTCATTTTCGGGCTTATTGTCCCGCGCACTATCCAGCGCCATAAAGTGCCCGCTGACGATGCCAGGCCAAAAGGCTTGCGCGCCGCCCGCGCACACGGCGCGACCGAGCTGCTGCGACCAGTCGGTCGCGGAGCCATATTCACTACGCCATGACCACAGGCGGCGCGTTGTCAGATGCAACGGATATTCATGCGTGAAGCCGATCGCGCCATGCACCGCATGCGCCACGCCAGCGGCAATGCCGGCGGCTTCGGATGCGCAAATCTTCGCGGCCATGACTTGCAGGCGCGGCAAATGCGACTCGGTTTGCGCAAACGCCGCTTCGACCGCCATCACGGCAGCGGCGGCATGTTCGGCCAATACCGCAACCTGATGCTGGATCGCCTGGAAGCTGCCGATGGGTTTGCCGAATTGGACGCGATCGGCGGCATAGGCCGTCGACATTGCAAGGACGCCTTCGAGCGCACCGGCAATTTGTGCGGAGCGCAGCATGGCGCCGCCAAGCTTCAGATCATCGGCTGAAAAACCGGCCGGCAAAGCCGCCATCGCCAGCGGCGTCACCGCCATGAAGGTGAGCGTATCGCGCGGCTCGGCGGCCGTATTCGTGCTCGGCGCGAGTACGGCTGACGCGACTGGCAGCAAGACCAGCGTCGGTGACTCTGCGGCGATGATGCCGAGCACTTGCGTGACCTGCCGCCCCCACGGAACGTCGTGCGCCACGCCGCTCACCACACCATTGGCGAGCTGCAGCGAGCCCGTCGCAACGATGCTGACGGCGTCGGTCGCGGCATCGAGACCACAGCGGCCAAGCAGCCAGTTCGCCAGCATGGTTTCTGCCAGCGGCAGCGGCAGATTGTAGCGACCGCACAGGCGCAGCACGCCACAGACATCGCTCCAGCTTGCGCCGGAACCGCCCTGCGCTTCCGGCGCAAGCGCGAGCGGAAAGCCCGATTCCGCCAGTGCGGTCCACAATGTCGCGGGCCAGTCGCTGCCTTCGCAGGCAAGCACGGTGTCGGCTGTGACGAGGTCGGCAAACAGGCGCTCGACCGTTGCATCGAAAAGTTCT
>CANFLV010000050.1 GCA_947448025.1 Oxalobacteraceae bacterium | reverse complement strand
GTCATGCCGCCCACGCGCACCATGTCGCCACCCTGCTGGTAGTAAGGATCAGGATTGAACAGATTGTCGGCCACGTCTTCCATCACGGTCTTGATCGTCGCACCTGTCATTTCCGTCAGAGTACTGTGCGAATAGGTCGTAGCCGTCTGGTCCATCAGGTGTTCCATCAGGATGGGACTGTTCGGCAGCAGCGACGTCCCCCAGCGGAAGCCCGGCGAAAACGCCATGTCCGCGCCTTTCACGTCCATCAGGGCATCGATGATCAGCTGGTCGAAGGTGCCGTTGAAATTGCCGCGGCGGTAGAGCGTGCCTTCGGTCATCGCGAGTTTTTCATTGAGCTTCGCTTCAAACGGTGCACGTATGTTCCTGACCATCGCAGCCATTTCCTGATCGGCGGGCAGGAAGTTCGAGAACACCGGCAGCAGGCGATACTGGAAGCCCTGCACATTGCCGCCGCGGACATCGAAGTCGAGCACGCCGAGGAATTTGCTATTGCTGCCGGCGTTCGTCACCAGCGTCTTGCCGCCGGCATTGTCGACGATGACTGGCGCCGGCATGCCGTCATGCGTATGGCCACCCATGATCGCGTCGATGCCGCGCACGCGCGAGGCCATCTTGATGTCGACGTCCATGCCGTTATGCGAGAGCACGACCACGACCTTGGCGCCCTTGGCGCGTGCTTCGTCGACCATCTTTTGCATGTTTTCGTCCTGGATGCCGAAGCTCCAGTCGGGAATCATGTAACGCGGATTGGCGATCGGCGTGTACGGAAAGGCCTGGCCGATGATCGCTACCGGTACGCCATTCATTTCCTTCATCACGTAGGAGCTGAACACCTGGTCGCCGAAGTCGCTGGTCTTGATGTTCTGCGCGACGAAATCGACCTTGCCCTTGAAATCCTTTTCCACGATTTGCATCACGCGCTTGTCGCCGAGCGTCATTTCCCAATGCGCGGTCATGACGTCGACACCGAGCTTGAGACAGGCATCGACCATATCCTGGCCATTCGTCCACAAGGCGGTGGCCGAACCCTGCCAGGTATCGCCGCCATCCAGCAGCAGCGCGCCGGGACGCGTCGCCTTCATGCGCTTGACCAGCGTCGCCAGATGGGCGAAGCCGCCGACCTTGCCGTAGGTGTGCGCGGCCTGCTCGAAATTCAGGTTCGAAAAAGCATAGGCTTGCGGCGTATGGGGCTTGAGGCCAACTTGCTTCAAGAGCTGCTCGCCGACCAGATGCGGCATGCGGCCATAGGCTTCGCCGACGCCAAGATTGACATTCGGTTCGCGAAAATAGATGGGCAGCAGCTGTGCATGGCAATCCGTAAAATGCAGGAAGTGCACATTGCCGAAATTCGGCAGGTCATACAGTCCGGCAGCAGATGGCGCTGCCATTGCTGACGGCACATCCAGCGTCATGCCGCCTGCGGCAGCAATACCTAAGACCTGCATAAATTCACGGCGATTCAGTCCCATCGAGTTTCCTTAAAAATGTCAGACATGGCCAGCATCGGTGCTTACTTGTTGACAGGCGACGCCGGGTCCAACAGCAGCGCCATGACATCCTTGATCTGCGCTTCCGTGAGCACGCCGTTATGGCCGAAGCGTGGCATGTTGGAGCAGGCGTTATAGGCTTGCGCGTTATAGATTTTGCCCCAGGTGTAATTGAGGATCGCCTCGCCCTGGCCGCGCATCTCGCCATAGTGGTAGAGCGACGGTCCGATATTACCGAAGGAGATTTCCTCCTTGGTCAACTGATGGCAGGCATAGCAATTGCCGCCGTTGACGCTGCCAACCGCGTCGGACGACTGCATGCCGCGACCGCTTTGGGCGATCTTTTCGCCTTCCTGCCATTTGCCGAGAAACTTGCCATCGGCAGGCAATTTGATGGTCTTCATCTGCCCGGCTTCGATTTGTGCTGAAATCGCTGCGGGCCGCTCGAGCGGATAGTCGCTGCACAATTTTTGCGCTTCATCCTGATTCACGACACGCTCCACTGTTGCCGGCCCCTTCGAGACGAAGTCGTTTTTCAGCATGTCCAGGGCAACCTTGCCGTAGTCCGTCTCGACCATCAGACTCGCGCAGCCGGCGACCGTCATCGTCGCCAATGCGACGCCTGCCATTTTGCCTATTCGTTTCATCATGATCTCCTTATCGCTTCAGCGCAGGCGCGTTGTAGACACCGCCCTCGGCATTTTTTGCCAAAAACATCGTCACTGCCGTGATCGCATCCGAGGCATACACCGGCTCGGGAAAGCGCTGCTGCCGGAAGCAGTCGTACAGGCGATGCTGCATGGTGCGCACTTCGCCTTGCGAGACGCGATACGCAGGCCAGGTGGTGTAAGCGGCTTGCGCATTAGCCTTGTTCAAGATGTTGGGCAGTTCTTGCAGACGGATGCGCTGGCCGTCAATCGCATGGCAGGTGGCGCAGGCAAAGTCATACGCGCCGCCACGATAGAAAAACAGCTTCTTGCCCGCTTCATAAGCGCGCGCTTCGGCTGGATGCGCGGTCGAGACGGCCATCTTCATGCCGCGCGATTCGGACGTGATGAAGGCGACCAGCGCTTCGATATCGGATTGCTTGCCGGTCGAGCCGAACGGTGTCTTGAGCGCGTCTTCACGGCTCAAGCCTTGCAGCGTCATGCGGCAATGCGCGAGACGCTGCTCCAGGTCCATGACCTTACCGGTATCCTTGAAGTAGCGCGGCAGTTCGACATAAGCGCCCTTGACTTGGCCCGCGCCTTTGCCAAGATCGCATTGCTCGAGCGAGACCGCCTTGGGTCCACCCTTCTTTTTCCACAGTTCTTCGCCGCGCATTTCCCACAATTCAGCGGGATTGCCATCGGCGAGCATCTGGCGATAACGGGCGATTTCATCGGTCGATGATGTCTGCGCGATCGCCGGGGCGGCAGCGCACAACATGAGCGCGGCGACGATGCCGTAGCCTTGGTTTTTCATGCGGTCTCCTTGGGTTGGATTCGAGGTGATCTATGCCACCTTGCTGAAGTCAGACAGATCCTGGACTCAGGTAATCGTGCCTTCATCGGTACGGCTATCGCCCTTGGTATCGACCCAGGTCACCGTGACTTTTTCACCCTTGGCGCCGCCCTTGAATTTGAACGACAGGAAGGGATCTTTCGACACCGATGTGCCGAACAGCGCATCAAGCACGATCTTGTCATTGCACTTCGCGGCCAGTGTCTTGATGTGATGCGCGGGCACGGTTTTACCGGCCGCGTCTTTGCGCTGACCTGTTTCCATGTCATGTCGCATGAGGATCTTTACTTCAACCATGTCGCCTGCCATGCTGGCGCGAATACGCATTGGATCAGCCATTTTTATTTCCTTTGAAATTCTGTCATCTGAAGAGAATGAAACCGCCGGCGATCAACCGCCGCAGCCGCCGAGGGTGACCTTGATTTCCTTGCTCGCGACCAGCCATTTGCCGCCGGCCTTGACCAGTACATGCACGTTCGAAGTCGCGCCCATTTTCACGCGCGTGCTGAACGCCGGATCGCTGCCGGGCGGGATGTTGAAACTGGCCGACATCGCGGCCGGATTCTTTTCCACCAGGATCGCCATGTACTCCGTATTGGCGGCTTTACTGGCGATCGTGACCGGTACCACGGCGCCATTTTCGGCGATCTCGGGGCCGGTCACGCTGACCTCGGTGCTCACGGCAAAGGCATCGCCGCCAAGGGCTTTCACGACTTCTTCGAGGCTCTTCGCGTCGAAGACCTTCTGGCTCCACTCTGCGGCAAAGACGTCGGCAGGCTTCAGCAAGCCTGCCGTAAATGCCATGCCCAGCACGGATGCAATGCGCAATATGTCGCGTCGACTCTGTTTCATGATTTGTCTCTCCTCGTGTTATTAAAATTCTGCTGCGAAAATTACTGGCCTACGACCCGCAGGGCTCGGCAGCCTGATCCTCACTTCGTCCCTGCCAGAATCCAGACGACGAGGGTCTTGATATCTTCGTCCTTCATGTGTTCATGCGATGGCATCGGGATGGCGCCCCATACTCCGCTACCACCGGCCTTGACCTTCGCGACCAGAGTCGAGACAGCGCCGGGATGGTCTTTATATTTCGCCGCGATTTCCGCAAAGCCGGGGCCAACGATCTTGCTGGTCATGCCATGGCAAACCACACAGGCATTTTGCTTGGCGAGACTCAGTGCCTTGTTCTCCGTCACGGGCGCCGCCGGCGCAAGATTGGCGACATTCATGGCCACCAGCGGCAAGGTCGACGCCGACTTGGTCGTATCGACGCCGCGCGTGGCGCCAAAGGTCCGGTTTTGCAGCGCGATATTGCCGTGGGCATTGCGCGAGACTGCCGGCAGCGTCGAGCGGATTTCGGCACTGACCGGACAATCCTTCATGCAGGCGACGCTCTTTACATCAGGCTTGCCTTTGATATCCCACATGCCATGGTTCGTGACCATGCCATTGCGGTTCGGCATAAGCTTTTGGACATCGGCGATGTTCTTGTCCGACAGCGTGAAATCATCGGGCAGGATTTCCCCCATGTTCAGGATGTAGGCCACCACGGAATACACTTCTTCGGTCGTGAGCGACTTCGGCGCCGTCCACGGCATGGCGCGATTGATGTAGTCCCACAGCGTGGACACGGTCGCGACTTTCATGAGCGTGGTCTTCTGCGGCTGTTTGCCGGAAGTGAGCGCCTCAACCCGACCGCGCTTGATGTCCTCGGGCGTGGTGCCGCCGACAATGGGCGTGAAGACTTCATTCGATTCGCCGAACACGCCATGGCAGGAAGCGCATTTGCTTTCCCAAACCAGCAATCCTTTGGCGGTCGTGCCTGAACCCTTGGGCAAGCCCTTGAAGTCGGGACGCACATCGATATCCCAGGCGGCGATTTCCTTGTCGGTTGCGCGCCGGCCGAGATTGCCCAGATCGGTCGCCGCAGCGACGCTGCCGGCCAAGGCCAGCAACAGCATCAAAAGGGATTTAGTAGACCTGAACATTGGATACCTCTCCCGACACATCGATTTTCCAGGACTGGATGGCGTTGTTGTGATAAATCGATTTCGTGCCGCGCACGGCGCGCAGCTCATTAATCTTCGGCTGGACATAGCCGGTCTCGTCGATCGCGCGCGACTGAATGACGACAGGCGAACCATCCCAGACCCAGTCGATATTGAAGCGCGTCAGGCATTTCGTCAGCACCGGCGACTCCAGCCGCGCCGTGCGCCAATTGCGTCCGCCATCGACGGAGACATCGACGCGCTTGATCTTGCCGCGCCCTGACCAGGCGAGACCCGTGATGTTGTAGTAGCCCTTGTCGAGCAATCGCTGCCCCGCCGATGGCGTCGTGATCACGGACTTGCATTCCTGGATCGAGGTGTACTGGCGCAGGGTCCCGTCGGGCATCGCATCGGCATAGTGAATCGCTTCATCCTTACTCGCGTAAGGCTGGTCGCCGACTTCGATGCGACGCAGCCATTTGACCCACGACACACCCTGCACGCCAGGCACGACCAAACGCAGCGGATAGCCGTTTTCCGGACGCAGCATTTCGCCATTCATGCCCCAGGCGACAATCACGTCGTCGAGTGCACGGTCCAGTGAAATCGTGCGCGTCATGGACGAGCCATCGCCACCTTCGGCAAGGATGACTTTCGCATTTTTCTTGTCATAGCCGCAGTCTTCCAGCAGCACCGACAGCGGCACGCCCGTAAACTCACTGCAGCTAAGCATGCCATGCGAATACTGCACGGTCGGCACGGCGACATTGCCCCACTCCATGGCGGTATTGGCGCCGCATTCAATGAAATGCATACGTGATACGGAGGGCATGCGCATCAGGTCGTCCATGGTGTAGACCTTGGGATTTTTCACCATGCCATTGATCATGAAGCGATGCGTGGCCGGATCGATGTCGACCCAGCCCTGATGATGGCGTTCGAAATGCAGGCCGCTCGGCGTGATGATGCCGAACAGGCTTTGCAAAGGCGTGAATGCGACCGATGCGGCCGAGACGCGCGTGAGGCCAGGCGATTCGCGCCGCTGCAGATTGACTTCGTACTTCGACGGCACGCCATAGGGATAAGCCGCGACCGGCTTGCCCAGCGTGAGCGCATGTTCGGGCAAGGTCAGGATATTCGGGTCGCCCTCGAACGTGGCTTTCACGCTCGTCTGTGCCAGAGCGCTGCCGCCCGCCAGCGCCGCGCCGGCCGCAAGAAAGCTGCGACGCAGGAAGCCGCGTCGTTCTGCGCTCAAGCCGTCCTTTTCGATGGCGACGGCGAGCGCGTGGTCGACGAAATTCTCGGGCGCATGCTGAACCGCACCGGCCTTCTTGTTCGGATTATCCATATGGCTGGTCTCACTTCATTTTAATTATTTTACAAATACAACTATATAACTACTTATGCATATATTGATTAAACGCCCTCTTTCAAGAACAGATCCAGCTTATTCGCCGCCGGTCGACATGAAATTTTCAACGGCGCTCTTTTTCGATTGATGCTTGAGCTCCATCTTGCTCGCCATCTGCGTGCACACCGTGCGGCAGACATCAATCGTGGCCTGGTCATCGACGCGATAAAATACCTGGGTGCCGTCCTTGCGCCTCTCGAGAATCTTGGCGCGGTAAAGAATATTGAGCTGACGCGACACATTCGCCTGGCTGGCTTCGATTTCCGTAACGATCTCCCCTACCGTACGCTCGCCGTCGCACAGCGCATGCAGGATTTTCAGGCGGGTCGGTTCGGACAGGAGGAAGAAATAATTCGAGACATCCTCGAACAATTCCTGCATTTCTTCCTTGCTTTCAGTGTTATCCATAGCCTGCTAATTCATATATTAATAATTGCGCATGTAATCAAATAAGCGATCTGAGCGCAAGGCATTTCGATGTTGCGACGCGGCAGAAAAATCTCAAATAGACGATTATTGCCGGCTCGATCAGCACCACGAAGGTATGCGTCGCGCTGATTTTTTCACGCGTTCCGGCCTTCCATTACAACAGCAGGTGAAGTTGCCTGAGAGGTGGTGCGCGGCTTGCCACGCTGCTGGAAGACTTCCGGCGCGAGACTGGCGATGGCCTGGTAATGCGTCAGAAAGACCTTGCCGCTCAGATGATGCAGGAAGGCGGTCGCCTGCAAGCGGTCCATCACCGGACCTTTGACTTCAGACAGATGCAAGCTGATGCCGGCCGCCTGCAAACGATGCTCGATTGCTTCCAGGCTTTCGAGCGCACTGGCATCGATGTCGCTGATGGCTGCGCATTGCAGCACCACGTGACGTAACAAAGGATGCGCCGCGACCGTGTCATTGACGCGGTCTTCGAGATAACGCGCATTCGCGAAATACAGGTTTTCATCGACGCGCAAGCCGAGTACCGTCGGCGTCGTCACGACCGCATGCCTTTGCACATTGCGGAAATGCTCGGTGCCCGGCACCCAGCCCAGCACGGCGATATGCGGACGGCTGGTGCGGAACAGGAACAAGCCGATGGAGATCGATACGCCGACCATCAGTCCCGTCTCTACGCCCATGGTCAGCGTCGCCAGCATGGTGCCGGCGGCGGCGACGAAATCCGGCTTCGAATAAGACCAGGTACGCTTGAGGATACCCAGATCCACCAGCGACATCACGGCAACGATGATGGTAGCGGCCAGCGTGGCTTGCGGCAGGTAGTACAGTGCCGGTGTAAGGAACAGCGACGCCAGCATCAGGCCAATTGCCGTGAACACGCCGGCTGCCGGCGTCTGCGCGCCGGCATCGAAATTGACGACCGAGCGCGCAAATCCGCCCGTCACAGGAAAGCCACCGGTAAGCGCCGCAGCGATGTTGCTCGCGCCGAGCGCGACGAGTTCCTGATCCGGCGCGATGCGCTGTCGGCGCTTCGCTGCCAGCGTCTGACCGACCGACACTGATTCGACAAAGCCGACCACGCTGATGAGCAAGGCCGGCACGAACAGCTGCTGCCAGAGCTGCGGATTCCAGCTCGGCAGGGTGAGCGGCGGCAAGCCTTGCGGCACGGTGCCGACGATCTTCACGCCGCCGCTGTGCAAGTCGAAGCGCCACACAAGAAAGGTTGTCACGGCGATCGCTGCGACCGGTCCAGTCTTGGCAATGACGTCAGCAATGCGGACTGGGAGGCCGAGCCGCACCAGCAGCGGTTTGAGGCCCTTGCGCACCCAGAACAGAAAGGCGGTCGCGCCCAAGCCAAGCAGCAGCGTGGGCATGTGGGTCTGTGAAATTTTCGCGGCGATCGCAGCCAGCAGTTCGAACAGATTATGCCCCTCGGCCTTGATCCCGAGCAGCGTCTTGAGCTGGCTCGCCGCAATGATCAGGGCCGACGCCGAAATGAAACCGGAGACGACCGGATGGCTGAGGAAGTTCGCAAAAAACCCGAGCCGCAAGACGCCCAGCAAGAGCAGCATCGTGCCCGACATGAAGGCCAGCACCATCGCCGCATGCCAGTATTCGACCGAGCCCGAGACGGCGAACTGGCCGATCGCTGAGGCCGTCATCAAGGATGCGACCGCGACCGGGCCGACCGCAAGCACGCTGCTGGTGCCAAAAATCGCATACGCGACCAGCGGCGCAATGCTGGCGTAAATACCGACTTCAGGTGGCAGCCCGGCGAGCAAGGCATAAGCGAGGCTTTGCGGGATCAGCATGATCGTCACGATCACGGCGGCGACCAGATCGCCGCTGGCCATGTCGCGGTTATAGCGGCGCCCCCAGTCGAGGATGGGCGCGCGCGGCAGCCCGCGCATCAGGGACTTCATTGCGGACTGTTCAGGTCAGCCATATCCGGCTCGGCCAGCCATTCGCGGCCTTTGAGCATGCCGTTCCAGTACAGCGGCGGCAAGATCTTTTCCTTCAACAGCCAGGCTGCACGCGAAGGCCGGGTGCCATCAATGAGCCACTTCGGAAAGCTCGGCGCGACTTTACCGCCATATAAAAATTCCGCGAGCACGATCTTGCCGCGCTCAACCGTCAGCGGGCAGGAACCATAGCCGTTGTAATGCGCTTCCCCCTGCAGCC
>CANFLV010000049.1 GCA_947448025.1 Oxalobacteraceae bacterium | reverse complement strand
CGGGTGAATGGCACACACAAGCGCAAGTCACGCGTGCGCGCCAGTAACTGCAGGGCGAGCTTTAAAACTGTTTTCCATTCGGGGGGGACTTCAGGGGTGATGGTGTCGCCATACTGCGCTTCCGGCTTGACGGTACAAGCCTGAGAAAACGCGAGGAATGCCGGATCATATTCAAGATCGGGACCGCATGGGGCGTCATCACTGAGCGCTTGCAGGAATTGATCCACATCAGAAATGGTGACAGCATCCACGTGCATATCCGTTTCATTTGAGCAGCTGGAATTCTTGTATTTGCATTTGCGTCTGGAAGCGCTTTGACGCTCAGGCGAATTAATAATATCAAGCTAGCTGTTCAATGAATAAGAGAAATAAAACGCGTGTCGTGCCGCCTCGACAAGCATAAAAATTACACTTTTTTGTGGAAAATTCCTCTCCTTTGAAAAATATTATTCGTCATTTTTACATTCAAAATATGAAACGAAATTTTATTTTTTCGTGCTTAATTTTTAGTCGTCAATGCACCATCCTCAGCGAAAGGCGAGGCGTTCATTTTTTAAACCTTGACGATATTCTGGAGGCGGCGGCAATGCCAACATGAGCGTGAATCACGGCAATGCGCAGATGCACGCCAGACTCAATGTTCGTGCTCAAGTCTTCAGGAACGGTAAATCAGAACAGGGACCGGGCTGCGGCTCAATACCTTGATCGACACACTGCCAATCACGACATCCGCTGTCTCGGACCAGCCATGCGAGGCCATGAAAATCAGGTCACAGTGGCTCTGCCTGACCTGGGTGAGTATCGCCTCATGCGGGCTATCGGCAATCACGGTCTTGCAGTCGCAGGGCACGCCCTCCGCCAATGCACTGTTGGCGATGAAGCTGAGGTAATCCAGTGCCATGCGTTCGAACAGCGCCTGCCGCCGTTCAGGAAAATGCAGGTCGTGGTGCAACCAGACATCCAGATTTTCCTGATGCGTGGACGGCAAGACATGCAGGCCCGTGATCCGCGCACCGATATTGAGCGCGAACAGGACGGCACTAGTCACCGCTTCGCGCGACAGCCTTGAGCCATCCGTCGGTAACAAGATATGTCGGTACATGCATGCCATCCTGATGGTCAGCCCGATAAGCTGCTCTTTTGCAGACTAGGTGTTGCTGGCAAGAGCGACGTGAGAAAAATCAAGGAGGCCTTGATCAGATTCTTTAGCACCGAAAGGCAACACCGGCCCTGCGACCGGCATGCAGAATGCCATGCATTTTGACTCACCATTTTTTTGCAAAATCTGCCTTGGTCATGGGTGTATGTGTTTCAAGTAAGCGCGCTAACAGTTTTTGAAAATGCCTGAGCTGCGCGGGATACAGTGCGTCTTTTGGATGCAGGCTGAAGCGAACCAGCGGCAGGTTTGCAAGCTCGTGCAGCATTACCTCATTCCAGCGACATGACAGCCAGCGGCCGGCGGCATTGCGTGCGCTGTAGACCAGGCTGGGTGACAGCAAGACTTGCATTTGCGGCAGCAAATAAAAATTGCGCAGACTGGTCGTGTAGATAAATGGAAAGCGGCGCAGCGCCTCCCAGCTACCGGCGCTGAGCAGCCAAGCCGGGGCGACGAATCCGCGCGCTTGCCAGCCGCGCGCGGCGAACCACTCCAAGCCATCGTGCAAGCGACGACATGCTTCGTCGGTATCAAGCGCGGCGAATTCACCTTCGCTTGCCGTCAGCAGACGGCGGCGACAGCGCTCAGCCAGGCTGACTGGAGGCGGCCCCTCGTCAAGGTGGTTGTAACCATGCAGTGCCAACTCGTCACCACATGCAAGACGGTCATCAAGCAGGTCACGAAAGGCACTGGTATCGGCTGCTGCCATCGGCAGGCGGTGATAGTCAGGCACGATCAGGAAGGTCAATGGTATGTCAGCCACGCCACGTATGCTGTCGACCAATCGCTCGCACAATCGCCATGTTGCCGGCGCGACGTCATGCAGGGACACGCATAAAGTAGGCGCTGCGGCATCAACAGCAGCGAGGCTAGCGCGCATTCAGTCAGCAGCCAGGCTCAGGTCGGCTTCCAGTCCCGGCTGCTGGCGCGTGGCGAAGAGGCGCGCGTACTGTGCCAGCAACTGCGGAAATATGATGTGCCAGTCGTAATTCTGCACGACCTTTTGCCGCGCCCGAAGTCCCATTCCTGCACGATCCTGATCATAGATTGCAACGATACCTTCGGCGATTGCAGCAGCACTGCCGGGCTGCACCAGCAAACCGGTGGCGCGATCGACCAGTTCGCGCACGCCGCCGGCGTCGACCCCGAGCACCGGCAGTGCGCAGGCCATGGCTTCGAGTACCACCAGGCCAAATGTTTCCTGGTCCCCCGGATGCACGAGCATGTCGCAACTTGCCATCAGTGCGGCCAGTGCTGCCGGGTCGCGCTGATAAGGCAAGCGCACGATGCGACCGGTAGTGCAGACATCCGCGCTGCCGCCGACCAGCAACAGGTAATACGGTGCACCGAGCTTATGCACGGCGTCGATCAGCAAAGGCAATTTTTTCTCGCGCGTACAGCGCCCTGCGTACATCAGCAAGCGGGCTTGCGGCGGCAGGCCGAGCTTGCTGCGTAAATCCGCATTGCGCACCGCCGGCGTGAAGACCGCTGTATCGACGCCGAGCGGCTGATGCCGGACATGCTCGACGCCAAGGCTGCGCAAATGTTCAACCATCAAACGGCTTGGTGCCAGCACCAGATCAAAGCGGCGATACAGCAGCGCCGTGTAGCGACGCGCGGCACGCGCGGCCAGAGCGCCAAATCGTTCTTCAACGACTTGATGTAATGCTGAATGAAAAAACGCCACGACCGGCACTTGCAACTTGCGCTGGACGCGCAAGGCAGCCCAGGCAAACTGGTAAGGATCACCGACTTCGATCAAGTCCGGTTTCAATGCCGCCAGCGTGTGTGCCGTCTGCCGCACGGACCGCGGCAGACGGTAGCCATTCGCATTGTGTATCGACAGGCTGGGCACCGTCACAAACGCATGATCTGCAGCGGCCATGCAGCCTTTCGGTGCGACGACCGTGTGGCGAATCGCGCCATGCCGGCGCAACCATTGCGCCTTGGCCGCAAGGTAAGTGCGAACCCCGCCGCCTTGGGCAGAATAGAACAGCGTGATATCGACAAGATGCACGTTTGCGCCAGCCGGTAATTGAATGTGGAATCACCATAGACTAGCCATTTCCGGAAGGTCTTGAGCACCATCAATTTGCCACCTTATCCTGTCAGAATGGCGAGTCGCGTGCGCTGAATCGAAATTGCTACCGGATCACTGGCAGGAAAGGTCAGCTCGATTGCCGCATCGAGCAGCGCTTCTTCGCTGTCGCACACTTGCTTGGCCCCGGCGGTATGCGGCAATTCGGCGATCGGATCGCTGGCGGGAAAGCTGAGTTCGATGGCGTCATCGAGCAAGGCATCCTCGCGCCGTTCGCAATCCTCGGCATGGATGTCACGTTCCTGACGGTCGGCCCAGCTTGCGTCATCGGGCGTGATGTCCTTGGGCGTGATGGCGCGCGAGGACATGCCCGGTGATGATGATGGTCTTGTTGTTTTTTCCACTCGAATGTTTGGTCGCATGCATTTCTCCAGACTTTGATTGATCCATTGCAGACCATTCTGCAATGGCAATTGGAGACGCGCTGCCACGCAAGAGTTCACGACGAAACCGCGTTTGCGCAAATTCAGCAGGCATGGCGAGATGGACTGCGCCAGCCCAATATGCCGGGTACCGGCGTCTGGAAATTCGGTGGCCAATGTTGTTGCTGACGAATACACAGGCTCTGGCGTGCGCTACAGCAAGGATTGTGTATCGATAAACACCTACAATGTCGACAATGAACGTCGCCCACCCTGCTCACACTCCCTGCTTTTTCGGCCGACGGCTAACACCGGACCTGCTCAAAGGACTGTTGTTGGCCTGCACGCTGTTGCTAACTATGCCGCTGGCACAGGCCGAGCCCCTCGCCGCGACAGTCGAGCTGATCGGCGCCGAAGCGCAGACTGACCTGCTCAATGAACACCTCGATATCCGCCGTCATGCGGGCGACAGTGACCTCACGGTCGAAGAATTGCAGCGCCTGTTTGCGGCCGCGCCGCGGCAAATCGCTGAGCTGCTGAGCACGGAAGGCTATTTTTCGCCAAAGATCACGCCGACCTTGCGTCAGGACGGTGACAGATGGCGCGCGCAATTCATCGTCGAGCGCGGTCTGCCCACGCGTATCTCGGGCATCGACATCCGTTTCACCGGCGCCATCGAAAATGATCCCGAGCGCATTACAGGTTTGTGCCGGCAATGGCGTCTTGCTATGGGCGATATTTTCCGCCAGGCTGACTGGGACGAGGCAAAGAACAATGTGCTCGGTGGCTTGCTCGTGCGCGATTTCCCTGCCGCAAAAATCAGCGGTAGTTCAGCATTGATCGACCCGCCGCGACAGACTGCGATGCTCAGTGTCGTAATCGATTCAGGCCCCGCCTTCAGCTTCGGCAAATTGAATATCATCGGCTTGCAACGCTATTCGCCAGACATGATCGCGGCCTTGAATCCGATCCGCGAAGGCGAGCCTTATTCGCAGGAAAAGCTGACGGAATTACAGGCGCGGCTGCAGGATAGCGGCTACTTCCGTACTGCCTTTGCGACCATCGAGGTCGATACGGCGCAGCCACAAAATGTACCGGTACGCGTCGACCTGACTGAAAATGAAAAACGCCGGCTGGCCTTCGGTGGCGGTTTTTCGACCGATGGCGGGGCACGCCTGCAAGCCAAATGGCTGGACCGGCGCTTTCTCGGGCATGACTGGCGTCTCGAATCAGAATTGCGCCTCGACCGGCAAACCCGGGTACTCGGCGGCGATCTGTTTTTCCCGGCGCGCGACAATGGCTGGCGTCCCAGTCTTGGCGCACATCTCGCGCAAACCGATATTGCCAATGAATCGAATGACCGGCTGCGCCTGGACGCGCGCATCACCAGTCCCGACAAGACCAATGAACAGGTCTGGGGCGTGTCCTACCTCACCGAGCGCCAGCGCATCGCCGAGACTGAACCGAATAATCGCCAGGCGCTCGTGGCCAGCTATAGCCATACCCAGCGCCGCCTCGATAACCTGATCCTGCCCTCGCGCGGCTATGTCGCCGCGATCGAACTGGCAGGCGGTCCGCGCGGCATGCTCAATGAAGCCAACCTTGCGCGCGTGTATGGCCGCGTGAACTGGCTCTCGCCTTCGTCACATCAGCTACACGCCGTATTGCGAGCGCAAATCGGCCAGGTGCTCGGCGCCAGTCGTAATGCCGTGCCGGGCGATTTGCTGTTTCGCGCCGGCGGGGACCAGAGCGTACGTGGCTATGCCTATAACAGTCTCGGTGTGGAGCAGGATGGTGCCATCGTTGGCGGGCGCGTGATGGCGGCCTTCAGCACGGAACTGGTCTGGCAAATCACGCCAGCATGGGGCGCGGCACTGTTCCGTGATATTGGCAATGCTGCCGACAGCTGGCATGAATTCCAGTTCAGGCAAGGCACCGGCGTGGGCGGTCGCTGGCGCAGCCCGATCGGCCCGGTCAACCTCGACCTTGCCTATGGCCAGGCTACGCGCGCAATGCGCCTGCATTTCTGGGTAGGCTATGGCTTTTAAACCCTTCCTTCGTACAGCAGCCATCATCGTATTGCCCCTTTTGCTGGCGCTCTGCGCGGCGACGGCCTGGCTGTTGACGTCAGAAAGCGCCGCGCAATTTGTCTTGCCGCGCATCGCGGGCACCAGCGTGAAATTGCAGGGCATACACGGCAGTCTCGCGGGTCCGCTGCACATTGAGCGGGTACGCATTGAACAGGAAAGTCAGCGCCTCGAGATCGACGCTTTGCAGCTAGCCTGGCGGCCGCTGGCGCTGCTGCACGGTGAACTGCATATCCTGTCCCTGCAAGCCGCCCGGCTCGGCGTCATCCAGAAGATCGATGCCAAGTCAGAACCCATGGTACTGCCAGCGACCTTGATGCTGCCGCTGACACTGCAAGTCGATCGCCTGCATGTTGACGGCGGCGACATAGGCTGGGGCGCGGTGAATCTGATCCATCTGGGTGGCTTGGACTTGCAGCTAGCCTACGATGGCCGGCAATACCGCATGCAGCTCAAGCAGTTTGCCGCCAGTGGCGCACAGGCCGGCGCGAGCGCGTCGACGATCCTGTCCGGCCAGCTGACGCTGGGTGCACAGCAGCCGTATGCGCTGCAGGCGCAGTTCGCCAGCAGCGGCAAGACGGTGCTGGAACAGCAGACGCTGGAGACGACCGGACAGTTGAAATTAGCGGGCTCGCTGCAGTCATTCGCGGCCGATCTGCAATTCGCCTTGGGTGCAGCGCAGCTTAATGGCAAAGCTGTATTGCAGCCCTTTACAGCACAGCCCTTGCACGATGCCGACCTGCGCGCAGAGGCACTTGACCTGTCTGCCTTGAACCCCGACTGGCCGCATACCGCGCTCAGCGGCAGCTTGCGCTCGGCAGGCAAAGGCCGTAGCGAATTGACGCTTTTGAACAGGCTCGCCGGACCTCTGGATCAGCAGCGCGTGCCCGTGCATGCGCTGCAACTCGCGCTGAGCCAGAAGGCCGATCAGCTCACCATCGACAAACTCAACGTCGCGCTCGGCCAGGAAGAGTCGCAAGCCGGCAAGATTCAGGGGCAAGGCCTGTATGCCAAAGGTGCACTGACGCTCGCGCTCAAGGTCGACGGGCTCGACTTGCGCGGGCTCGATAAGCGACTGCGGGCGACCGCGCTGGCTGGCCAGATTGACCTGCGCCATGACCATGGCCAGCAAGACCTGACCCTGTCCCTGCATGAAGCGATCGGTAAAAAAGATGCGGCACTCGATGCCCATGTGCAGCTCAGCGATACGCGTCTGGCCATTGATAGCGCCACGCTGCGCTATGCCGGCGCGCGCATGAGCGCCAAGGGCCATGTGCAACTCGATGGCACACAAAGTTTTGCGGCCGAAGGCGAACTGCAGGGCCTGGACGCCAAAGAACTCGGGCACTTTTCGACACTGCCGCAGCTCGTGCTCAATGGCCGTTTCAAGCTGCAGGGTGAACGTGTGCCGGCCTTGGTCGCTGACCTCGATTTCCACCTTGACGATAGCCGGCTGGCAGGCCGGCCTTTGCGCGGCGATGGCCAGGCGCTGCTGCGCGCCGACCGCATCCGTGTGCCGAACTTGCTGCTGGCGGCCGGTGAAAATCAATTAGTGATGAGCGGTGAGTTGGCCGAAGGTGCCAGCGCACTGGATTTTTCATTGAGCGCGCCCAAGCTCGAGCAACTAGGCAGCGGCTTTGGCGGCGCCTTCAGCTTGAGCGGCACAGTCAATGGCAGCTTCCAGCAGCCGCATCTGCGCGCGCGCTGGGACGGCAGCCGAATCTCCGCGCCGGCTGCGCTCTATATCGCCAGCACACAAGGTAGGGGCGAACTCACACTGGACCAGCGCCAGCCAGAGCTACTTAGCGCTATCAGGCTTGAGGCGAACATGGTCGATCTGCGCAGCGCGCAACAGCGACTGGAAAAGTTGCAGGCGCATCTGCAATTTTCACCGCAAGCCAACGCGCCGCTGGCGCTCGAACTGCACGCCGAAGGCTTGACGACGCCGCAATTACGCATCGACAGCCTCGTCGCCAAAGCCAGTGGCAGCACTGCCCGCCATAGCGTGCAAATGACCTTGCAGGAAGCCGGCCAGACCCAGCAATGGACGACGCAGCTCAATGGCGGATTGCTTTCGCATGAACAGACACGCGAACAGCAGCCTTACTGGCAAGGTGAAATCAGCCGCTTCGATGCGCACGGCCGCTTCAATGCGCAGCTAGCGGCTCCAGCATCGTTGGGGGTGGGTGCGCAAAGACTGCAACTCGACGGTTTCAATCTCGATGCGCAAGGCGGCCGCCTGCAGATCACGCGCTTTCTGAGGGAAGGCCGCGTCATCAGTAGCACGGGCCGGCTGCAGCAATTGGAACTGGCGCAGCTGCTCGCCTGGGGCGGCTTGAACCCGGCACTGAGCACTGACCTGCGCCTTGAAGGTGAATGGGACGTAAAAATGGCCGATCAGCTCAGCGGCCAGATTGCGCTGCGCCGCATCGGTGGCGACGTCATCCTGCGCAGCGGCACACCGCTCGCGCTCGGCCTCAATACGCTGGATGCGAGCGCCAGCATGCAAGCCGGTGGCATTGCCCTAAGGTTGAATGCGCAAGGCCAGCGGCTCGGCCGCATCGCCGTTAATGCCACGGCCGATGCGCACAGTCGCGCCACGCTCAATGAAAGCACCATGGTCAGCGGTAATGCCAGCATCGACATCCCCTCACTGGCATGGCTCGGCCCCCTGCTCTCGCCGGGTACGATCAGCGAAGGCCGGCTCAAGAGCGACATCACGCTGGCCGGTACCTTCGCCAATCCGCAATTTGCCGGTCGCATCAACGGCGAGGGTTTGCGCCTCTTCCTCAGTGACAGCGGCATCGACTTGCGCCAGGGCGTACTCGACAGCGAGTTCCGTGGCGAGTCACTGTACATTAACAATCTCGCCTTCCGCAGCGAAGCCGGACAAATTGCCGCCAAGGGTGAGATCGGCCTTGCCGCCGCGAAGCCGACTGCCACCATCACGCTGCGCGCCGAACGCTATGCGCTCTATACCCGCAGCGACCGCAAACTGGTACTGAGCGGCCAGGCCGATCTTGACTGGGCCGCAGCACATGGCCGCGTCAACGGCAGCGTGCGTGCCGACAGCGGCTATTTTGATATTGGCGCCAAAGACATGCCGCAGCTGTCGGATGATGTCGTCGTCATTGGCAGCAATCCGAAAACAGCCGCGCCCATGGCAACCGAGATCAACATGAAGCTCGATCTTGGTGAGGGCGTGAAAGTCGAAGGCAAGGGCTTGAGCGCGACGCTGGTAGGCGAGCTCAATTTCCACAGCGCGCCCGGCAGTTCCCTGCGCGCGCAAGGCAGCGTGCGCGTAGCCGATGGTACCGACAGCACTTACAGCGCCTACAGTCGCAAGCTCGCGATAGAACAAGGCGTCTTGCGCTTCAATGGTCCCCTGAGTAATCCGGCGCTCGACATTCTCGCCATGCGCCGCGGCGAAGAGGTGGAAGCCGGCGTGGCCGTGCGCGGTACCGTCCTTGCGCCACGCGTGACGTTGGTCTCCGAGCCGACTGTGCCGGATGCAGAAAGACTGGCATGGCTGGTACTCGGTCACGGCCTCGACAATGCCGGCAACGCAGATATGGGCGCCTTGCAATCGGCCGCCGGCGCCCTGCTCACGGGCGGCGCCGCCGCGGGCGTGCAAAAGCAGCTGGCGACCGCGTTTGGCTTTGATGATTTCAAGATTGGCAGCACGACGCAGGATAATCTGCAGCAGCGCATCGTCACGCTCGGCAAGCGGGTGTCTTCAAGGCTTTATCTGAGTTACCAGCAAAGCCTGCAAAGCACCGGCAGTGTGCTGCTGCTGCGTTACACGCTGTCGCCGAGGCTGACGATCGAGGCCGAAGCCGGCACGCGCAGTGCGCTGTCGCTGCTGTATAACGTCGCCTTCGATTGATGCGTTTGACTGCGCAGGGACAAAGACCGCCACCGCGAAATCAGTGATGCTGATAGTTTGATCAAACAGGCTCACTGCGCAGAACGCAACATGACACCGGAAGAAATCGTCCACCACATCCATCAAATCAATCGGCAGATTCTGCAGGCGCGCCCAGTTGGCGACGAGGCTATGACGCAGCAGATGCTGGAGTTGATGGAAACCGCCGCCCTGCGCGGCTTCCAGTTTGGCAGCAACGTTGCCATGTCGATGGTTCAGGGCGCCTTGCTGGTGCAACTTGTGCGACTGGACGGCGCGCGCAAGAAGCACATCGAGTAGTGTCAATCAGGCGCCATCCGATCGTAAGATCTGGTGCGCGCAGCTGCCTTACGCGAACCGACAAGAAACACACCCAGAAAAATTCGCACCATCCCGGCAACGCAGCGCAAGGCCACGAACAGCATCAGCAAACAGGCATCACAAACAAAACGGATGGCGCGCATGTCGGTTCTCCTTG
>CANFLV010000048.1 GCA_947448025.1 Oxalobacteraceae bacterium | reverse complement strand
GCCGCAATGTGAGGCGTGCATTAATCTTGTTCAAATGCTAATCTTGGGAGCTTTTTATCCCTGTCCGGCAAGAGGAATTTTTACCGACTCCATGCAGACCATTACGACTATCTCGGGCCGTCTCAGTGAATTTCCGCCTGGGCTGGCCACGGCCATGGCACGCTACCGCCATCAGATTTTCATTGAGCGGCTCGGCTGGCCTTTAACTGCGCACCACGGTGCAGAACGTGACCAGTTCGACCGGTCCGATACCTTGTATGTGCTGGCTTTGGATGCAGAGGGCAAACTATGCGGCTGCGCGCGTTTGCTGCCGACCTCGCGGCCTTATCTGCTTGGCGTGATCTTCCCGCAAATGGCGGAAGAACAGCCGCTGCCCTGCTCATCGACGATATGGGAAATTTCCCGCTTCGCGTGCACCTCAGCGTCGGCAACGCACAGCTTGCTGGCAGCGACAGTCGCTCGCGCCGCCGCAGAAGGCGCCATCAGGCTGATGACAATTTCACCAATCGGCGTGGAAAGACTGCTGCAAAGAATGAAGGTCAGGACGCAGCGCGCCGGCAAGCCGGTACACTCCGAAGGTAAAACCATCGTTGCCTGCTGGATCGAGATTGATGCGCAAACCCGCGCGGCACTCGGAATCGCCGGACATGAGCCAGCGCAAATTCAAGCGCAAGAAGATTATATTGGTCAGTAACACGAAAGCTGTTGTACCGCGGCACCGTCATCAGCGGCAGTGGCGCGAACGGCATGGCATTGCAGACAGTGCTGCTTGTAGCGTGATGCGCGCCATCAGCGCTGCGTTTTGCGCTCCCGCGCCCGCAGCAATTCCTCCACGGCCTGATGATTATTCTGCCGTGCGCAATCCAGCGCGCTCATGCCAGCTGCATTGCGCAGCCCGGCATCGGCGCCCTCTTCCAGCAATAGCTTCACGCTGTCGAGCCGGCCATCGAGGGCGGCCATCATCAGCGGCGTGGTGCGATTCGGCGATGCTGCATCGATGTAGGCGTATTGATCCAGCAGCAATTTAACGATTGCCGTATGACCACCCGCTGCGGCGTAATGTAGCGGTGTCCAGCCAGGCCGGTTGACTTGCGCCTTCATCGCCAGCAAGGCTTCGACGGCCGCGAGCTTGCCCTGATAGGCCGCGATCATCAGCGCTGTATCGCCATTCGGCGCCTGCGCGTCGACGCGTATCTTCGGCGCCTGCATCAGCAGCAGCGTGAAAACGCGCTGCGCATCGGCGCGCAGGGCGAGGATCAGCGCCGGTTCATGGCGGACTTCATCGAGCAGATTCGGATCCAGCCCCTGTCTGAGCAGGCGACCAACGATGGGATCATGATCGATCTCGATGGCGCGAAAAAATTCCGTCGCGCGATCTGCAGCAATGCCGAGCAAAGGCAGTGCCAGCAGCAAAACCATGCCGGCAAAGCGCTTCATCTGGCGATCTTGAACAAACGGAAAAAGTTATCGCTCGTCTGCTGCGCAACCCGATCAAGCGGTTCGCCCCTCAGCGTCGCGATGTATTCCGCCACATGCCGCACGAAACCCGGCTCATTGCGTTTGCCGCGATGTGGCATGGGCGCCAGATACGGCGAATCCGTTTCGATGAGCATATTCTCCAGCGGCACGGCAAGCGCAACGGCTTGCAAATCTTTCGCGCTCTTGAAGGTCACGATGCCGGAAAAGGAAATATAAAAGCCCATGGCGATGGCTGCCTGCGCCACTTCCAGCGACTCGGTAAAACAATGCATCACGCCGCCAGCGCCACCGGCATCCGTGCCGGCACCTTCTTCGTGCATAATGCGGATCGTGTCAGCCGACGCAGCGCGGGTATGGATGATCAGGGGTTTGCCGGTCGCGCGCGAAGCGCGGATATGCGTGCGGAAGCGCTCGCGCTGCCATTCGAGATCGCCCTGCAGACGGAAATAATCGAGGCCAGTCTCACCGATGGCGATGATGCGTGGATGCTGCGCCAGCGTCACCAGCTGCGCTACATCCGGCTCGGGCGTATTTTCGTAATCGGGATGCACGCCGACCGAAGCATAGACATTCGGATACTGCTCGGCCAGCGCCAGCACCTGCGGGAAATCCGGCAGGTCGACCGAGACGCACAGCGCATGCGTGACCTGGTTCTCCGCCATCTTGCTGAAAATCTCCGGCAGCCGTTCTGCCAGTTCCGGAAAATTGATATGGCAATGTGAATCAATGAACATGCTCAGGCGACCCTTTTACCGACAATGATGAGGTCGCGCTCAATATCGTCCAGCGTGGCCACGCGCGGCATCGTCGCCCAGCGCTCGAAGCCAAAAGCATCGAACAAGCCAAGGCTGGCTTCGTTATGCCCGAAAATGAAACCCAGCAGCGTCTGCACCTTGACCTCGGGCGCAAACGCAATCGCCTGCGCCAGCAGGTAGCGGCCGAGGCCATGTCCGCGCGCCTCGGCATCGACATAGATCGACAGCTCGGCCGTGCCGGAATACGCCGGGCGGCCATAAAAATTCGAATACGACAGCCAGCCGATCACGCGCCCCGCTTGTTCCACGACCCAGAGCGGGCGGCGTTCCGGCGTATGTTCAGCGAACCAGGCATGGCGCGACTCGACCGTGACCGGTTCAGTGTCGGCCGTGACGATGCGCGATGGCACGGTACTGTTATAAATGGCGACGATGGCAGGCAGATCGGAAAACAGGGCAATTCTGTGGCGATAAATTTCGGTGGGCATGCGTTAAGGCTTCATTACAATGTGTGGGTGGGACGCGAAGAATTCAGGGCAGCGCCGAGCACTTCTTCGATGCGGTGGCGCACGCGCTGGCCACTCTCGTCACTGGAGAAGTGGACGCCAACGCCACGCGCCTTGTTATTGTTCGCCCGCGCCGGCGTGAGCCAGGCGACCTTGCCGGCGATCGGGTATTTGGCCGCGTCGTCCATCAAGCTCAGAATCAGGTAGATATCGTCACCGACCTTGAAGGCTTTCGAGGTCGGCACAAAAATGCCGCCATTCGTCAGGAAAGGCATATAGGCCGCATGCAGCGCGGCCTTCTCGCGGATCGGCAAAGACAGCACCGAAGGTCGCGGCAAGGCAGGCTCCGCAGCCTGCGCGGCAAGCGGATTCAAAGGCACTGCAGGTTGGTCAGCCATGGCATTCCTTACGAAAATAGCGCTGCATAGTCCAGCAACATATCCTCGATGAACAATTTCGGCGAAAGCGGATGTTCGGCGATGGCGCGACGCTCATTTGCGGCTTTCAAGGCTTGCAGCAAATCGCTAGTCGACACGCGCTGTGCCAGCGCCGCGAGTTCCTTATGATAGCGCGGATAATAGCGACTGCGTCCCGCCAATTGTTGCAAGGTGAGGTCATGCAGCCAGCGCTGCAGCCACGAGACCAGCTCGGCTGGCGGTGATTTCGCGAGTCGCTCGGCGGTTTTCAGGGCGGCTTCGACGCCGGGCCTGGCCAAGTGCGCGAGAAACTCGTTAATCGCTTCGCGCGAACCGGATTGCGACTGCTCGAGCGCGGCCAGCGGCGCGCCGCCCTGTTCGGCCAGCCACATGTCGCCATCCGGCACGCCTTGCGCGACCAGCCAGGCCAGCGCTTCATCGTGCGAAGGCAGCGACAGGGCGAGCTTACGGCAGCGTGACAGGATGGTCGGCAGCAGCCGGTCAAGGCTATGCGTGACCATCAGGATCACGGTCCCCGGCGGCGGTTCTTCCAGTGTTTTCAGCAAGGCATTCGCCGACGCGCTGTTCAAGGCTTCGGCCGGGTACAGCACGATCACGCGCAAACCTTGCCGGTGCGTCGAGATATTCATGAAGTCGGACAAGGCGCGGACCTGCTCGATACGGATATCCTTCGAGGGTGCTTTGGCGGACTTTGCGGTCTTCTTGGGCTCATCGGCTTCTTCGCCATCGCCTGTGCTCGCCTCATCTTCATCGAGCGCTTCCGGCCGCACGCGTCGGAAATCGGGATGGCTGTATTGTTCGAACCAGCCGCAGGAGACACAGCTGCCGCAGGGGTGACCATTCGCCACCGGCGTTTCGCACAGCAGCGAGCGCGCGAAATATTCAGCGAAGCGCGCCTTGCCGATGCCTGCCGGGCCATGCAGAAGCAGCGCATGCGGCAGGCGCGCACGCATGTCTTGCAGCTGCTGCCAGGCGGCTTGCTGCCAGGGATAAAGTGCGGTGCTCATGCGACGTTCAGCTGCATACAAATCCTCGAAACTACATTAAACAATTTACTTTAATATCGGAAATTATATTTACCAATCAGAGCTTTGCGAGAATAAGCTCAAGTTCTTTGCGAATAATATCCATAGGCCGAGTCGAATCAATGATCGTCATCCGCTGCGGAAATTGCCGTGCCCGCCGCAGGTATTCATTACGCGTCGCGGCAAAAAAATCCTCGCGTTCCTGCTCAAATTTATCCTGTACCCGCGTCGCATCCAGCCGTGCCCGCGCGACTTCGAGCGGCACATCGAACAGCAGCGTCAGGTCCGGCTGCAGATGCGGATGCACCCAGGCTTCGAGCACGTCGAGCTTATGCAGGTCAAGCTTGCGCCCGCCACCCTGATAAGCAAAGCTCGAATCCGTGAAGCGATCCGATATCACCCAATCGCCGCGCGCCAGTGCCGGCTCGATGACTTGCGCCAGATGCTCGCGGCGTGAGGCAAACATCAGCAGGGCTTCGGTCTCGAGGTGCATTTTTTCGTGCAGCAGAAGATCGCGCAGCTTTTCAGCCAGCGGTGTGCCGCCCGGTTCACGCGTACTGATGACGGTTTTGCCGTGTGAAGTGAGCCAGTCTGTCACGAAACTGATGTGACTCGATTTACCAGCGCCGTCGATGCCTTCGAATGTGATGAATTTACCTGATGTCATGAGTCTTATCGCTGGAACTTGTTCACGGCGCGATTATGCTCGCCGAGATTACTAGAAAAATGGCTGGTGCCGTCGCCGCGCGACACAAAGAACAGCGCTTCGGTCTGCACCGGCTGCAGTGCCGCTTCGATGGCCGCTGCGCCTGGCAAGGCAATCGGCGATGGCGGCAAACCTGTACGAGTATAAGTATTGTAGGCGGTATCGGTGAGCAGATCGCGTTTGTGTATTTTGCCTTGATACAGGTCGCCCATGCCGTAAATCACGGTCGGGTCCGTCTGCAGCATCATGCCGCGCCGCAGGCGATTAACGAATACGCCGGCGATCAGGCCACGCTCGGATTTTTGTCCGGTTTCCTTTTCGACGATGGAGGCCATGATCAGCGCTTCATAAGGCGTCTTGTATGGCACGGCCGTATCGCGCTTTTCCCATTTTTCGGCGAGACGCTTCAGCATCAGCGTATGCGCGCGACGGAAAATCTGCAGCTCGCTTGTGCCGCTGGCGAACAGATAGGTATCAGGAAAGAATAAACCTTCGGCTACAGCATAATTCGCGGCGATTTTTTGCAGCAGCTGCTGCTCCGACAGCCCGGCCGTATCATGGGTCAGGGATGGATGCGCCGCGATCGCGGCGCGCATCTGGCGAAAGGTCCAGCCCTCGATGATGACCAGCGACTTTTGCACGAAGTCGCCGCGCACCAGATGGCCGATCAATTCTGCCGGCGTGGTGCCAGTAGCCAGCTCGTAATCACCCGCCTTGAGTTTGCTGGCCTGTCCTGTCGCGCGCGCAAACAATTCAAACAGTATGGGATTGAGGGGAATACCTGCCTCTGCAATTTGTTGCGCCGTGCCGCGCACGCCACTGCCGGGCTTGATGGAAAATTCTTTTGGCGGCTGTGTCGCATCCAAAGGCAAGATAGGCTGGCGTGACCATTGCACCGTCTTGCCCGCCAGTCCCAGCCCCAATGCCAGCAAGGCCAGGAAAAATAATAATTTCTTCACTTACAAATCCGATAATTTCAAATATGGCGCCGCCAAACAGCATTTTTGCGACGCTACTATAATAAGTCCTCTGTCAGTTTCCACTCCCGTAAATCGGCGACTGGTTACTTAGCACCCTATGATAAGCGAAGCTTGCCAAATTTATGAGCCAAAATAGTCAGTCACCTGCAGCAGCATCGCAGGCTCCCGCCGCTTACGCGCTGCTGGACACGCTCGGCCTGATCGCCGTCACCGGCGAGGATGCCGCGAATTTTCTGCATAATCAATTGACCAACGATGTCGAACACCTCGGCCTCGCCCAAGTACAGCTGGCCGGTTACTGCTCTCCTAAAGGCCGCCTGCTCGCAACCTTCCTGATGTGGCGCACGGCCGATGCGATCATGATCCAGCTGCCGCGCGCAATTCAGCCGGCGATCCAGAAGCGCCTGCAGATGTTCGTCCTGCGCGCCAAGGTCAAGCTCGCCGACGTGACAGACGACCATTACATCGTCGGAATGATAGCCCCAAACATACCGAGCCTGCCCGCCTCACCCTACACGGCTGTCCACGATGAAGCAGGCAGCCTGCTGCGCCTGGCAGGCAGTGATGGCCAGCCGCGCGCGCAGTGGATCATGCGCCGCGATCATGCGGATGCACAGGTAACGCTGGCACGACTGACAAGCCAGTTCACCGAAGTGCCCGCAGCGATCTGGGAGCTGTCTGAAATCCACGCTGGCATCCCGCAGATCACCGCCGCGACACAGGAAAAATTCGTACCGCAGATGATTAATTATGAATTGATTGGCGGCGTCAATTTCAAGAAGGGCTGTTACCCGGGACAGGAAATCGTCGCGCGCAGCCAGTACCTCGGCAAACTGAAGCGGCGTATGCTGCTCGCCCAGGTCGACAGCATCGAAGTCGCCGCCGGAATGGAAGTGTTTTCCAGCGCCGACCCCGAACAGCCCTGCGGCATGATCGTCAACGCCGCTGCAAATGGCCCTCACAGTGTCAGCTGCCTCGCCGAGATCAAGCTCGCCGCAGTAGAAGCCGGCACCGTGCACCTCGGCACGGCCGATGGCAAAGTTTTGCAATTTTTGGCCCTGCCTTATGAACTGAAAGATCCGGCATGAAGACTGATCTGTTTGTCTACTACCGCGCCAGGATCGAAGACGCCAGCGCCATTGCGCAGCAGGTCGCGAAACTGCAGGCCGGTTTGGGTTTGCCCGCTTCGCTGCACCGCCGGCCTGAAGTCAAGGATGGCGTGCATACCTGGATGGAAGTCTATCGCGCCATTCCCGCGGGCTTCGAGGCACAGCTCGCCGCCGCGGTCGCCGACAGTCCCCTGCCCGGCCTGATCGCCGGCGAGCGTCATTGCGAATTCTTCCTGGAAGTGGCGACATGTGCCTGATCGTTTTTGCCTGGAAAGTCATCCCCGGAATGCCCCTGATCGCGGCGGCCAATCGCGATGAGTTTTATGCGCGCCCGGCGGCGGCTGCAGACTGGTGGGAAGACGCGCCGCAGGTCTACGCCGGTCGAGATTTGCGCGGCAGCGGGACGTGGCAAGGCATCACACAAGACGGCAAATTCGCAGCACTGACGAATATTCGAGCACCGTCTGAGCGTCGCACTGACGCCCCCAGCCGCGGTGCGCTGGTCGCCGATTATCTGCGCGGCGAGCTTGATGCGGCTTCCTACATCACCGCACTCAGAGAGCGGCCGGATGACTACAATGGTTATAACCTGCTCATCGGCGACCGTTCGACCCTGATCTGGTATTCGAATCGCGGCGCAGCTGATGCACGAAATGGCAAGCCGCTGGCCTCGGGCATTTACGGTTTATCGAATGGCTTGCTCGATGATCCCTGGCCAAAAGTCATGCGCACGAAAGCAAATTTCGGCAGCCTCTTGTGCCAGTCGGCGCCGGATGACGCCTACTTCGATATGCTCAGTGACACCACGCGCGCATCGGATTGCCGACTGCCCAAGACCGGCATCGACATTGAACTTGAGCGTGTGCTATCGGCCGTTTGTATCAACACGCCGGAGTACGGCACGCGGGTATCAACCCTGACGCAGCTCTACCTGAATGACGGTGCGCGGCTGACCGAGCGGCAGATCAGTAGTTAAGCTGCGCCCGGTACCAATTCTTTTTCAAATGCGGTGATGCGCGCGCGCCATTCATCCGGCACCGGCACGCCTTTGCGTATGCGGGTATCGGCATACACATACGCCAATTCGCCAACGACGAGTCGCTCATCGCCACGATAAATCTCCAGCACGAAGCGCATCGACGAGCGCCCGAAACCGGCACAGCGCACACCGATCTCAAGCACATCGTCGAAGCGCGCCGGTGCCTCGTATTCTATCGTCGCCTTGCGCGCAAACATCTCGCAGCCTGCCGCCGCCTGTGCCGTCACATTGGGTAATGCCGTCGCGCGCCAGTACTCAGTGAAGCCGACATCGAAGTAAGTCAGGTAATGGCCATTGAAGACGATCGCCTGCATGTCGACTTCCGACCAACGTACGCGCAAGGTATGAAAAAAAGTGAAATCTGTCTTGGCCATAGTCGCTGCAATCAGTTCTCTAAAAAGCGCCGGATCAATTGATTCACGCGTTCCGGCTGTTCATGAATCACCCAATGTGACCCCTCGGGGATGCGTTCGATTTCGACATCGTCGACCAAGGCCTCAATCCCGTCCAGCAGCCCCTTCGGCAAAGCGATATCGCGCTCACCCCAGATCACGCGCACTGGCACCCGCACCCTGAAATCCTCGGCTTTCAAATTCAGCGCAGCCGGTCCCGGATCGCCCGCTTTGGGCGGACGCAGCGGCGAAGCACGATAGAAATTCAGGCCGCCATGCAGTCCGCGCGACCAGCACGCATGGTAACGATCCCGAAGCGCATCCTTGAGCCAGCCGGTCGAATCCTTGAACAAGCCTTCCAGCAGCGCAAAGTCATCTTTCGCCAGCGCGCCTTCGCTGCCTTCTTCGCGCAGCCAGTTCATGTAAGCGCTCGCCGCCTGCTGCTCGGGATCGTGGATCAGTGCCTGCGCAAATAACCAGGGATGCGGCGCATTAATGATGATGAGCTTGTGCAGCAGCTGCGGCAGCGCGATAGCAAATGCCCATGCGATCGCCCCGCCCCAGTCATGCGCGACCATCGTGAATTTTTCATGGCCGAGATGCGCCGCCAGCAAACGCAAATCTTCAATGATGTGGCGCGCCCGGTAAGCAGCAACCTCAAGGGGCATATCCGACAGATTGAAGCCGCGCAGATCGAGCGCGACCGCGAAATGATCACGGCCGAACTCGGCCAGCTGCGCTTCCCACTCGCCCCAGAATTCCGGAAAACCGTGTACGAACAGCAGCAGCGGCTTGCCCGGGTCGCCCGCGCTGGCATAATGCAGGCGCATGCCGTTGGACAGTGAGGCAAACTGCCCGGCCTGAATTACGGCGGCCATGGCGGCTTAACCTGCTTTCAGTTTAGCCTGCAGCAGCTCGCGAATATGCGGTGCGGCGGCATACGGGTCACCAGGATTTTTTTGCGCGACGATTTCTTCCATGCGCTGCTGCACATTGCCGAGCGCGCCCGGATGCGAGTAGATATAGAATTTCTCGTCGCGAATTGCATCAAAGGTCCATTGCGCCACTTCTGCTGCGCTGATCTTGCCGGAAGAAACAGCCTTGTTCGACATCGATTGCGAGGCGCGCTGGCTGGTCGTGACCGGGCCGGCTTTCACGTCATCGGGACGATTACGATGTGACTGGCTGATACCGGTCGGGACAAAATACGGGCACAGCACCGACGCACCGATAGGCGCTTCGGCCAGCTTCAAGTCCTGATACAGCGTTTCAGTCAGTGACACGACCGCATGTTTGGACACATTGTAGACGCCCATGGTCGGCGCATTGAGCAGGCCTGCCATCGAGGCGGTATTGACGATATGGCCCTCGAACTCGGGGTCGGTCTTCGCGCATTCGAGCATCAGGTTCGTGAAAATCCGTACGCCATGGATCACGCCCCACAGGTTCACGCCGAGCACCCATTCCCAGTCGGCCTGGGTATTTTCCCAGATCAGCCCGCCCGAACCGACGCCGGCATTATTGAACACCAGATGCACCGCGCCAAAGCGCGCCATAGTCGCGTCCGCCAGCGCCTGCACATCGTCGGCCTTGCGCACATCGCAGAGCATGGACAAGACGTCAGCACCTTGCGCACGCAATTCGGCCGCCGCCGTGTCGAGCGCATCCTGCTGCACATCGGCCAGCACCAGACGCATGCCGAGCCCTGCGCCGATCGTGGCAAATTCACGGCCAAAACCGCTGGCAGCGCCCGTAATGACCGCGACGCGGTTCTTGAAATTTTTCATGCTGTCTCCTGATTTTTATACGTATGAATTAAGGGGTCAAAGCTTCGTGAAGCCTGCTG
>CANFLV010000047.1 GCA_947448025.1 Oxalobacteraceae bacterium | reverse complement strand
GCGCAAGTTCGCGCTTTTCTTCCAGCTGGCGAATGATGTCGTGCATGTGATGCTCCTGAATTTTCTAGGTAGTGAGACTTAAGCTGCAAGCGACAGGCGGATCTGGCGCAGCACTTCTTCGGCTGACTGCGGAATCGGCGTGCCCGGCCCGAAGATACCCTTCGCGCCAGCGGCATACAGGAAGTCATAATCCTGCGGCGGCACGACGCCACCGACGAAGACGACGATGTCGTCAGCGCCCTGCGCACGCAAGGCTGCGATCAATTCCGGCACGAGCGTCTTGTGGCCGGCAGCGAGCGTAGAAATGCCGATCGCGTGGACATCGTTTTCAATCGCTTGCCGCGCGGCTTCTTCCGGCGTCTGAAATAACGGACCGATATCGACGTCAAAGCCAAGATCGGCAAAGGCGCTGCCGACGACTTTCGCGCCGCGGTCATGGACATCCTGTCCAAGCTTGGCGATCATGATGCGCGGGCGGCGACCTTCATCGGCGGCGAATTGCTCGATGATGCGTTTCAGGCACGCCCAGTCGGCGTCATCCTCGAAGCCGGCGCCATAGACGCCCGAGACGCTCTGGATCGTGGCGCGATGGCGGCCCCAGAATTTTTCCAGCGCATCGGACACTTCACCGACCGTCGCGCGCAAGCGCATGGCTTTGATCGACAGATCCAGCAAATTGCCCTTGCCGGATTCAGCCGCGTCCGTCAATGCTGCCAGCGCAGCCGTGACGGCGGCCTGGTCGCGACACGCGCGGATTGTTTTCAGGCGCTCGACTTGCGAGGTACGCACGGCCGTATTGTCGATTTCGCGCGTCTCGACCTTGTCTTCTTTTTCAAGCTTGTACTTGTTCACGCCAACGATGACATCCTTGCCGGAATCGATGCGGGCCTGCTTTTCTGCCGCGCTCGCTTCGATCTTCAGCTTCGCCCAGCCGGACTCGACGGCTTGCGTCATGCCGCCCATGGTTTCAACTTCTTCGATGATCTTCCAGGCTTCATCGGCCATGTCTTGCGTGAGCTTTTCCATCATGTACGAACCGGCCCACGGGTCGACGACGTTCGTGATGTGCGTTTCTTCCTGGATGATGAGCTGGGTATTGCGCGCAATGCGCGAAGAGAATTCCGTCGGCAAGGCGATCGCTTCGTCGAGCGAATTCGTGTGCAGCGATTGCGTGCCGCCAAAGACAGCCGCCATCGCTTCGACGGTCGTACGCACGACGTTGTTATATGGGTCTTGCTCGGTCAATGACCAGCCGGAAGTCTGGCAGTGCGTGCGCAACATCATCGACTTTTGCGACTTAGGCGCGAACTCTTTCATGATGCGCCACCATAGCAAGCGCGCTGCGCGCAGCTTAGCGACTTCGAGATAGAAGTTCATGCCGATGGCAAAAAAGAACGACAGCCGTCCCGCGAATTCATCGACATCCATACCGGACGCGATCGCGGTGCGGACATACTCTTTACCATCGGCGAGCGTCAATGCGAGTTCCAAAGCCTGGTTCGCGCCGGCTTCCTGCATGTGATAGCCGGAAATCGAAATCGAATTAAACTTTGGCATGTTCGTTGCCGTGTAGCCGATGATGTCGGCAATGATCTTCATCGATGGCGTCGGCGGATAAATGTAGGTATTGCGAACCATGAACTCTTTGAGGATATCGTTCTGGATCGTCCCCGTGAGTTTGTCTTGCGATACGCCCTGCTCTTCGGCGGCCACGACATAGCCGGCCAGTACAGGCAGCACGGCGCCATTCATTGTCATCGAAACCGAGACCTTGTCGAGCGGGATCGCATCGAACAGGATTTTCATGTCTTCCACGGTGTCGATGGCGACGCCGGCCTTGCCAACGTCGCCGGTCACGCGCGGATGATCGGAGTCGTAGCCGCGGTGCGTGGCCAGATCGAAGGCGACCGACACGCCCTGTCCGCCGGCGGCGAGCGCCTTGCGGTAAAACGCATTCGATTCTTCGGCAGTCGAGAAGCCCGCGTACTGGCGGATCGTCCATGGGCGCACCGCATACATCGTCGCTTGAGGGCCGCGCAAGAACGGCTCGAAGCCCGGCAGCGTATTCGCATAAGGCAAATCAGCCGTGTCGGCCGCCGTGTAGAGCGGCTTGACGGTGATGCCTTCGGGCGTGACCCAGTTGAGCTTGTCGACATCATTGCTGGGTGCGGATTTCGCGGCTGTGCGCGTCCAGCTGGCTAGGGGTGGAATGCTTACCGATGGTGCATCGTTATGCTGGCTCATGTAGGTCTCTTTCGATTATTTTGGCGTTAAGGCAAGCCACGGTATTGCGCCATGTGCTCTGCAAATGCCGTCTTTGCAGCGAGCAGATTGCGTTCTTTCACGTGGCCGAAGCCACGGATAAAATCGGGCAATCGTGCAAGCTTGAGAGCAGTCTCACGCTTCTCGGCATTGAGGCTCATGCAGAATTCCTCAATCATGGCGCTGTACTCGCGCACCAGCTGCCGTTCCGCGCGCCGCTCGCCGGTATAAGCGAACGGGTCAAACGCCGTACCGCGCAAGCCCTTCAAGCGCGCGAGTACGCGAAACACTGGCAATACCCAACTGCCATAGCGGCGCTTGATCTGATGGCCATCCTCGTTGCGCTTTGCCAGCAAGGGTGGCGCAAGATAAAAATTCAGTTGGTAGTCTTGCCCCGGCTCGCCATCGAATTGAGCGCGCAGCTTGTCGAAAAATTCCGGCGCTGCATACAGTCGTGCGACTTCATATTCATCCTTGTACGCCATCAGCTTTGCGAGGTTTTGTGCAACCGCCTTCGTCAGCGGCAGGTGCTTGTCGCCGGTAAACAGGCTTTGCTCTTTTTTCATGATCCGCTCGACGACCAGGCGATAACGCGCGGCATAAGCGGCATCCTGATAGGCAGTAAGCCTGTCGGCATGAAGGCTGATGGTCTTTTCCAGTGACTCTGGCAGGTAGACGGTGACCGGGCTGGCCTTATCCTTTTCAGCCAGATGATTGAGCGCGTCAGCGCCGTGGCAGGCAAGGTAACGGCCGAATTCAAACGCAAGCTTGTTCGTGGCGACGGCAACGCCATTGAGCTCGATGGCTTGCATCAGGCTCACATGGCCAACAGGGACCCAGCCCCTTTGCCAGGCAAAGCCGAGCAGCAAGGGATTGGCATAGATGGAGTCGCCCAGCAGCGCCAGTGCGCTCGCATTCGCATCAAGGAAGGCGCAATCCGGTCCGATGTTGTCCTCAATAAGCGCGATGACTTCCTTGCTGGGGAAAGTCCAGTCGGGATTTTTCAGGAAGGCCGCGGTCGGCGTTTTCGCGCTATTGACGACGGCTTGGGTCTGGTGGCGCTGCGTCTTCGACAGTACTTCCGGTGAAGCCGTCACGATCGCGTCGCAGCCGATCACAAGCATGGCTTCGCCAGTGGCGACCCGGGTCGCATGCAGCAACCCGGGGCTGGCAGCGATCTGGACGTGACTCATCACCGCGCCGCCTTTTTGCGCCAGGCCCGCCATGTCAAGGACCGAAACACCCTTGCCTTCCAGATGCGCGGCCATGCCGAGCAGCGCGCCGACCGTGACCACGCCGGTGCCGCCGACGCCGGTGACGATGATGCCGCAGGTGCGTTCCACGGATGGCAATACCGGTAAGGGTAAGGCGCTGAAATCAGGCAATGCGACGTCCTTCTTCGCGCCTGCCGGACGCTTGACCTGGGCGCCTTCAGCCGTGACGAAACTCGGGCAAAAGCCATTCACACAAGAAAAATCCTTGTTGCACGAAGATTGGTTGATCTTGCGCTTCGCGCCCAGCGGCGTGACGAGCGGCTCGACCGACAGGCAGTTCGACTGCACCGAGCAATCGCCACAGCCTTCGCAGACCGCGTCATTGATAAAGGCGCGCCGCGCAGGATCGGGCATCAGGCCACGTTTGCGGCGCCGGCGTTTTTCAGTGGCGCAGGTCTGGTCGTAAATGAGCACGGTCGTGCCCGGCGTGTCGCGCAAGACCTTTTGCACCCGATCCAGTTCATCGCGATGATGGACGACGACGCCACCGGGCAGCAGCGAGCGGTCGGCATAGCGTTCCGGTTCGTCCGTAACGATCGTGACAGCAGCGGCGCCTTCGGTTTGCATTTGCCAGGCGATTTGCGGCACAGTCATGACGCCGTCAATCGCTTGGCCCCCGGTCATTGCGACCGCATCATTGAATAGGATCTTGTAAGTGATGTTGGCCTTGGCCGCGATCGCTGCGCGGATGCTCAGCTGGCCCGAATGGAAATACGTACCATCGCCGAGATTGGCGAATACATGCTTGTCCTTTGAAAAATGCATCTGCCCGAGCCAGGCCACGCCTTCGCCGCCCATCTGGCTGAAGGTTTCCGTGCGCCGGTCCATCCATAGCGTCATGTAATGGCAGCCGATGCCCGCCAGTGCGCGCGAACCTTCCGGCAAGCGCGTCGAGGTATTGTGCGGACAGCCCGAACAGAACCAGGGTGTGCGCTCGACGGCGCTGTGCACGACCAGTGCTTCACGTTCCTTGGCATCGATGACGGCCACGCGCGCGGCGATGCGCGCCTGGATATCCAGCGGCAGATCAGCTTTCGACAAGCGCCGCGCGATCGCTTTCGCGATCAGGGCCGGTGACAATTCGTACGGCGCTGGCAAGAGCCAGTCGCCGCGCGGCACCGACCACTCGCCGCCTTCATTGCCACGCTCATCAAATTTACCAAAAATGCGCGGCCGCACATCGTCGCGCCAGTTATACAGTTCTTCCTTCAAGGCGTATTCGAGCACCTGGCGCTTTTCTTCGACCACGAGAATTTCTTCGAGGCCTGTTGCAAATGCCCGCGCATCCTGTGCATCGAGCGGCCAGACACAGGCCAGCTTGAGTACACGGATGCCGATCTGCGAACAGGTCGCGTCATCCAGCCCGAGATCGACCAGCGCCTGGCGCACGTCGAGATAAGCCTTGCCGGCGGTGAGAATGCCGAAACGCGCCTTGGGCGAATCGATGACGATGCGATTGAGGCGATTGGCGCGGATATACGCGAGCGCCGCATACCATTTGTAGTTGTACAGCCGCGCTTCCTGCGCCAATGGCGGGTCCGGCCAGCGGATACTGAGTCCGCCTTCAGGCAGGATGAAATCCCCAGGCAGAATGATGTTGACGCGATCCGGATCGATCTCGATCGAGGCGCTCGATTCGACTACGTCGGTGACGCATTTCATTGAAATCCACAGCCCTGAAAAGCGGCTCATCGCCCAGCCATGCAGGCCGTAATCGATGTATTCCTGGACGGTAGAGGGATACAGAATCGGCATGCCAGCCGCGATCAGCGCATGCTCGGACTGGTGCGCAATGGACGACGATTTCGCTGCATGATCGTCACCGGCCAGCGCCAGCACGCCGCCATGCGGCGAGGTGCCGGCGCTATTGGCATGCTTGAGCACGTCGCCGGAGCGGTCCACGCCCGGCCCTTTGCCGTACCACATGCCGAACACGCCATCATGCTTGCCGGTCTGCCAGAGATTGGTTTGCTGCGTGCCCCAGACGCTGGTAGCGGCGAGATCCTCATTCACGCCGGGCTGGAAGACGATATTGTGGGCCGCCAAATGCTTCTTGGCCTTCCACAGCGCCATATCAAGTCCACCCAGGGGTGAGCCGCGGTAACCGGAAATGTAACCCGCCGTATCCAGTCCCGCGCGCCTGTCGCGTTCCTGCTGCAGCATCGGCAGGCGCACCAGCGCCTGCGTGCCACTGATATAAACGCGCCCTTTATCGAGCGTGTATTTATCATCAATGGCGACTGCACCAGCAGTGGCCTGCACATCACGAGTAAGGGGCGTATTCATGGCGCAATCCTGCCTGGTTAAAATTGAACGAAATAATAGAATCTGTTTAAGTTATCGTAAAATAGTAAATACCGATGACCTGTATCCAAATAATTCATGTCCAATAAAGTCACGCTACGGCAGCTCCGTTATTTTGTCGCGGCAGCCGACAGTCACCAGATATCGATTGCGGCGACGAACCAGCATGTGTCGCAATCCGCGATCACCCATGCCGTGCTGGCGCTCGAAGAAGAACTCGGCGTGCGCCTGTTTGACCGCGTGCCACAGGGTGTCTTGCTGACGGCAGAAGGACAGGATTTCCTGCATCATGCGCGCCACATCCTCGACTCCATGCGTGACGCCATGAGCGCGCCGCGTTTTCGCGCCCATGACCTCGCCGGCAGCGTACGCGTCGCGGCGTCCTACACCGTACTGGGCTATTTTCTACCGGAGCTGATGGCGCGCTTTCGTGCCGGCTATCCGAAAGTGGACATCGATTTGCGCGACCTCGACCGACCCGGCATTGAACAGGCCGTGCTCTCGGGTGAAGTCGACGTGGGCATGGCCATCCTGTCCAACGTCACCAGCCGCGAGCGCTTCGGTCATGCGACCCTGATCCGTTCGCGCCGCCAGCTCTGGGTCGCGCCGCAACATCCATTGGCGCAGCTGGCTTCACCGTCGCTGGCCGACATCGCGCAGCATCCCTACCTCCTGCTGCAGGCCGACGAGGGCGCGACCTCGACGATGAAGTACTGGCAGTCGCAGGGACTGGAACCGCACATCGGCTTTCGCACCGGTTCCATTGAATCCGTGCGCGGACTGGTCGCCAACGGCTTCGGCGTGACGATCCTGTCGGATATGGTGTTCCGGCCCTGGTCGCTCGAAGGCAAGCGCATCGAAGCGCGCCCTATCTTCGACGCGATTCCACACATGGAAATGGGCATTCTGTGGCAGCGCGAAGCACCCCTCGCCAAACCAGCCCAGGCATTCCAGCAATTCCTGCTGCAGGCATTCGGCAGCCAGGAAAGCGAGCGAAATAACATTTTAAAATGAGCCCTCGCAATTGTTGAACATAATTCTAATTTGTGTACAATTAGTGCAGAAGTAAACCATAACGGAGACAACCATGCAAAAAGATGCGAACCCCTCGATCAGCGGCGGTTACAAGCTTGCGGATCTAATCAATCTGGAGACGCACGAAGTCAAGATGCGCGCCCTGTCGGACCCCCTCCTGTATGAGATCGAAATGGAGCGCATATTTGCCAAGACCTGGATTCTGCTGGGCCACGAGACCGAGATTCCGAACAAGGGCGACTTCGTCACGCGCGACCTCGGCTCAGACTCCGTCATCGTCACGCGCGACCGCGAAGGGGAAATCCACGTCTCGCTGAATGTCTGTCCGCATCGCGGCATGAAAATTTCGACGCTCGACGCCGGTAATACCAATGTCCATCAATGCATCTATCACGGCTGGGCTTTCAAGCCGAACGGCGACTTCATCGGTTCACCCATCGAGAAGGAATGCATGCATGGCAAGATGATGAGCAAGGAAGAACTCGGCCTGAAAAAAGCCCGTGTCGGCTTGTATGGCGGCTTGATCTTCGCGACCTGGAGTATCGACGGCCCGAGCCTCGAAGAATTCTTCGGCGATGCTAAATATTATTTCGATACGCTCTTCTTGCGCACCGCTGGCGGCCTCGAACTGCTCGGTCCGCCACAACGCTTCCGTTTGCGCGCGAACTGGAAGTCGGCTTGCGAACAGTCTGCGGCCGATGGCTTTCATACGCTCACGCTGCATCGCTGGCTGGCGGAAATCGGTCCCTATGCCAAGAAGCCCGACGCCGAAGGCAAAGGCGGCGACCTGTCACCGGAAATGTATGGCAGCGAAGTCTGGACCGACCATGGTCACGCCATGCGCTGCATCGAACTCGACCGCAAGATCCAGCGCATCACCGGCAAGGATCCGAGCCTGATGAGCGACAAGGAAAAACTGACCGCCCTGCCGCCACCCGGGATCACCAAGGAGATGCTGCCGGAGATGTTCGAGCGTTACGATGAAGGCCAATTGAAACTGATGGCCTGGCGTCCGCCGCAGGTGGGCGGCTTTTTTCCGAACGGCTTGTTCACCTTCATTTATCTGCCGCAGCCGGACGGCACCGTCGTCGGCGCTATGGCGCTGCACAGCTATGTACCGAAGGGTCCGGACAAGCTCGAATTCGTTAATTACATCTTTGCCGAAAAGGACACACCCCCGGCTCTCAAGGCGCGCATGCTGCGTCTGTCGATCCAGATGCTGGGCACCTCCGGCCTCGTCGAACAGGACGATTCCGACACCTGGCCGCATCAGACCAATGCCGCCAAAGGCGCCATGGGCAAGGACATCACGCTGAAATATCAGGCCCTGTTCGAGCAAGGCGCGCCGGCAGGCTGGCCCGGTCCGGGACATGTCGGTGACGGCTTCACGAAGGATGATACGCAGTGGGCATGGTGGAAGTACTGGTACGAGCTCATGAGCGCGACGAACTGATCGTGCCGACCTTCATCCATTAAAAAATTCAGGAGACACATATGGACATCAATTCACTGGAACCGACACCACTGCCGCCATCGGTACGCGCCAACAGGATCGCCATCGGCAGCGAGGTCTACAATGAAATTCTCGAGTTCCTCTACGACGAGGCCGAGCTGCTCGACACGATGCGGTTCAACGATTGGCGCGACACGCTGGCAGAAGACCTCGAATACAACCTGCCGTTGCGCCTGACCCGCCCGACGCGTGAAAGTCATCTGACGATCGTGCGCACGGTGCAGCACATGCACGACGATTACCGTTCGATGTATTTGCGCGTGATGCGGCTGATGGATACGAAAAGCGCCTGGGGCGAAGATCCGCCGTCGCGTTGCAAGCGCCTGGTGACTAATGTACGCGTCTATAAAACCGACAAGGACAATGAGTACAAGGTGCAAAGCTACCTGATGGTGAGTCGCAGCCGTTTCGATTTCGATGAATTCGATTTCATTCCTTGCGAGCGCCATGACATCATCCGCAGGGTCGACGGCGGCTTCAAGCTGGCCCGCCGCGAAATCATTATCGACCAGGCTGTCCTCGGCACACCCAACCTCGGTATCTTCTTCTGATCACCGACGGCATCATCGGGCTGTAATTTGGCCCTTGCTACTGCTCGACGAGCAGTAGCAGCACCCTTCCCCGTATCACCGTTCGCGCATCAGACGCCGTGCCAGTAACACGCCTGTTCCTGCACCGATAAACAACAGTGCCGCACCGATCGCCAGTGACAGCAGCGAGCCCCACATCAAGGGTGCCAGCACCGCTGCAATGAAGGCATTGAATCCGGTCTGGATGAACAACTGCACCGACGAGGCCATGCCGCGCCGCTCCGGCACACAATCAAGGCCGCGTATCGTCAGGGTGGGGATCGTCAGCGACATGCCGAGGTTGAAGATGAAAATGAAGAGCACGTACCAGAACACGCCAGCCGGTTCGATCAGGCACACCGCAAGATTGTAAATCGTAGCACCGCCCATAATGGCAAAGCCCCATGCCAGCGTCCTGTTCATGTCCCAGTGCTGCGCGAAGCGCCCGGCCATGACCGAGCCAAGCATCAAGCCGCCGGTGGCCGGGCCAAACAGCCAGAGGAATTCCGTTTCGCCGACATGCAAATGGCGCATCAGGAACATGGGCGCCGACAGCACATACAGAAAAAAACAGCCGAACATCAACGCATACGCGAACGCCCAGGTCATGAAGATGCGATGGCACAGCAATGCCGCGTAACCATGCGCCAGGTCCGCCAGCTTGAAAGGCTGATGCCGGTTCAGTGGCAAGGTTTCCGGCAGGCGCCAGACCACGGCTATAAATAGGCTGCTGGCCATCAGGCACAGGAACAGGAACACGGCACGCCAGCCGAAGGTGACTTGCAGCCAGCCGCCGACGAGCGGCGCAATCGCCGGCGCCAAACCAAACATCAAGACCACCTGCGACATCATGCGTTGCGCGAGCGGCCCGTCATGCAAATCGCGCACGATGGCGCGACCAGTGACGATACCGGCGCCGGCCGAAAATCCCTGGAATGCGCGCAAGACCCACAGCTGTTCAATGGCCGTCACAAAGACACAAGCCAGCGACGCCAGGGCATAGACGAATAAGCCGGTCAGCACCACGCGACGACGGCCAAACGAATCGGAAATCGCCCCATGCCATAGCGCCATGAAGGCGAAGGCCATGAAGTAGATCGACACCGACTGCTGCAACGCCACTGGGGTCGTCGCCAGCGCCGTTTCCATCGCCGCAAACGATGGCAGATAGGTGTTGATCGAGAATGGTCCGACCATGGCCAGACCCGCCAGAATGACTGTCGTGCCGAATCCGGGCGGGCGTGCTGCTAAATGAGTTTGGCGCAGAAATTCAGTCCTTCATGCCGAGTACGCCGGAAATATCGGCGCGCGGATCGGCGTCGCCGCCGTAGTTGAAATCGCCCTGCCGCTGGCGCTCGGCCAGGCGCGTCATGAGCACGCGATAACGGTTACCCGGCGCATCGAAGCGCGAACTCAGGTCGCGCCGCTGGCCCGATTCGAAGTAGCGTGCGTTTTGTGCGCGCAGTACCGCATTGTCTTGCGGCTGGATCACATAGGCGATGCGCGGCACGAGGAAACGGAACAAGGGCGGCGCGTCAGCGGCATAATTGGTCTGGTCGATGCGCGAACGATGCCGGCCGACCGGCACGAAGGGCTGCACATTCGGGATCGCATAACCGGGCGTAAAGCGCGGATAGGAAATGCACACGCTATTGCGCAGATGGACGTGCAGCACGGCGCGAAAATCCTGGAATTGCGCGCGCACGCCACCGATCCAGCGCATCACTGGCGCGACCGATTTTTTCGTCACGGTGCGCGTGCGCGTGAGCGTTTCCGACGTCGAGGTGAATTCGACGACATCACTCTCGCAGCGGCCGTCACCAATCGCATTCGCATGCAGGAAATCGGCATGCGTGAGGTCGATCAGGTTTTCCACCGACAGCGGCGCGGCGGCATCAAAGCGCACCGCGCGCTGCGCATAGCGCGGAATGCCGCGGCCGTCGGCTGGCAGGAAGGGAATGAAAGGGATCAGTTCTTCACGCGCCTGCCCCGGATTGCCATACCAGACCCAGACATAGCCATACTGTTCGCACACCGGATAAACCGCGCTGCCGCCGGTGAACATTGTCGCCGCATGGCGGCTGCGTTCAATGCGATCCGGGGGGAATTCGGCGGCCTGGATTTTGCCGAACTC
>CANFLV010000046.1 GCA_947448025.1 Oxalobacteraceae bacterium | reverse complement strand
CAGGGAATCATCAAGCCGCCATCTACCGCCAGCGTCTGGCCGGTGATGAAACGCGCGCCATCGCTCATCATGAAGACCACGAATGGCGTCATGTCGCGGTCGGGGTCGCCAAGCTTGCCGCCGAGCGGAATCAAGCCCGCCATCATGGCTTCGTGTGCTGCCAGCGCCGGCGCATCCATGCGGGCGCGATGCGCTTCATACATCGGAGTCCACATGCCGGGCGCGGCGGCATTGACACTGATACCGTAGCGGCCCCACTCCTTGGCCACGGTGCGGGTCCAGCCGAGCACTGCCGCCTTGGCGGCCGAATAATGGGCGCAGCCGGGTAAGCCCATCACGCCGGCAGCCGAGCCGAAATTGAGGATGCGTCCGCCGCGCTCTTTCAGGAATGGCAAAGCAGCCTGGTTCGTATTGAGCGTGCCACGTGCATTGACGTCGAACATCAGGTCCCAGTCTTCATCGGTGATCGATTCCGCTGGCGCGGCGCGTTCGACGCCAGCGATGTTGATGAGGCCATCGAGCCCGCCCAGCCAGTCGACTGCGGCAGCAAACACCGCCTCGACATCGGTGCGCTTGCGGACATCACAATGAAAATAGCGCGCCGCCCCATCAGTGACGCGATTGGCCTGCGCCACTTCCGCCTGCCCTTGCGCATCGTTCAAGTCGAGCGCTGCCACGCGCGCACCGGCCGCGATCAGACCACGCAAGGCGCTGGCGCCAATACCCCCGGCCGTACCGGTGACGATCAATCGTTTTCCCTGCAAGTCCATGTTGTCTCCCTCATTGTTTTTAAAATTTCAGATCGTCGCCTAAGTCACCTCAATCGTCGCCAGCGCCTGCCCGAGCAAACGCCGTGCCGAGGCATGATGTTGCGCGCCGGTCGCCGCCGATGCCTTGCCGGCGCAGGAACGCGCATAACTTGCTTCGAGCATGATGCCGAGCTTGAATTGCGCCAGCACGATATACCAGCCGATATCGCCCAAGTCGCGCTCGCTGCGCGCACGGTAGTGTTCGATCAATGCAGCTGTCGACGGCAAGCCGGCACTCGGCTGGATGCGAATCGTGCCGGCGCCGCAGCCTTCGGCATCGGGCCAGGTCGCCACGAGCCAGCCGAGATCGAGCAAGGGGTCGCCCAGCGTCGCCAGTTCCCAGTCGATCACCGCCGCCAGCGCCGGTGCATCGTGGCGAAACATGACATTGCCAAAATGGTAGTCACCATGGATCAAGCCAGTGGTGGACTTGGCCGGTAATCGCGCTTCAAGCCAGTCAGCGATGCGGCGGACATCCGGCAGCGCTTGCGGCCCGGGCCAGCCGCTGTGCTCATGACAACGCTCTAGATGCTGCAGCCAGCGCGGCATTTGTCGCGCCAAAAATCCTGCCGGCTTGCCAAAGTCGCCCAGACCGACGGCCGCGACATCCACTTCGCCCAGACGCAGCAGTGCATCGACCATCGACAAGCCCATGCGCTGGCGCCAGTGCGAATCGGATGCATAGGGCTCGGGCAAAGGCGCAGGCGTCGCCGTAAAGCCGTCCACCGGCGCCATCAGGTAAAACGGTGCGCCGAGCACGCCATCGTCATCGCAGTGCGCGAGCAAACGTGCATGCGGCACGGCCGTGTCCGCAAGCGCCTTGAGCAAGCGCGCTTCACGACGAAAGCCCTGATGAATTTCCACGCGCGCCCCCGCTGACGGGCAGCGCAATACGTAACTAGCCGCGTCGCGCTGGAAGCGCATCAACAGGTTTTGCGTACCGCCCGTAAGACGGATCGCAGACGTGATCGGCCCGCTGCCAAGGCCCTGCCCGTCCATCCAGGCCTGCAGTCGCAGCGGATCGACGAGGTCTTGCCAGGCGCTCGCGCTCATCCGAGCAGGGCGCGAAATTTTTCCCCGGCTGCCGCTGCTGCCGTGGGTCGATGGTAAGACGGGAACAGGTCATCGCACGCCGTGTAGTCGCGCAGCAGCTGGCGCGCGACCGTCACCTTGTGAACTTCCGTGGGACCATCGGCCAGACCCATCTGGTAGGCGCGCACGATCAGGCCGACAAAGGGCATTTCACTCGAGACGCCAATCGAGCCATGCACCTGCAAGGCATGCGACGCAATGTCATGCAATACCTTCGGCATGGTCGCCTTGACGGCGGCAATGTCCTTGCGCACTTTCATGTAATCCTGATATTTGTCGATGCGCCATGCCGTGCGCATGACGAGCAGGCGGAATTGTTCGAGCTGGACCCAGCTATCGGCTATCTTTTCCTGCACCATCTGCTTGTCGGCCAGCAGCGAGCCTTGCGAACTGCGCGACAGCGCCCGTTCGCACAGCGCATCGAGCGCCTTTTGCGCCTGACCGATCACGCGCATCGCATGATGCACGCGCCCGCCGCCGAGCCGAACCTGCGCCACGGCGAAGGCTTCGCCGGGATGGCCCAGCATATTGTCTGCCGACACGCGCACTTGATTAAAATTCAGGTAGGCATGCGTTGCTTCCGGGTCGTCGGCCACGCCGATATTGCGCAGGATCTCGATACCCGGCATATCGGCCGGCAAGATGAACATGCTCATACCTTTGTAAGCGGACAAGTTCGGATCGGTGATGGCCATGACAATGTAAAACGCCGCATAACGCGCGTTCGAGGCGAACCATTTTTGTCCGTTGATGACCCAGTCATCGCCATCGCGCACGGCCTGCGTCGTGAAGACATTCGGATCAGCGCCGCCCTGCGGCTCGGTCATCGCAAAACAGGACACGACGGCATTCTCGAGCAGCGGCTTGAGGAAGCGCTCCTTCTGCGCTGGCGTGCCGTAATGCGCGAGGATTTCGCAATTGCCGGAATCGGGCGCATGCGCACCGAACACGATTGGTGCAAACAGCGCACGGCCGAGAATTTCATTCATCAGGCCCAGTTTGACCTGGCCGTAACCGGGGCCGCCGAGTTCCGGCCCGAGGTGGCAAGCCCACAGATTGCGCGCCTTGACTTCGCGCTGCAGCGGCCGCACCAGTAATTCGAAGCGTGGGTCGTGGATATTCCACGGGCTACCGAGCACATGCTCCAGCGGAGCGACTTCGTCACGCACGAAGTCAGCGATCCAGTCGAGTTCCTTCTGGAACGCGGCGTCAGTTTCAAAATCCCAGGACATGCAATGCCTCCTTTAAGCGAGCAGCAAACCGCCATCGACCAGCAGCGTCTGGCCCAATACGTAAGAGGCGAGCGGCGATGCAAGAAAAAGCGCAGCGCCGGCCATTTCCGCGGGCGTACCGAGGCGGCGCAGCGGGATTTTTTTTAGGGTCGCTTCGAGCCGCTCCGGATGTTCCGTCGTGATCCGCGTGAGCTTCGTGGCGACCAGTCCCGGTGCGATGCCATTGACACGTATGCCGTCGCGCGCCCAGGCTTCGCCGAGCGTGCGGGTCAGGCCGAAAGCGCCGGTCTTGGAGGCGTTATAGGCCGGCGTGCCAACGGTCGAATGAAAGGCGGCAGCTGAGCTGACGATGATCATCGAGCCACGCGTTGCCGCCAACATGGCGTGGAATTTTTCGCCACAGGCCATCAGGCTCACGAGGTTGACATTGACGACTTCGGCAAACGCCGGCGTCTTGAATTCCTCGCGGTTATAGCGCACGATGCCCTGCGCGCAAATCAGCACATCGAGCTGTTTGAAAGGCACCACTGCAGCGGCGACGGTGGACATGTCGCTGACATCGACGCGCGCATAATGCAAGCCTTCCAGATTCGAATCGGCGGAATCGGCATAGGCTGCGGCGTCGACGCGCGTGCCCCAGACATGTACCTGCGCACCCCGCTCGCGAAAGGCTTGCGCCATGCCATTACCGATGCCGCTGGAACCACCCACGACCAATACCGTCTTGCCCGAAAAATCCAGTTCATTCATCGACATTACCTCCCTGTTTTACAGTGCTGGCGACTGCGGTTTTACGCATTCGTCAGTCCCAGTTCCTGCAGTCGTGCTATCTGTTCCGCATCCAGGCCGAGCTGCTGCCAAACCTCGCGACTGTGCTCGCCCAGCGTTGGCGGCGCGCGCACGAGCGTGAGCGGCAAATCACCGAAATCCCAGAAAGCGCCAACTTGCTCAAGCCGGCCATACACTGCATGCGGGTACTGCGCATGCAGCCCGGCCGCAGCGTGACCGGCATCGTCATGGAAGGCCTCACCCTGCCCCTGCATCACAGGTTCAGCCGGCACCCCGGCTTGCTGCAAGCGCGCCAACGCCTCGGTACAGCTCAGCGCAGCAAACCAGCGCGCGCGTTCCGTACCGGCGAGATTAGCCAATGCCTGTGCCTGGGAAGTCTGCAATGCCGCCAGCGCAATCCAGCCATCGCGGCAGCGATACAGCCTGTGATCAGGCGACAGTCCGGTCTGGTCCGCATCGAGATGCGCGATATCGCTGATGCGACCGTCGCTGAACATGACCGCTTCGGCCGCAGTCAGCAGCGTGGCGCCGAGCAGTGACGACGCCACCATCTGTCCCTTGCCCGTGTGCAGGCGCTGGTAATGGGCCAGCAGCAGCGCAAACACCGACGACAGCGCCGCGAAATAGTCACCCATGCCGAAACGCAGCCACATCGGTGGATTGCCAGCGCCACCGGATTCGACTTCCCAGCCGCAGGCGGCTTGCATGAGCTGGTCAAAACCGGGCCAATCCTTGCGCGGCCCGTTCGGACCGTAGGAGCTGATGTGACACACGACCAGCGCAGGATTGATCGCCTTGAGCGCGTCGTAGTCGACGCCGAGCTTGCGCGCAGCCGGCAGGCGGATGTTGTGGTGCACGACGTCGGCCCAGCGCGCCAGTGCCGCGAGTGCGTCTTGCGAGCCCTCCTCGCCAAGCTTGAGCGCCACGCCGCGCTTGCCGCGCTGGGTACCAGCGAAGATCCGCTCCAGGCGACGCATCGGGTCCCCAGTCGGCGGCTCGACCTTGATTACATCCGCACCTAGATCGGCCAGCAGCATGGCGGCGAACGGGCCGGCCAGATACGCGCCCAGGTCGAGTACTTTCAAGCCCGCCAGCGGCGCTTGCGCCGTGTCCGTGGCGGCGCGATCTGCGGCCACGCTGCGAGGCTGGATGGCCGATGGCACCGCAGTATCCGGGGGCACATGCGACACAAGCGGCGCAAGTGGCCCGCGCACGCGCGGCGGTGGATCAGTCAGGTACGACGGACCGGGCTGCAGGACAAGACCGCGGCACGCATCGTCGACCGCCACGACATAGCCATTCAGGCGTGCCTGCGCATCGCGATAAATCTCGCCAAATGGCACGGCGATTTGCGCTGCGACATCGTGCTGCCAAAAGTGCTCGACCCATTCCCGGGCCGCGCGCGTGGCGATGATCGCCTTGTTCGCACCGAAGTTTGGCGCCACATGGCTGGGGGGATATTTTGCATTTTCGGCGGCGATGGTCGCTGGCCCCATGGCCGTCAGTGCCTGCGCCATCCACGGCGCCTTGTCAGGTGAATAATGGACGTGGAGCCAGCGTCCGTCGGCGCATTCGTGCAAGGGAATCGGCGTGTTCTTGTCGAGCCCTTTGGCAAATACCGGCGTGGGCTTTTCAGCGCGCGACCAATGCATGCACATCGGCGCCAGCGCCGCCTGCGCCAGGCTCGTGCGCGCCACGCCGCCGCACCCGTCACGCGCACGCGCAATCAGGCGCGCCATCACGCCGATGACGCAAAACCACCCCGCCATCCAGCTCGCAAATGGCATACGCACAAAGACCGGCCCGCGGCGATGACCGGGCTGCTCGTCGAGCAGGCCCAAGCGTGCCAGCACGAGCGTGTCGCATGGCGGCACTTCCGCCAGCGGATGGGCTTGCGGCCACCCAGTGATGGCGGCAATGACGAGCCGCGGGCACGACCGTGACAGCGCCGCATCATCGAGCCCGCGCGCCGCCGCCTGCTGCGGCGTGAAGTCATGCAGAAAAACATCCGCGCCCTCCAGCAATTCCTGCAGCGTCGCGCGACCGGCGGCACTGTCGATGTCGAGCGCGCGCCTTTGCTTGCCGCGATTCAGCACCGAGAACAGCACATCATCCTGCTGCGCATCGCCGCCGGGCGGCTCAATGCGAATCACCTGCGCGCCCGCTTCCGATAATTGCAGGCCGGCGGCAGGTCCAGCGATGTCACGTGCCAGTTCAATGACGCGAATCGACTGCAGGATAGTGTCTGTCTGTTGCACGGTTCGGGAGGAACTTGTCATGGCGGATCCTCGTAGGCCTGCTGCACATAAGTCATGCGTCCGCCGGCTAGCATCAGGGCGCAAAACAGGTTGAGCTCGACGACTTCAGGCAGGGAGAAATGGCGCTGCAAGGTATCGAACACGCTATCGTCGATGGCCATGTAATCGCCGGCAAACAATTCGGCATAGTGCAATGCCGCCTGTTCGGCAGGCGAAAACCGCGCATGGTCGGAATTGAGGCAAGCGATGTCCTCGTCCGTGACCGCATCATGCTTGCGCGCCAATTGGCAGGCCTTACAAGTCGTGATCGAGGCGATCTTCAGGCGCACCAGTTCTTTCAGCCGGGCGTCGAGCACGCCGCGCAGATGCATGGCTTCCAGCGTCGCCAGCCAGGCTTGCGCGATTTCAGGGCGGTGCCCCCAGACTTGCACCGGCAGCGAGGTGCTGAGCATGCGGCTGCGACGGCCACGCTCGATGGCCGCGGCCAAGTCGGGTGGCAACGCATCCAGCGGGACGGGAGGGATCCTGACCATGATTGCCTCCTCAGGCAAAGCCGCGAAATGGCACGAAGCTGGCGCCATCGGCGGCCACAGTGCGGTACAGCGCCATGAAGCCGGCCTTGCCATGCGCGTTCCAGCATGCGACCTGTCCCTGCATGAAACGCTCAAGCGCAACGCTGTCGGGTGATGTCATTGTCTGCCCCCTGAATATATTAAACACATTTCTAATTTGTGTTCAATTTTATCTACGATCAGGCGACTTGTCGATCATTGTGCATGCTGCGGCGCACGACGACACAGCAGGGCAACCTGCCGACTAGGGCTGGCGTATGAAATAACGCACGCTGAGCCGGCCGCCCGCATCGAAGCGGTACAGTTCGATGGTTTCAATGGCGACGTCGGTGCCCTTGATCTTGTTGCGGTTATGGCAGGCGGCCTCCTGGCCATTGATAATGCAGGTGATCTCTTCGATGGCGATTTTGGCATTTTGTTGCGTCCACATGCCTTCGAGTACGGGCCAGCCGTCTGTGGCGGGACGGCCGACATATTCAATCGTCAAAGTACTTGGTGCCACGCCGCGGTAAGCCTCAAGAAAGCCCTGTTTGTCACCGGCATTCCAGCACTCGACCTGCGCATGCAGGAATTGTTCAATCGTTTTTGCATCCATCGTCATGTCGGTTCCTTGTGTCAGGGGAGAGACTGGCGCGCCATGCGGCACATTGCTTTACAAGTCGCTGCCACGCACGTTGCGCGCCGTGCCATTGCGCCGGTCCGACTCACCCCAGCCAAGCGAGCGGTCGGGCTCGCGCGTATCGCCTACGCGGCGCCAGCGCCCTTCCTGCTGCGCCGTGATCGGAAAGCCGCCGACAAAATCGCGCATCTCGCCTTTTGGATCCGGCACGAATTCCCAGGCGTCGTGACCGTCGACGAGGATGCGCGCGCTCTCGACAAAATAACTGCCCGGCTTGTGCACGACCTGCCCTTCGATATCCGTCGAGGTTGTGATCTCGCCCAGATGGTTCTGGAAAATCGCGTAGCCAAGATTGTCGTGGCCGACCATGAATGAGCCGGCATCCCAAGTGCCATCCTTGTAGATCGTCGCAAACGACCACCAGATGACATGCATCTTGTTGTTCACCACGAGATCTTTTTGGAAATGGATGGCGCCGCCTTCGGCCATCCATGCCTGGTCGAGCGCAATGATGCCCTTGACCGGCCGCCCTTCGCATACGCCAGCGACGTCGTAGAGCTGCGAGACATAAAACGTGCCCCATTCTTCACCGGGCAAATACCATTGCATGCCATTGCCGATCAAGGGGCCGGCGATGTCGAAGAGCCCGGATTCCTGCCATGTGAAGCGCTCACCTGAGGCGCTGATGGCCCAGGCATTGCCGGGCTCACCGTTGAGGCTCGACCAGCAGGCCGTGTCGCCGTCGAGCCAGCGTTGCGGAAACAGGGTCATCGCCTGCATGCTGGCGCGCGTCTTATCGATGCGGATATTTTCATGGTCGATACGGGTCGACTGGTAAATGAATTTCGTCGGGTTCGGGCTGCTGTCGGGGCCGTTCACGGCGCGCACGAAAGCATAGATATCGCCTTCCTCATCGCGCACGCAGCCGAATGGCATATGCTTCGTAAATTTCAGGCCGTAATGGTCCCGCAGGTCGGCGAGTTTCCTGCCGCTGACTTTTTGCGGACCAACGATGCATTGATAGGCAAAATCGCCGCGCTCGGGAATAGTGGTGAAGGTTCTCATGGTCGTCTCAGTCCCACAGAACATGCACGTTTTTCGCGCCGCGCAGCTGCGCGCCTTCAATCACCGGCGCCGGCTGGTCCGGATCGAGCCGCAGGTTCGGCAACAGGTCGAGCAGCGCATTGATGGCGCAATTAAGTTCGACCTTGGCGACAAATTGGCCGATACACATATGCGGGCCGAAGCCAAAGCCAAACGAGGGCTTGAGCTTGCGGTCGATGTCAAAGGTATCGGCATGTTCAAAGACTTCCTCGTCGCGGTTTGCCGAAACGACCATGCATTGCACGAACGAGCCGGGCGGAATCGTCACGCCATGGAAGACGACTTCTTTTGCGGTTTCGCGCACCTTGAAGGTCGACACCGGCTCGTAGCGCACGGTTTCATCAATCAGTTTTGCCACCAGCGTGCGGTCGGCCTTGACGCGTTCCAGCAAGCCTGGCTGGGTCAGCAACATGACGAGCACGGAACTGAAGGTGCGCGTGGTGGTTTCACCGGCCGCCGGCAACAGCGAGCGCGTAAAAGTGGTGACTTCGTGATCGTCGAGCATGCGCCCTTCGAATTCGGCGCGCAGCAGGCGGCCGATCAAGTCGTCGCCGTGACTTCCATCGGCGCGGCGCTGAACGACCACTTCCATGATCGAGTCGTACAACAATTTCACGGCGATGCCGGCATTGCGGCGCGCCTCCGGTGCTTTTTCCGGATCGATCTGATTACCGCCGATCATGGCCAACGTCCAAGCAGCATATTTGCGATACAGCTCGGTGTTATCTGTCGGAAAACCGATCAGGGCATACATTTCGCGAATCGGGAAATGCAAGCCAAACTCCATCAAGTCGGCCTCCTTTTGCGCCACCAGCGGCTCGAGAAAATCCTTGCGGATGACCTCGTCGATCTTGTCGCGCCATTTATTGACGGTCTCCGGCATGAAGGCTGGCTGCAGCAAGGCGCGCACGCGGCGGTGCTGTTCGCCATCCATGGCCAGGATAATCAAGCCATCGAAGAAAGCGCCGAGGCCTTCCGCAATGAAGCCATTCGTAAAGGTCGTGGCATCGCGCAGCACGCTCATCACGTCGCGATGGCTGAACAGCGCGAAGGTCGGGCGCGTACCCTGCTGCATGCCAGCATTCGTCGGCACGCCGAACTGCTTGATGAAGTCGCCAACAAAGATCGGTGACTTCGCGCGCATCTCGCGGCAGGCGGCATGGATGTCGCCCTGGCCTTTGTACGTTGCCGACACGGCCGAATACGCGGCGGCCAGGTCGGGATTTTCCATATCGTTGTTCATGCCTGTCTCCTTGACGTCAAATTTCGTGCGTGCATTTGCGGCACCACACTTTAATTGATCATTATTTAAAAAACTGTTGATATCTTAGTGCTTTATGGCCGTAGCCGGACAAAACCAGGACAGGCTTCGTTTGACCCTGCGTCAAGTGGGTTAAGATTGGCGCGGACTCACTTTCGCCTGCCCGTCGCCATGCCCGCCACCACGCCTGATCGCCCGAACAGCCCGCCTGATGCGGCAACACCCAAAGCGCCGCCGGACAAACGCGGCACCTTGCGCCGTATTGCCGAAGCCGCAAGACGTGAATTTGCCGCAAAAGGCCTGGCGAATGCGCGCGTGGACGACATCGCGTTCGCGGCCGGCGTCACCAAACAACTCGTCTATCACTACTTCCGCAGCAAGGAAGAACTGTTCGTCAGCGTGCTCGATGCATCCTCGGCGGATACCATGCACGGTCTGGTCGCGCTGGAGCTCGACCATTTGCCGCCACGTGCGGCGCTGCGGGCATTGCTGAACCACATGATTGATCCATACCGCGACCCCACGCTCAGTTCGCTGGCACAGGAAGGCATCCGCTTCCACGAGAACCATGCCACGCCGCGTAACAGCTTCATCGAACTGGCGCCGGAGTTACAGGAAAAGATGCGCCGCATACTCGCGCGCGGCGCGGCAAACGGCGATTTCCGGGCCGACCTTGATGCCGATCTCGTGCTCACTGCCGCAGCGCTCGCCACCACCAGCGCCTTCGTCAGCCGCTATACGGTATCGACCCTGTCGGGGCTCGATGTCGGCACAAAAAACGATGCCGAAACATGGAGCCGCTTTTCCGTGGAATTCGTGATGTCAGCCGTCGAACGCGAGCGCAGCGACCTGCATCCCCTCACGCGCAGAGCCAACGACCCTGTGCCGCCATTTAGCGCGCAAGGAAACGATTGACCCGTCCCGCCGCCATCCGTCCCGGCAAGCCGTTGATACCGCCACCGGGGTGAATACCGGCGGCACCGAGGAACAGACCGGCCACCGGCAAGGTATCGCCGCCCAGCCCGGCCGCCGGGCGCATCAGTGCCGAACGCGTCGTGCTCGTATCGACATGCACCACGCAGCCGCGGTGCACATTGAGGCGGGCCGCGAGGTCCGGTGAGGCTTCGATGCGCCGGCCGATTTCATACTCCTTGAGTCCATCCATGTAGGCGCTGGCCTGGTCGATCACCAATTGCCCGACGCCGGCACGTATCGCGTCCCAGCCTTCGCGTGGCTCGACCGGCATCGCCACCGGATAGAGATAGACGATGTCCTGGCCCTGCGGCGCTTGGCCCGGATCGACAGCGCTCGGCGCGGTTATCCATAAATACGGCAGCTGCGATACTTCACCGCGCGCAGCAGACTTGAAATTATCGAGTACCGCTTCGGAAGTGCCGATCAACAGCACCGATTTACGCAGGCTGAGGCCGTCCGGGCGCATCGCTTCATGGCGGCTGTAACTGATTTGGCCGCGCAATGCGACATCGACTTTTAAGGGCGAAGCGCCATGGGCGTTGGCCGGCGCGAGCGCCACGCGCGTGAGCGCTTTGCGGTCGAGTGCGCCCGGCGTAACCATTTCCAGCGCCATTTTCGGATGGATCGAGGCGACCACCGCGCGCGCGGTAATGATGCGACCGTCTTTCAGGCGCACGCCCTTTGCCTCGCCACCTGCGGCAATAATTTCCGCCACTGGCGCGGACAACAGGATTTCGCCACCCAGTTCCGCCAGCCGCGCTGCCAGCGCATTCGACAGCGTCTGCATGCCGCCGACGGCGCGCCCCAGGCCAAATCGATGGATGAAGCCGAGCAAGGCAAAATAAATGCCGGTCGCTTCATGGGTGATCGGGCCTGCGGCGCCGAGCAGGCAGCACATCGCCGACTGCGTAATCGGGTGCGCGAAGCGTTCCATGATGGTTGTGTAGGCGGGACTGGCGATCAAGGCCATGATCTCAGGTTTAAGGTGGCGATTGCGAATGAGGGCTTTGAGCGCTTCCCATTTCGCGCCAAAATTGCGCTGCGACGGATCGACGCGCATCATCGGCAGAGCCATGTCAACGAAGGCATTGACCAATTTCATCAGCGCGAGGAATTCATCGGCATCGCTTTCTGAAAAGCGGCGGATCTCGGCCGCCGTGTCGTGCGGATCCCGCCAGAAAACGAGTGAGTTGCCGTCCGGATGCAAATAGGCATAGCCCGGCGCCATCTCGACCTGCTTGAAGCCGTGCCGTTCAAGCTGCAGCTCTTGCGGCATCATCGGATGGGCGCGCAGCGACATCAGGTCCAGCGCGCAAGGGTGCACAAGGTGTTGCGGTGCTTCAGGAATCAAGTAGCCGCTGGAGGCCATGCCGCCGACCTTGTCGCAGGCCTCGATGACGATGACACGCTTTCCGGTTTGCGCGAGATAACAGGCAGCGGCCAGGCCGTTATGCCCGCCACCGACAATCGCCACATCATAGTGATTCGCGCCAGTCATGCTGTCTCCTTCTGGATGGTCCAGATAATTTTTGTGGATGGTTCAAGCCCGAAGGATTGAAACACATCAGCACAAGAAAGACAAAAGATCGGTTTGACGCGGAGTCAAAGCAAGCCGCGGCGGTATGCAAAACTCTACAGAGTCATCGCCGTGCCACGCGCCCGGAGAGCAGCATTGCCATCAGGCGTTCGATCCGGCGCGGCATATTGCGACGGTCAGGCCCGGCAGGTACGAGCACATCGCTGAGGATGTAGCGCACCATCAATTCGCACATCAACTCGCGGTCGAGCGACACACAAAGGCGCGTCTCCCAGGCATCGAAGACGATACTCAGCACGTCCTGGAAACGAATCACGGAATCATGAAATATCCGCTGGAACCAGCGCATGGCGTAAT
>CANFLV010000045.1 GCA_947448025.1 Oxalobacteraceae bacterium | reverse complement strand
TAATCGCTGGTGAGATCGACACCCTGGTTCAGTTGACGGCCTGCTTCGGCGGCGATGCCCTTCGCAGCGAAGCGCATCGAACTGAATTTCGTCATCATCCGTGCATAAGCTTCGCTGAGTTCGCGCTCGGATAAATCTCCGGCACGCTGGAGCAGGATATCGAGATCGTTTTTAAGGTTGCCTAGCTCCTGGCGTAAATTTTCAGCATGCACCGGCCGGTTCACTGGCCTGCCGGCTTCATTGCTGCCGGTACTTTGGGCACTTGAGCGTATGGAAGTATCCGCTCCATTTTCTGGTTTTCCGGATGGGAAATTGGCACTCATTTATCACTCCTTGGCAGCGTTGTAGATCGATTTTTCTAGTGGCCCTCAGCGCTTGAGTAAGCCGACCAGCAGGCTTACAACGGCGACGACAATAAATACGAGAAACAGCACCTTCGCGATCGACGCAGCACCGGCGGCAATACCCGTAAAGCCAAAAATCGCAGCGATGAGCGCAATGACAAAAAAGACGGCAGCATAATGTAGCATGGCAATTCCTCTGCAAAAATGGGAGGGACTGCACTGAAACCGCAAGAGACATGCCAGTCCTTCCCAGGCCACATCAGACAGGTATTACGAGGCGCAGTAAGGTTTGCACCGGTGTTTTTTACTGAAACGTGTAAATTCTATAAAGGGTGTCGCAACTAAAGATGAAACGATGTCTGAATACGTTTGCAACGCTTGCTGGAATTTTGTATAATTCGGTTCGCGCTGAGGTGTGTAGCACTGATAGTGCGGATGTGCAGCAATGGTGGTCGTAGCTCAGTTGGTAGAGTCCAGGATTGTGATTCCTGTTGTCGCGGGTTCGAGCCCCGTCGTCCACCCCAAAAACTGCGCTTGTAATCAAAGAGTTATATCAAAATTGCCCGGACTATATGTCTGGGCTTTTTGCTTTCTGGGGTTTGTGTACCTCTGGTGAACTCCAATACGAAGTTCACCCCCTCCAATCTCTTTGATCAAAGCAGGATCTTAAAAAATTGCCCGTACAAATAGTCTGAGCTTTTTTCAAATGGCGTTTTTGGCGACAGCACCGAATTTCCATCTCGGTTTAATGTTCATGCACTGCTCTGGATCAGCGTCATATTTCTATTCCTCAAACATCATCCGCTGCATCACCCGCATTCGCGTCACTGCGACGTATGGTCTCCCCGCCTTTGTCATGATGGTGCTTGTCGAAGGAGCTCTTGACGGCCCGCGCAAGTTGCTCGGCGGCGCCTTGCATGGCCAATGTCAGTGTGTCGGCATGATGCTCAGTCGTGATTGCCTGAAATCCTGCTACACGGGCTTCCATCAGGCAGCGCTTATCATTGACGCCAGCTTTGTTGCTGTTTTCATCGTTCAAATGTACTTCAATACGTGTAATTTCCTTGGCCAGGTGCTTGAGTTCCTGTTGCAGGATTTGTTCCGCGCGCTGCTGTAAATTTGAAGTCGCGGTGATGTGATTATGAGTGTTGAGCTGGATGAGCATGATGCTTTTCCTTGAGGGTTGGGTGCCACAGGCGAAGAAACAGGATTACCTTCGCAGCAGAAATCAATTGATCCTGTGAAAAAAAGACCAGGTTGTCATGGCCAGGCGCAGTATCTGGCGCGGCCTTTGGTATGACGCAGGCACTCCCGTAGTTGTTCCTTACGAAGACCTAATGGAGAGCGGGGGCGGTTCTTCCCCGTTACCTGCAAATCGGGTTTTGGGCATGTCCGCAGACAGAGTCTTGCGCAAATATTACATATGGTTTTCGTCTGTACAGATATGCGGTAACATTTAGATGATTGCAGATTTAGAAGAGTCCTCGTTTTTACGATCATTCTGTTTCTCAAAGTTTCTGCAGAATTCATTTCTTTTTTTCGGCAACTCCGACCTATGCGACTGAATCATTTAACGCTCGAAACCAACCGCATGCTCCTTGAACCTTGTGCGGTTGAGTCTGCTGTTGGCGTCTCTATCTTGTCTGGCATGGCGAAGGTCGCGCCGCCTGCTGTCTTGTATATGGGTGATAAAGATCTCGAGCCATTGCCAGTGACGTTGCGTAATGTGAGTCGCTCAGGCCTGCAATTGCATACCTCGCATTGGAATAACGATTTTCATGACGACTATGATGGCGGTGCAGGTACATTTGTGGGCATGCAGGGGCGCTACAAAATCCAGTTTCAGATTCCGCGCTTGAGTCGTGTCCGCGTACAGCCCTTGGAAGACGGCGAACCCTTGGAAGGCAATTTTTTTGAATGTCGTTTTCCGGAGCAGGTCTGGCGGATCAATCGGCGCGACGCGTTTCGTGCAGTTCCGGGCTTCCGTACGCCGGTGTGGTGCAACATTAATGTGCCGAATCATAATACGGTGATTGCCAAAGTAATTGACATTGGCGTGGGCGGCGTGGGCCTGGAATTACCAGGTAGTGCGCTCGATCTCAGCGTCGGGACGATTTGGCCGGATTGCATGCTTCGTCTTGGCGATCATCGGCGTAATATTTATTGCATGCTCACGATTGTCAGTGTCGGGGGCAAGGCATCGCGTCCGGATTACAAGCGCATAGGCTGCGTGCTGGAGTTGCCGGATCCAACGCAATCCGGCGAGCTCCAGATGCTGATTTTTGATGTCGAGGCAGGCAGGCGCTCAGCCTGATTGCCTGCCATCATCAGAATGGACTGCGCAACACATTTGACGGTGGTGCGAGAGGCGGCGGTGCGGGAACTGCCGCAGTTTGCGTATAGCCATCGCTCAAGGTTTTCAGGAAGGCCACGACATCATCGATTTCAGCTTCATTGAGCGCCGGTCCCGCTGACTTGGGCCGATTGAATGGCGGCCGATCATTGAGGATGTTGTTCAGGTAGGCTGCCGGCAAATCGTTTGGCACCCCGGCCGGACCATACCAACGCTTGGGATCGCTATTGCGCGTGGCGTAAAAACTCACGACCTGCCGCAAATTCTTGAACACGCCGTTATGCATATAGGCTTGGCGCTCAGCGACATTACGCAAGGTAACCATGCGGAAGGTGCCACAGAACTTTTCGATGGAGACATCCGCCGGGACATTCGCCCCCAAGGCCGGGCGCGTCCGGTCAGGACCGCACAGGCCGAGATCAAAGTGCGCCGGGTTGGCATTGGCAGGAATGCTGTCATTGCGCGGAATGCCGGTGGCATAAAAGGCAAAATCGGCGAACAGGGAGTCTTGCGGATTCCTGGATGCCGGATTCATCGTATGGCATGAGGCGCAATTGGCGCGCAAAGGATCCTGGAACAGTTTCATGCCGCGTGACTCCGTCGCAGTCAACGCCGTTTTTCCTTGCACGAAGGCGTCGAATTTTGAGGAGAAGGGCTGCAATTGCGCCGAGGACTCAAAGGCGGCGATCGCGACACCGAGTTTTTGAAAGGCGAGATTGGGATCAGAAAAAATCGTCGCACCGAATTCGGCGCGCATCAGATTTGCATAATTGGATGCCGCAATTTTTTTCACAACGGCAGCGCTACTTGGGTTATTCATCTCAGCTGAGTTTAAGAATGGGCCCAGCGCCTGCAGGGCGAGGGTGTCAGCGCGACCATCCCAGAAGTGCCCGCCGACAGGGTCAGTATCGCCATCCTTTAGCCTGAACGAAAATGTCGGGACGAATGCACCATAGGCATTCGTCATGGCATTGCGTGTGCCGACGGCTCCTGCGCGACTGCCAAACGGGACGCCGATACGGGAGCCATTATTGCTGGCGAAGCCATTGTTTGGGGAGTGGCAGTTGATACAGGCGGTACCTGGTGGTTCAGAAAGATTCCTGTCCTGAAAAATGCGTTGTCCCAGGGTTTGCAGATTGCTCAGTGGTGCCGCGGGTGGTGGCGGGTTTTGCGCAATCGCCAGGCTGGCACCGGCAAGCCATACCGTAATGATCGCGATATAAGGTCGGGCCGGGTGTGCAAGCCTGAGCAGAGGTTTTTTGAAGCGACGGTATGAGCGCAGCATGACATTACCTTTTTGAGGTTTATCTCAGTGCAATGTAATAAAATAATTTCCTTCAAACAACACTTGTTACATCAGTTACATCATCGCCGGAATAGGCGGACTGTGAACTCTTGAAGACTTCTAGCTGCGTGCATAGCCGGCGTTATACCGACGTTTTGCACGATCTGCCATGGCATTGTGCAGGCCGATAGCCGTGCCATGATGCTGCCGACCATCGGGCTTTTATTCGACAGCACGGCATAAAAAAGATACACGCTCACAGCGATTGCGCGACCTTTCAGCGGGCATTTGTGAGGGAAATAGCGTCACATTCGGAACGTCGTCCTGATTCGATGGATGTCTTGCCAGCGATTCCGGTGAAAGGTGGCGTATATTGCACGCCGTTTTTCGTCAGGCGACGACAGCCTCGACTGGCGGCGTCAGCCCCAGCAGCACCGCGCTGGCCCGCTCGACCGAGCTCACGCTGCCGCTGGTGAAAATCGCAAGGTCGCCGCTGCCCGAATGCTGCTGGTGCTTGCCGAGCAGGCGCCCCATTTGCTGTGCCACGGCGGCGCCGGTATCGATGATCTGTGTGCCGGCCGGGACCAGTGCTTCAATCAGTGGTCGCACGAAAGGGTAGTGGGTGCAGCCCAGCACAATCGTGTCGGCGCCCGCTGCGATCAGAGGCGCGACGTAACGCTGCACCATCAGCGCTGTGGCGGGTGAAGTCAATTCGCCTTTTTCGATCTGGTCGGCCAGGCCATTGCAGGCCTGCAGCAGATAAGTGACGCCCGTATCGGCTTCCAGCTGGTGGTGCAGGCGCTTGAATTTTGTACTGGAGAGTGTGGCCGCGGTGGCCAGCACGCCGATTTTTCGGCTAAGGCTGAGTGCTGCAGCAGGTTTCAATCCAGGTTCGACGCCCACGAGGGCGAGCGTTGGATAGCGTTTGCGTAGCGCTTCGATGGACGCCGCGGTGGCAGTATTGCAGGCGACGACCAGCGCCTTCACGCCGCGCTCAAGCAGGAATGCGGCGATCGCTTCGACGCGCGCAATGATCACGGCTTCGGGTTTTTCGCCATAGGGCGCATAGCCAGAATCGGCAAAATATAAAAAATCTTCGTGCGGAAGATGCGCGCGTAAATGCCGCAGCACCGATAGTCCGCCCACCCCGGAATCAAAAACGCCGATCGGAGCCTGAGCCCCGAGCGGCGTTGGATTACTGCGAATTGTCATTCAGCTGAAAAGCTCAGATCGACTTGACGGCGATATTGGCGAGACTGGCCGAGGCGATCTTTTGCTGCCATTCCGCCGGACCGGTCGTGTGCACCGAGATACCGTTGGCATCAACTGCGACAGTCACCGGCATGTCCTGCACATCGAATTCATAAATCGCTTCCATGCCCAGATCGGCAAAGCCGACGACTTTCGCGCCCTTGATCGCTTTCGAGACCAGATACGCCGCGCCGCCCACGCCCATCAGGTAAGCCGACTTGTGCTTCTTGATCGATTCGATGGCGACCGGACCGCGCTCGGCTTTGCCGATCATCGAAATCAGGCCGGTCTTCTCCAGCATCATGTCGGTGAATTTATCCATGCGTGTGGCCGTTGTAGGACCTGCCGGACCGACGACTTCGTCACGTACCGGATCGACCGGGCCGACGTAATAAATCACGCGGTTCGTGAAGTCCACCGGCAGCTGTTCGCCCTTGGCCAGCATGTCCTGAATACGCTTGTGCGCGGCATCGCGGCCGGTCAGCATTTTGCCGTTCAACAGCAAGGTCTGACCCGGCTTCCATGAGGCGACTTCATCCTTGGTCAATGTGTTCAGATCGACGCGTTTCGAACGCTCTGTGTCCGGCGTCCAATGCACATCCGGCCAGGTCGACAGGGCTGGTGGCGTCATGTAGGCAGGGCCGGAACCGTCGAGTACGAAATGACCGTGGCGCGTCGCGGCGCAATTCGGAATCATCGCTACCGGCTTCGAGGCCGCATGCGTTGGATGCATCATGATCTTCACGTCGAGCACTGTCGTCAGGCCGCCAAGGCCTTGCGCGCCGATGCCGAGGGCATTGATCTTGTCGCACAATTCGATGCGCAATTCTTCGGTCTTGTTTTGCGGGCCGCGCAATTTCAGCTCGTACATGTCGATGTCATCCATCAGCACTTCCTTGGCCATCAACATGGCTTTTTCAGCCGTGCCGCCGATGCCGATGCCGAGCATGCCCGGCGGGCACCAGCCGGCGCCCATCGTTGGTACCGTCTTCATGATCCAGTCGGTGAGCGAATCGGATGGGTTGAGCATGACGAACTTGGTTTTGTTTTCCGAGCCACCGCCCTTGGCTGCGACGCGCACATCCACGGTATTGCCCGGCACGAGTTCCATGTGCACCACGGCTGGCGTATTGTCTTTCGTATTCTTGCGTTCGAAATGCGGGTCGGCCACGATGGACGCGCGCAGGACATTGTCAGGATTGTTGTAACCCTGGCGCACGCCTTCATTGACCGCGTCCGTGATCGAACCCTTGAAACCTTCGAAGCGCACGCCCATGCCGATTTTCAGGAAGACGTTGACGATGCCGGTGTCCTGGCAAATCGGGCGTTTGCCTTCAGCGCACATGCGCGAATTCGTCAGTATCTGCGCGATCGCGTCTTTCGCTGCCGGGCTTTGCTCGGTTTCATAGGCGCGTGCCAGATGCTGGATGTAATCAGCCGGATGGTAATAGCTGATGTACTGCAGAGCGGCGGCGACGGATTCGATCAGGTCTTCTTGTTTGATGATGGTCATGATGGCGTTTTCAAAAGGTCAGGAATGGAATGTTGACGGGTTCAATGGCGTGGTCATGATGGCCTGCGCCGTGGCAGCACAATACGCATGTCAGCGATGGAAAGCAGGGGTGTGTTTGATTTCATGCAGAGGATACTTGCTTGCGGCATAAAAGTAATTCCGGCATTTTACACGTGCGCAGCCATTCACTGCGCCTGCATGGTGGCGGTAGCCCTGCGATACAGGCTGGGGCTGGGTCTGTTGCGTCGCAATATGTCTGGCCTAGGTTTGCCTGTGTAAGTAAGAAGTAAGCGTAAAGCCTTATCGTGCAAGTCAAATTGCAGTCCTAATAATTACTCAAACGAGGAGACGACATGTCCGACATGGAAAGCCTGAAGCAGGAAAGCCGCGTATTTCAACCGCCAGCCCTGATGACGCAAAATGCGGCGATCCCGGGCATGGCCGCCTACAACGCCTTGTGCGCTGAAGCCGAACATGACTACGAGGGTTTCTGGGCGCGTCTCGCGCGCGAAAACCTCGACTGGCACAAGCCTTTCAGCACCACGCTGGACGAATCGCAGGCGCCGTTCTACAAATGGTTCGAAGACGGCCAGCTCAATGTCTCCTACAACTGCTTAGATCGTAACCTCGCCAATGGCAATGCTGAAAAAGACGCGATCATTTTCGAAGCCGACGACGGCAAGGTCACGCGACTGACCTATCGCGAATTACACCATCGTGTCTGTCAGTTCGCCAACGGCTTGCGCTCGCTCGGTGTCAAACGCGGCGACCGTGTCGTACTGTACATGCCAATGTCGATCGAAGGTATCGTCGCGATGCAATCCTGCGCCCGTATCGGCGCCACGCATTCTGTCGTCTTCGGTGGCTTCTCTGCCAAATCGCTGCATGAGCGACTTGTCGATGCCGGCGCAGTCCTGCTGATCACCGCCGACGAGCAAGTCCGCGGCGGCAAACACCTGCCTTTGAAAGCGATCGCCGATGAAGCCTTGGCGCTCGGCGGCTGCGAAGCGGTGCGCAATGTGGTCGTCTACAAACGTACGGGCGGCAATGTGAATTTCGTCGCTGGCCGCGACCTGTGGATGAGCGATGTCGCCAGCGGCCAGGCCGAGGTGTGCGAGCCTGAATGGGTCAGCGCCGAGCATCCGCTGTTCATTCTTTACACTTCCGGTTCGACTGGCACACCGAAGGGCGTCCAGCATTCTTCCGGCGGTTACCTGCTGTGGGCCAAGCTGACGATGCAATGGACCTTCGACATCAAGCCGACCGATGTGTTCTGGTGCACAGCCGATATCGGCTGGGTCACGGGCCACACTTATATCGCTTACGGCCCGCTGGCAGTGGGCGCAACGCAAATTGTTTTCGAAGGCATCCCGACTTTCCCGAATGCCGGACGTTTCTGGGACATGATCCAGAAGCACAAGGCGACCGTGTTTTACACAGCACCGACGGCGATCCGTTCGCTGATCAAGGCAGCGGACGCAGATCCGGCAATTCATCCGGATCGTTATGACCTCTCCAGCCTGCGCATCCTTGGTTCAGTCGGTGAGCCGATCAATCCGGAAGCCTGGATGTGGTACTACAAGAATATCGGCGGCGAGAAATGCCCGATTGTGGACACCTTCTGGCAGACCGAAACCGGCGGCCACATGATTTCGCCAATGCCTGGTGCAACACCGATGGTACCGGGTTCCTGCACCTTGCCGCTGCCGGGCATCATGGCGGCGATCGTCGACGAGACTGGTCATGATTTGCCGAACGGGCAGGGCGGTATTCTGGTCGTCAAGCGTCCATGGCCGTCGATGATCCGCACCATCTGGAACGATCCGGAGCGCTTCAAGAAGAGCTACTTCCCGGAAGAATTCGGTCACAAGCTGTATCTGGCCGGCGACGGCGCGATCCGTAACAAGGATACTGGCTACTTCACGATCACCGGTCGCATCGACGACGTATTGAACGTCTCCGGTCACCGCATGGGCACGATGGAAATCGAATCGGCGCTGGTGGCTAATCCTATCGTGGCTGAAGCTGCCGTGGTCGGCAAACCTGACGACACGACCGGCGAATCGATTTGCGCCTTCGTTGTTCTGAAGCGCAGCCGCCCGACCGGCGACGAAGCCAAGCAGATCGCCAAGGAATTGCGTGACTGGGTCGCGAAGGAAATCGGCCCGATCGCGAAACCGAAAGAGATCCGCTTTGGTGACAATTTGCCGAAGACGCGTTCGGGCAAGATCATGCGGCGTTTGTTGCGCGTCTTGGCCAAGGGCGAGGAAATCACGCAGGATATTTCTACTCTGGAAAATCCAGCGATTCTGGAGCAGTTGAAGCACGCCCAGTAAGCAAGACACACTGAACTAAAGCCGGCCGCAGCAATGCGCGCCGGCTTTTTTACTTTGCCGCGGACTTTGCCACACTTGCTAAAATATTAATTGAACCAGGCTTGCCTGATTGTTAGAGTCTCTCCGTAATTGCAAATTTGATAATTTCAATCGAGCCGGAATGCTAACCAGGAGCGCCTCATGTTCATCAATCTCAAGCCCCTTAGTTTAAACCTGCAGGCGCCCGATCTGGGCAGCCTCGGCGCCGGCAGCAGTACATCAGCAACGCTCAGCGGCGGTGACGACAACGATGTGCTGGTCCTGCAAGGCGGTCTGGCCGGATCAACGACGATAGACGGCGGCGCGGGCGACGATATTGTCGATTACAGCGAACTGCTGGCCAGCAGCGGCAAGACCGGTGCCATCGTCGCCGATCTTGCCAAGCACACCGTGCAAAAGTATGAGAACGGACGGCTGGTCGGCACCGATACGTTGATCGGCATCGAGGGCATCGTCGGCTCGCGCTACGACGATACGATCAGCGGCAGCGGTAACGCCGACACGATGGATGGTGCTGGCGGCAATGACCTGATTGTCAGCGCCGGTGGCAATGATTCGATGAACGGTGGCGACGGTGATGACACCATCCGGCAAACGGACTGGTATGCCGATACGACCGTCGATGGCGGCCGCGGTGTCGATACGCTCGATTACAGTGGCCTGCTCGATTTCGGCTGGGGCATTTCGCTCAATCTCGCCAGTGGCGTCGCGGTCAAAGGCGCATCCGGCATGCCATCAGGTGTAGACCGGATCAGCAATATCTCGGCAGTCGTAGGCACCTATCTGGACGACACCCTGATTGGCAATATTGCGGCGAACCGGCTTGACGGCGGCGATGGCCGTGACACGCTCCTCGGTGACAAAGGTAATGACACCCTGAACGGTGGTGCCGGCGATGACTACATCGAACAGAACTGGGATTTCGAAAGCGATTCCATCGATGGCGGCAGCGGCAATGACACCGTCAATTACAACGGTCTGGGCACCAGAATCGAGGCCGACTTGCAGGCCGGCGTCGTCAACAAAAAATACCTGGGTGAAAAGATGACAGGCGTCGACACGATCCGCAACGTCGAGCATCTGATCGGCACGGATTACAACGATACCCTGCGCGGTAGCGGCAACGCCGACATCCTCGGCGGCAATAAGGGCGATGACCTGATTGCCGGCGCGGGCGGCAATGATACGCTCAAGGGTTTCCATGGCAGCGATACCCTCTACGGCGACGCCGGTGACGATCATCTGGACGGTGACAATGGTAGCGACCTGCTGATCGGTGGGGAAGGCAAGAACATGCTTTACGGCGGGGATGGTGACGATACGATCGAACAGCAAGCCATGCGCAGCAACGACACCATCGATGGTGGCACCGGCCTCGATATTCTGGATTACAGCGCGATTCGCTTTGAGGGCACGGATCGTATTTTTTTTGGTCTCGACATCGATATGGCGGACGGCACAGTCAGCAAATACACGCCATTGGAATCCTTGTTGAAAGACCGCTTCCGCGATATCGAAGGCGTGATCGGTAGCGGCCGGCACGACAGGATCAGCGGTAACGACGGCAATAATAGGCTCGACGGTGGTGCCGGCAAAGACGCGCTTGACGGCGGCGCTGGCAACGACACGCTGTCAGGCGGCGAGGGCAATGATTTCGTCGACGGTGGCGCCGGCAATGACCAGCTTGTGCAGTCGGCTTTACGCGGTAACGACAAGCTCGATGGCGGCGCCGGCTGGGACAAGCTCGACTACAGTGACGCCCATGAACAGAATTCCGCGGTCATCATCAAGCTCGCGGCCGGGACCGGACAGAAGTTTCTCAATGATGTGGAAGTCGGCGGTGATGTCATCCACAATATCGAATGGGTCGTCGGCACAGTGAATACCGACCAGATTTTCGGTAGCGCCAGTACAGAGTTGCTCGATGGCGCAAGCGGCAACGATAATCTAGCGACTGGCGGCGGTAACGATACCTTGCTTGGCGGCGATGGTGACGACAGGATCGTGGGTGCATGGAATGGCAATGCAAGCCTTGCCGGTGGCAAAGGCCAGGATATCCTCGACTACCACACCCTGCCGGCGCATCGTGGTAGCGGCAATTCCAGCCTCATCATCGATCTGGTGCAGTCGACCGTGGAGAAATATGACGCTGGCACTTACACCGGCATCGATCATTTCAGCGGATTTGAGGTCATCTTTGCCAGCTCGTTCGACGATGAAATCACCGGTGATGACAATGCGAACATCCTGCTGGCAGGCAGCGGCAATGATGTCATCAATGGCGGCGGCGGCGATGATGCAATCAATGGTGGCGATGGCGATGATTTCGTGTCCCAGTCAGACGCGCTGGGTTATGACGGTTTCAATGGTGACAATGGCCATGATGTGCTGTCCTATACGGGGCTCAGTGCGAGCGTACAAGTCAACCTGGCGGCTGGCATGGTGACTAAAGTTCGCGATGGTCTTACCTTAAGCGTCGATGCGGTGAGCAATTTTGAAGAAGTCGTGGCTAGCTCTCAGGCGGACACGATCAATGGCAGCAATGGCGTGGATACATTGAATGGCGGTCTTGGTAACGACGTGATCGCCGGTGGCGCCGGTGACGACCTGCTCAGCGGCGACGACAATGATGATGGCCTTTTGGGTCAGGATGGCAACGATTACCTCGACGGCGGTAACGGTACGGACTCGCTCGATGGTGGCGCGGGTAACGACAGGTTGTATGGTGGTGCGGGCAACGACGTATTGCGCGATGGCGCAGGCAATGATTACCTCGATGGTGGCGACGGCAAGGACGTGATTGACGGTGGTGCAGGCAATGACCTGATTTACGGGCGTGACGGTGACGATCAACTTGCGGCGGGATCGGGAACGAACGTGCTCGAGGGCGGCGATGGCAACGATATCTTCGTGCCGGATACTTTTTTGAGCACCGATATCATTGCGGGTGGCGCGGGCTTTGACACGCTCACCTACACTGTTGCGCGTACGGCTACCGGTACCTCAGGTGGCATTAATGCTAATCTGGCGACGGGCAAGGTTCTGAAATATCAGGATGGCTACTTGCTGGCGACTGATACTTTAAGCGGTATTGAAGTCCTCAACGGTAGTATTTACAACGACACCCTAACGGGAAGCGATGATGCGGATTTCATCTGTGCCAGTGCCGGCAATGACACGATCAATGGCGGCGCGGGCAAAGATTTGCTTTTAGGTAACGACGGTGATGACCGTTTTAGTCAGTTCGATCTGAGTAGCAGCGACACATTTGAGGGTGGTAGTGGTGTCGACACCCTGGATTACAGCGCTTTGCAGGGACCTGCAAGTGTCATTGTCAGTGTCAGCGTACTCTTGCTGGACGGGGGGCAAGATGGTGCCGCAGTGAAATCCAAGAACGGCAAACCTGCTAGCGACAAGATGGATACCATTCGGGATGTTGAAAACGTGATCGGCACCAAGAACGATGACCAGCTGTCCGGGAATGGTGCGAATAATCGCCTCGAGGGCGGTGCCGGCAACGATACGCTCGGCGGTACTTACGGCAATGACACCTTGCTCGGTGGCGCCGGCGACGACCAGCTCATACAGTCGTCTATCGAAGGTTCCACCACATTCGACGGCGGCGATGACCTTGATCAGATAAATTACAGTGTTGATGTGGTGGGTAGTAGTATCGTGGCTGATTTGTCAACAGGTCGCGTGATCAAGCTGCAGGATCTCATTGCTGGAGGAACGGATACGCTCATCAGCATCGAGCTATTCCACGGATCGAGTGGAAATGACAGCATCAGCGGCAGTGCGAGAGCTGAGTATATCAATGGACAGGATAGTAACGACACAATCAATGGCCTCGGTGGCGATGACTATCTTTGCGGTGGCGGCGGTAACGACATCCTGAATGGCGGAACCGGCAACGATGTCCTGCGTGGCGATGCCGGCAATGATCTATATGTCTTTGATCGCGGATTCGGCAGGGACGAAATAGAAAACCCGACCAGGGGCAGTGCCGACGTCGATGTCGTGCAGTTCAATGATGTTACGTCAGCACAGGTGATGTTCCAGCGTGTCGGCAATAACCTGACAGTGGCGATCGCGGGAAGCTCGGACAGGGTGCAGATTGACAACTG
>CANFLV010000044.1 GCA_947448025.1 Oxalobacteraceae bacterium | reverse complement strand
TGTCGTTTGTCCGGTGCAGTGGCAGCATCAGTTTCAGACCGAGCCGGCCGCTGCCGGTGGCGCGCGATTCATCGGTGAAATTGGCGATCAGCTCGCCGACCGGACTGTCGACGGTATAGCGCAATAATTCATGCAAGGGTCCGAGTGCGTTGCCATCGATACTGAGCACCGAATCGGCGGCCAGCAGATCAGGGATTGTCGCCTTCACATTCGACAAGGCGACAGTATGGCTGACGGCATTATTGGCGACGATGTCCATGCGCGTGCGATCGAAGACGATGCTGCCATTGATTTTCTCCAGCAGCGGCCACAGCGGCGCTTTGCCATCCTTGGCGTAGGCGTCGGGTACGTACAGCAGCTGGCCATTGTCGATCTTGCCGGCGACATGGAATTCGCCCTTCGGCTTTTCACCGGGCTTACTGGTAGCGAAAGGAAAACTCGCCAGATCGCCCTTGAGGCGCACGCTGACATCCCGCGCTGTGCCGCCTTGCAAGGCACCGGTGAGCCAACCGTGTATGCCCGATGGGGTATTGAGCGGCAGATAGCGGCCGATCTGCTTGATATCAAAGCGTGACACCGTGCCGCTGACATCAATCTGACCCAGCGCATGGCCGGGCTGCGCGGTCAGCGACATCAGGTGCTTGCCCGAGAATGATCCGGCCAGAGCCTCCTGCTCGAAATCCATATTGGCCACCTCAAGCAGGAATTGGTCATGCTCCTTGAAAGTCCAGCCGGCCTGCATGTTGAGCTTATCGAAAGGCATGACGGGATTGGCGAAATAGCCGGGCAAATACAGTTTGACCTGCTGCGCCGCGAGCTTGAAGGAACCACCGCGTTCGTTCGCATCGACGCGCCCGCTGAGATTATCGAAGCCGGGGATCGCCGGCAGTGCCGCCTGTGCCGGCGCGCTCGCTGTTTTCGCACGGGCGACGACCGGTGGCTGGGCTTTCAGCGACAGGCTCGTGAATTCGCCGTTGACGCTATACGAGGCAATATTCGGATACGTGCCCTGCCATTGCGCCGAGAAGTCGCGCAGCTGGCCGCGCGGCTCGAATTCCACCAGCATCTGGTGCTGCGCGGCGGGTAGTGGCAGACGTTCGATGAATTCGGCAAGGGTGCGCAAATCGAGCGACTTGGCGCGCAATTCCGTTTTCTCCGGCTGACCATTTCGTGCCGGCACATAGGTCTCGCTGATGGTCGTCGTCGGCAGCGTCAAGCCATCGTCGGTCTGCATCGAAAAATCCGTCAGCGAAATCGCATGGCCGTTTGCGCCAAACGTCAGCGCGGCGGACTCTGCAGAACCCGCGTCGCCGGCCAGTTTAGCCTTGAGCAAAGTCAGGCCGCTGCGGGTTTCCTCGCGTGCGGAAACACGGCCGCTGACTTCGGTCAGGTTCAAGTCCTCGAGATCAGAACGCAAACGCGTCGACACATTCGTGAGACGCAAATCCGCCGTCAGATCGGCAATGTGGGCACGATCAAATTTGAGCCAGGCGCGGATGGCGCCATTGCCCTTCTGGACCGCAAACGGATAATCGACATACGGCTTCCAAACCGCGAGGTCGGCATTGCGCAAGTCGGCATACAACTCACCATCCCAGCGCGTGAAGTCCGACGGACTGCTCGCAAAATGCGGATGGCTGAATGCCGCGCGCAAATCGATCGGCGCCGCATGGTCCGCCGGCGGCGTCGCCTTCAGCGCCAGCTCGTGCCGTTGCCAGTGATTACGCAAGACAAAGGTCACGCCCTCGAGCGCCAGTTCCGGTGCAGCGCGCTTAGCGTCGTTCCAGCGTACCCGGCCATCACGCACGACGATCTCGTTTTGCGCCAGCACCCAGTCAGCACCCCGACCGTCACTTTTTTTGCTGGTATCTATGAAAATCCCGCCGACGAAGACATTGCCTTGCGCATCGCGCTGGATGTCGAGATCGGGCCGGCTGATTTCCAGCGAATATAAACGCACATCGGCCGCCAGCACCGACCACCATGAAAAGGTCGCCGCGACGCCGGGAAGTTTCAGCGCCGGACGGCCCTGCTTGTCATGGATGACGACGCCGCCTAAGGTGAGCGTGGGCCGCAAGCCTTGCCAAGAAGCGTTGATGGTATCGATGCTGACCGGCTGGCCGATTGCGCGCGAGGAAATTTTTTCGACTTCAGGTTTGTAATGGTCGATATTCGGCAAGACCACATAGCGCAAACCGAGGAACATCAAGCCGAACAGGAAGTAAGCGACCACGCCCAACCTGACCAGCGCACCCAGCAGATGGTGGCTGGCACGATTGGCAAAGCGATAGCTGACCCGCAGGAAGCGCCAGTAGACGGCGGCTCGCTGCGCTAGCGCTGGAGTGGAATGGTCGTTTGACATCAATTGAACAGGTAAATGAGGCGGCTCGGCGTAAAATAAATTAAATGGGATGTGATCATTCCGAACGGCGTTTTTTGATTAATTGATTTTTTTACAGATTGCCATCTCGTGACCCAATCTACTTTGACCAGCCTGCTTGCGTCGCGGTTCTATCGCCGGTGGCTGGCTGCGGATCCGCTCCGTGCCGATAGTGTGCAAACGCTCGCCCGATTATCGCTGACCACGGCGAATTTTGCTCACATTTTACAAAAGGACATCGATCAGGGCCTTGCCCTGCCACGGGCGATGCGGCGCTTGCGCAATCTGCTCGTGTGTACGCTGATTGAACGCGATTTGCGCGGCGACGCCGACCTCGCTGAAGTCGTCGCCAGCATGACCGCCTTTGCCGACTTCGCGGTGCAAACCCACATGACCGCCCTGCACGCCGAACTGGTGGCGCTGCATGGCGAACCGATCGGCGAAGACAGCGGCCGGGCGCAGGCGATGATCGTGATCGGCATGGGCAAGTTCGGCGGCGGCGAACTGAATGTATCGTCGGATATCGACCTGATCTTTGTCTATCCGGAGGATGGCGAGACGCGCTGTGATTCGCCGCAGCAGCGCAGCCTGTCGAACCACGAATTTTTTGTGCGGCTCGGCAAACGCCTGATCGGCGCGCTCAACGACATCACCGAAGACGGCTTCACCTTCCGCGTCGACATGGCGCTGCGCCCGAACGGCGGCTCCGGGCCACTCGCGGCCAGCTTCGCCATGCTCGAGCAATACCTGATCCTGCAGGGGCGCGAATGGGAACGCTATGCCTGGGTCAAGGCGCGCGCGCTGACCGGCCACGCCGAGGACATCGCCAGCCTTGATGCGATCGTGCGACCCTTCGTTTACCGACGCTATCTCGACTTCGGTGCAATCGATGCGATCCGCAATATGCATGCGCAAATCCGCGCCGAAGTCACGCGTCAGGAAGCCAAGCATCCCGAGCGCAGCAATAACGTCAAGCTCGGCCGCGGCGGCATTCGCGAAATCGAATTCCTGGCGCAGGTATTCCAGCTTATCCGCGGTGGCCGCGATGCCGAATTACGTGACCGCTCTACGCGGGCGATCCTGCGCACGCTCGCCGCAAAGCAGCTGATGACCACGGCCGTCGTAGAACAACTGCTAGGTGCCTACACTTTCCTGCGCGACCTCGAACACCGACTGCAATATCTCGATGATGCCCAGACCCATAACCTGCCGCAGAACCCTGACGACTTACTGATCGTGGCGCAGATGATGGGGCATACCGAGGTAGCGCCACTGCTCCACGAACTCGAGCAACAGCGCAGCTTCGTCGCGGCGCAGTTCGATGCCATGTTCAGCGATAAAAATCATACCGACGCCACGCCCGCCAGCATCACGCTCACCGATGGTGATAACCGCGAAGCGCTCGAAGCGTTTCTGACGCGCCTGAATTTCAATCATGCCGCAGAAGCCGCGCAACGCGTCCAGTCGACTTGGGAATCCTCGCGATTACAAGCCCTGCCGGAAGCGAGCCGCAACAAGATCGGCGCCTTGATCACGACGGCCTTGACGATGATCGTCAAGCTGGAAGATGCGCAGCTGAGAACGCTGAACCGGCTGCTGGATTTTTTCGAAGCGATCGCGCGCCGCGCCGCTTACCTTGCGCTGCTGACCGAATATCCGCATGCGCTCGATCGTGTGGTGCGCATGATGCATGCGAGCGGCTGGGCCGCGACTTACCTGACGCGCCATCCGCTGCTGCTCGATGAATTGCTCGATGACCGCGCGCTCAATGCCGCGCCCGACTGGAACGCCTTCGTCGTCGATGTACGCAAACAGCTGGACGAAGTCCCGGGCGACACTGAGCGCCAAATGGACATCCTGCGCGAATCCCATCACGCCCAGCAATTCCGCCTGTTGGCGCAAGACCTGGCTGGCAATCTGACCGTTGAACGACTGGCCGATCATTTGTCAGCGCTGGCCGACGCGCTGGTGACGCTGACAATGCAGGCCGTCTGGAAAACGCTGTCGACCCGTCATCGCGAGACGCCGAAATTTGCCGTGATCGCCTATGGCAAACTCGGCGGCAAAGAGCTCGGCTATGCTTCCGACCTCGATATCATTTTCCTTTACGAGGATGAGGATCAGGAGGCACCGGCGCTGTATGCAAAACTCGCGCAACGCTTCATCACCTGGATGACCAGCCCTACCTCGGCCGGCATCCTGTTCGACATCGATGTCGCACTGCGCCCGGATGGCGCCAGCGGCTTGCTGGTCTCGAGCGTGAGTGCATTTGAAAAGTACCAGCAGGCCTCGGCCTGGGTCTGGGAACATCAGGCGCTCACGCGCGCACGCTTTTGCGCCGGCGACGCGGATATCGGTGCGCGCTTCGAAGCAATCCGCGAACAGGTTTTGCGCAAGCCGCGCGACCCGCTTCAGCTGCAAGCCGAAGTGCTGGCCATGCGCCAGAAAATGCGCGACGCGCATCCGAACCGCAGCGCGCTGTTCGACTTGAAACAAGATGCCGGCGGCATGATCGACATCGAATTCATCGTCCAGTATCTGGTGCTACGCCATGCCGCGCAATACCCGCAGCTCACTGCCGACATCGGCAATATCGCGCTGTTGAAACTCGCGGGGAAACTCGGATTAATTGATGCGACGCTGGCGGCCAATGCGGCGGATGCTTACCGGCGCTTCCGTAAATTGCAGCATCAGCTCAGGCTGCAGGGGGAAGAAAATGCGCGCATTGATGCGCAGCGCATTGCGAAGGAAATCGGCGATGTGAAATTATTGTGGGGAGCGATGTAGGGCGGGTACCTTGGCGCAATGGATTGCGCCGAGGACGCGGAGCCCTACGCGAATATCGACCTGATATTCGACGATTTAGTTTGTATTAATGTATGGATGACGCGCCCAATGCAGGCATTACCTGGCGCTGAAGGGCTGCGTCAACATTTCCAGTTCCGTTAGCCAGATCATCGCCTGTTCACGCGTCTCGCCACACATATCGAGCGCAGGCTGAAGTCCGCTACAGCAGGCTGGCCGGTCAACTTGGCCGAAGATCGCGCACTGCAATTCTGCCGTGAGTTGGATGCACGGCACGCCAGCCGGTTTCCCGTTCGGCATGCCCGGTATCGGGCCGGTGATGGAGGGCGCCGTACAACAGGCACCGCAATGTTTTCTGCAATCCACGTGTTCCTTCATTTTAAAATTCCGCTCCCGCACGATACACGGATTCGCTAACAATTTCCGCCTGCACCTGCGCCGGGCCGGTTTCGCACGATCGCGATTCCGCCTCGCAAAAATCACAGCTTTTTATCAACAGTAAAATATTTATGATGAAGCTCTGATATTGCGGGCATTAAATTCACTCGCCACATTCCACCTGATCCATCCTGCGGAGAACAGCGTGTTTCCCGAATCCGTTTCGGCAGTCCCTGTCGCCGATCTGTTACTTGCAGACGAGCCCGTGCCAGACGCCGACGAGTCCATCATGCCGTTTAGCGCAAGCCCGCACGCGAGCAGGCAAAGGTATGAGCGCCATAACAACGAAGCCTGCTGTGGATCTACCACTGGAATCCATCACGCAGCGCATACGCATATTAAGGGCGCAGAAAGTGCTATTGGATTCAGACCTCGCCGCCCTGTACGGCGTATCGACAAACGATTTAACGAACAGGTCAAACGCAATCAGGAGCGCTTCCCGTCTGATTTCATGTTCCAGCTGACCGCCGATGAGTTCACCGCTTTAAGGTCGCAATTTGCGACCTTAAACAGCGGCCGTGGGCAGCACCGCAAATATCTCCCCACCGCATTTACGGAAGACGGCGCGATTCAAGCAGCTAACGTACTAGCGTCACCGCAAGCCATTGATAGGGGTGTGTTCGTTGCGCCTTTGTGCGCCTGCGCGAGATGTGCTTTTCGTCTTTGGGTAATTTGACGCAACTTCCGTCTAAATTAACGCCTTTAAATTGAAAGAGGCAGGAGCGATAGCAAGTTCCTGAGGCGCAACCTGAAATCTTATTGGAAGTACTCCATCGGCACTTTCACCCGTAATCTGTGCATATCGCTCTAACTCACGACACGAAATATCAGACACATTCCGATTTAACGTTATTCGATCTTTTCCAATCAAAAATTCGACAGCAAAGACCTCATCTAAATCAAGATCATAAACAACTAATCCCTCTCTTTCTACGCCGCTTGCTGTTAAAAAATTAGCATGTATTAAAAGCGTATCTTGAGCAACGAGATCTTCCTCCTTCATGGCAACAGGAACCAATAAATCTTCGCTCTGAAATGGATCTGTTTCCCATGCCCATACTGGGCTATTTTGTAGATCTGCAAGGGTCAGATACTTTAACTTGATATCACTCATATTTTCTAAACTCCTTCAGAAGACGTTTAGCCTCACCGCGATTTGAAGTGGGAACAACCACAATTTTTTTACCACCTTCGATAGGATTGAATTTTTTTAAAAATTCAGCGGCAACCTCTGGGCTGTCAAGTGACAAACGTTGAACCGGAATACTATCAACGTTAGCCATTTGGAAAGTTAATAATCGTCGATTATCAAGTGAATATAAATTTCCGTTTTTTTCTACCAGCCTGATCGGAGGAAAATCATCTGGAGAAATTTTTCCGTTTCGCAGCATGCTAACGGCTTCTGAAATGGTACCCCCATTCGTAAAATTTGGGCTAAGCGTATCCTGAGTATATAGAATTTCACGAGGCGCAATTCGCACAAAATTTGTTGCACCTACATAGTTATCGCCTTCTAAAAAAACGTTTAGCATTAAGCGATTACGAATCATAAAACGTTCAGCTGCCGTATCCAAGTTAGGCGACAACCATTTAAAGCCCACAGAACCAAGTCTTGTTGCAGCGCCATAACCAGATGGGCCGATCGCTTCCCCTAAAAATCCACCCATTTCTTGCAGACTGTTGCCATATTCGAGCACCCTGCCAGAGTGAGGCGACAGTGAATTTATGGTGTGTTGAGTAAAACCATTATCCAATACTCCAGCAGATTCACCCAACTGCGCACCTAGATACGCATATCCCTTTGTTGCCATTGCAATCATTGAGGGAATAGCATTCACAGCCCCCTTAACACCACCTAAGAAAAGATCGCTCGTAGCGCGAGATGAAAGTTCAATTTGGTCACCATATGCCATCAGGTTGCGACGATCGTCTATCGCGATTTCGGTACCCGTTACGTTTCCCATTGCATCGGTAGCTGATTCGGTGACAACAACTGGTTCAGAAGATCCGACTCCATAAATTTCAATTCGGATCCCACCTGATGTAAGTTGAGGAGCGTTAGCCTGATCAATTAAGCGTGCCATTTCATACTGTCGACTATCGCTATCCAAACTGCCTATACCGACGCCTGGCCCTGCTACGCTGTTTTCAAGGAACCATCGCGCGCGCACCATGTTGGTTGAATCAGTCGCATTAGTTGAAACGACTCTACTAATCAGATCATGTTCACCTGCAGGCTCTTGAACTTGTTCGTCTCCAGAATAAAGAACGCCTAACTGCTGAATATCTGTTCCCGAATTACCCCCGAAACTATTACCCACAGCATTTCCAAATGCGTCCACCGCCACCTGCGCCACATTAACCCGCCCGCCACCCGCAGCCGCCGCAGCCACGCCCCCCGCAAACGAAGAAATCGTCCTGCGCATCAATTGCCCGCCAAGCTCCGGCCCGAAGCTCGTTCCCAGACTGTCCGCTACCGTACCACCCGCTGCCGTCCCGACCGCCGCTGCCGCAACACCGCGCCATTCAAAGTGCGACTGTAAGCCGACCGCCACGCTCACACCTTGCGTCAGCGCATTGCCGACGGCTGAACGGATGACTGCAGTTTTAAGGGAATCAGCGGCTCCACCTGCATTCAGCCCGCCAGACACCCCGCCGCTGACTGCAGCGAATCCGACCTGTTTCCAATTGAATGAATCTTGCGCACCGATGGCCATGCCGACGGCCTGGCTGGCGACGTTGCCGGCGGCGCTGGCCATGGCCACGGTGCCGGGGCCGGCGCCACCCGCCACGCCATCAGCTCCGGCCGCCATGATCTGCTCGAAGGACGCCTCAATACCCGCCGAGTCCACACCGACCGTATAAACCGTCACTGCTACCGCCACCGCGATCATGAGGATCTGACCCATCGCGCCGCAGCCGCCGCCATCCTGCCCCGGCGCTGGCAATACCGGCGTCAACTCGCCGGTCATACGGGTGGGGTCATAGACCTTGAAGCTGTCGGCACTGTTGTGCACGGCGGTGCTGCGCGCAGGGATCGTCAGGGTCTGCCCTGCGCTCAATTCACTGCCAGCGCTGAGCGCATTCGCATCGGCCAGCAAATACCAGAGCGAGGCATCGCCCCAGACAACCTTCGCAATGCTTTGTAATTTGTCGCCCTGACGCATGATGTACGCGCTCGGGCTATTGCCATAGCCGCTGTCAAGCGCGCTGTAGTCATTGAAGCTGTCGTCCGCTGCGCCCGTGCCGGAGGTGCCGAGCTCGACGCCGTTGACGACCAGCGCATGCAGACGCGATCCGTTTTGCGTCTTGCGCAATACATGGCCGTCAATGTCGCTTTCCAGCAGGCGGCGGCTCTCGGCGATGTCGCTGCCGTCGCGCTGTTCGGATGCGGCGATCAGGTAGCCATTGGCATCATAATTTTGTGTGGTGGTGGCTGTGTGGCCGCCGCCTGTGGCGATGAGCTGACTGGTCTGGTAATGGTCGAACTGGGCGCTGGACTCGTAGCGGTATTGAACTGTTTTGCCGGCATCGATATCCCGATAATTATCGAGATTGCCAGCGCTGTCGTACTCGAAATACGTGTCCGCACCCTGCCCCGCCAGGTCCATTACGGACTGCTGCAGCTGGCGACCGGCGGCGTCGTAATACGTGGTACGCAAGCTGGTCGGCACGCCCATTTTGGCGAGATCGCCGGCCCAGGATTGCAGCAGCTCGCCGGTCCAGCCGCTTTGTACGAGATGGCCGGCGGCGTCGTATTGGCGCATGTCGATGTGCATGATATCGTCAGCACGAATGCCGCGACGCTTATCGGTCAAACGATTCAAGTCATCGTAGGCATACGTCTCGGTGACATCGCCATCGATGATCTGGCGCTGCCCGTCTATTTGACGATAATTCTGCCCGTAGAAAGTATCGCTGACACGGTTACCTTCACTGTCATAGCCCAGTGCATGACTATCCTTGTTGGCCGTGTCGCGCACGATGACACTGCCGATCTTGATACCGTTGACGATCAGCTGGCGGTTCATCGTATCGTAGCTGTGCCAGACATCCTGCAGCTGGCGCTTGCCGGCATTGTCGAGGTAGCTGGTTTGCACATGGATGCGGTTACCGGCGGCATCGTAATCGTATTGCGCACGGTAGCGACTGTCAGAAACGAGGCGCAGCCGGCCCTGCTCGTCATAGGCGAGGTGATTGTCTTGCAGGATTTGATGATTGTGCGTCGTGGTTTCGCGCACGCGCTTGCCGGCCGCGTCATAGGCGTACGTCGCCACCGTGTTGGTCGCGGCATCAGTCACGCGCGTGAGCTGCCCTGCGCTGTCGTAGACATAGCGCAGGTCTTGGCCGCTGCTGGAACGCTGGGCACTGAGCTGGCCGGCTTCGTTGTAATCGTAGCTGGTGACATGGCCGCCGAGATCGGTATGACTGCGCAGGCGGCCGGTGTCGCCATCGTACTGCCAGGTCATGGTCTTGCCATTGCCATCGGTCTGGCTGATCAGGCGGTTTTGCGCATCATAACGCTGCGTGGTGCCGCGGTCGGTGGCATCGATATTGGCGAGCACATTGCCGCGCATATCGTAGACGGTTTTAGTGACGGCATTGTTGGCATCGACTTGCGCGATGCGGCGACCCATTTCATCGTAGACGTAGCGCTGGGTGATTTGCTGCAGCTGGCCGCCGAAGACGCCGACCTTGTCAGCGACGACTTCAAAGGATTCACCGACCGGCTGTTGGTGCGTGGACTGCACGCTGCCGTAGACGGCGACCTGCGGGCCATGACTGGCGGTGAGGCGGCCGAGTTTGTCGTACTCGAAGGTGGTGGCTTTACCGCGCGTGTTCGTGGTGCTGGTACGCTCGCCGAGCGCATTGTAGGAATTAGTGACGACGCCGCCATCGGCATGGCGTTCTTCGATCAGATTGCCTTGCGCGTCATAGCGCTGGCTGCTCACATTGCCATTGGCATCGGTCGAGGACGTCAGGCGACCGAGCGCATCGTAAGTCTTGCGCGTGATGCCGGCATTACCGTCGACATCGGGCAAGTCGGCCATGATCATACGATTGCCCGCATCGTAGCCGAAGCGCGTAACCCAGGCGGCATTGCGTACGTCGGTGACGCTCAACACATTGCCCCATCGGTCGGTGGTCTGCTGCACGGTCGGCGTCTGCGCCTGGGTGAACGACACCTGTGTGCCCATTTCGAGATGCTGGCGCCGCGCATCGCTGATGGTCGGGCCGCTGTAAGCCAGTACTTCACGAATCGCAACGAAGGCGGCGCGCGCGGCGGCGTCGGCTACGGCGGCGGCGGTCGCAGCGCTGCTGGATTGCTGTGCCGCCGTCGTCGCCGCTGCCAAGGCAGCCGTGCGTTGCACATCAAGACCGCTGCTGGCACTGGCGCTGAGCAATTTGAGATTGGCCAGCGCAGTGGCGACTTTGTTGGCGTAGGTCTTTTGGTCGGTAACTGCGCCCACATCGATGCCGACATAGCCGGTAACGACACCGATGAAAGCCAATGCCACCGCGCCGCGACTCTCTGTCGCTAATCGCCCCGTCCAGTACGACAGGCCGCTGGCATCCGGGCTGCGGGTCAATGCATTCTGATACAGCTGGGTGACGAACTGGCTGTTCGTCATGCTGGCCATCGCGGCGGGTATCAGGCTTTGCGCGAGCGTCGTCGGCGTTTGGCCGCTGTCGAGTCGATTGACGCCATCGAGAAACGCTGGCAAATCAGGATTTGCGCCGCGCAAGGCCACGTATAACTGCGCCACGATCGTGCGCCGGTTCGCTGAAGGTACGGCAGCGATGGCGGCGGCGGTGCTGTCGGCCGTGACCTTGCCGAACAGGCTCGTGGCGACGGTGATATCGTTACCGCCCAACGTCACCGCATAGGTCAGGCCTGCCGCGACTTTATTGTTGAACAAGACCTGGGACACGAGCGCCGTGGCGTCGCTGCCGGCGTAATTGACGACGCTGTCGATGAGGGCGCACAGCACATGGCCTTTTGTGGCATAGGCATTCGTGCCGGCAGTGCCAGCAGTGTCAAGCAGATTAGACCAGTAAGCTTCGCCAGCGCTATCAGAACGCCCCAGCGTATTGACGTAAATATTGTGGATCAGCGTGCTGCTGGAAAGCTCAGCGAGCGGCACGCCATTGACGGATGCGCTCAACATGTTCTGGGCAATTTGCGGCAAGGTTTGACCCGCGTTGACGCTGTCGGTCCAGTACTGCAGGCCGGCCGCCTCGGGCGCCCGATTCAACAGCAGCGCATATAAACGCGTCACCGCCAATTGCGCCGCACTGGCGGGCACCGTGATGCTGGTCCAATGTACGCCGACGATCTTCGCCGCAGCAGTCTGGTCCGCCGCAGTGGCCGCTGCCTGTGCTTGCGCAGCCGCGCTGTCGGCGGCATTGGCGCTGGTCTGTGCGGTGACTGCGGCGCTCGCAGCCTGTGTCGCCAGCGCATCCTGCGCGGCGGCGACAGCATCGCTAAAATTTGCGCGGGAGAGCAAGCCTTGTAGGTCACTGCCCGCATACGCCATCGTGCTGCTGATCAGATTGAGGAAGACCTGTCCCTTGCTGGCGGCGTAGCCAGCCAATCCAACATTGTTGAGCTGATCGGCCCAATAATTCTGCCCGCCTGTATCCGTGACGGTACGCCCAAATGCGATCTTGTAAATCGTCGCGATCGCGCTGGCGTACGTGAGCTTGACCAGTGGCCCGGCGGCGTAAAGAGTTTGCGCTAGCTGTGCCAAGGTCGTGCCGGCTGCCAGCTGCGCGACATAACTATTGACCTGCGCCAGCGTCGGTTTGACATTGTTGTTCAACAGGAGATGCAGCTGTACGACCTGGGTGCGCCACTGCGCTGCCTGTGTTGCCGACAAGGTCGCCACTACGGCGGCGGCGCTGGCTGCTGCCGTGACCGCCGCAGCGTCAATAGCGGCCTCATTGCTGGTGCTGGCTGCACTCGCGGCAGTGCTGTTCTTCTGTGTCAGATCCTTGCTCACTTCGCTTTGCGCCGCGGTGTTCTGGCTGGCGACGGTGACGCTGTTCTTATTGGCCGTCGTCAGACTGCTATTGGCGCTTTGCAGCGTCGCGTTGGCCGTGCTCTGGCTGGTGTTCGCACTGTTGAGACTGCTCTGCGCGCTTTGCTGCGCGCTCAGGGCGCTGCTGGCAGCTGCGGCCGCGGCCGTTTGCTGCGACTGCAAGGACGCGAGTCCTGCATTGATCTTGTTGTTCAAGCTCGCCTTTGTCGCAACACCCACGGGATCGCTGCCGGTATAGCCGAGCACTGCATTAATCATCGTGACGAACACGGCGCCCATGCCATTGGCGCCGGCATTGTCGAGCTGCGTCGTCCAGTAAGCGATGCCGCCCACGTCAGTGAGTGTGCGGCCAAAGGCGCCGGCGTAAATCGACTCCACCACAGACTGATTTGATACGCCCGACAAGCCGCCTGCTACATACATGTTCTGCGCGATCGCCGCGAAACTCTGACCATTTTTAAGCTGTGTGATCCAGTAATCGACGCCGCCCAGATCGGGGCTGCTGCGGTTGAACAGTAAAACGTAGAGCTGCATGACTTGTGTGCGTTGCAATGCGCTCGCCGCCATGATGCGGTTCGGGACGACGGCGTCTGCTTGACGAGCCTGGTAATTGGCCTGCGCGGTTTGCAAATTCGCCTGGGCAGTCGCAACATTCGTGCGCGCCGTGTTGTAGGCTGCCTGCGCATTGTTGGCCGTGACCTGCGCGGCGTTGGCGGTACTGAGGGCGTTGGCGTAGGCGCTGGCCGCCGTCTGAGCGTCGAGCACGGCCTTGTTATAGGCCGTCACCGCGGCTGCTGCGGCCGTCGCGGCCTGATTGGCGCGCAAGGCCGACTCTGCGCTATCGGCGCGCGCGGCGACATCGTCAGCAGCCTTGGCGGCGGCATTGGCTAAGGCGGCCGTGAGCTGTGCTGTGGTGGCCAGATTATC
>CANFLV010000043.1 GCA_947448025.1 Oxalobacteraceae bacterium | reverse complement strand
TCATTTCAGATTGCCCGAAAGGGGCTGGGATTAGTGCCGGAAGGTCGTCAAATATTTCCAAACCTCACGGTTGAAGAAAACTTGATCGCGACGGCACGCGACAATAAAGGCAATCAACTCAAGCCCTGGACGCTCAATCGTGTCTACCAATTCTTCCCACGCTTGCGCGAACGCAAGAGCAATCTGGGCTCACAACTCTCAGGCGGCGAGCAGCAAATGCTGGCCATTGGTCGTGCGCTGATGACTAATCCTAGCCTGATGGTCCTCGATGAAGCGACCGAAGGCTTGGCGCCATTGATTCGTGCAGAAATCTGGCATGCACTTGGCGAACTGAAGGCAGAAGGCCTGTCACTGATCGTCATTGATAAAAATCTGGTGCCTCTGCTTGAGCTGGCGGATCGTCATTTTGTGATGGAAAAGGGAAAAGTTGTTTGGTCAGGTGACTCCAATGCATTGAAATCCGATTCAAAAATCGTGCATGAGTATCTGGGCGTCTGATCGATCAGCTCGCGATCAAGTCACCAGGATAGCCAGTATTTTGCGGCGTTGTTTCGCGAAATATTGCATAAGGTGCCGGCCCTCCAGGGCTCGCTTAGCGCAGGCTAATTCCTGAACTTACGCCAACAAGTTTTTCTGAATATTTAAAACACGAGGACAAAAATGTCGCATGAACTTGGTCGTCTTGAAGACCTGCCGAAAGACTATGTGCAAGATTTACGCGATTTAAATCTTGTGCCACTGTGGCCCAGCCTGCGCGGCGTGTTACCGCCCAAAGTGCCGACCCGTCAAACGAAGCCGACACATTGGGCCTACAAGACGCTCAAGCCCATGTTGCTCAAAGCGGGTGAATTGACGCCGATTGAAAAGGCGGAGCGACGTGTACTGGTATTGGCTAACCCGGGTCATGGCCTGGAAAAAATGCAAGCCAGTGCTGCCATCTATCTGGGCATGCAGTTACTCATGCCTGGCGAGTGGGCGCCGAGCCACCGTCATACACCGAACGCCGTGCGAATGATAGTCGAAGGTGAAGGTGCCTACACCACAGTGGACGGCGAGAAGTGTCCCATGAGCCGTGGCGATTTGATTCTCACACCGACTGGTTTGTGGCACGAGCATGGTCATGACGGCAAAGACCCGGTCATCTGGCTAGATGTTCTGGATTTGCCTTTGGTCTATTACATGGAAGCTTCCTATCACATCAATGGTGAGCGCCAAGCGATTGTGCCGGGTCAGGGCGACAAGCAATATGCCCGCGGTGGCGTGGTGCCTAGTCACGTGTTTGAACGAAGCAAGAAAGCGTATCCGATGCTGCGTTATGCATGGACCGACGCCAGGGCCGCGCTCGAAGCCATGGCGGAAGATGATGCCGCACTTGAGGCAGTGCAAGTCACTTACGTTAACCCTGAAACAGGTGGCGACGCAGAAAACATCCTCGGCTTTTATGCCATGATGTTGCGTCCCAACCAGACCTTGCGTTTGCCTGCACGTTCGCCTGCCCAGGTATTTCATGTCATCGAAGGTTCAGTTGAAGCGCAGATTGTCGACAGCACGTTTAAGCTCCTTGAAGCAGACACTTGCTGTGCGCCCGGCTACGAGGCTGTGACGCTCAAGAATTTGCAGGCAGACAAGCCTTCATTCCTATTTATTGCTGACGAATCGCCGCTACATCGCAAGTTGGGCGTGTACGAAAACCGCGGCTAAAAAACTTACAAATTCGGAAAAATAATGACTTCATACATCTTCAATCCTCCTGCAGTGCAATCTCTGGCCATTCGTGACAAGACCGAGCGCTTTCCAATCAATCGCCTGTTCTTTGTGGGTCGCAATTATCACGCGCACGCTGTAGAAATGGGCAAACCAGTCGACAAATCGGTGGAGCGTCCTTTCTACTTCACCAAGGCACCGCAAACATTGGTCGACAGCGGCGCAACGGTGGCTTACCCACCCGAGACCAAGAACTACCATTTTGAAATGGAAATGGTCATCGCCATTGGCAAGGCAGGTTTCCGCGTCAGCCAGGATAAAGCGCACGAAGTGATTTATGGCTATGCCGCAGGCTTGGACATGACGCGTCGTGATTTGCAACTCGTTGCACGTGATAAAGGCCGTCCTTGGGACTTGGGTAAAGACGTCGAGCAATCCTCGGTCTGTACCGAGATTGTCCCAATGGAAGGAAAAATCATTGATCAGGGCGCGATTGCCCTGGAGGTGAATGGCGAAACCAAGCAGTCATCTGATGTGAACAAGCTGATTTGGAATGTGCGTGAAATTATTGCGGACCTGTCCTTGTTTTATCACCTGCAAGCTGGCGACCTCATCTACACAGGTACCCCTGAAGGTGTGAATGCTGTGCTGCCTGGTGACAAGATTACAGGGCGCGTAGCGGGTGTCGCTGAAGTAGTCCTGCATGTCGGTGCAGCGGAATAAGTTCGATACCAATTGAAAAGTGCTTGGGGTAATCCTCCCATAAAAACATGGTCTTCAAAGATCGAGTTTTCCAGTGCCCCCTCACCTTTACAGAATTTTTGAGGCAGTGAAAGTGTGGCGAACTGAAATTACACCCGATCCATCGGTCAGGCGACCAATTTATTGGCATCAAAAATTCTACTTATCTGTACAACTTTTTTGTAGGGAGATCACCATTACCATCAAAGTCAGAGCTGTAAGATACTATTTAGGCGTACTAGCATTGACAGATTATGTAGAAACTTAAATCACCATGATGCATCCACCTGCCTGTTCTTGCGGGTCGAAGTTTCTTGGGAGGCTAACCAGGATCTGACATACTCAGAAGCAATTTGATTAGGTGAAACCGTGACTCTTAAGTGCCCAGAGCTGCTCTGAATAATGCCAGTGCTGTAATGATAATCCTTCGCCAAGGTAGTGCCACTGGAAAAGTTAATAGCGCTTGGCTGCGGTACCGCCTGGTACACAATGCCATCTAAATCCTGCTTGGCATACAAGTGATCGTGCCCATGAAAAACCGCCTTTACCCGATATTTCACCAACAATTGATGTATCGGCATTTCCCAATTGGGCCTCTTGGAACTAAAACCTGACGTACCGTCCAAATTTTTGCCACCCCATTCAAAATATGGTGCCGCTTCGACACCACCGCGCATTTGGCCATCCAGACCACCCACCAAGTTGTGGATGAAAATCATTTTGTGCTTGGCCTGACTTTCTGCCAGAGTCTTAGCAAGCCATTGATATTGCCGATCCCCCAGAGTCAAATTCCAACCATCTTTACTAGACTGTGCTGGGCTATTCCAATAGGGATCCAGCACCACAAATAGCGCATCTCCCCAATGCCACGCATACCAAGAAGCACGATCCCCTGTCAGCTGGTCTTTAATGGTATCGCCTAAATAAAAACCATTGGGGCTTGGATTTGAAAAGTATTTTTGTCTGGCCGAAGTAGCCCATACCGGCAAGCTGTTAGACGTGCCATTTAAGAGCCAGCCCAATTCTCCATCGTGATTGCCATTGACTAAAAACAAGGGAGTGGAATGTGACATTAGACCAAAATTATTGCGTTCATATACGTAGCGTTGATTCACAATTGTTGACGTGGCCGCACTCAGCACCGTTGCCGATAAGGGCTCACTGTACTTTTCAGTCATGAAGGTATCGCCCAAATCAATGTGAAAATCAGGCTGGTCTAGCAACACATTATTCAAGGTTTGGCGGTACACCGCCAAGTCAGAGTTCTCATCCAAATGTGAATCGGCTTGGATCGTAAACGTAAAGGTCGAACCGACAGGCTTAGCGGTCGTGAAACTGTATTTGGCGGAGGCCAACGTACCTGTCGACGTTGTCAACAACACTTTGTAGGTATAGCGGGTGTTGGGTTTTAAATCAGTTATCAAGATTTCCTTAGGCACATCGGGGATAATCATGCCCGATGGCACTTGAATCTCTTGCATGGCCAAATTGGCTTGATAAGCCACTGCCAGGGTGCCTGAGCGAGGCGTTATCACCAACAACTTAATACTGGAATCAGTGGGTGCGCCTAAGAGTATGTTGCCATCCAAGGCTTGCGTCACCGGATCTGAAGCCGACGAGGCAGGGGTAGTCGAAGTACTGACAGATTGAGAATTTGAACTGCTTGCGCCACCGCCACCGCAACCACTCAGCAGAACGACAAGGCAACCAACAATCCACCCGCGATTTCTCATTTTCATCTTCGTTGCCCCTCAAGGTAATGTGTAAGAAAACGCAACTTCGCCGTGAACTTTTCCGGGACCCTCGTCTTTTTGCAAATAGGTTCTTACGTACTCGACTTTCACTTGCGAAGGCGAAACACTCACGCGCGTATAACCGGTGTTGGAAAACTTATCTCCCGACAAATAAGCATCTGAATTCCACAAGGTGTAATTGGGATCTGCCGGCTGCGACAAGGTTTGATAGGTCACCCCATCTAACTTTTGCCGGACCCAAATGTGATCGTGCCCTTGAAAGAAAATAGTGACCTTATTGCTAGCCATCAATTGATGGATGGGAGTGGTCCAGTTTGGGCGCTGAAGGGAAAAGTCAAGCTGTCCATTTTGGCTTTCGCCGCCCCACTCCCACAACTTAGCCAATTCAATGCCCCCGCGCCCTGTGCCCATGACATGATGGGCAAAAATGAATTTGTACTTGGCCTTGCTCTGTTCTAGTGTTCTTTTTAACCAAGCGTATTGGGCGTCACCGTGTGTGACCTCCCACATACTTTGACGCTTAGTGGCACCGCCAAATTGATTATCAACTGCAACTGGAGACTCCCAGTAGGGATCGATCACCACAAACAAGGCGTCGCCCCAAGTCCAAGCAAAGTAATTCCGCAACAAACCAATGTAGGGAATGACTTCAGTATTGCCTGAATAAAACCCATCGGGTGCCGGTTGAGCGTACAGAGAATTACGAGCACTTTGCGCCCAAACTGCCACGTTGTTGGGAGTGTCATTCAACAAGTAGCGCGCCGCTTGTTCGTGATTGCCATTAACCAAAAACAGTGGAGAGGTGCGGCCAATTAAATTCAAATAAGGTCTTTGCAAGGTATAGCGTTCGCGAACCTGGGCGGCGGTGATGGTGTCCGGATTGAGGGTGTCCACACTAAAATCATCACCGCTCAAAATATAGAAGTCAGGTTTGTCTGCAGCCGCTCGCAACAAGGTTCGCTTGTATAAATCCCCGTCAAATTGGGTCTTGAGTCGCTCGGGATGCGAATCTCCTTGAATCGCAAATATAAATGATTGCCCCGCTTGTTTTGCAGTCTGGAATTCATATTCTGGCGTGACCACAGAGTCTTTACTATTGCTAGCTTGAAATCGGAAACGATAAAAATACCGAGTACCTGCCTTTAGATTGCGAAGCAGCAACTCCAAAGGTTTGTCCAGCTCTAGCTGAATGGATGGAATTTGTTGATCATATTGAAGACTGGTCGTTCCAAAATCCAAAGACACTTGGCCTTCCAGATCAGTGGTATGGACATTGAATGTCACTGAATTGGCAGTAGGGGAGCCCATGACCCAAGTTGCATTGAAAGCACCACTGTTCGCCGTATCGATGGGTGTCGGAGTCACGGTTGAGGGACTGGCCACTATCGACGCCGCAGCAACAGGAGCGGTGCCACCGCCACCGCCACCGCATGAGATTAAGGCGACACAAAAGAACAAGCATGCAAACTTCAAACACCCATTTAAAACTTGATCCATTGTGAATCCTTTGTATTTTCGATCCATCTTTGCTGCGGTTTGCTAGAAATGACCATAACTTTGCCCCATTGTTTAGGGAGGGCAAGTCGAAGCGATGACAAATCTGAGCTGCTTGTCAATTGCATATTGAATTGAACCGGCTCAAGGTGCTCATGTGCATTGGGATTCACTAGCCGCTGCGCTAGTACAAGTTGAAGGTCTTTTTTTATTGCCTGCCAATGTGGGAATTGCCAGTTACTGATTAGGACATTTTTATCTTGCGCAGATTGGAATGAAATTTTCTGCTTGTAATACATCTGACACTTTTGGTACAGGGCCGCAAACGCATCATCGTCCAAAGTGGCCATGTGCACTTCAAACGCCTGATCGGTGACCGCCCCTTCTAAAATAGGTTTGAAAAACGCGATGGACGTTACATAAAAAGAGGCCGACACGTAGCCCGGCTCACGTTGTATCAGGCTGATACGGGTAGATTCAATTTCATGCGCAGCCACCAATTGCCAAGCACTTGCCAGCCACACCATGACCACGATGATGCGTACTCGAACACACACTCGGATCAACCGATGAACTCGCAACCTTTGATGCGAATTCATCATTTGCAATAGACCACGTCAGGTTGATTTGATGCGCCTAAAGCGTTTCTAAACTGAAATGCCCAGCACAATGATTTGCCTCTATTTTCAGCTTTGGTAAGCGCCGCGTCTAATTCGGCATCCGCTAGTGGCTTGTAACGAATTTTGTACGTACCCGCTAAATTTGAATAACTATCTTTGCCTGTCTCAGTGCTTGTAAATGATTTGTCTGCCGAAAACTCCAACACTTGGTAAGCGTCCACAGCATCCGTTGATAAAGTCATACTGGAAATGGCAAATGGTGTGACAGGTGGTTGGCGCATGGGCGAGAATTTGGCTGCTTGATTGGCTAAGTCAGGACTTGGATTACCGCGGAAGCAAGACAGGATGTAGGGTGATGCCGCTGTGACGTGATAGCTGTAACCAGCGGGTGCATTGCTCACACTGCTGGTATTTCCGCCACAAATCCCATCGCGACTGGCCACCAACCCGTCAGCATTATTGAAACCAAAAATGCCATAGCCGTCCAGCGCCCAACCTACAGGATGGGAATTCCAATAACTGTCTGTCTTGGTGGCCATAAGACAGATTGGGGCTGCGTGATAGTGATAATCGTCCGCTCTTCCCGCGTGACCATTACAAACATCCAGTTCGCCCAATACTTTGGTGTCACCGTTTTGGCAACCACCTTGCTTACATGGGTTGAAGATTGGCACCCCATTGACCGCAATACCAATAGGCCCATCGACAGCCGAAACTGGGTTGGCAGCAAAGTCGGGGGACAATGGAATTCGCCATCCATTCGATCCCCAAAAGTTTTGAGCCGTTGGGACCTGTAAATTGGTCGCTGTAATGCCATTTAACATCGTGTGAGACGGCAAGCCTTTGGAGCTGACATAGGCATATTGCGTGTCACAATTAACACCCACCGGAACCTGAGCATTGGCCTGAATTGAACTTCGTACCCATTGGCAAGCAGTTGAAGAGCCGGGGGACGCGCTGGTTCGCGAATAACCTGCTTCCAATGTAGCCTGGCCCAAAACACCATTGGCGATTAAATTCAATAGATCTGACCCGGAAATGGTACTGCTGGAAATTTTGAGCGGCGTTGCCATTGAAAGTGCATACAAGGTAAATTTGTACTTCTTCAGGCCTGGACCTTGTGAACAAGGAGGTTGATAAGCCTGCGTTGGACCATCACTGCCAACACCGTAAGTGCCAACTAGCACCGAGTTTTTAGACAACCCTGTGAGCGAACTGGACAAGTTGAAGTTGACCCAGTTGTACTTCAGAATACCGTCCCCTGGATCCGTGCTCATCAACAAAGCAAATGACTTGGTGCCAGCCGGTGGATTGCGCCAAGTTAGAGAGGGACTTGAACCCGAACCATCGCATGTCGCGTCTACGGTCAATGACCCATCTTGATTCACTTCGTTACTTGTCAGGGTGAAAGAATTGATGGCAACGGGATCAGGCGTGGTGGGAATTACGGGGGTATTTGAAATGGCGATTTGAGTTGCGGAGGAAGACCCTCCGCCGCCACATGCCGACACCAATAAACCACACATGATAATCGCCCAACATTTTTGAAGCATATCTGACAGACTCATAAGGACCCCATCGAAAATTCCATCACAACATCAAATTGGCGCAACTCTTCAAGTTCACGCTGATGCTTCCAATACCCACCGCCGATCGCCAATGAACACGCAATTCCAAGAGCCCACCACCTTGGGTGCGATATACACTTCAAAGTACGTGTCTCGATTTGTATGCTGATGAGGTCCTTCTTTGCAGGGGTATCTACCAACCATCTCTCAACCAATCGGCCTTCAAATTCATGGTCAAGCGCCGGCACACCGCCAAGCTGCAGAAGATTGCATATCGCTTGCTTTTCTTTATCTTCTTGCATGATCATCTTTCCGCTAACTTTTCACGTAATGCAGTTTTTGCTCGCCACAACAATTGATCCACAGCGTTCTTATTCAAGTCCATCACTGTCCCGATTTCGCTAGCGGTTAGGTCATGAAAAGCCCAAAGTACTAGCGCCATGCGCTGCTTTGCCGTTAATTCATTTAGTGCCCGCTGGATAATTTCTTGATTGATTCGAAGATCAATGACGAAATTTGAATTTCCCTCGTGAGAGCTATCCTCGTCTTCTATCTCTGCATGCTGTGGATTCTTTCGAATGAAGGTATGACATTCATTGACCACAATCTTCGTGAAGTAAGTTTTTAGTGAAGCATTTCCTTCAAATTTTTCAGCTGAGCGCCATAACTGCAAAAAAGCTTCTTGCACAACCTCTTCAGCATCAGACTGATTTCTCAATATGTACCAAGCCAGCCCATGGGCTGGCTTTAACAACATGGCTATTAAGGATTTAACCGCTTCAGTTTTACCTTCTTTTGCAAGTCGCAAAAGCGATTTCTCAGACTTCCACGATGAATACGCGTTCATATTGAAATATAAAGTAGTACCGAATTTCAGGGCCAATGTTTTTGTTCCTCTAGCGTCATGAATTCCAATAAATACTCACGACGTCGCTTTAACTCCTTCCTTTCAGAATCTGGCAAGGATGTAATGTAATTTCTCGATTCTTGCTTAATTTCTCTTTTTTGCTCATCGGAGAGCTTTTTCCATTGAGTTTTGAATTTTTCCCCTAACGCGCGCCTCTCTTCAGGTGCAAGCTTCTTTATGGCCTCAATTGATTTGTCCCAAAACATCAAGCGCTCGCTGGGTGTCGCTTCTTTTAATTTGGCATGGAGTTGCTTGGCGTGGGCCAATCGCTGTTCAAAGCTGAAACTGACAGACTCACGCGGATTGATTGGTTCAGGCACTGATGCAATTGCCACACGTCCAAGTAATGAGAAAATTAAAGTAATGAACAGCAAAAAAGTAAGGCGTTTCATAAGGCCCCTTATAAATAAAGATTCAGACTTTCATTATTAGAGTCACTCGTCATCCAATAATTTACGAAGTATTGTTGAATTTTTCTTCGTGGATACGCCAAGACAAAAAAGCAACTAGTAGCCAAAAGCATAGTGGCTGAGATATCCCGAGCTGTCCCAATTTCTTTAATTAATTTAACTGGCGATTACACAAAATTTAGCACGCACTCAAGTTGCCGAATGTAAGCCGTCTTGTCCCGGTACCCCGCACACAAAAAAAACTCTCAAGTATCAATTCTTCTTATAAGTTCTTGAGTGTATTCTTGGATCAACTCAATGGGTTCATCAGGAATTGTTTTATCAAAACCTTCAGGTGCCTGAAGCCACTTTATTTCAGAACTATCAGTTAGGTTATAGTGGGCAAATTGCTGTTGTTCAAAATCATCTGCTCTGATACCAACAGCCATAGGAACTTCAAGATTGAATTTTTTCTTGAATGTATATAGAGCCACATCTATAAAATAATTTTTGGCTTTACAAATGACATGTCCATTCCATTTTCCTTGGGGCAATTTATCGCTGATAAATCCCACTGCATAAATTCCTGCTTTGGAATAGTGCCGCATTTGGCAGACGTAGAGAGATGTTTCAATGCCAAAATGATTGAGAGCTGCACAAGCAATTTTTGAATTTACTGCACAGAAAGTAGACAACTCAAATGGCACCACATCAAAAAATTGATGTACCAATTTATTTACTAAGGCTTGTTCAAACTCTGTCAGCACATGTATTCATATGGAAAAATATTATTCACTTTAGAAAACAAATCTCATAATGATTGTGTAGTCCTTGAAAATTTGCGAAGCCCTGTCCACAGTGTTCTAACTTTTTAGAAACAATTTATAGCTACACAATTCGTTTGGCTAATACTTATTTTGTGCAGGTTCTAGTATAAGTAACGGTACCGGCGGAATTTTGAGTTTCGGTCCAAGGGTTGCAAGATTGATTTTTAGCCGCCATGACTATTGGTTTCTGCTAAACACTAACTGGTTGCTGAACATAAATTGGCTGCTTACGCACAACTTAATAAACTGTTGCCCCACCGATGATGGTTGGAACAATTCACATCAATCCACCTCAATAGCCTCTTAGCCAATTTCATCCGTGATAGTGCCCCTGAGCCATGACAGAAGCATTCAATGTTATTAGCACTAAACAATTATTTTCTTAATAACAGGCTTCTCCAAATCTATTTAAATGGACGTCTGAAAATGCATGCAAATGACTCGTCTACAGGCATTTAAAGCATTTCAGTCATGCTTTTTCCTGTGATGACCATCACGATGCTCTTGGTTCATACCAAAATGTTTGATCGCTGCTAGCGCATTCGTATCAAATACTTTTTGCTGTTGCGTATTTAAGCTTGCATAAAAGGTTTTGATAGCAGCTATGCGTTGGTTCATTTGCGAATCACGCTCAGACTTGACGGCCATCATTTTTTCAATCCGCTCTGGGGTGGAAAGTTTTTCGAATTCTTCTAGTTTTAAACCATTAGGTTTAACCATTGGCTTTTGCATCACAGAATAAAAACTAGACCAAGCGGCTTCTTGATTACGTTGTAATTGCAGAAAAACCTTTAATTCTTGTAATCGTTTTGCACGGTGCTCAGCACGTTTGGCCTGCATCTGAGACTTTTGCTGTTCAGACAAATGTGGGGGCATGCGATGAGCAGGCATTGGTCCTTGAGGAATTGGCATACCCTGATTTTGTGCAAAAGCGTTCATACTCAAGCCCGCAACAAGTGTCAATTGCGCAACAAATGGGATTTTTTTGGTAAATTTCATGTCAGTTCTCCAAATTGATTTTTAATGATCAAAAACAAAAGAGGTCAAGATGATTGAATTAAACAATACGAAACTCTTCATAAAACCTCACTGCAAACAGAGTAAGCTGTTTCTTATTAGAGGTACTTTAAGGCTAAAAACTTACGGTTATCTATGAAGTTTTTAATAAATTCAAATAATCGTAAATAGTCAGGGTAGTCCCCCCATACATGGACGCACCCGGCTTGCCAAGCTTTCAATCGGTTTTGACGTGAAGGTAAGGATTGCATCCGAACATTCGGACTTTGTCTGCGGAATTTGCCTCTGTCCCTGATGAGACATGCTCGTTGGCCACTCCAGCGTTTTTGTGCACTTATAGTGCCAGGGGGATATCGGGCTCTGCCAACCACGGCCTTACCTGACTGCCATTACTTCATGATGGCCTTAGCAATAGGTGGAGAGGTAATCCCCCTAAAAATTAACCCGAATTTTTATCTTCTTATATGAAACACCACGCTGCATGGACTGTGCAATCTGCGCTAATCGCTGGGCGGCTTGAGTATCACCCGCTGCATCAGCATTTCACTGCGCGGTTAGCACTTCTTTGAGGGTTGGCTCGGCGGCCATAACCTGCGGTGCCGAGCACGCAATAATGAGAGCAACAATAGTTATCGATCTCACTTGGAGGTTCAGACGTTTTGTACGATTCATGGCAACATTCTAGCAACTTAGCAGGATGTTGAAAATTCACCGTCCGTATAAAGGTAATCCCCCCATGAAAACGTGGTGTTCAAAGGTAGCGCTTTCCAGTGACTCCTCGCCTTTGCAGAATTTTTGAGGCAGTGAAAGTCTGGATACCTAAAATAACGCGCAAATCATTGAACGGGCACCCGATTTACTGCAAGTAGAACGCCATTTACTAGCTCGATTCATGTGCACAAATTACCGTGGAATTCATGGGGATCAATCTCTATGCTAGTGATGACTACGCTCTAGCACCGTTGACGATTTGTTCGAAGCGTTCAGCACTCTCCAGTACGTCGTCGAATCGCGGAACGTCACCAAAGACCATGCCGGCCATCGCTTCATAGTCTCTTTCAAGGGCGTCCCGCATCACAGGGCTGGGCGTTAGCGTGAAAGTGCCAGGCATGGCTCTGTCGAGTCCCATATCAGCACTACCGAAGAATAGATCCGCATGACGACTGCAGTCGATTGCCAGCGGGTAATCGGACTGCCATACGAATGCCGACGGCGCCTGCAAAAGTCGATGCAGGTCATAGTAGTGCCGTGACACGCGTTGCCCACCATGCCGCAGCTCGCCGCGACGGTCGTGCCATTGACGGAGTCCGTGCAGGATCATCACCTTGTCCCAAAAGGTGCGCTCGGGCTTCACCGTGATCACGTTCGTCACGGTCAAATCCAAGTCGGGCAGGTCTTGTGTTACATACGGCACGATGGCGGCAGACACATGCGGATCGACTGCCGATTTTGCGCCAGCCTCAATTTTGACTGCGGAGCGGATGTAGTCGCCCGCGGCAGCCGTGACCGCGGGATACCAGAACAGCAGGCTCTGGCCATCCTTGTCGTCGGGATCAAGTTCCAATCGAAAGCGATGCTTTGGAATGATGGATGCCGCGATATCCGTAAACTGCGTTGCCAGTGGTCCTGCAATATAGGCTTGGCAGGCTATGCGTATGGCGTCCAGACGCGCCCGACGCTTCTTCCCGCTTAACGCATCGAGGTCGGCAATTTCAGCGCCCTGCCCCAAATCATGGCGGAACACCGTGATATCAATGTCTTCGGAAAAGCGGGAGATCAGTCCGAAGGCCTTGGAAAGCGACGTGCCGCCCTTAAACAGCAGGCGGGGGCCGCCAAATTCCAGACCATTGAACAGCGCGTCCAGTGTCCAGCAGACCCAGAAATCCTTTTCAACGTTCTGGACCGCGGTCCCCAGACGCGCCGCAGCACCGACAAACAAATCTCGCCGCTCCGCATCGCTGGCGGTGATCACCGTGTGAAATGCCGGATTCAAGTCGCCTCCGCGTGTTTAGTCGAGCGGCGGTGCACGACCGTTGGCTTTTTGGCCGCACGAGATTGGCGTATGACGGGCGATGCTACCAGCGGGTCGCATGCGGGGAGCTCTCGGACCAAGTCTTGCATCCACGCCGGCAAAACATTGAAGCCATCGAGCAAATCCTGTCGCATCGGCTCACCGTGTACCGGATCCGCCAACACATGCGTCAGTTTTTCCAGAATCGTTACACGCTCCGTGGTCAATGTGTCTTTCAGCCAGTACAACGCTTGCACAATGCGCATGGCAGGTCGGCCCGCCCAATACAATCGGCTAGGGGCGGTCTGCTTGAACTCGATGGTGAGCCTATCTAGTTGAACGGCGCGGCGGCGCGTATCCGTATGGATAATGACGCGCGCCGGTACTGCATCCGTCAAGCCAAGGTCATTGGCCGCCGTCATGCCATCTACCAGCAAGCGCAGCTTGTCTCGGCGGGCAATGGCGTCTATCACTGCCCGATAGTCCGGCGATGTCGGGCGTTTGGTCAAGCTGTTGAGCGTGGGCCGGTCATACAACCCGCGATCGATGCGGCGCAACTCGCCCGCCCGCACCATGCGTTGCAGGGCCTTGTCGATGGCATCACGGCTAGCCATCTGT
>CANFLV010000042.1 GCA_947448025.1 Oxalobacteraceae bacterium | reverse complement strand
TTTAAATCATTGTCCACAAATACTCTCCCGGAATTGCAACGATAACAAGCGGAGGGTACGGGGCTGGCAGCTAAAATTCCTTGATGTGAATCAAATTGATGGAAATCAACATTACTTGAGACCTTGGGCGCAGGATCAAGCAAATGGAAATTACCTGCCTGGCCGAGCCCGGGGGATTCAGGAATGGGCAGGCTGTGCCTGTCTGATTCTCGAGGTCGCGGAAAAAGCAGCGGCAGCGAAACGCAAAAGGTCTCGCTGCATGCGACGACCCCTGTACTGTTTTACCGTTATGCGGACTTGTCGGCTTCTTTTGCTGCTTCCGCTGCGACGCTGTCATCGTCATGCAAAATTTTCATGCCCGGACCGACGAGGTCATCGAACTGACCGCCATCCGAGGCGCCAAAGAATACCCAGATCGCGATGAAGACGACGCCGATACTGAGCGGAACGAGCAAGAACAGGGATTCCATTTAGCCTTTCGACGGCAGATGACTACGCGCAGAATTGCGCCGCAGCCGCAAGGCATTCAATACCACCACCGCTGAACTGAGCGACATGCCGATACCGGATAGCCAGGGATTGAGCAGGCCAAATGCCGCTGCGGGGATGGCGACGAGATTATAGATACTGGCCCAGGCTAGATTTTGGCGGATCACGGACATCGTTTGTGTCGCGCTGTGGGCGACCTCAACGATGGCTGTCAGCCTGCCCGACAGCAATACGCAGTCGGCGTGCATCTGCGCCAGTGCCGTGCCACTCCCCATGGCAAACGAGACATCAGCGGCGCGCAAAACAGCGGCATCGTTGATACCGTCGCCGACCATGGCGACGATGGCGCCGCTGGCTTGCAAGTTTTGTACGTAGGTGAGCTTGGCGTCCGGCAGGCATTCACCCAGCGCTGTGTCTATGGCCAGTTCATCGGCCACGCGGCGCGTAACGGACTGATGATCGCCACTGAGCAGGATCACCGTCTTGCCCTGTACCTTAAAATAATCGATGACTTGTGCGGCGTCAAAGCGCAAGCTATCGGCCAGGTCGAAGCGCGCCAGCCAGCCGGCACTGCTGCCAAGATAGACTGGCGTGGCGCCATCCGGCGCAGGCGCGGCCGGAAGGCTCTGCGTCAAGCCTGCGACATAGGCCGCCGAGCCGAAACGGTAAGTGAGACCATTGACACTGCCTTCAACGCCCTGCCCGGCGGCCGAATGCACGGCACCGGCATCGAGAGCGGCGCTGCCCTGTGCCGCTGCGAGTATGGCAGCTGCGAGCGGATGGGCGCTGGACGCTTCGAGCGCCGCGGCGATCTGCAGGCAATGGCTACGCGACGCCGATCCGAATAGTTCAATATCACGCAAAACCGGCTTGCCCACGGTGAGTGTACCGGTCTTGTCAAAAATGATATGCGTCGCGCGCGCCAGGGTTTCGAGCACATGCGGCTGCACGATCAAGGCGCCGACACTGAGCAGCCGGTCAGTCGCTGCCGCCAGCGCTGTCGGCGTCGCCAGTGACAAGGCGCAGGGACAGGAGACGACCAATACCGCGATGGCGACCGGCCAGGCACGACTCGGATCGAACCACTGCCAGGCAAAAAATACAATGACCGTAAAAATCAGCAGGACAGCGACGAACCAGGCCGCGACCTGATCGGCCCAGAGCGCTAATTGCGGCTTGCCCAGCCCTGCCCGCTCGATCAGCTTGACCAGCAGCGCGAGCGTGCTGTCGCCGGCCACTTGCGTCACGCGCAAGACTATCGCCTGCGTCACATTGACTGCACCGCCGGGTACGCTGGCGCCGATGGCTTTGCGCTGCGGCGCGCTTTCACCGGTCAGCAGTGCGACATCGACGCTGGTGTCTCCTTCCAGTATCGTGCCATCGGCGGGCAAGGCTTCACCCGGTTTGACGAGGATGACATCGCCAACCTGCAATTGCGTGGCGGCGATCAGTAATGTGTCGCGACTGGCCGGATACCCGGCCATGCGCATTGCTGACGCCGGCAGTGCATGCTGCAATTGATCCAGCGCCGAGGCCGCCTTGCGCCGGGCGACGAGCTCAAGATAACGGCTGCCGAGCAGCAGGAAGATGAACATCGTCACGGAATCGAAATAGACTTCGCCCTGCCCGCCGATGGTTGCCACTACGCTCGCGCCGAAGGCGGCGGCGATACCGAGCGCGACCGGCACATCCATGCCCGGCATGCGCTGCCGCACATTACGCCAGGCGCCACTGAAAAATGGCCGCGCCGAATACAGCACCGCCGGCAGCGTCAGTAAAAAACCCGCCCAGCGCATCATCGTCGTCATCGCCGCATCCATCGAGCCGTCAGTGGCGAGGTAGACCGGCACGGCATACATCATTACCTGCATCATCGACAGGCCGGCAATGAAACACTGGCGAAACAGGGTCTTGCGTGCGCGCTCGAGCTGTTCGCCATGGCGCACCGGATCATAAGGAAAGGCGGTGTAACCGATCTCGCGCACTGAGCGCAGCAGGTCGCTGGTCTTGCATTGCGCACGATCCCAGCTGACATTGAGCCGCTCGGTGGTCACATTCAAGTCCACGCTTTGCACGCCGGGCACGCGCGCGAGCCGGCGTTCGATCAGCCAGACGCAGGCCGCGCAGCGAATGCCATCAATTGAAAAGGTCGCCTCAGCCACTTCGCCATTGGCGGGCGCCGCCGTATCGGCGGCGTCGTAGAGCAGCAATTCCGGGGGGATAAAAGCCGCCTGTTCGGCATTGGCCGAAAATTCAGTACGTGTCTGATAGTAGTCGCCAAAGCCACAGGCGACGATGCTTTCCGCGACGGCTGCGCAGCCGGGGCAACACATGGCTTGCTGAACACCTTCGATGGCAACGCGCCAGTGGCTATTCGGCGGAACCGGTAAGCCGCAGTGAAAACATGCGGTGCCTTCTGCAGCGCTCATTGGAAACCTGTACTGACATGCGGCGTGATGCACAGCGCATCGAGCCAGCTAGCCGGTCCGCCATGGTAAGCGCGAATTAGTCCGAGGACACCAAAGGCGAGCACGACCGACCCGCTGAGCAGGCGTACCTGCCGCAGCTGCAGCCAGTATTTCAGACGCGCGCCGAGCATACCCAGCGTGAGCAGCATCGGCAAGGTGCCCAGGCCAAAGGCCAGCATCACGCTCGCGCCCGTCACAGCCGATCCGCTCAGCATGGCGGTCAGCAGCATGCTGTAGACCATGCCGCAAGGTAGCCAGCCCCACAGGCTGCCAGCTGCCAACAGCTTCAGCGGGCTATCCAGCGGCAACAGCAGCTTCATGATCGGCTGCAGTCGGCGCCATACGATCTGACCGGCGGCTTCCAGTCGCGACAGGCCGTGCCATACATCCATCAGATACAGGCCGAGCGCGACCAGCATCAGATTCGCCAGCCAGTAGCCGCCCAGCTGCACGCTGGAGATGCCCGCTAGTGAACGCGCGCCGTTGGCTAGTCCGCCTGCGAGTGCACCGGCTAGTGCATAGCTGCTGATCCTGCCGGTGTTATAAGCGAGCACGCGCATGGCGCTGTCGAGCGCCAGGGGCGGCGACTGGCGTGATGCACCAGCGACTACGGGAATCGGAAATTTGCGCGGCGCCGCCATCGAAAAAACGCTGACAATGCCGCCGCACATGCCGATGCAATGCACGCTGCCGAGCAAGCCGATCATAAACACCGGAATCAGACTAAACCCGGACATGCAGGATGCACCTCAAATTGTCTTGGAATAGCGTAGCGGCTGTGGCTTCGTATTCAGGTAATGGTCAAACACCATGCAGATATTGCGTATCAACAGGCGTCCCTTGCCGCTGACGCTAATCCACTCATTATCAATCGAGAGCAGGCCGTTTTCGGCCAGCGCTTTCAATTGCACGATCTCGCCCGCGAAATAGTCGGCAAACGTGATCGGATAAGCCTGTTCCAGCGCCGCGATCGATAATTCAAAATTGCACATCAACATCTGAATGATACAACGCCGAATCGCATCATCCATATTCAGTTCGATGCCGCGCACAATGGGCAGGGTATTGTCATCGAGATGCGCATAATACGCTTCAAGCGTCTTGGCATTCTGGCTATAGGTCGGACCGACGGCGCTGATAGCCGATACGCCAAAGGACACCAGATCCGCTTCCGCATGGGTCGAGTAACCCTGGAAATTGCGATGCAGCCGCCCCTGCTGCTGCGCCACGGCGAGATCATCGGTGGGCCGTGCGAAATGGTCCATGCCGATATACACATAGCCGGCGTCGGTCAGACGGCGGATGCACAGCGACAGCATGTCGAGCTTGGCTTCGGCGTCCGGCATGTCGGCTTCATTGATCATGCGCTGCGGCTTGAAGACATGCGGCAGGTGCGCGTAATTATAGATGGCGATGCGATCGGGACCGGCGGCGATGACTTTTGCCAGCGTCTGCGCCATGGTGATGACATTTTGCTTGGGCAGGCCATAGATCAGGTCGATGCTCACTGAACGGAATCCCGCAGCGCGCGCGGCATCGATGATGGCGACAGTCTGGGCTTCCGGCTGGATGCGGTTCACCGCCGCCTGCACCTCGGGATCAAAGTCCTGTACGCCGAGACTGAGGCGATTGAAGCCTTGCCGGCGTAGCGTATGGATGCGCTCGGGCGAGACCGTGCGCGGATCGACTTCAATCGAATATTCGCCGATTTCGTCCGGCGCGAACTTAAACCAGCGGCGCAGGTGCGCCAGCAAATCATCCATCTGCGCGTCCGACAGATAAGTCGGCGTGCCGCCGCCAAAATGCAATTGCTCGATCTGGTTCATGCCTACGAAGAGCTGGCCCTGCATATCGATTTCGCGCTTCAGGTAGCTCAGGTAAGTGACCGCCTTGTCGCGATTTTTCGTGATGATCTTGTTACAAGCGCAGTAATAACAAATCGATTCGCAAAACGGCACATGCACATACAGCGACAGTGCATTGCGACTGCCGCGGCGGCGCACGGCAGCCAGCGCTTGCAGGTAATCGCGATAGCCGAAGGCTTCCGTGAAGCGGTCGGCTGTCGGATACGAGGTATAGCGCGGGCCGGACTGGCTCAGCTTGCGGATCAAAGGCGCATCGAATTCGACAGTGGGAACCCCGGCGGCCTGGATGACGGATGCCATCATTGTTACTCCTTCTAGCGGCCGCGCCACGGTTTGGCGCAGGACCTGATGGGAGCTGAGTGTATGTATGCCACATGGCAAATACCTTGACGTACATCAAAAATAAATGAATCGCAGCGGCAATCTCAGAGCGCCTAAAGTTTCATCCTCGCTGGTCGTAGTAGCCCTATCTCGATGCCTCACTCTCCGAATAGGGAACTCGCCATGCGCACGAATTTGCCGGTCACCGATCATGAAATCCTCTTGCGCGATGGCGAAGCTATCGTGTCCAAGACGGACATCAAGGGCAAGATCACCTACGTCAATCCCTACTTCATCGAAATCAGCGGCTTTACTGAAAGCGATTTAATCGGCGCACCGCACAACATTGTCCGCCATCCGGACATGCCGCCCGAAGCCTATGCAGATTTGTGGGCGACGCTGCAGGCGGGCCTACAGTGGACTGGCATGGTCAAAAATCGCCACAAGGACGGCAATTTTTACTGGGTCGTGGCCAACGTCACACCGGTCAAGGAAAACGGTCGCGCCGTCGGCTATATGTCGGTGCGCACCAAGCCGACGCGCGAGCAGGTCAATGCCGCCGCGGAAGTCTACCGCCAGTTCAAGGCTGGCACTGCCGGCAAACAGGCGATACGCCAGGGCGCCGTCGTGTCTACCGGCGTACTGGCGACACTGGCAGCGCTGCTGAATATCTCGCTACCTACGCGCATGGCCTTGTCGATGGGACTGCCGGCTGCGTTATTAGCAGCGAGCAGCGCTCTGGCAATTTTTCTGCCGGATCTGAATGGCCTCGTCTGGTGGCAGGCCGGCGGCGGCCTCATCGGCATCACCACCCTGCTCTATGGCTGGTATGGTTTGCATCGCGTCATCGTGCGTTCGCTGCAGCAAGCCAGCGACGTTGTCTGTTCACTGGCAGGCGGCGACCTGTCGGTTACCTGCGAATCGGATCGTAGTGACGAGATGGGACAGCTATTGCGCGCCTTGCGTCAGTTGAACATTAATCTGCAAGCCGTCATCGGCGATGTGCGCAGCAATGTCGAATCGATCGAAGTGGCGACGCGCGAAATCGCCGCGGGTAATATGGACCTGTCGGGCCGCACCGAAGCGCAGGCCTCGAGCCTCGAAGAAACCGCGTCGAGCATGGAAGAGCTGGCCATTACCGTCAAACAGAATGCCGACAACGCCATACAGGCCGAAGCGCTGGTAGTGTCGGCCTCGCAGGTCGCCTCCAAAGGCGGTGAAGCTGTCGCCAAAGTCGGGGCAACGATGAGTGAAATCAGTAGCTCGGCCAAAAAAATCGTCGACATCATCGCCCTCATTGACGGCATCGCTTTCCAGACCAATATTCTCGCCTTGAATGCCGCCGTCGAAGCTGCGCGCGCCGGCGAGCAAGGCCGTGGCTTTGCCGTCGTCGCCGCCGAAGTGCGCAGCCTGGCGCAGCGCTCAGCCGGCGCCGCCAAAGAAATCAAGACCCTGATCGGCGAATCGGTCGAGAAGGTCAGCATCGGCGACCGGCTAGTCTCGGACGCGAGCCAGACCATGTTCGACATCGTCGCCTCAGTCAAGCGCGCCACTGACATCATGAGCGAGATCTCCAGCGCCAGCCGCGAACAGAGCAGTGGCATCGGCCAGGTGAATCAGGCGATTTCGCAAATGGATGAAATCACGCAGCAAAATGCCGCGCTCGTGGAAGAAGCGGCCGCGGCGGCCTCCAGCGTGGCTGATCAGGCGGCGAAATTATCGCAAGCCTTGTCGGTCTTCAAGTTTGGGTCGGCTGGCGTGCAGCCGGCGGTGCGAATCGCGGCACCGTCGGCGCCAATTCGGCTTGGTGGGCTCGCGGCGAAACGGTGTGAACCGGGACTCACATCAAACACGAAACCCTTTCGACGCCCCTAAACGTCAAGGTGCTGTTTGCGGTGCATGTGTCAGGTCCAGCCGCAGATGCATGGTGTCAGAACCCGGAATCGGATGCACCGCGAAGCCAAGCTTCCTGACCATATTCAGCACGCGTGAATTTTGCGCCAGCGCTTCACCGACGATTTCCTGCGTACCGCGGGCGCGGCAATAGGCGATCAGCTTATTCATCAGGATGGGTCCGAGACCGGCGCCCTTCAAATCTGAGCGGACAATGATGGCGAACTCGGCGGCAATATTGTCCGGGTCGGCGATGACGCGCGCCACGGCTACGGTTTCGGCCAAGCCGTCCGGTCCCGGGCATGTCGCGATCAGCGCCATTTCACGGTCATAGTCGATCTGCGTAAGACGCGCCAGCTGCGCCGGTGGCAGCTCGCGCATGCGGATGAACATGCGATAGCGTACATCCTCGGGATCAAGCGCATTGAAGAACGCGACATGCGCTTCGCCGTCTTCCGGCTTGAGCGGTCGCAGCAGCAAATCATGTCCCTGCCAATGGATCGTTTCCTCCAGCTCCGCCGGATAAGGCCGGATCGCCAGCCGCGCAAAGGCGTCGGCGCTACTATCGGCCACAGCAATCTTCACGCGCGCATCGAGCGCGATCACGCCGTGCTGGTCGGCCAGCAGCGGATTGATATCGAGTTCAATTATCTCGGGAATATCGCTGACCAGCTGCGATATTTTCATCAGCGTGCTGTAAATACCGTCCATATCCGCCGGCGGACGGTTCCGATAACCGGCCAGGAGTTTCGCAATGCGAGTGCGCGAAACAAGATCTTGCGCGAGTACCCTGTTCAGCGGCGGCAGACCAATTGCATGGTCATTCATCACTTCGACTGCAATGCCGCCCTGTCCGAACAGGATTACCGGGCCGAAGACCGGATCGGTCGTCACACCAATGATCAACTCCTGCGCATCGGGACGCCGCGCCATTGCCTGCACGGTGAAACCCTCGATTCTTGCGCCGGGGCGCAATTCGGCGAGGCGTTTCAGCATCGCCTCGCCCGCGGCCTGCACTGCCGCAGGCGTTTCGAGGTCGAGCGCAACGCCACCGACGTCGGATTTATGGCTGATATCGGGCGAAAGAATTTTCAGGGCGACGGGAAAGCCGATCTCGGGCGCCTGCCGCACGGCCTCATCGACACAGGCGGCGATGCGGGTTTCCACGACTGGAATGCCGTACGCTGCCAGCAGTGACTTCGCCTCCGGCTCGGTCAGCATGTCACGCTTATCGGCCAGCGCCGTGCGCGCAATGGCCTGCGCTTTGGCCCGATCAGGGCTGAAATCGGTCGCGATCGAAGGCGGTACCTGCATCAATAAATTCTGGTTCCGCCGGTACTGCACGATTTGCAAAAAGCCCTGCACCGCTTCTTCAGGCGTTTCGTAAGTCGGGATACCGGCGCTGGAAAAAATCGCCCTCGCTTCAGCCACGGCGTCGCCGCCCAGCCAGCACGAAAGAATATTGCGTCCGGCGTTTTGCGCCAGCGGCACGAGGGCGCGGGCGATGTCGGCGCTGGGCACGATCGCAGTCGGCGCATGGATGAACAGGATCGCGTCGGACTGTGCATCCTGCAGCAGGATTTCCAGCGTTTGCCGGTAGCGCTCAGCGGGCGCGTCGCCGATGATGTCGACTGGATTCGCATGCGACCAGGTTAGCGGCAAGACAGCATTCAGATGGCCGAGGGTCTGGCTGGACAAGACGGCGAGTTTGCCGCCACTGCAAATTAAAGCATCGGTCGCCATCACGCCCGGCCCGCCGCCATTGGTCATGATGGTCAGGCGCTCGCCATGCAGCGGGCGCGCGCGCGCCAGGGTTTCGACGGCACTGAACAGGTCTTCGGTCGAGATCACGCGCAACATGCCGGCGCGGCGGATCGCGGCATCATAGACATCGTCCGATCCGGCGAGTGCGCCGGTATGCGAAGCGGCTGCTTTCGCCCCTTCCGGCGCCCTGCCCGCTTTCAAAATCAGCGTTGGCTTGCTGCGCGCAGCGGCGCGCGCGGCCGACATGAATTTGCGCGCATGGCGTACATCTTCGACATACATCAGGATCGCCTTGGTGTCGGGATCACTGGCCAGATAATCGAGCACATCGCCGAAATCGACATCGGCACTGTCGCCCATGGAAATGAATTTGGAAAAGCCAATGCCGCGCGTCTTGGCCCAGTCGAGTACGCCCGTCACCAGCGCGCCCGACTGCGACACGAAGGCAATTTGCCCCGGCAAAGCGTCCGTATGCGCAAAGCTCGCATTAAGGCCGATACCCGGCACCAGCATGCCGACGCAATTGGGCCCGACGATGCGCAGCAGGGTAGGACTGGCGGCGTCCAGCATCGCCTGCTTCAGGCCGTGCGCATCATGGCCGCCGAGCCCCGCGCTGAGGACGATTGCCGCGCGAGTACCGCGCGCGCCAAGCTCACGGATCAGGCCCGGCACTGTCGCGGCCGGCGTGCAGATCACGGCCAGTTCCGGTGTGGCAGGCAGATCGGCGATGCTGCGATAGACCTCAACCTTGCCTATGCGCGCATGTTTCGGATTGACCGGGTAAATGGGCCCGGCAAAGCCGCCCTCGAGCAGATTGCGCAAGACGGTCGCGCCGACGCTGTTGGGCTTGTCTGATGCGCCGATCACGGCTACCGATTTTGGGGCAAACAAATGCTGCAGATTCCTGATACTCATGACGCGCTTCCTGCCGGCATTGCCGGCGAAGTGAGGAAAAATGCGATTTTTCCCGCTTGATTTGGATCAAATTTGCCAAAACAATTTTGCCAATGCCGTGTTTGCTTCTGGACGCCGGCCGGCTTAAGTCGTAGGCTGAAGGTCTACAGTCTTCAAATTAGCAAGTAATCATAAACGCAAACTTGCGCATAACAAGGATTCCCCATGTCGTACAAAACAATACTCGTGCACGTCGATCAATCGAAGCACGCTGCCGAGCGCATCCGCATCGCCGCCCGGATCGCGCTGGATCAAGGTGCGCATCTGGTCGGCGTGGCCATGACCGGCATTTCACGTTTCCTGTATGAGGACAGCGCCATCGACCTGAACCGCACGATGATCGCCCAGCACATCGATTTTCTGAACGCACAGGGGCAGCAAGCACTAGCGCAATTCGATGCGATCGCTGAAAGCATGGGCCTGCCTTCCGTCGAAACCCGACTCGTGCATGACGAAGCCGAAGGCGGCCTGTCCCTGCATGCGCGCTATGCCGACCTGGTCGTGCTGAGCCAGAGCGATCCCGATGCCCCAGTCTCCGGCGTGATCGCTGACCTGCCAGAGTACGTGATGCTCAATTGCGCGCGACCCGTGCTGATCGTGCCCCATTCCGGCCAGTTTGCCCATCCCGGCAGCCATCCGCTGATCGCCTGGGATGCCAGCATCGAAGCTACACGCGCAGTCACGAATGCGATTCCGCTCTTGCGCCGCGCCGAAAAAGTGACGCTGGCGCTGATCAATCCCGCCAGTCAACTCGACGCGCATGGCGATGAACCGGGCGCCGATATCGCCCTTTACCTTGCACGTCATGACATCAATGTCGACGTCGTCGTGCACCAGACCAAAATCGATACCGGCAATGTCCTGCTGTCGATGGCGGCCGATCTCGGCTCGGACTTGCTCGTCATGGGCGGCTACGGCCATACACGGTTTCGTGAAATGGTCATCGGTGGCGTCACCAAGACCGTGCTGGAGACGATGACGCTACCGGTATTGATGTCGCATTAAGTGCCTGCGCCATTCAAGAGGTAATCCGCCAGTTCGCGCACCGAACGGATCGCACTGCCAAACGGCAGGTCTTCCGAGCCGCGAAAAAACAGGCCGCGATTGACATCGCCTTCCAGCGCAAAGGCCAGACGCGTATCAATGCAGAATTGCCCGGCCTTGGCGAGTCCGTCGCGCAAGCCGCATTGCTGCAGGCAGTCGAAGCCGACCGTGCATGGCTGAACCTTTGCCTTGCCCTGTAATTTCACTTCTTTGCTCAGGTAATTCGTTAGCCATGGTGTGCGTACTGCCCGCGCTGGCAAACCGGCGCAGCTCATGAAGGTGACGATATCGTCGGCGGTCGCGTTGGCCAGCACTTTTTTGAAATCAGGATGGGCATCACCCTCTTGCGTGACGGCGAAGGGCGTACCGACTTGCACTGCCGCCGCACCGAGGCCGAGCAATTGCGTGACCTGCTCGTGGCTGTGGATGCCGCCGGCGACGATCAGAGGAATCTGTTCGCGCACCAGGCCAAGCTGCTCGAACAAGGCAAAAGTCTGTTCCAGCACGAGCGGGAAAGCATATTGGGGATTGTTGACATCCTCGGGCCGCGCGGCACCGAGATGGCCGGCAGCGTAGCGCGGATTTTCAATCACGATGGCGTCCGGCAGGCGGTTCTTGCGCATCCACTTTTTCAGGATCAATGCAATGCCGCGCGCGTCCGACAGAATGGGAATCAAGGCGACATCGGGATAGGCCGCCGTCAGGTCCGGCAAGTCCAGCGGCAAACCGGCACCGACGACCAAAGCATCGGCACCACTTTCGCAGGATTGCTGGACATAGGCGGCATAATCGGCCACGGCCCGCATGACGTTGACAGCGATCATGCCACGACCACCGGCGATTTCCTTTGCGGCGCGGATTTCACGATCCAGCGCGACCAGATTGGCCGCATCGATCAGCGCCTTGTCACGCGACTTCCCGGTCTGCAGCATCAGGTCAGGATGATGACGACGCAAATCTACACTGGAAATTGTGCCTAGTCCGCCCAGGCTGGCGACCGTGCCGGCCAGGCGATGCGCGGAGATACCGACCCCCATGCCGCCCTGTACCAATGGCAAAAGCGATTTCTGTTTCAGCTTTAATGGGGCAAATGCTGTATGCAACATGAGGTGCTTCCGGTTTCATTCAACAAGCGCTGAATGTAACAAGACGCATATACAAAAAAAATGACCTGCATCAAAAAACCCCGAATGAAGTTTTAATTGATGGCACGCGCACTTAGCAAGCCACCAACAGCCGCGGCAATCGCGCTACTGAGGTTGATACCATTAGTCGCATGCTGCACCGTATTGCAAGTCACAATACGCTGCACGCCAGCCGCCTGCAGCGCGTCGAGCGCATCTCCGGCAAACAGCGCATGCACGCCGATGCACACAGGCGCTGCCATGCCGGCAGCCGTGATCTGCTGCGCCGCTGCGACCATGGTGCGCGCAGTGGAAATGATGTCGTCGACCAGTACCGGGGTCATGCCCTCCCAGGCGGCCGTGTCGGGCACGGACACTTCAACGGCATGGTCGCCGCTGCGTATCTTGGAGAGGACTGTGAAGGGACAGCCGGCGGCGGCCGCGACTTGCGCGACCCATTGCTCGCTCTCGGCATCGGGCCCGACCACGACGGGTCGAACGACATTGGCCGCGATCCAGTCAGAAATAGCAGGCGCCGCATGCACGACTTCAGTAGCGATGCTGTAGATCGCCGATAAAGTCGGATGCCGGTGCAGATGCGGATCGACTGTCACCATCCAGTCGCAGCAGCTCGACAGCAAGCGCGCGAAATGGACAGAGGTGATGCCCTCGTCCTCACGGAAACGCGCATCCTGACGCATGTAAGGCAGATAAGGCACGACCAGTCCGACGCTACGTGCGCCAAGTTCCCGCGCCACACAGGCGGCAAGGTATAGCGGCATGATCTTGTCGTCCGGTGCATCCAGCGCGCAGGCGATCACGACATCGCGTCCGGCTACAGGCGTGACGAAGCGCGGGCAGCATTCGCCATCGGGAAAGCGATGAATCTCGAGCATGCCGTCTGCACTGGGCAAACAGGCCTTGAGCTGGGCGCCGAGGATGGCATTGCCGGGCATGGAAAATAAAATCGGGTTCATCAAAGTTCCTGTAGAGAGATCAGGTTTTCCTGCGCCTCGGCATAGATAAGCGCATACGCCAGTTCACCGGGCGACTCGGCATGGATCGTCAGGTAAGGCTGGCCAATCTCGATGATGCTGCCGATGGGCGCATGGAACATCAGGCCAGCGGCAGCGGCTTTCGGTGCACCCGCCAGTTTGGCGACACTGGCAAGCCGCCGGTTATCGATGGCGATCACGCGTCCGCGATGCTTTGAACACATGACATGGGTGTAAGCGGCTTTCGGCGGCACACGCATGCCGCCTTGCGCTTCGCAGATCGCCTGGAATTTTGCCCAGGCCGCGCCGCTGTCGAGTACCGAGCGCGCCATCGCGAGTCCTTTGCCGACCTCGGCCTTACCGCCCAATTCCAGCACATGCCCGGCCAGCAGCAAGGCGCGCTGGCGCAGGTCATCCGGTGCGCCTGGCGCATTTTGCAAGACGGCCAGCACATCATGGGCTTCCAGTGCCGGACCGATGCCACGACCGACTGGCTGTTCGCCATCGGTGATGATCGTGCGTACTTTAATGCCGAGCGCATCACCGGCACCGACGAGCTTGCCCGCGAGCGCATTGGCGGCTTCGAAGGAACGGACTTTTGCCGTGCGACCGACCGGCAGGTCGATGACGACATGGGTCGAGCCGGCGGCGATTTTTTTGGACAAGACTGACGCGACCAATAAGCCATCACTGTCGAGCCCGAGCGGGCGCTCGACGCGGATCAGCATGTCGTCAGCCGGACTGAGGTTGACCGCACCACCCCAGGCGATGCAGCCATTTTCCAAATCGACCACGCGGCGCATCTGCGCCAGGTCCAGCGCCACCGGCGCCAGCGTTTCCATGGTGTCGGCCGTACCCGCCGGCGAGGTGATCGCGCGCGACGAGGTCTTGGGTATTTTCAGGCCGCAGGCGGCGACGATGGGCACCACGAGCAGCGTCGTGCGATTGCCCGGCAAACCGCCCACGCAATGCTTGTCGACCATGACCTCGCTGTCCCAGTGCAGGCGCTGGCCGACATTGATCATGGCCGTCGTCAGCGCGATCGTCTCGGCCATATCCATGCGGCTACCCGAACAGGCCGTGATCAGCGAGGCCATCTCAATGTCGGAGTAATGGCCATCGGCGATATCGCGCACGATCGCATTGATGCCATCGGACGTCAGAGGGCGGCCATAAATTTTTGCGCGCACCGCAGAAAAGGACAGCACCGGCGCTGGATGGCGCACGCCCACCAGCTCACCATCGACGCCGCCAAGCGCGCGCCAGGCGGCTTCGGACAGGCCGATGTCATGCGTCGCGATCATGGCGGCATGTACGACATTGAGGGTAGCGACGATATGCCGGTCACCGCGCCAGACTTCCACGCGCGACTGTGCCTCGAATCCTTCGGATTTGCAGATATGGCAGTCGCTGCGCATGTAGACGACCATTTCCTGATAGGTATCGATACCCATGCGGCGCATCTGCAGGCGGTGCGCCTGCTCGCTCGCGGTGGCTTGTGGCAGATGATGTGTGTTCACGTCAGTTCAGCGCTTTCAAAGTAATCAGGCACATGACAGGACCAGTGCAGCTTTTCCTGTATCTGTTTGCGCAAAGCGTCGGCGGCATCGGCTTCACCGTGAGTGATGAAGGTGTGCTTGGGCGGTGACTTGAAATGACCTAGCCAGTCGAGAATTTCGCCGGCATCCGCATGCGCCGAGAGATTATCGATTTGCGCCACATGCGCGCGCACCGGGACATATTCTCCATGAATCTTGATCGCATCGACACCGGCGATCATGGCGGCGCCGCGCGTACCGCCGGCCTGATAGCCGGCGAACAGGATGGTATTGCGCGGGTCCGGCGCGAAGGCCTTCAGATGATGCAGCACACGCCCGCCGGTAGCCATGCCGCTGGCGGCGATGATGACCATGGGCTGATGCCGCTGATTCAGCGCGCTTGATTCTTCGACGCTGTTATAGCCCTGGAACAGGCCACAGTCGACGAGAATTTTTGCCGACGCCGAAGTCAGCAGATATTTGGAACCGGTGACGCCCAGGAATTTGATGTGCATGATTTTTATTTTCTTTATAAAGAACAGCAACTTCGCTTCACTGCAGATCTGAATGCGGGCTTTTATGTGATTGTCACTGATGCGACTCGTGCCCGTCATCCCGCCTGACCGCCTCGACCGTCCCATTCGCCGCACGTAATTCAGCGCGTAAGGTCGCGATTTCATGGCGCAAAAACCGCATGTCGGCATGCAGCTCCTTGCGCAATTTTTCTTCATCTTCGCCCACGAGCAAAGCGGCAATGCTGGCCGTGACGACAGAAAACAGTGCATAGCCGAGCAAGACAATAAAGACAGAAAAAATACGCGACGCCGGCGTTGACGGCACCAGGTCGCCATAGCCTACGGTCGCCCCCGTCGTAAAGGCGAGCCAGACGCCATCGCCATAATTATGAATCTGCGGATCGAGTAAAAGGAATCCGCCGCCTGATACCGCCAGTAAGATGAGACCAAATGCGACAATTTGCAGCAGACGATTGGGCTTGACGAATTGACCAAACAGCAACGTGAGGCGGATAAAGATGAAGCCTGCATAAGCCAGGCGCAAGGCCCATTCAAATGGTGGCCAAGCAGCGGCGGTCGGCCAGGCACTGAGCACGGAGCCGGCCAGCAAGATCCAATCGTTGGGTAACAATACAAGTTTATGCGGGTGGCCGGCGCGGGTCTTCATGAGCATATCGATGCCAAACAGCACGGCCACAACACCGTAAAGCACGAAGCCGGCAAGACGTCAGGCCTCTTCGGCACCCGGCAAGATGAGGTAAAACGCCGGTATCGACAGCAGCAGCGCGCTGAGCAGTATCGGCCGCAAGGACGAGGCAAATTTTGTTTTTTTCATACGGCGACGCCCATATGGCCGATGGCATGCCTGTCGTTTGGCAGCGTTTTATCTATTACATACAAGTATCTCTGAGTTCATTCTGGAAAATCATGCGGTGGATCAAAATATTTACAATATCAAAATGGCCGGCGCATAAACTGTGACGCATCCTGTCATGCGCCTCAGTCAAGCAGGAAAGCGACTTTGGCATTGATGCGGTAATTGACGATCTTGTTGTTGTCGACCTGGGCTTCAAATTCCTTGATGTAGACGGATTTGATGCCGCGTATGGATTCATTGGCCTTCACCACCGCCTGCGCCGCGGCATCCTCCCAGCTTTTGGGTGATTCGGCGAGAATTTCGATTATTTTCAATACATTCGACATGATTGGCTCCATTCACTGAAAACTGACAGGCGACGCGACGCACGTGGCCAAGGCTTCAATGATAAGCAGGCTGGATCAAAGCGGCCTGTGCGAACTCAAAACGTGAATCGTTTTGTGCGCCGTGCTGGCGCTGGACGCCTTCCGCCTGCGACAATTGGGCGATGGATTTGATCTGCATGGCGAACAGGGACTACAATCAATTCACTAGGCCGAGTCCGATCACTGTTCGAACGAAATTCTAAAAGCTACACTTTCCTGAACTCTCGAGGAACTTCAAGGTATTGACACTGATGCCGGCGCATTGCGCCAATTCGATATACGGTCGCGATCGTTCACGCGATCTGCCTGCATTCTATTCAAGTAACGAGTCCCAGAGCGATGCACGCATAACAGACTAAATTAACGGTTTTACAGCCGGGGATGCCTGCATTCAGGCAGGATATAACTTGAACTCATTTCGTTTCCGTAAATGCAAAAAAGCAGCTTCCTGAAAGTGAACGGCATAAAATTTTGAACAATTTGACAGACTGACCCAGCACATATTACTTGCTCAAGTCAGTGACAAAAAAATTTTTATTTTTGATTTCTTGGAGGCGCGACCCGGAGTCGAACCGGGCTAACGGGATTTGCAATCCCGGGCATAACCGATTTGCTATCGCGCCATCATCAGCATGCGAGCGCACACTGCAACTTACTCTGATCGCTGAAGAAAATTTTTCAGGATCGGCGCCAAGCTTGTTTAGCTTGGTGCCTGAATGTGGAGCGGGAGAAGAGTCTCGAACTCTCGACCTCAACCTTGGCAAGGTTGCGCTCTACCAACTGAGCTACTCCCGCATGGGTACTACCTACTAGCTTACTGAACACTAATCACCGTTTTTTTAAACCAGTGACCGGGCGCTCATTCTAGAATAAAAAAAGGAAGCGTGTATGCTTCCTTTTTAAATATTTAT
>CANFLV010000041.1 GCA_947448025.1 Oxalobacteraceae bacterium | reverse complement strand
CAGGACCGTGAAACGAATTTGCGCCGATGATAGTGCTGCAACCAGTGTGAAAGTAGGTCATCGTCAGGCTAGTTATTTGCAAACCCCCGTAGCGAAAGCTGCGGGGGTTTTTGCGTTGGGGCGACAGATTTGCAGGCTCCTCACCAAGAGATGTGATGCCGGTGAAGTTGCATTAGATTTAAGAATGGATTGACCTCACTGCCCGGCACCCGCGCTGCGCGCCACATCCTTACTGACTTTTTAAGGGACGTGGTGCGCAGCGCGGATACCTCTGACAGTCCAGCGTGGCACAACCAGCGACCAAGTACGAAAACCGCCAACATAATTGCATCACCGACAGCCCCCGTTACTTCGGACCAAGCACGCCCCCTCAAAATCTCCTGCCGATCTGTACGCCGATGAAGTTGGCGCCAGGATTGGGATGTTTGATGCCGCCATTCGAGACATGTTCAACCTTAACAGCTAGCATCCAGTGATCCTCGAAGGCATAGCCACCCCCAAGATGACTGGCGAATTGAAACTTCGTTGAAAATTCCCGGCCATTATTGTTGTAATGCTTCGAGAGGATATGCGCACCGATCCCGGCTTCGCCATACCAGCCAGCGGCGTTCGGTGAACCCAAGCGCCAGATAGGCGTGAGTCCGAGATCAATTAGGGATTCCGAGCGTGAGGGATCATTCTCTGGCCGATTTTCTCGCCAGTAAGCGAGGCTATATTGCCAAGCAAGGGTAACCTTTGATTGGGGAAACGGTGCGAATTTGACGTTTGTAGGGGATCGGAGGCCGAGGCGAATCACTTCGCTTTGATTGCCCGTTAGTAGCTCCAGCGTTGTGCTATCGAAGGCGCTAGCGCCAGAATACGCTCCCGCCAGGAGTATGACCGCGCATCCGGATTTCCACTTTACGCTCATTACGGCTCCGGGCTACTTGAACTAAACACCCAGTATCCATTGAGGCCGGCAGGATGATGCTGCGTATAGTCAAGGCTCGACCCATTGCCGTGATCGTTCGACAGCGCGGCACCATTGATGTTGGCGCTGCAGACGTTCATCCAAATCCATGCGCGGCAAGAACGTCGTATCAGCGCGCCATTGCGAGGCGATCTCTTCAGTCGACTGCCAGAATCGGAGCGCCAATCCAGCTAGATAGGCCGCGCCGAGTGCGGTCGTCTCTGTGACGACTGGACGGACAACGGCGACGCCGAGTATGTCAGCTTGAAATTGCATCAGGAAATCATTCCGTGAAGAGCCGCCATCTACGCGCAATTCAAGCAGTGGAATGCCTGCGTCTTTCTGCATCGCGTCTAGTATGTCGGCAGACTGGTAGGCGATCGCTTCCAGTGCCGCTCTTGCAATGTGCGCCTTGGTCGTTCCGCGTGAGAGGCCAATTATTGTCCCGCGTGCATAGGGATCCCAGTAAGGCGCGCCTAGCCCTGCAAACGCCGGCACGAACATGACGCCGCCAGTGTCCGTCACGCCAGAGGCCAGCGCTTCGACTTCAGATGCCTGATTGATCATGCCCATGCCGTCGCGCAGCCATTGAATAGTCGCGCCCGCCGTGAAGACACTTCCTTCGAGCATGTAATCACTTTTCTCCAGCGTCCATCCCACCGTCGTCAGTAATCGATTCTCCGATACGACAGGCGTTTTGCCAGTATTCATCAGCATGAAGCAGCCAGTGCCATAGGTATTCTTGGCCATGCCAGGCCGATGGCAGGCCTGTCCGAATGTCGCTGCCTGCTGGTCACCGGCGATGCCGGCAAGGGGAATGGCTGCGCCAAGCAATGGCGCAAAGGTCTTACCAAACATGCCGCTACTGGCGATGATGTCAGGCAGGATGGAGCGGGGAAGCTCGAACAGGTCGAGTAATTCTTGATCCCATCGCATCTCAGTGATATTGAACAACATCGTGCGCGAGGCATTGCTCGCGTCAGTCACGTGCGCACCACAAAGCTTAAAGGCGAGCCAGCTATCGATCGTGCCAAATGCCAGTTCGCCGCGCTCGGCCTTTGCGCGCGCGCCCGGCGTATGATCGAGCAGCCATTTGATTTTGCTGGCGGAGAAATACGCGTCGAGGACCAGTCCGGTCTTTTCGCTGATCATCTCCGCATGACCTTGCGTCTGCAATGCTTCACAAAGTCCGGCAGTGCGCCGGTCTTGCCAAACGATGGCATTGGCGATCGGCACACCTGTCTTGCGATCCCATATTACTGTCGTTTCACGCTGGTTCGTGATACCGATCGCAGCAATATCGGTAGCGGTCACGCCATGCGAGCGCATCACGTCACGGGCGACTGCCAACTGGTCGGTCCAGATTTCCTCAGCATCATGTTCGACCCAGCCTGGCTGAGGGAAAATTTGCCGCAATTCCTTTTGCGCCATGCCATGAATCTGCCCCGCGCGATCAAACAGGATGGCACGCGAACTCGTCGTTCCTTGGTCCAGCGCGAGGATGAATGGCGTCATGGCCGGCGGTCTCGGGCTAAGGGATGTACGCCGTATCCGGGCGTCCCGGCACATCGACGCGCAGACGCAATACACAGCCGGACAGAGGATAGTCTGCAATTTCCGCTTCGGGCCGGTTCTTGCGCGCGGTCGTGACGTAGATTGTTTTCAAATCCTCATCGCCGAACGCGAGCATGGTCGGGCAACGCACAGGCAAGGTGATTTCCTGCAGCAGTTCGCCAGTAGAGGAGAAGCGCAGCAGTCGTCCGCCCTCAAACATGGCACACCAATACGCGCCTTCGCTATCGACAGCGGCGCCATCGGGACGACCGCCATAGCCGGCCGACTTATCCATTGAAAACTGCTGGAACAAACGGCCTGCGCCGACCTTGCCGGTGGCGAGATCGTAATCAAAGGCAGTGATCTTGTGCGCGGTGGTATCGGCCTGGTACATCGTGCGGCCATCCGGGCTGAACGCGACGCCATTCGAGACGGTCGCGCGCGGGCCGGCGTCACGCAGCTGGCCGCGTTCAACGCTATACAAGACGGCCGCCGGCTGATCGCGCGGTTCGTAAATCGTGCCAGTCACCAGTCGGCCGGCTGCATCACAGTGACCGTCATTGAAACGCATCTTGCTCTGGTCGTAGGGCGCGTCAGCGAACATCGTTAATGCACCGCTGGCCGTATCCAGCAGCGCGAGACCCGGGCGCAATGCAACGATCAGGCCGCCGCTCGCGCAGCGCGCAATACAGCCGGGTTCCGCTGGCATATCCCAATGGCGATGTAGTCCGGTCGCTGGCTGAAGGCTATGCACAGCCTGGCCGGGGATATCGATCCAGTAAAGCGTTTGTTCATCGGCGTCCCACACAGGAGATTCGCCTAATTGCATAGGCGTTTCTAGGGCAGCAGTAATGTCATGGAGTGGCATGGCAGATCCGTAGTTGATTTTAAGGACAGGGATGCGTCATTATGCAATAAAACCACTCAAACAAAGACTTAAGGAGCGCCACCTTGTTTCCATCAATCGCATTCCTGGGCATAGGCCTGATGGGCAGACCTATGGCGAGCCGCCTAGCCGCCGCTGGCTATCCGTTGACCGCATGGAACCGCACACGCGCGAAAGCCGAGGCGGTCGCCGGTGCGCTGGTCGCCGACACGCCGGCAGCCGCAGTCGCGCAGGCCGATATCGTCATCACCATGCTGGAGGCCGGACCTATCGTCGCCGACGTCATCGCTCAGTGCTTATCCGGCTTACGGCCCGGCACACTGGTCATCGATATGAGTTCGACGCAGCAGGCCGAAGCGCAGCGCATGCAGCAGCATCTGGCCGAGCATGGCGTCCGCTTTCTTGATGCACCCGTATCCGGTGGCGTGCTTGGGGCAGAGGCGGGGACGCTGGCGATCATGGCCGGTGGTGCGCCAGCGGATTTCGCGCAGGCGGAAGTGGTGCTAAAGAGTCTCGGTCGACCAACGCATGTTGGCGGTCCTGGCTGCGGCCAGTTAGCCAAGCTTTGTAATCAATTGATCGTCGGCGGCACGTTAGCCATTGTGGCGGAAGCGCTGTTGCTCGCGCAAGCCGGCGGCGCTGATCCGGCCGCAGTGCGTACGGCTATCCGCGGCGGTTTTGCCGAAAGCCGCATCCTTGAAGTGCATGGTCAGCGCATGTTGGAGCGCAATTTCATGCCCGGGGGCCAGGTCAAAAGCCAGGCCAAGGACATGGATAACATCCTCGCTGCGGCCGCGATCGCTGGCCTGCAGTTGCCATTGACGGCACTCGTGGGCGAGTCCTTCAACAGCATCCTGTCGAAGGTGCCAAAAGCTGACCAGTCTGCGGCGCTACTGGCACTGGAGCAGATCAATTCCGGCATCCGGCTCGGCAGCAGTGCCGATCAGTTACCAGGCTGATTATTTGGATTTGATGTTCGCGGCCAGCATGCGTTCGTCTACGCGCGGCGTCATCGTCAAGCCTTTCTTCAAGGCCCAGCTGCCAATCTGGTGATACAGCGGCACGAGTGCCTGATCTGCCATCGCGATTTCCGTGGCTTGCTGGATCAGCACCTCGCGTTTGCGATCATCAATCGTGTTGAACCCCAGGTTGATTTTTTCGTCGACCTTTGGATTGCTGTAGCGGCCGCGATTGGCCACGCCCCAACCCCTGTTCGCATCATAAGTCGCCACCAGCGCCTTCACGGCGGAACCGGCTTCACCGGTATCCGAGCCCCAGCCCGCGAGGTAAAAGCTGAAATCGAGTTTGTTGGCGCGGCTAAAAAATACTGACGAGGGCATGGTCTCGACCTTGGTCGTGATGCCGATGCGGGCGAGCTGCTGGGCGACGACCTGCGCGACTTTTTCATCATTGGTGTAGCGATTATTCGGAGAATGAAGCGTCAGCATGAAGCCATCTGGATAGCCCGCATCAGCCAGCAATTTGCGCGCGGCGTTCGGATCGTAGATGTCCAGTTTGATGTTCGGGCTATAGCCAAAAAGCGTCTTGTGCACGAGCTGGCTGGTCGGTTCCGCTGCGCTTTCCATTACCCGTTCGGAGATCGCGGTGCGCGAAATCGCTTTCGAAATTGCCTGGCGCACGCGCACATCCTTTAGCGGATTTTTCGTCAGCGGCTTGCCGGCCTTGTCGCTGACAAAGGGCGATACCTCGCGCGCCGTGTCGAGATGCAGGAACATCATGCGAAACGTGATGGCATTGAACATTGTCAATCCTGGATTGGCTTTCAATGCCTGCTGGTCTGCCGTGGGTACTGCCTCGATCGCTTGCACATCGCCAGCCAACAATGCTGCCACGCGCGCCGGGTCGCTGGTCATGATGCGCAGCGTGACGGTATCCCATTGCGGCTTTGCGCCCCAGTAGGCATCATTGCGCGCGAGCTCAATCCGGTCGCCTTTTTTATAGGCGATCAATTTGAACGGGCCGGTGCCGATGGCGGCTTTGCCGCTATTGAAATCATCCGAGCCCGCATTGGCCGCGGCTTTTTTCGAGACGATATAAATTGTTGACAGCTCATTGGGCAGCGTCGGATTGATGCCCACTGTCTTGATGCGCAGCGTGTAGTTGTCGAGTGCCTCGATCTGGCTGATGCCCTTTGTGTAAATCGTATACGGTCCAGGGCTATTCTTGACCAGCGCCGGGCGATTCAGCGAAAACACCGCATCCTCGGCCGTGAACTCACTGCCATCATGGAATTTCACGCCTTTGCGCAGCTTCAGCTCCCAGCTCGTGTCGTCGACGGCGCGCCAGCTCAGCGCGAGTCCCGGCACAAGGTGCATCTGCGCATCCTTGGCGATGAGCGTATCGAACAGGTGTTCGGCCACGTTCGCGTTCGGCGCGACGTTATGGAAATGCGGATCCATCGAGCTCACGTCGCCGGCCATGCCGATCGACAGGTTGGCCGCCTGCGCGATGGATAAAATACTCATCAATAAAACTGCTGACACGCGACGCAACATGAACTGTCCTCTGAAAATAAAGGCGCGGCGACTGAGGATGGCCCCTGCCGCCGCGCCGGTAATGCGAACAATGAACTTCAGCCTTGCGGCAAATACGCCTCTGCCAGCCTGACCCAATACGTCGCGCCGATCGGCAGCAGTTCATCATTGAAGTCATAACTCGGATTATGCAGATTGCAGGGCCCGAGTCCGTGGCCGATATCACGATGCTCGCCTTCGCCATTGCCGATGAAAACATAGCAGCCGGGCTTATGCTGCAGCATGAACGCGAAGTCTTCCGCACCCATGGTCGGCTCGACCGTCGCGTCAACATTTTCTGCGCCGGCGACGCCTTCCATGACCTTCAGCGCAAACGCTGTTTCCTGCGCATGATTGATCAGCGGCGGGTAATTGCGCTTGAATCTGAAATCAACTTCCGCGTCGAAGGCGGCCGCCGTGTGCTGCGCGATGTCGCGCATGCGCTGCTCGATGAGGTCGAGTACGCCGACGCTGAAGGTCCGCACGGTACCGATCAGCGTCGCATCATCCGGAATCACATTGGTGGCGCTGCCGGCATGAATTTGCGTAATCGACAGCACGCCCGCGTCAATCGGACTCTTGTTGCGCGTGACAATAGTTTGCCAGCTTTGGGCAATCTGTACCGCCACCATGATCGGATCCACGCTCTTGTGCGGCTGCGCGGCATGCGCACCTTTGCCGCGCACGATGACTTCGAACTCATTACTCGAGGCCATCATCGGACCGGGCCTCACGCCGAATTTGCCGGTCGCTACGCCAGGCCAGTTATGCATGCCGAAGATGGCCTGCATCGGGCATTGTTCAAACAGGCCATCGTTGATCATGCGCTGCGCGCCACCGCCGCCTTCTTCGGCTGGCTGGAAAATGACATACACCGTGCCATCGAAATCCCGGTGCCGCGACAGATAATGCGCCGCACCGAGCAGCATCGCCGTATGACCGTCATGGCCGCATGCATGCATTTTTCCGGCATGTTGCGATGCATGAGGAAAGCTGTTGAATTCCTGCATGGGCAGCGCATCCATATCCGCGCGCAAGCCGATCGCGCGCGTGCTGCTGCCATTTTTGATGATGCCGACCACGCCCGTGATGCCGAGGCCGCGGATGATCGGGATGCCCCACTCGGTCAACTTTTGCGCGACCACGTCGGCTGTGCGTAGCTCTTCGTAGCACAACTCCGGATGGGCGTGGATGTCGCGCCGGATTTTCTGGATTTCTGTTTGAAATTCGATGATCGGATCGATCAGATTCATGTTTTTCTCCAAGCTTATTCATTGCTCACAGTGCGACAGCTGCGGCCAGGCATCAATGTTGCGGTGCGATAGCTGAGCCTGTGTATTGTGATGGGCACTTGTGTATATTACGCCTACAACAAATTGTCGTGTTTAACCCATGGGAGTGACGAGCGTGCGACTAACAATTCTAGCAAAAGCCGGCTTCTGCCAAGCAGCTGCATTCAGCATTCTCATGCTGCTAGCGCAGCGATGGTTCGAACTTTATTGCCGACGACGTTGCTTGGTCGCTCGAACGTCCGGCAACGATGCTCGGCAGTGCCGGCAAATTCGATATTTACACCAAGGGCATCGTCGACAAAAAAATCATCGACTCCCACGCCATCCGCTTCACCACGAAAAAGCCTTATCCCTTGCTGTTAGCCGATTTCACGGCGGTATTTATCGTCTCGAAATGGCGCGCAATGAGCGCTATGTGGGCGTCAAGCCGGCCTGGAGCTAAGTGGCGATCCTGGTTATCCCGAATTGCGCAACGCCTCTGGCGACACTGCTGGCAGGTGATGTACAGGCGATTGAAAATGTCCCAACGCCGGACCTTGCGAGGGTGCGTGCCGATGCCAGCTTGAGCATGTTTTTCAAAGTATCGCACCGATTCATTTATCATCAGCAGGTCACCACCCGGGCGGCGAAAAAGGCTTATGTCCATACGCTGCGCACGGATGAGCGGACCCACGCCTTCAGCTTCCGGCCGCAGTAAGCAGCGCTCTCGTCCGCCCGGATTTCACCGGGCGACTATTTTTTTGTGGATGAATTTATGCTCGTTTTTATCATTCGCCGGCTCATGCAAAGCGTGATGGTGCTGCTCGTGATGTCGCTGCTGGTGTTCATCGGTGTGCAGGCGATCGGCAATCCGATCGATGTCCTGATCAGCCCTGACGCCGACCAGATCGACCGCGCGCGCACCATCGCCGCGTTTGGCCTCGACAAGCCTGTCTATGAACAGTATTTCCTGTTCGTCAAAAATGCACTGGGCGGTGACATGGGACGCTCGTTCGCGTTCTCGACGCCAGCGCTGGCACTGATTTTCGAGCGCATGCCGGCGACTATGGAACTGGCGATCTTTGCCATCGTGATCGCCATCGTGTTTGGTATTCCTCTGGGACTGTGGGCTGGTTTGCGGCCGGACAGCCTGGCGGGCAAGACCATCATGACGGTATCCATCCTCGGCTTTTCGCTGCCTTCATTCTGGGTCGGCCTGATGCTGATCATGGTGTTTGCGGTCAAGCTCGGCTGGCTGCCGTCGAGCGGGCGCGGACCGACAGAACTATTGTTGGGCATACCGGTCAGTTTCCTGTCGCTTGAGGGCTTGAAGCATATGCTCATGCCCGCGTTTAATCTGGCGCTGTTTAACATCGCGCTGGTGATTCGCTTGACGCGTGCCGGCGCACAGGAAGCGCTGCTGCAAGACTATGTCAAATTTGCCCGTGCCAAGGGTCTCAGTAATAGCCGCATCATCGGCGTGCATGTCCTGAAAAATATCCTGATCCCGATCGTCACCGTCATCGCCCTGCAGTTCGGCTCGATCATCGCGTTTGCGATCGTGACGGAATCAGTGTTCGCCTGGCCCGGCATGGGCAAGCTCATCATCGACTCGATCCGCGTGCTCGACCGGCCGGTCATCGTCGCTTACCTGATGCTGATCGTGACGATGTTCATATTGATTAATCTGCTCGTTGATATCGTGTATTCCCTGCTCGATCCGCGCGTGCGTCTGTCAGAAACAAAAGGTTGACCATGGAAGTGACAACAATGCCGGCAGCGGCAGTGCTTGCCGAGGAAACGCTATTGCAGCGTTTCGCGCGTAATTATTTTTCCAGCAAAATCGCCACCATCGGCTTCATCGCGCTGGTCCTGATCATGCTCGCCGCGCTTCTTGCGCCGGTGATTTCGCCGCAAGATCCGTATGATCTGTCGCGCCTGGATGTGATGGATTCGCGACTCGAGCCGGGACAAAAATCAGTCGATGGCAGCATGACCTTCCTGATGGGTACCGACGAGCAGGGCCGCGACATGCTCTCGGCGATCCTGTACGGAATCCGCATCTCGGTGGCCGTGGGCGTGGCGAGTACTGTGATCGCGCTCGTGATCGGTCTCGCGCTCGGACTGTTTGCCGGCTATTCGGGTGGACGCATCGAGGCCTTTATCATGCGCATCGCCGATATTCAGTTATCGTTTCCACCGATCCTGATCGCGCTGATCCTGCTGGCCTTGACCGGGCAGGGCGTGGGCAAGATCATCATCGCATTGGTCGCGGTGCAGTGGGCCTACTACGCGCGCACAGCCCGCAGTGCGGCGCTGGTGGAGCGCAAGAAGGAATATATCGAAGCGGCGACCTGTCTCGGGCTGTCACCGATGCGCATCATCTTTCGCCATTTGCTGCCGAACTGCCTGCCGCCGCTGATCGTGATCGCCGCCTTGCAGGTCGCCTCGGCGATTTCACTCGAAGCGACGCTATCCTTTCTTGGCCTTGGCTTGCCTGTGACGGAACCATCGCTGGGTTTGCTGATCGCGAATGGCTTCCAGTATCTGCTGTCGGGTAAATACTGGATCAGTTTTTTTCCTGGCCTGGCCTTGCTCGTGACGGTCGTGGCGATCAACCTCGTCGCGGACCAATTGCGCGATGTATTGAACCCGCGTTTGCAGACGCAGTAAGGAAAACGAACCATGACCAACCTTACGCAAACACCGACGCTGGTCGTCGAAAACCTGCTCACGCAATTCACTACCCGCGCCGGTGTGGTCAATGCGGTCAATGAGATTTCCTTTTCCGTCATGCCGGGCCAGATCATGGGTCTGGTCGGCGAATCCGGCTCCGGCAAATCCATGACCGGCTATTCCATCATGGGCTTGATCGATGCGCCGGGTAAGGTCGCGGGTGGGCGGATTATGCTCAAGGGCGAAGCGCTACACAGCAAATCGCAAGACCAGATGCGCACGATACGCGGGAACCGCATCGCGATGATTTTTCAGGACCCGATGATGACGCTCAATCCGGTCTTGCGCATCGATACGCAAATGATCGAAGCTGTACTCGCGCATCAAAAGGTAAGTAAGCAGCAGGCACGCGAGATGTCGCGCGATGCCTTGGCGCGCGTTGGTATTCCTTCGCCGGATGAGCGGTTGCTCGCGTATCCGCATCAATTTTCCGGCGGCATGCGCCAGCGTGTCGCGATCGCTATCGCACTCTTGAACAAGCCCGACCTGATCATCTGCGACGAGCCGACCACCGCGCTCGATGTGACGATACAGGGACAGATCCTGTTTGAAATGCAAAAGCTGTGTCGCGAGTCCGGCACCTCGCTGATCTGGATTACGCATGACCTGTCGGTCGTGGCAGGTCTCGCCGATACGGTCTGCGTCATGTACGCGGGCAAAATTGTCGAGAGCGGCAATGTGCAGCAGGTGCTGGAGCAGCCGCGCCATCCGTACACGCACGGCTTGATCGGATCGGCGCCATCGCGTAATCCGCGCGGTCAGCCGCTGCGACAAATTCCGGGTATGACGCCGTCGCTGCTGAATTTGCCAAGCGGCTGCGCGTTTCGCGAGCGCTGCGACCGCGCCACCGAAGTGTGCATGACCGTGCCAGAGTTACAGACCGTCGATCATCGCGCATTGCGTTGTTTCCATCCCGTGATGGATGAAGTGGGGAAAAATTGATGGATATGATGAATAAGCCCCAGCCGCTGCTGGAACTACGCGAGGTCAGCAAGCGCTTCGTGAAATCGCTGGATGCCGCCGCAAAAATCGCGAACCTGTTCGGCGCCGGCGCGGTGGAAGAAACCGTGCATGCGGTCGACGAGGTGAGCCTGGCTATCACTTCCGGCGAAGTCGTCGGCCTGGTCGGAGAATCGGGCTGCGGCAAATCGACGCTGGGACGCATGGCCGTCGGCCTGCATGGCCTGACATCCGGTACGCGCCTGTGGAAGGGCGAGCAAATCGACCTGCTCGACGCCAAGGCGCGACGCGCCAAGCAGCTCGGCATACAAATGATTTTTCAGGACCCCTACGCTTCGCTCAATCCGCGCCTGCGCGTGCAGGATATCGTCGGTGAGGCAGCGGTCGTGCATGGCATGGTCAGCGCCGCCGATCAAAAAGAGTACGTCGAAAGCCTGCTGCAGCGCGTCGGCCTCGACCCGGCCATGTTGCGCCGCTTCCCGCACCAGTTTTCCGGCGGCCAGCGTGCACGCGTCGGCATTGCCCGGGCGCTGGCGGTCAAGCCCGAATTCCTCGTCTGCGATGAAGCCGTGGCGGCGCTCGATGTCTCGATCCAGGCGCAGGTGCTGAACCTGTTCATCCGTCTGCGTGATGAATTGAACCTGACTTACCTGTTCATCAGTCATGACCTTGGCGTGGTGCGTCACCTGTCGGATCGGGTCGTGATCATGTATCTCGGTCGCGTGGTTGAATCGGCGAGCGCCGACGAGGTCTTTGCGCGCGCGAACCATCCTTATACGCAGGCCTTGCTGGCTTCGGCGCCGAAGCTGGAAGTGCGCAAGACGGAATTTTTTGCAGTGAAAGGTGAAATTCCATCGCCCTTGCATCCGCCGTCGGGCTGTCATTTCCATCCGCGCTGTACACATGCGATGGCGCGCTGTAAAGTGGAGAAGCCGGCTTTGAAAGAAGTTGCGCCGCTGCATTTTTCGGCCTGCCACCTGAACGATTGACTAACGGCTAACGAACGACTGACGCAAGCCTGGCGCGACCACGATGCAGTATGATTCCAGTACATCCACTGGAATCATTTATGTCATCTTCAATTGTCCGCGCGGTCTGTCCGCACGATTGCCCCGATACCTGCGCCTTGCTGGTCACGGTCGAAAACGGGATCGCCACCGAAGTGCGTGGCGACCCCGACCATCCGACTACAGCCGGCGTACTGTGCACGAAAGTCGCGCGCTACACCGAGCGCACGTATCACAAGGATCGCCTCCTGCATCCTCTGAAGCGCATCGGCAAAAAAGGCGAGGGTAAGTTCATCCGTATCAGCTGGGATGAGGCATTGACGACGATTGCCGAACGTCTCACGGCGATTGCCGCGCGCGATCCGCAAGCCATCCTACCTTACAGTTATGCCGGCACCATGGGCTTGATCCAGGGCGAGTCGATGTCGTCGCGCTTCTTTAATAAACTCGGCGCCTCACTGCTGGATCGCACCATCTGTGCTTCAGCCGGCGGCGTCGGCTACAAGTACACGATCGGCGCGCGCATCGGCACCGATGTCGAACAATTCCAGGACGCGAAACTGATCCTGATCTGGGGCGGTAATCCGATCGCCTCGAACCTGCATTTTTGGATGCGCGCACAGGAAGCAAAGCGGCGCGGCGCGAAGCTGATCGCGATCGATCCGTATCGCTCGCTCACCGCAGAAAAATGTCATCAGCATATCGCCCTCTTGCCGGGTACCGATGCGGCGCTGGCGCTGGGCATGATGCATGTGCTGATCGCCGAAGACTTGCTTGACCATGATTACATCGCCCGGCATACGCTGGGTTTCGAGCAGCTGCGTGAACGTGCGCAGGAATGGCCGCCGGAACGCGTGGCGCAAGTCTGCGGCATCAGCGCGGCAGAAGTCGTGCAGCTTGCACGGGATTACGGCACGACCGCACAGCGCAGTGAGCCGGTCGCCATCCGCACCAATTACGGCTTGCAGCGCGTGCGCGGCGGCGGCATGGCGGTGCGCAATGTGAGCTGCCTGCCGGCGCTGGTCGGCGCGTGGCGACATGCGGCTGGCGGCATTCAGTTATCAGCCTCGGACGGCTTTCCGAAAAATATGCGCGCCCTGCAGCATCCGGAATTGTCCGCGCCCGGCAAGACACCGCGCACGATCAACATGTCGACCATCGGTGACGATCTGCTCAAAGCGTCTGCGCCTGAATTCGGTCCGAAGATTGAGGCCGTGATTGTTTATAACTCGAATCCGCTCGCCGTCGCGCCAGAGTCAGCCAAGGTCGCCGAGGGTTTCGCGCGTGAGGATTTATTCACGGTCGTGCTCGAGCATTTCCAGACTGATACCGCCGACTATGCCGATATCGTCTTGCCGGCCACGACGCAGCTGGAACATGTCGATATCCATTCGACCTATGGTCACCTCTACATGATGGCCAATAATGCCGCGATTGCGCCGCTCGGTGAAGCCACGCCGAATACCGAAATTTTCCGTTTGCTGGCGGCGCGCATGGGCTATGTGGAGCCCTGTTTCAGTGAAGATGACGATGCCATTGCAGCGACTGCCTTTGACAAGACGCATGTGCATGCCGTGCATTTCGACTGGGATGCACTGAAGCAGAAAGGCTGGCAAAAACTGAATATGCCGGACGCGCCTTTTGCCGATGGCGGTTTTGCCACGCCATCGGGCAAATGTGAGTTCTATAGCGCGAGCATGCTGGCCGATGGCCTTGACCCTTTGCCTACGTATATTGCGCCTTACGAATCGGTGCGCAGCAATCCGGTACTCGCGGAAAAATATCCGCTGGCGATGATTTCACCACCGGCGCGGAACTTTTTGAACTCGACCTTCGTCAATGTTCAGAGCCTGCGTAGTACCGAAGGCGAACCCCATCTGGACATGCATCCGCTCGATGCCGCCGCCAGGTCGATTCAGGATGCCGATCGGGTAAGAATTTATAACGATCGCGGCACCTTTCTGGCGAAAGCGCGTGTCACCGACAAGGCGCGCCCGGGTCTGGTCGTGGGTCTGTCGATCTGGTGGAAAAAATTTGCCGCTGATGGCAAGAACGTCAATGAAGTCACCAGCCAGCAGCTCACCGACATGGGCCGCGCACCGACCTTTTACGACGTGCTGGTGCAGGTGGAAAAATATAAAGGTTAGCGGTAATGAAGCAACACAGGCGCGCATTGAAAGCGATCGTTCTGTCAGTGTTATCGGTCGCATTGATGTCCAGCTGTAGCCAGCTCGGCTATTACGTGCAGGCGGCGCAGGGTGAATTGAGTCTGCTCGCGGACGCCAAACCGATCGATGACTGGCTTGCCGACCCGGCCATCAGCGTAAGGCTCAAGGATCGCCTGCACAAGGTTAAGGCGATACGCAGCTTTGCCGCCAGTGAGCTGGGTCTGCCCGATAACGGTACCTTCAAGACTTATACGGAATTGAAGCGTCCCTATGCGCTGTGGAATGTCGTGGCCACGCCGGAATTATCAATGCGACCGACGCAATGGTGCTTTCCGGTCGCCGGCTGCGTCAATTATCGTGGTTACTACAACAAGGAAGAGGCGCAATTTTTTGCGACCAGTCTGCGCACCGAAGGCTACGACGTGCAAGTCGCCGGCGTGCCGGCTTATTCAACGCTGGGCTGGTTCAATGATCCGGTCCTGTCGAGCTTCATCCAGTATCCCGATCCGGAACTGGCGCGTCTGGTCTTCCATGAGCTCGCGCATCAGGTCGCCTATGCCCAGGGCGACTCGCAATTCAATGAATCATTTGCCACTACGGTCGAGGAGATTGGTCTTGAGCGCTGGCTGGATGTGTTCGGCAATGACGCACTGCGCAAGGCACATGTCGAACACGAAGTACGCAAGCAAGACTTCCTCACACTGTTATTGAAAAGTCGTAAAGCGCTTGAGGATAATTACGAGTCGAGCGCCAGCGATGCCGAAAAAAAGCAACGCAAGTCAGCGATCTTCCAGAACCTCGTGAATGAGTATCAGGCGCTGAAAATTTCATGGGGCGGCTATGGCGGCTACGATCGCTGGTTCGGCGAGCCGCTTAGTAACGCCCATCTCGCGGCGATCTCGACTTACCATGATTTTGTGCCGGGGTTTCGCGCGCTGATGCTGCGCGAGAAAACCTTACCGCGTTTTTATGCTGCAGTAAAGGCCTTGGCCTTGCTCGATAAAAGTGCGCGCCACCGGCAGCTGACCGCGCTCGCCTTGCAGTCCGCAGCCGCCATCGCACAGGTTACAGTGCCCTGAGATTTTTGCGGCCAGGTTCAATTGCTGACCTGCTTATGCCGTCGGCATGCTGCGTTGCAGCGCACCCCTGTCCCGACGCCATTCATTAAATCCTTGGCAAAACACTTGCAAGCTGCGGCGCTGCCCGATAGCATCGTGCTACATTGATAGTTGTGATCATTATTACTTGAGTCATTCCGACGCATTCGAGCTTTTACGCTGCGCTAAAAAATTAAATAAGACGATGGAGACAGCAGGCACTCATGGATAAATTTTGGCTGAAATCTTACCCTAAAGGCGTACCCGCCGAGATCGACAGCACACAGTTCCGTTCGATCGTGCATTTAATGGAAGAGTCGTTCCGCAAATACGCGTCACGCAATGCGGCCGTCTGCATGGACAAATTCATGACCTATGGCGAGCTTGATGCCATGTCACGAAAACTGGGCGCATGGCTGCAAGGCACAGGCCTGAAAAAAGGCGCGCGTGTAGCCATCATGATGCCCAATGTGCTGCAATACCCGGTCGCCATTGCCGCGATCCTGCGCGCCGGCTACACGGTCGTCAACGTCAATCCTCTCTACACAGCGCGTGAGCTTGAGCATCAGTTGAATGACTCTGGTTCGGAAGCGATCATCATTCTCGAAAATTTTGCGACGACCCTGGAACACGTGATCGGCAAAACGAAAGTCAAGCATGTCGTCGTCGCCAGCATGGGTGAGCTGCTGGGAACTTTGAAGGGCGCGCTGGTTAATTTCGTGGTGCGCAATGTGAAGAAATTAGTCCCGGCGTACTCCCTGCCGAATGCGCGCCGCTTCAATGCCGTCGTCGCCGAAGGCGCCAAGCTGAGTCTGCAGCCAGTCGAACTCGGTCATAACGATGTCGCTTTCCTGCAGTACACAGGCGGTACCACGGGCGTGTCCAAGGGCGCGACGCTCGTGCACCGTAACGTAATCGCCAACGTCATCCAGTCCGAAGCATGGATGCAGCCGGTGCTGAACAAAGAGCCGAAAGTCGAACAGCTCATCATCATTTGTGCCTTGCCGCTGTATCACATCTTTGCGCTGACAGCCTGCTGCCTGCTCGGCATTCGCAATGGCGCCTTGAATGTGCTGATCCCGAATCCGCGCGACATCGGCGGCCTGGTCAAGGAACTCGGCAAATATCGTTTCAATATGCTGCCGGCAGTGAATACGCTTTATAACGGCTTGCTCAATCATCCGGATTTCGACAAGCTCGATTTTTCTGGCTTGAAGGTCAGCAATGGCGGCGGCATGGCAGTGCAAAGAGCGGTCGCCGAGCGTTGGGTCAAAGTCACCGGCTGTCCGATCGCCGAAGGCTACGGCTTGTCTGAAACGTCGCCGGCGGCGACTTGCAATCCGGCTGATGTCGATCATTACACCGGCAATATCGGCTTGCCTTTCCCGTCGACGGACATCGCCATTCTCGATGACGACGGCAATCCTGTGCCGCTCGGCCAGCCAGGTGAAATCGCCATTCGCGGCCCGCAAGTCATGGCCGGTTACTGGAATCGTCCCGACGAGACCGCGAAGGTCATGACGCCCGATGGTTTCTTCAAGAGCGGCGACATCGGCATCATGGATGAAAATGGTTATACGACCATTGTCGATCGCAAGAAAGACATGATTCTTGTCTCCGGCTTCAATGTGTATCCGAACGAAATCGAAGGCGTGATCGCAATGCATCCGGGCGTACTCGAATGCGCCTGCGTAGGTGTGCCCGATGCGAACTCCGGCGAAGCGGTCAAACTTTACGTCGTGCGCAAGGATCCGGCATTGACGGCCGAAGAGCTGCTCGACTATTGCAAGGAACAGTTCACGGCTTACAAGAAGCCGAAATACATTGAATTCCGCGAGGACCTGCCGAAGACGAATGTGGGCAAGATATTGCGGCGTGAATTGCGCGATGAGAAGAAAGTCGCCTGACCGGCATGCATGCTTAATCGCCGTATCCGAAAGCCGCCTGCACCACAGGCGGTTTTTTTCATCCTGAGCGGTTCAAGCCCGCCTGTCCATCCTGCACGATAAAATCCGCAATGCTCTTCACGTCCGAGTTCGCATCATGCACGTCATCGAGCGCCATGAATTGCGTCAGCGTCTGTTTGGGCGTGATGTTCATGAGCATGTAGCCGCGCCGGTCGCTGTTGCCAAAGGCGATGTGCGGATTTTGCGCGACGTATTGGTCGGTACGTTCCTGCGGGCGCGAACTCGAGGTCACGGAGGTGCCGCAAAATTCCGTGGCCAGTATCGCATTCGCAGACGTGACTGGCCGATCGAAGTCGCGCCGTAACTCCGCCGCATAAAACGTATGCACGTCACCCGACAGCACCAGCGGGTTATCGGGACGTTCGCGCGCGATGGTCTCCAGCAGTCGTGTACGCGCCGCCGGATAGCCATCCCAGCCATCATTCCAGAACGCGCCGTCACCGGGTTTCGTGATCGGCAGCTGGCTGCACTGCGCCATCAGGGTTTGCTGCGCGATGATGTTCCAGCGCGCGCCTGATTTAGCCAGGCCATAGTCGAGCCAGCCTTCCTGTTCCATACCCAGCAGCGTGCGTGCCGGATCAAGGCGTTCCCTGCAGCTGTTCGTGATCGTGTTCGAACCACCGCGCTGCGGCTTCTGGCAGGCCTGGTAAGACTTGTACTGACGCGCATCGAGCACATT
>CANFLV010000040.1 GCA_947448025.1 Oxalobacteraceae bacterium | reverse complement strand
CTTCCAGGGCCAGCTTGGCTGAACCGCGGATGATAGGCACGTCGTCGCCTGGGAAATCATATTTCGACAACAACTCGCGCACTTCCATTTCGACCAGCTCAAGCAACTCAGCGTCGTCGACCATGTCGCATTTGTTCAGGAACACAAGGATATATGGCACACCAACTTGACGCGCCAGCAAGATGTGCTCGCGAGTCTGTGGCATTGGGCCGTCAGCTGCCGAACATACCAGGATCGCGCCGTCCATCTGCGCAGCACCAGTAATCATGTTTTTGACATAGTCAGCATGGCCTGGGCAGTCAACGTGCGCGTAGTGACGCGCTTGTGTTTCGTACTCAACGTGGGCCGTGTTGATCGTGATGCCACGCGCTTTTTCTTCTGGCGCTGCGTCGATCTGATCATAGGCTTTGGCTTCGCCGCCGAATTTCTTCGACAGGACTGTTGCGATCGCTGCTGTCAGTGTGGTCTTGCCATGATCAACGTGGCCAATTGTGCCGACGTTGACGTGCGGTTTGGTCCGCTCAAACTTACCTTTTGCCATTTTGCATTTCCTTCAAAAAGAACGATTTATTTATTTAATTAAATGCTCGCCCCAAGGGGGCGAGCGAGGCACAAATTACTTCGCCTTGGAGCTGACAATTGCTTCTGTCACGTTCTTAGGCGCTTCAGCATAGTGCTTGAATTCCATCGTGTAAGTTGCACGACCTTGTGTTGCTGAACGCAACGAAGTCGAATAACCAAACATTTCGGACAAAGGCACTTCAGCCTTGATGATCTTGCCGCCACCGCCAGCAATCTCATCCATACCTTGAACCATACCGCGACGTGAGGACAAATCGCCCATCACGGTACCGGCGTAGTCTTCTGGCGTCTCAACTTCAACCGACATCATCGGCTCAAGAATTACTGGGCTAGCTTTACGGCAGCCGTCTTTGAATGCCATCGAAGCGGCCATGCGGAACGCATTTTCGTTCGAGTCAACATCGTGGTAGGAACCAAAGAACAGCGTGACTTTAACGTCGACCACTGGATAGCCAGCCATCACGCCTGAAACCAGTGTCTCACGAACACCTTTTTCGACTGCAGGAATATATTCGCGTGGCACTGTTCCGCCCTTGATCGCGTCAATAAACTCGAAGCCCTTGCCCGGCTCTTGCGGCTCAATCTTCAGGACAACGTGACCGTACTGACCACGACCGCCTGATTGCTTGACGAACTTGCCTTCGATTTCTTCGCAAACCTTGCGGATTGTTTCGCGATAGGCAACTTGTGGTTTACCAACAGTTGCTTCAACGCCGAATTCGCGACGCATACGGTCTACGATAATCTCAAGGTGCAACTCGCCCATACCGCCGATGATTGTCTGGCCTGATTCTTCATCAGTCTTGACGCGGAACGATGGATCTTCCTGTGCGAGGCGGTTCAATGCCAGGCCCATTTTTTCCTGATCGACCTTGGTCTTAGGCTCAACAGCTTGCGAAATCACTGGCTCAGGGAACACCATGCGCTCCAGTGTGATGATCGCTGATGGATCGCACAATGTTTCGCCAGTAGTCGCGTCTTTCAAGCCAACTGCAGCGGCGATGTCGCCAGCGTGCACTTCCTTGATCTCTTCGCGCTGGTTTGCATGCATCTGCAAAATACGGCCGAGACGTTCTTTCTTGTTCTTGATCGGATTGAAAACCGTGTCGCCCGACTTGATGCTGCCCGAGTAGACGCGGAAGAAAATCAATTGACCAACGAACGGATCCGTCATGATCTTGAATGCCAAAGCGGCGAACTTTTCAGTATCTTCAGCTTTACGCGATGTTGGCTGCTCATCTTCATCCAGGCCCTTGACCGGTGGAATATCCACTGGCGATGGCAAGTATTCGATAACGCCGTCAAGCATGGCTTGAACGCCTTTGTTCTTGAACGCAGTACCGCACATCATCGGCACGATTTCAGCTGCAATCGTACGCTGACGCAAGGCACCCTTGATTTCAGCTTCCGTGAGGTCGCCTTCTTCAAGATATTTGTTCATCAATTCTTCAGTGGCTTCAGCAGCGGCTTCAACCATCTTCTCGCGCCATTCAGCAGCGAGTTCGGCCAATTCCTCAGGAATTTCACGGTAGTCGAATTTCATGCCCTGGGATGCGTCATCCCAGTAGATGGCTTTCATCTTGACCAGATCGACCACGCCGAGGAAGTTCTCTTCCGCGCCGATCGGGATCTGCAGTGGAATTGGATTCGCTTTCAGGCGCGCACGCATCTGATCGTAAACCTTGAAGAAATTCGCGCCAGTACGATCCATCTTGTTGACGAATGCCACACGTGGAACACCGTACTTGTTAGCTTGACGCCAAACTGTTTCAGATTGTGGCTGTACGCCGCCGACCGCGCAATAGACCATGCAGGCGCCATCGAGCACACGCATCGAGCGCTCAACTTCAATCGTGAAGTCAACGTGACCCGGCGTATCAATGATGTTGATATGGTGCTCAGGGAAATTGTTGGCCATGCCTTTCCAGAAGCAAGTCGTCGCTGCGGACGTGATCGTGATGCCGCGCTCCTGCTCTTGCTCCATCCAGTCCATGGTGGCGGCGCCATCATGCACTTCACCAATTTTGTGGTTCACGCCTGTGTAGTACAGGACGCGCTCAGTCGTAGTGGTTTTACCAGCGTCGATGTGAGCGGAAATACCGATATTGCGGTAGCGCTCAATGGGGGTCTTGCGAGCCATATTGAATCCTAAGTCTTTTTAATGTACGAAACCGAGCGCCGCTTTTGAAAGAGAGTCGCCCGGTTTTGTACGGATTAACCATATAGACAGCCTCCCCGCTTGTGCGAGGATGCCACTATTTATTTGATTAGAAACGGAAGTGCGAGAACGCCTTGTTCGCTTCAGCCATACGGTGAACTTCATCACGCTTCTTCATCGCACCGCCACGGCCTTCAGCGGCTTCGAGCAATTCGCCGCCCAGACGTTGTGGCATCGACTTTTCGCTGCGCTTGTTTGCGGCTTCGCGCAACCAACGCATCGACAACGCCATACGGCGAACTGGACGCACTTCCACAGGCACCTGGTAGTTTGCACCACCAACGCGACGCGATTTCACTTCAACGAGTGGCTTGGCGTTGCTGATAGCAGCGGCAAACACTTCAAGCGGATCTTTGCCGGATTTGGCTTGGATGTGCTCGAATGCACCGTAAATGATGTTTTCAGCGACCGATTTTTTACCGGAGAGCATCAAAACGTTAACGAATTTCGCAACATCAACATTGCCGAACTTCGGATCTGGCAGTACGTCCCGCTTGGGGACTTCACGACGACGTGGCATCTTAATTCCTTTCGATCTTCAGTTGAGCGCGCAAACTTAATTTGCCGCACTCGCGGATAGCCATCATAGCGACCCACTTACTCGGCCCATTCGAGGCCGAAACTTATTTCACTTTGCAGTGAAAATCACATTACTTCTTAGCAGCCTTAGCACGCTTAGTACCGTACTTCGAACGAGCCTGCTTACGATCTTTAACGCCTTGGGTATCCAATGCGCCGCGAACCATATGGTAACGAACACCAGGCAAATCCTTAACGCGGCCGCCGCGCAGCAATACAACGCTGTGCTCTTGCAGGTTATGGCCTTCACCGCCGATATACGAAATAACTTCGAAACCGTTGGTCAAGCGAACTTTGGCGACTTTACGCAGAGCCGAGTTTGGCTTCTTTGGAGTCGTTGTATAAACGCGCGTGCATACGCCACGTTTTTGCGGGCTGTTTTCAAGCGCCGGCGATTTGCTTTTCACGGTTACGGAAACGCGTGGGCTGCGAATCAATTGATTGATGGTTGGCATCTGTCTTAATCCAACAAAATTGCAACATTAATACTACAAACCCGAAAACGGTTGTCCGGGGACTAAACAAAACTGATTTTTGCGCAGAAAAGCGCGTCGAATATAGCGAGGAAGGGGAAAGCGCGGAAGAGCCGGACTACTGACAAAAGAGCGCTTAAGCCAAGCAAGGCTTAAATTCGAGAACTCGCGAGTATATTCCGTGGATGATTGGCGGTCAAGCCTTGCCGACATGTTTTCGCGGGAATCGCTGTATTCCCTGCCACAGCGACTAATATCACAGATGCAATGCACCGAGCGTCTGCTTTTTGGCTATGTATTCAATGGTGTTAGGCAAGTAAATCGTATTGCTGGATAATCGGACTTTTTACCTTCCGGCTCGATCCATGACCGCTTTGTCACATCCGAGAAACCTGTTCATTTTAGCGAGCTATCTGTTTTTGTCTGCAGTGCCGTTTGTGTCTTTGCTTTTTGGAAAACAAGTTGACGATGCTCTGCATATTGTCGCTTTCGAAGCACTTACCTGGCTTGTCGTGTGGTCAATCTTCAAGCGGCCAGCCTGGTTTCACTGGCTCTTGCTGCCGGCCTTTTTCGCATTGCCGGTTGAATTGTATCTTCGCACTTACTACGGTCAAGGGCTCTCTACCCACCATTTGGGGATTTTGGCCGAGACCAGCCCCAAGGAAACGCTGGAATTTCTTGGCTCGAAGATCTGGGTACTAGCAGCGATCCTGATTTTGATTGCTTGCTGGTGGTGGCTTGTTTTGAAGGCTGCGATTGCCAGCAAGGAGCTCGATTGGCGCGGGAAATCACGTTTGACGATGCTGGGATTTTTGGGTGTTGCCGCCAGCATTGCTCTTTACGGATACACGTTCGGTATTGCCACCGCAGTGAGTTCGGCTACCGTTAATGGGGCACAGGAAAGTGCCTCGGCTTCAAAGCCCCTGAGTGAAGCAACAGCAGGCACTGATGCTTCTTCGACTGGGCCAAATGAATGGCATGCCCCGAAGTTACCTTCCTGGACATCGATAGCGCTTGAGACGCCCAACTTTTCCCGTACGTGGCCATTCGGTGTCTTCTCGCACGGCCATGATTTCTGGCTTGAGAGAAGCTACCTTGCGGACTTACAGGGTAAAAGCAAAGGATTCACTTTTGGCGCGCAACAAATCGAGATGGATGACAAGCCGCAAATTGCTGTAATGGTCATCGGCGAGTCCTCGCGCTATGACCGCTGGAGTATCAATGGCTATGCGAGGGAGACAAATCCACACCTCAAAGGTGAGGAGAACCTTGTCAGCCTTTCTAACGTTATTAGTGGCGTTTCCGCGACGCGCCTGTCAGTGCCCGTGCTGGTGTCACGCAAGCCTGCGATGCAGAGTTTGAAAGCCGGATTTTCCGAGCGCTCCCTGCTGAGCGCTTTCCGGGAGGCGGGATTCAAGACTTACTGGCTCTCGAACCAGATGTCCTTCGGTCAGTTTGATACGCCTGTTTCTGTATTTGCCAATGAAGCGGATGTCACGCAGTTTATGAATCTGGGCGGATTCACAAACAATTCCAGCCTTGATGAAGTATTGCTGGCGCCACTGAAGTCTGCGCTGGCCGATGGCGCCAAGAAAAAATTAATCGTCCTGCATACGCTCGGCAATCACTGGAATTACAGCCATCGCTACCCTAAGGAATATGACCGCTGGAAGCCATCGCTGTATGGCGTTGAAAATCCTGCCTACACCGATTTGGCAATTAAGGCAGACATCAATAATAGCTACGATAATTCGATCCTCTACACCGACTGGTTCCTGTCTCAAGTCATCGATACATTGAAGGCATCAGGACAAGTCAGCTCGATGATGTATGTGTCCGATCATGGACAGACACTCTATGACGGGGAGTGCAACCTCGCCTTCCACGGTCACAACACGCAGTATGAATTTCACGTTCCCGCACTGGTCTGGTACTCGGATGCTTACCAGGCGAAATTTCCCGCGAAGGTGCAGCAATTGAAGCTCAATCGTGACGCGCGTCTCAGTACTGAAAACATGTTTCACTCGCTCTTGGACCTGAGCAGTATTCGCTATGCAAGCGAGCAACTTGAATGGAGCTTTCTCAGCAAGTATCTCAAGCGGCACAAACGTTACGTCGACAGCTATGGCTGGACTGACTATGACAACTCAACGTTCAAGGGTGATTGCCGCGAAGTGATCGACAAGGGCAAGCCATTGACTCAGGAACATTAATTGCGCACATAAAAAAACGGCCCCGCAGATATTCTCTGCGGGGCCGCTTTTTATTCGGGCTGGAAGCTTATTACGATTACGCTTCCGAGTCCGGTGTCACGATTGCTTCTTCGGCTTCAGCTTCAGCAGCTCGGGCGCTCTGCTCTGCTTTCAGCAGTGCAGTACGCTCTTCCGCTTCCCATGATTCCTTTTCCTTGCGAGCACGATGGAATGCAAGGCCGGTACCGGCTGGGATCAGTCGGCCGACAATCACGTTTTCCTTCAAACCACGCAGGCCATCGCGCTTGCCCATGATGGCGGCTTCGGTCAGTACGCGTGTAGTTTCCTGGAACGATGCGGCGGAAATGAACGAATCCGTCGACAACGATGCCTTGGTAATACCGAGCAAGACATTCTCGTAAGTCGCTGGAATCTGGTTGGCCGCATTGATACGGTCATTTTCATCCAACAGCTCGGAGCGCTCAACCTGCTCACCCGTGATGTAGTTACTTTCGCCCGGATCAACGATCTGAACGCGACGCAACATCTGACGCACAATCACTTCAATGTGCTTGTCGTTGATCTTCACGCCTTGCAAGCGGTACACGTCCTGAACTTCATCAACAATGTAACGTGCCAAAGCTTCGATACCCAGCAAGCGGAGGATGTCTTGCGGATCGGCTGGGCCGTCTACGATCATCTCACCCTTGTTGACTACCTGGCCGTCATGGACGAGCACTTGCTTGTCCTTGGTGATCAGGAACTCATGCTTGTTGCCGTCCATGTCCGTGATTTCCAGACGCTGCTTACCTTTGGTCTCTTTACCAAACGCAACAGTACCCGTGACTTCCGCCAGCATGCCGGCGTCTTTCGGAGAACGTGCTTCGAACAGCTCGGCAACGCGTGGCAAACCACCGGTAATATCGCGTGTCTTTTGCGATTCAGTTGGAATACGCGCCAGTACTTCACCGACGGTAACTTGCTGACCGTCTTTCACGGTAATCAGCGCGCCTACCTGGAACCCGATCGTCACTGCGTGTTCTGTGCCGGCGATCTTCACTTCTTCGCCCTGCTCGTTCAACAATTTAACTTGTGGACGCACAGTCTTGGTGACTGAACCACGACGCTTCGCATCGATAACCACGAGGGTCGACAGACCGGTGACTTCATCGATCTGCTTGGCGACGGTTGAACCTTCTTCGACATTCTCGAACTTCACCGATCCGGTGTATTCGGTAATGATCGGACGGGTCAACGGATCCCATGTTGCCAACGCGATACCAGCCTTGATGACGAGGCCATCCTTGACCAGCAAGGTCGCGCCGTATGGCACCTTGTGACGCTCACGCTCACGACCGTGGTCATCGGTGATCAGCACTTCGCCGGAGCGGGAAATGACGATCTGACCGCCCTTGCCGTTCGTAACGTAACGCATCGTCGCTGTAAAGCGGATGATACCGTTCGATTTCGCTTCGACTGACGAAGCCACTGCTGCACGCGAAGCCGCACCACCAATGTGGAAGGTACGCATCGTCAACTGTGTTCCAGGCTCACCGATCGACTGGGCGGCGATAACGCCGACAGCTTCACCGGAGTTGACCATCGTGCCGCGACCAAGATCACGGCCATAGCACATGGCGCACAGGCCGAAGCGTGTGTCGCAAGTCAGTGGTGTACGTACTTTGACTTCATCAATGCCGAGGCGCTCGATCTCTTCGACCATATCTTCGTCGAACAGCGTACCTGCGGCATACAGCGTTTCTTGCGTTTCAGGATGGACGATATCGTTTGTCGCTACGCGGCCGAGGATACGGTCGCGCAGTGCTTCAATAACTTCACCGCCTTCAACCAGCGCCTTCATTGCTGCGCCGTTCGATGTTCCGCAATCGTCCTCGATCACGACCAGATCCTGGGTTACGTCAACGAGACGACGTGTCAGGTAACCTGAGTTCGCTGTCTTCAGAGCCGTATCTGCCAGACCTTTACGTGCACCGTGGGTAGAAATAAAGTACTGCAGAACGTTCAGACCTTCGCGGAAGTTCGCGGTAATCGGCGTTTCGATAATCGAGCCATCCGGCTTGGCCATCAGTCCGCGCATACCGGCGAGCTGGCGAATCTGGGCTGCGGAACCGCGCGCGCCAGAGTCGGCCATCATGTAAATTGCGTTAAACGATTCTTGCGTGCCTTTGGTGCCGTCGCGGCGGATAACGTCTTCCACCTTGAGCTGGTCCATCATGGCCTTGCCGACTTCGTCACCGGCTTTGCCCCAGATATCTACAACCTTGTTGTAACGCTCGCCGGCAGTCACGAGACCTGATGCATATTGCTGCTCGATTTGTTTGACTTCCTGCTCGGCAGCAGCGATCAAGGTAACTTTTTGTGGCGGAACGAGCATGTCGTCGACGCAAATCGAAATACCAGCGCGGGTCGCGAGGCGGAAACCTGATTGCAGCAGCTGGTCAGCAAAGACGACCGTTGCGCGCAGGCCGCACTTGCGGAACGAGATATTAATCAGCTTCGAAATTTCCTTCTTCTTCAGGGCGCGATTCAGCACGCTGAATGGCAAACCTTTAGGCAGAATTTCGGACAGGATCGCACGACCAATGGTGGTCTCGTAACGGGTAACCGTGCGAACGAATTCGCCAGTCACAGGGTCCTTAGGATTCTCTACGATACGCACGGTGACACGGGTAGTCAGTTCGACTTCCTTGTTGTCGTAGGCGCGGATCACTTCCGAGACGTCCTGGAACATCATGCCCTCGCCCTTGGCGTTGATCGCCTCACGCGTTGCATAGTACAGACCCAGCACGATATCTTGCGAAGGCACGATCGATGGCTCGCCGTTCGACGGGAACAGGATGTTGTTCGACGCCAGCATGAGCGTGCGCGCTTCCATCTGTGCTTCGATCGACAATGGAACGTGGACCGCCATCTGGTCACCGTCAAAGTCGGCGTTGAACGCCGCGCAAACCAGCGGATGCAACTGGATCGCCTTGCCTTCAATCAGGACCGGTTCAAACGCCTGGATACCCAAACGGTGCAGCGTAGGCGCACGGTTGAGCATGACCGGATGTTCGCGGATCACGTCTTCCAGGATGTCCCAGACGACTGGCTCTTGAATCTCGACAAGCTTTTTCGCTGCCTTGATCGTTGTTGCCAGGCCCATCAATTCAAGCTTGTTGAAGATGAAAGGCTTGAACAATTCCAGCGCCATCAGTTTCGGCAAGCCGCACTGATGCAGTTTCAATTGTGGTCCAACAACAATGACCGAACGGCCTGAATAGTCGACGCGCTTACCCAGCAAGTTCTGACGGAAACGACCGCCCTTACCTTTGATCATTTCAGCTAGGGACTTCAGCGGACGCTTGTTCGCACCAGTCATCGCTTTGCCGCGACGGCCGTTATCGAGCAGCGAATCGACCGCTTCTTGCAGCATGCGCTTTTCATTACGCGTAATGATTTCCGGCGCGCGCAATTCCATCAGGCGCTTCAAACGGTTATTACGGTTAATGACGCGGCGATACAGGTCGTTCAGGTCGGAGGTCGCGAAACGGCCGCCGTCCAGTGGAACCAGCGGACGCAACTCTGGCGGCAGCACTGGCAACACTTCCATGATCATCCAGTCAGGCTTGATGCCCGAACGCTGGAAGGCCTCGAGCACTTTCAGGCGCTTGGCGTATTTCTTGATCTTGGCTTCGGACTTCGACTCTTTCAATTCGACGCGCAGTGTCTCTGCATCACGGTCGATATCGATCGAACGTAGTAATTCACGGATGCCTTCGGCGCCCATGAAGGCGATGAAGTCGTCGCCGTACTCATCGTACTTGGCGGCGTAATCGTCTTCCGACATGATCTGGCACTTCTTCAGCGGTGTCATGCCGGGATCGGTCACAACATACGCTTCAAAGTACAGAACACGTTCGATGTCCCGCAAAGTCATGTCGAGGACCATGCCCAGACGTGACGGCAGCGACTTCAGGAACCAGATGTGGGCTGTTGGCGACGCGAGTTCGATGTGGCCCATGCGCTCACGACGCACTTTGGCCAGCGTGACTTCTACGCCGCACTTTTCGCAGATCACACCACGGTGCTTCAGGCGCTTGTATTTACCGCACAGGCATTCGTAATCCTTGATCGGGCCAAAGATCTTGGCGCAGAACAGGCCATCACGCTCAGGCTTGAAGGTACGATAGTTGATGGTCTCTGGCTTCTTGACTTCGCCATAGGACCACGAACGGATTTTCTCGGGTGACGCCAGACCAATTTTGATCGCGTCGAACTGTTCATTTTGCTGAACTTGCTTGAATAAATCGAGCAGTGCTTTCATGTATCACTCCGTGTGGCGTGAAAAAATATCTTCGTCGAATTGAGCCGCTTGCCTTGGCTCAGTTCTCGGTAACTTGGTAGTGCTGTTCCAGTCAGTCGGGGGCCGGGCATGCACGCAACTCGGCGTGGACGACCCTGCCCCCGGACCTATTAGTTTCGCTCGAGGTCGATATCAATACCGAGTGAGCGAATTTCCTTGACCAGAACGTTGAACGACTCAGGCATGCCGGCGTCGATCACATGGTCACCTTTGACCAGGTTCTCGTACACCTTCGTACGGCCGTTCACGTCATCCGACTTCACTGTCAGCATTTCCTGCAGCACGTAAGACGCGCCGTACGCTTCCAATGCCCAGACTTCCATCTCACCGAAACGCTGGCCACCGAATTGCGCTTTACCGCCCAGTGGCTGCTGTGTCACGAGCGAATATGGACCAGTTGAACGTGCATGCATCTTGTCATCGACCAGATGGTGCAATTTCAGCATGTGCATATAGCCAACCGTGACCGAACGCTCGAAGGCTTCACCAGTACGACCGTCATACATCGTGACCTGATTCTTCGAAGGCGTCATGCCCAGATGTTTCGCGATTGCGTCCGGATAAGCCAAGTCAAGCATGCGATGAATTTCACCTTCATGCGCACCGTCAAACACGGGCGTTGCGAATGGCACGCCGTGCTTCAGGTTGCTCGCCAATTCCAGGATTTCATCATCCGAGAAGCTGTCGAGATCTTCCTTCTTGCCCGATTCGTTATAAATCGTCGTCAGGAAAACGCGCAACTCAGCTGCCTTGGCTTGCGCCTTGAGCATTTCACCGATACGCAGACCCAGGCCTTTGGCCGCCCAACCCAAGTGGACCTCGAGAACCTGACCAACGTTCATCCGTGAAGGAACGCCGAGTGGGTTCAATACGACGTCGGCTGGTGTGCCGTCCGCCATGTAAGGCATGTCTTCGATAGGCACGATGCGTGAAACCACACCCTTGTTACCGTGACGACCCGCCATCTTGTCACCTGGTTGCAGGCGACGTTTGACCGCGAGGTAAACCTTGACCATCTTCTGTACGCCTGGCGGCAATTCGTCGCCCTGGGTCAGCTTCTTGCGCTTTTCTTCAAAGGCGAGATCGAACTGATGGCGCTTTTCAGCGATCGATTCCTTGATTGCTTCGAGAGCAGTCGCGGCTTCATCTTCTGAAGGACGGATGTCGAACCAATGGTATTTGTCGAGATCGTCGAGGTATTCCTTCGTAATCTTCGCGCCCTTGGCGATCTTTTTCGGGCCGCCATTGACGACCTTACCGATCAACATCTTTTCCAGACGCTGGAATGCATCGCCGTCAACAATACGCAGCTGATCGTTCAGGTCGAGGCGATAGCGCTTCAACTCATCATCGATAATCTGTTGCGCACGTTTGTCGCGAGCAATACCTTCACGGGTGAAGACTTGAACGTCGATGACCGTACCGATCATGCCTGAAGGCACGCGCAGTGAGGTGTCTTTTACGTCAGACGCTTTTTCACCGAAGATCGCACGCAGCAGCTTTTCTTCTGGCGTCAGTTGGGTTTCGCCTTTTGGCGTGACCTTACCGACCAGCGTATCGCCGGCTTCGACTTCAGCACCGATGTAGACAATGCCGGACTCGTCCAGACGTGCCAATTGGTTCTCAGCGAGGTTCGAGATATCACGGGTGATTTCTTCGGCGCCCAGCTTAGTGTCACGTGCAACGACCGACAACTCTTCGATATGAATCGAGGTGTAGCGATCATCCGCAACGACTTTTTCAGAGATCAGGATCGAATCTTCGAAGTTATAGCCGTTCCATGGCATAAACGCCACGAGCATGTTCTGACCCAGGGCGAGTTCGCCGAGGTCCGTCGATGCGCCATCGGCGATCACGTCTTTTTTCGCGACACGATCACCAACTTTAACGATAGGACGCTGATTGATGTTCGTGTTCTGGTTCGAACGGGTGTACTTGATCAGATTGTAGATGTCGACACCGACTTCACCAGCCGCTGCTTCGTCGTCATTGACGCGAATCACTACACGACCCGCATCGATGTAATCAACGATACCGCCACGCAAGGCTTGCACAGTCGTACCCGAGTCAACCGCAACAGTACGTTCGATACCTGTACCAACCAGCGCCTTTTCAGGACGCAAGCACGGTACGGCTTGACGTTGCATATTTGCACCCATCAGCGCGCGGTTCGCATCGTCATGCTCGAGGAACGGAATCAGCGATGCCGCTACTGAAACGATCTGGCCTGGGGCAACGTCCATGTACTGGATGCGCTCTGGGGATACCAGAATTGTTTCACCAGCTTGACGTGCCGACACCAGTTCATCCGTCAGTTCGCCGGTCGTGTCGATCGTTGCATTCGCCTGAGCGATGATGTAACGACCTTCTTCGATGGCGGACAGATAATCGATCTGGCTCGTAATCTTGCTGCCTTCAACCTTGCGGTATGGCGTCTCGAGAAAACCGTATTCATTCAGGCGGGCATACAGCGCCAGCGAGTTGATCAGGCCGATGTTCGGACCTTCCGGTGTCTCGATCGGGCAAACGCGACCATAGTGAGTTGGGTGCACGTCACGTACTTCAAAACCAGCACGTTCGCGCGTCAAACCACCAGGTCCCAGTGCGGAGACGCGACGCTTGTGCGTGATCTCTGACAATGGGTTGGTCTGATCCATAAACTGAGACAACTGCGACGAACCGAAGAACTCGCGAATCGCTGCCGAAATCGGCTTCGAGTTGATCAAGTCATGCGGCATCAGATTGTCTGCTTCGGCCTGGCCGAGACGCTCTTTTACAGCGCGCTCAACACGGACGAGACCGGCACGGAATTGATTCTCAGCCAGTTCGCCGACGCATCGCACACGACGGTTACCGAGGTGATCGATGTCATCGACTTCGCCGCGGCCATTGCGCAGCTCAACGAGGATCTTGATGACAGCCAGTACATCGTCATTCGACAAGGTCATCGCGCCGACCAGTTCATCACGGCCGATACGGCGGTTGAACTTCATGCGGCCAACGGCCGACAGGTCATAACGATCTTCGTTGTAGAACAAGCCATTGAACAAGGCTTCGACTGAATCTTCAGTAGGCGGTTCGCCTGGGCGCATCATGCGATAGATCGCCACTTTCGCAGCCATCTGGTCCGCCGTATCGTCCATACGCAGCGTCTGGGAAATGTAACCACCCTGATCGAGGTCGTTCGTGTACAGCGTCTGGATATCGGTCACATCGGCTTCGCGCAGACGTGTCATCAACTCTTCAGTCAGCTCATCATTGGCATTGGCCACGACTTCACCGGTGTCTTCGTCGACGATGTTCTTTGCCAGTACGCGACCGAGTAAATAGTCTTCAGGAACAGAAATATGCTTGATGCCAGCGGCGTCGATTTCACGCACATGCTTGGCATTGATGCGCTTGTCTTTTGCGACGATGACATTGCCGGCTTTATCCGAGATGTCAAAACGCGCAACTTCACCGCGCAGACGCTCTGGAACGAATTCCATCTCGCCGCCTTCGGCGCGCAGGCCAAAGTTGTCGAAGACAAAGAAGTTGGCTAGGATTTGCTGCGGCGTCATGCCGATGGCCTTCAGCAGGATCGTGACCGGCATTTTGCGGCGACGATCGACACGGAAGAACAGGATATCTTTTGGATCGAACTCGAAGTCGAGCCATGAACCGCGGTAAGGAATGATCCGAGCCGAAAACAGCAATTTGCCCGATGAGTGGGTCTTGCCGCGATCATGCTCGAAAAACACGCCTGGCGAACGATGCAACTGGGACACGATAACGCGCTCAGTACCGTTGACCACGAAGGAACCAGTCGTCGTCATGAGCGGCAATTCGCCCATGTAGACTTCTTGTTCTTTCATTTCCTTGACGACGGGCTTGGTCGGGGATTCCTTATCCAGGATCACCAGACGCACTTTCGCACGCAAAGGCGAGGCAAAAGTAAGGCCGCGTTGCTGGCATTCTTTTACGTCGAATGGCGGATCGCCAAGTACGTACGACAAAAATTCTAGTCGTGCGAAACCATTATGCGATACGATCGGGAAAATGGACGTGAAGGCTGACTGCAGGCCTTCATTTTTGCGTTGGGAAGGAACTCTTTCCGCTTGCAAAAAGCCCAGATAAGACTCGAGCTGGGTCGCCAGCAGGAACGGAACGTTGTGAACGTTAGCGCGTTTCGCAAAAGATTTACGAATGCGCTTCTTCTCAGTAAATGAGTAGTGCATGGACACTCCGTGAGTGACAGGAAGGATGGAGAATTCAGGTTTCATACGGGCCAATTAACGGCACCCGCAACATCTGCGAAACCTCAAGTCTCAGCCCTTCAAGCTTGATTACACTAAGTAATTGCCGGCGAAGAGATGCCAGGCTTTATTAGTATTTTCAAAATAAACAAACGACAAAGAAGCCAAAGCCGAGCCCATTCTTTCGAAGGGGCTCTGCACTTTGACTCCGGCGCTACTGTACTGCGCAAGCAAGACGAAATTACTTGATTTCGGCTTTCGCGCCAGCTTCTTCCAATTTCTTCTTTGCAGCTTCTGCGTCGGCTTTCGAAACAGCTTCTTTCACTGGCTTCGGTGCACCGTCAACCAGATCCTTGGCTTCTTTCAAGCCCAGGCCAGTGATTTCGCGAACTGCTTTAATGACGCCAACTTTGTTTGCGCCAAAGTCAGTCAGAGTTACTGTGAACTCTGTTTGCTCTTCAGCAACAGCAGCAGCAGCGCCTGGACCGGCAACAGCCATTGCAGCAGCGGATACGCCAAATTTTTCTTCAAAAGCTTTGACCAGATCATTCAGGTCCATTACTGACATCGCGCCTACGGCTTCCAGGATATCGTCTTTGCTAATTGTCATTTGAAACTCCTAATATTTGTTGAGGAAAGAGCTGCACTGGGCTGGCCTGCTTTCAACAATCAATAAGTTTTACATCGAATTGGTACTGACTAAAAAGAACTCCATTGCGGCGTAAATTACGCTGCTTCGGCTTCTTTTTTTGCTGACAGAGCAGCCAAACCACGGGCAAATCCTGCAACCGGTGCTTTCATGATGCCCGCCAATTGGGACAACAGAACTTCACGGCTAGGAATGCTGGCCAATGCAGTCACGGCAGCTTTATCAAGCTGCTTACCTGCATAGTTACCTGCTTTTACAACCAGTTTGTCGTTGGTTTTTGCGAAGTCATTGATGACTTTAGCAGCAGCAACGGCATCCACGGAGATCGAATAGATCAACGGGCCGGTCATGGAAGAGGCGAGGTCAGCGAACGCAGTGCCTTCGACAGCGCGACGTGCAAGTGTGTTTTTCAACACGCGCAGGTAAACGCCTTCGGCACGCGCTTTTGCGCGCAGTTGGGTCAAGTGACCAACCTGGATGCCACGGTATTCGGCGACGACGATCGTTTGCGCTAATGCTACTTGCGCGGAAACTTCAGCGACGACGGCCTTTTTGTCATTCAGATTGAGACTCAAGATCAACCTCCAAAAATGATGTTCGGTACTTACATAACCGTATGGTTACTTACCTTGCATCGGTTCGAACACGGCGTCCGAAGTTAGGAGTTTCTTGCTGGAGAGCCAGCGTGAGACTGCAAAACTTGTTCGGGTACACCATCTGCGTTGGGTGCCGCCTCATTTCTGAAACGACGGTTTAACTTTGTGCACTACTTGCATGCCCGCCGCCCAACGGTCTTTGATTGCCTGACTTTCCACTTGATCATCAGTTGGGGTCAGAATATCGCTACACTAAACCCTGTCACGCAATGATTAAGCTTCAGTCAGCCCAAAGATGCGCCTCGCACCAAAGGCACGAGGACTTGATTCAGTACTTAAGCTGCCAGACTTGTGTGGTCGAGACGGACGCCAGCGCCCATGGTCGACGACAAGGCTACTTTACGCAGGTAAACACCCTTGCTGGTAGTTGGCTTGGCTTTGTTCAATGCATCGATCAGTGCCAACAAGTTGGACTTCAGATCGGCATCGCTAAATGATTTACGACCGATCGTTGTGTGAATGATGCCGGCTTTGTCAGTGCGATACTGCACTTGACCAGCTTTTGCATTTTTCACAGCAGTGGCGACGTCAGGCGTCACTGTACCGACCTTTGGATTTGGCATCATGCCGCGTGGTCCAAGGATCTGACCCAGTGTACCAACGATACGCATGGTGTCTGGTGAAGCGATCACGATATCGAAAGGCATGTTACCGGCTTTGATTTGCTCAGCCAGGTCTTCCATACCAACGATGTCGGCGCCGGCGGCTTTCGCCTGCTCAGCTTTTTCACCTGTTGCGAACACAGCGACGCGAACTGTCTTGCCCGTACCTGCTGGCAAAACAACCGAGCCACGAACAACTTGGTCCGACTTCTTTGCATCTACGCCCAACTGTACCGATACGTCGATCGATTCGTTGAATTTGGCAGTAGCGCATTCTTTGATCAGCGTGATTGCATTGTCAAAAGCGTAGACTTTTGTGGTGTCTACCTTTGCTTTGATTGCTTTTGCGCGTTTTGTCAACTTAGCCATTACAGACCCTCCACCGTGATGCCCATCGAACGAGCGGAACCAGCGATTGTACGCACTGCGGCGTCCATATCAGCGGCCGTCAAGTCCGGACGTTTTGCTGTAGCGATATCTTCAGCTTGCTGACGTGTGATCTTGCCCACTTTGTCAGTATGCGGTTTCGCCGAACCTTTAGTGATACCAGCTGCTTTTTTGATCAGGATCGTTGCAGGCGGCGTCTTCATCACGAATGTGAAAGACTTGTCTGCAAAAGCGGTGATCACGACTGGGATAGGCAAGCCTGGCTCAAGACCTTGGGTCTGGGCGTTAAACGCCTTACAGAATTCCATGATGTTAAGACCGCGTTGACCCAGTGCTGGTCCGATTGGTGGGGATGGGTTTGCTTTACCAGCTGGAACTTGCAGCTTGATAAAACCAATGATTTTCTTTGCCATGGTGGCTCCTACATTGATTGAGTGGTAGCGCCTGTTCGTCTTGTCGACTACTGCGGCTCCTCTTTTTGCTGCGCTTCAGATTTCACCCGTACAGGCTGCGGTTCTGATGACCGTCTTTAATCAGTGGCTGGGCTAGCCGATCGTCGCATGCCGCAATTCAGGTGCTTAGACCTTTTCGACTTGGCCGAACTCAAGTTCAACAGGTGTTGCGCGACCGAAAATCGTTACAGAAACCCGTACGCGAGATTTCTCGTAATTGACTTCTTCGACATTGCCGTTGAAATCTGTAAACGGACCATCCTTGATGCGGACCATTTCGCCGACTTCGTACAACACTTTTGGCCGTGGCTTTTCAACGCCATCCTGCATTTGCTGCATGATCTTGTCGACTTCGTGCGGTGGAATTGGTGTTGGCTTGTTTGACTTACCGCCGATAAAACCAGTGACTTTGCTCGTGTTTTTCACGAGATGCCATGTTTCATCAGTCATTTCCATTTCAACGAGCACATAGCCTGGGAAGAAACGGCGCTCAGTTACCGATTTCTGGCCATTTTTAACTTCAATGACTTCTTCGGTCGGCACCAGGATCTGGCCAAACTTGTCTTCCATCCCTGCACGCATGACACGTTCGGTCAAGGCGCGCTGCACACTTTTTTCCATACCAGAATAAGCATGCACGACATACCAACGCTTGTTGCCAGCAGCAGGCGCTGCGGCAGGAACTTGCACGTTGTCTTGTGTGTTTTCGCTCATTATTTCTTCCAGCCCAGAATCAAGTCATACAACAGAAATTCCAGAAACTTGTCTGCACTCCACAGGAAAATCGCCATGACCAAAACAAAGCCAAAAACGACTGCTGTGATTTGCATGGCGTCCTTGCGGGTTGGCCAAACAACTTTTTTGGTCTCGCGGACAGCCTCTTTGGCGAAATTGATGAAATCCTTGCCCTGGGTCGACGTCCAGAAAAAACCAATTGCGACCAGCAGTCCCGCGACCAATGCTAACGCACGCACTGCAGTCGACTTATCGGAGAGCAAATAGAATCCCACGACGCCAGCGATGACGGCCAGCACAGAAATGCCAACTTTGAATTTATCGCTTGAAGCGTTGACGGTTTCTACGGGGTGATTAGACATACACTTTTGCTTTCGGTGCCCTACACCTGAATCGGTGGCAGGGACGGAGGGCCTCGAACCCCCAACCTTCGGTTTTGGAGACCGACGCTCTGCCAATTGAGCTACGTCCCTACGTTTAAACAGTTCCTGAATTGACAATGCTGCGAGGCCGGAATACTCCGACGTCGCAGCATGATATTCAGTTATTACTCAATGATCTTGGCAACAACACCAGCACCAACAGTACGGCCACCTTCGCGAATCGCGAAGCGCAAACCTTCTTCCATTGCGATCGGGTTGATCAGCATGACTGTGATCGACACGTTATCGCCTGGCATCACCATTTCTTTATCCTTCGGCAACTCGATCGAACCAGTCACGTCCGTAGTACGGAAATAGAACTGTGGGCGATAGTTGTTGAAGAATGGTGTGTGACGGCCGCCTTCGTCTTTCGACAGGACATAGATCTCGCCTGTGAAATGCTTGTGTGGCTTGATCGAGTTTGGCTTCGACAGAACTTGGCCCCGCTCGACATCTTCACGCTTGGTGCCGCGCAGCAGCACGCCGACGTTGTCGCCAGCTTGACCCTGGTCCAGCAATTTGCGGAACATT
>CANFLV010000039.1 GCA_947448025.1 Oxalobacteraceae bacterium | reverse complement strand
CGCATCGGCGCCCTCTGTGGATCGATACTGACCCTTGGCGACGTCAAACACATACACCGCGGCCGCACCATCCTGATCGGTGCGCGTGAAGCTGCTGCCAGCCTGGTTCAGCGTGCCGCTCAGATCGACACGTTTGCGTAGAAATGCAATCGACCAGTTATCCAGATTGTCGCTCGAAAACTGCGCCTGACTGTTGTAAGTACGCAGCGAAAGCGCCGCGCCGCCATGCCCCACCAAACGGTCATCGACATCCTGCAGCAGCAGATTTCCGCTGGCAACATTAACGTAAGTCCGCTCGCCACTCTGCCCTAGCGCAGCCATCCCCTGCGACCCGGACTGCCCCAGGGTCGCTAGAGAACTCAGGTTCAAACCCAGACTATTGCCACTGACGATCGCGACCATGTTTCGCCTTGTAAGAGTGACGCGATGTCGATGGGCAAGGCTAGTGCAGCCTGCGCATCTGACGACGCCGATAACAAGTTATCCAAAGCTGGGCGAAAGAATTAAGGGCAAAAAATTAATATATTTTTTACAACAGATTGAGCGAATGAAGTGGTGTTGGCTGCGTTATTCTTTTGCTATCTACGCTGATACGCCGCCCTAGAGCTTTGATGTATTTTTAACCATGAGATCACTGAGACCATGCAAGACTATTTTCCGCAGCTGCTACAAACACTGGGAAATCTCGATACTGCCGAGAACATTAAAACCCTGCAAAATGCCGCGCAAGGCCATCCGGGCGACGCCCGTCCCCTGCTGCTGATCGCCGCGCAATTCGCCGAACAGGGACGTGTCGATGAAGCTGAGGCTGCCTACATCACGGCACTGGAAAGGCGTCCGGATTTTGCGATTGCACGTTTTCAACTAGGCCTATTACAGTTCAGTACCGGGCGTGCCGCGACGGCCTGCGCGACGTGGGCACGACTCGATACACATTCCTCATCGGCGGCCTTGCGACTATTCAAGAAAGGCATGGCTTGTCTGGCGGTCGATGACTTCGCAGATGCGGCCAGCCTGATTCAGCAAGGTATCAACGCGAACCAGGAGAACGCACCGCTCAACGATGCCATGCAGCGACTGGCGGATGAAATCACGCGCTGCCAGAGAACGCTGGCAAACACAGCAACGCCTGCGCCGGACGCCGGGCACTACCTGTTCTCGGCTTACCGCAATTTGCATTAAGCCCCTAGCACGATGCCAGCGAGGCTACGACCATCCGCCACTGTCCGATCACCTATCACGCGCTTCACCGTACGCTTGAAGGCAGCGATATCCTCCACCTCGCCGTTGATCAGGGCTTGTGCGTAACGCGCCGCCAGATTGTGCCGATCGAGGCGCAGGGCGCGCGCCACATGCGTTTGCGCCTCGCTCAATTTGCCGATCCTGGCCAGCGCCGCCGCCAGTGCGCCGTGACTCTCCGCAAAATTCCTGTCGAGCGCGAGGGCTTGCTCAAACGAATTGCGTGCCTCTAGCGCATCCTGCCGCAGTAACTGGCACCAGCCGAGTCCGTGCCAGCTGCCGATGTGACCTGGCAGTAGCTTCACTGCCTGTAAAAAATTGTCACTCGCTGCCGCAAATTGCTGACGCAACAGGCAGACGATACCGAGCGCAGAGCGGACTCGCCCGTCCTGCGCATTGATATCGAGCGCCTTGCGCAAATCCACTTCGGCCGCATCGGCATCCTGCATGGCCAAGGCAAGCGAGGCGCGCGTCACCAGCGCTTCCACCTGCAGCGGGTGACCTTGCAGCGCCTGCGCGGCCCAGCTCTTGGCCAGCGGCAGGCGCCCGGCGTCGAGCGCAAGCAGGCTGGCAACGCCATACGCAATATCGCCCGCCAAACCATTAGCGAGCTGCTGCTGGAAGTACCTCAGCGCCTCGTCAATGTTACCTAGCCGGTGCAGGCACCGTAAATACAATGGCAAGATCGGCGATAGCGTCGACCTTACCGACAGTGGCTTGAGCATGGCGCAGGCGAGCGCATATTTTTGTTGGCAAAACGCCGAATACGCGCGATTAAAAATGACGCCCTCATTCTCCACACCGCGCGCCTGCAAATCCGCCAGCAAGGCATCGGCCAGCACATAACGCTGCTGCGCCATCTCGAGCATGGCCAGGCGATTAATCCACGCAGGCGCATCCGGCGCTGCAGCCAGCGCATGCCTGGCCTGCTGCCGGGCGATGTTATTGGCGCCGCAGCGCAGCGCGAGATCAAAAATATCTGCTCGCAAGCTGACGTTATCGGGATCGTATTTGAGAAATCCGAGATAGCGTTGTAGTAGCTGCTGGGGCGATTTTATAGATGCTGTGGTCATGAGCCTTATCCTGTTGAATGATTACCAGCGACCATCGAGCAGATCGCAATTAGCCAGCAAATCCCTGAGCCGCTTCAAGCCTTGCCGATGCAGCTGGGTCACGCGGGCATTGCTGAGGCCAAGCTTTTTGGCAATGTCGCGCAAGGCTTCCGCATGCAAGTAATGTGCCTTGATCACTTGGCTCTCGCGCACGGTCAAGCGGCCGAGATAAGCATCGAGGCGCCGCGAAAATTGCTTCAACTCTGCACTCGAAAACGCGGTATCCGCGATCGGCGGGGTATTGTCACCCTGCACCATCGCGCCATCGGACAGGGTCAGTAAGGCGTAGCCAAGTCCAGCCTCGGCAAGTGCCAGGAAACAATCATTCACCTCAGAACTACCCGATGCGTGGGCATAGCCGGCTGAATCAAGGCGAGCAGACTTCAGACGACTCGCCTTCAGTCGCTGCTGCACGCTGATTTGCTGCTGCTGCTCACTGAGCAGCTCGAGTCCATTCAGGATCGCACCACGGATGCGACGGTGCGCAAAGGTACGAAACTGCACACCGAGCGCGGAATCATAACGCTCGATGGATTCGATCAATGCCACATTCGCAAATTGCAGATATTCATCAAACTCAACAACATCATGCGAACGCCTGGCATACGCCTTTGCCGCCAGCACGCGCGCGTAAGGCATATGCAGCGTCATCAACGCGTCACGTGCCTGTACGTCCTGTGCCTGATGCCAGCGCCGCCATAAGTGCGCCTCCTCAGCCCACGCATGGGCAGCCCCGGGCATGGCGAACTCCGTGCTCAGCATCTGCGCCCTGCACATCAATGAAAGGAAGTAACCAGTGCCTTCATCACCAGGCTCCAGCCATCGATCAAGACGAACATCAGTATCTTCACCGGCAAGGCGATCGACACCGGCGGCATCATCATCATGCCCAGACCCATCAACACGCTCGAGACGATCAGGTCGATCAGCAGGAAGGGCAGGAAAATCACAAAACCGATCTGGAAGGCGGCACGTAATTCCGACAGCATGAAGGCCGGCACCAATTGCACATTGCTGATGTCGGCCATGCTTTGCGGCGGCTTGGCCTTGGACAGTTCCACCATCAGCGCCAGGTCTTGCTCGCGCGTCTGGCGCACGAGGAATTCGCGCAGCGGCTGGCTGCCATTGTCATAAGCAGCTTGCATTGTCATCTTGCCTTCCATGAAGGGCTGGAATGCCTGGTCGTTAATTTTTTGCAGAACGGGCGACATCGTGAACAGGGTCATGAACAAGGCCAGTCCGATCAGCACCGTATTGGGCGGCGTTTCCTGCATGCCGATCGCATGGCGCAGCATCGACAGGACAATAATGATGCGTAAAAAGGCCGTCAGCGACACCAGTAGCGCTGGCAGCAGCGTGATGAGCGTGAGACCGAGGACGATGCGCATGGCCTGTGCGGTTTCGCCGTCCTGTCCGGCTTTGCCTTTACTGAATTGAATCTCGAAGCCTTGGTCGCTAGCTTGGCTGACTGCGGATGCCCGCGCAGGCGTCGCCGGCCTGGTCGGCGCTGCAAACGCCGCCTGCTCAGGTTCGGCGTGCAACAGGCTTGCTTCTGCCGGCAAGGGTAGCGTCTCTACGGCGCGCACGTCGACACAAAGCAGGATCAGCAGCAAACAAAGACCTGCCCCAGCGCGCGTCCTCATGATGCCGATCCGCCGTCACTGCCATCGCCGAATGGATGGACGAAGTCGGCAAGCGGCGGATGTTCCGCCAGCAGCGCGATGCTGTGCTCGCTGCGCGCAATCAGCAGTCGTGTGCCTTCCCATTCGATCACATGCAGGCTCGCGCGCGCATCAAGGCGCGCCGTTGTCACGACGCGCAATTGCGCATCGCTAGCCGGTAAGCGCAAGGCGCGCCGCCAATCCCATGTCGCCTTGCCCGCCGCAGAATCTAGCCGTCGCCGCAACATGACATGCACCACGATCAGCACCATGAGCAAGACGAAGATCAAGATGCCTGCCTGCAGTTCGAAGCCGCCGTAAGCGACGGGCTCGTGTTTGAATGGCAAACTGACGGGCGCAGGCATTTGAGCCCGCACCAGTACAGGCAAAGCAGCGAACAGAATGAAGCAAATCCGGCGGCAAAAGCAATGGCGAACGCGCATTACAGCACCTTCAGCGACAGCGGTAATTCAGTCAGCCGGACCGCGAAATAATCGCCGGCCGCCACCAACTGACCGCGCGCGATAACCTTCCCGTCCAGCAGAAAATCGACCGGCTGGTCCACCTGCCGGTCCAGCGTGATCACCTGATGTTCTTTGGCGTTCAGCAGTTCGCCTACGGTGAGCGTGGCGGCACCGACGCAAACTTGCAGGCGCGCCTTGACCTGATGCAAGGGATGGACAGACTCGAGCAGGTTCGCGTGCGCTTCAGTACGCGCCTCCGGCAATTCGCCGAGTTGCAGCATTTGTACAGTCGCCGGTAGCGGATGCGCATTCATGGGTGTTCCTTTTTTGATGGTATAAGTTCCGGCAGGCTGCGCTGCAGTTCAACGGCACGCCGGCCCTGTCGCTGGCCGAGATAGGCCGTGCAAGCGATGTCGTCGCCGAGGTGAGCATGCAGCGGCGCTTCGAGCAAATGCGGCAAACGGATGACATCGCCGAGCGCAAGATTTTGCAGGCTGCCCAGTTCAATTTCCACATCCGCCAATGCGAAGCGCAGCGGCAGGCTGGTGTCCTGCAAGGCCTCGAATAAATCCGACACGGATGGCTGGCTCGATGCCGCCAATTGATCCCGCGGGGAGATGTGCATCAGTTCTGCTGCGCATGCGGGATTGAGGTAAAGCTGAAGGTTCGCCAGCCAGCCATCGAAGCTGAGTATTACCGCGCCGGACCATGCGAGGCTGTCCGCCGGGGTCATCATCGCTGCGTCACTGTGCGCGACCAGTGCGATACCGCACACGCCACGCCAAGCCTCCTGCAACGCGCACCATGCCTGATGCGCCAATTGACTGGCCATGCTGTCATGCGCGCATTCCCCAGTGGCAGGGTCAAACAAAGCCGACAGTAATTGCACAGCTGGTGATTCCTTGGAACGCAACAATACCTGCCGCTCTCCTTGCGCCGCCCAAAGCCGCCAGTCGTCCGCCTGCGCACCCGGGCATTCATGTGCACGCATACACATGAGCGCAGCTGGTGCAGGCAAGCCCCAGGCAGCACACCAGTCGTGCGTCACGCGTTCGAAACGCAAGGCCAGCCCGGCCAGCTGCGGCGCAGTCCACCAACGCAAACGCTGCACATGCATGCTTACTTACCCTTCATGGAGAAGAGTTCCTGCAGCATGTCATTGGCGGTCGAAATGATTTGCGATGAAGCTTGATAACCGCGCTGCATGATCACGAGGTCGCTGAATTCCTGCGACAGGTCGACGTTGGAAATTTCCACGCTGCCGGAAGTAATGCTGCCGAAAGCACCGGTGCCGGCGACGCCGATATGCCAGCCGCTTTCATTGAGGGCATCGAAGCTGCCGCCACCAGTGGAGGCAACATCATCGGACGAATCGAAACGTCCCAGCGCCAGGCGCGCGCCCTTGATGGTCTGGCCGTTCGCATAGGTCTGTACCAGCGTGCCGGTGTTATCGAAGGTCGCTGCAGTCATTGCCGCAGGCGCGAAGCCATCCTGACTGCTCATGGCCAGCGTCGACAAATTTCCGGATGCGAAGGAGGTAACGCCGACGCTGAAATCCAGCGTCAGCGGCATCGCGCCCTGACCTGTCGGCGCAAAACTGAAGGCGAGTTTTTGCGTCGCTGGCGCCGGCTGTCCGGACGCGAAAATGAGCTGCTTGCTCGCCACCTTGGTGTCGCCATCCATCAGCGCGACATCCCAGCTGCCGGCGCTGGTGGCATTGGTATTGGTGAGCTGCAGCGACAGTGCATGTTCGCCGCCGAGCGCATCGAAGACCGTTACGCCGCTGACGGTCTGGCTCGTCGCGGTACTGGACAGATTGCCGCTCAACGAGACTGTACTGCTCGCCTTGCCACTGCTGGTGCGCGCGTTCGCAATGCTGATTTCTGCGAGCTTGCCGTCGCCAGCCAATGCCATCACCTTCGCACCATCAGCGCGATTGACGAGCACGCCACTGCTATCGAACTCAAATTGACCGGCGCGCGTGTAGTGCGTCTTGCCGCTGCTATCCTTGAGCGTGAACATGCCATCGCCGGTCAGCGCAAGGTCGAGCGCATTACCGGTCTGGCGCAATTCACCCTGACGAAAATTCAGGGTCGTGCCATTCGTGCCCAGGCCATGGCCGATTTGATACGCCCCGCCATCGCCATTGCCGCCGCCGGATGCAAACAGGTCCGTGAATTGCAGGCTCGAGCTCTTGAAGCCGGGCGTATTCACATTTGCCGTATTATTGGCGATCACGCGCAAGCCCTGTGAATATCCGGTAAGGCCCGACATCCCGATGTAGATTGATTCAAGCATGATGATTTCCCTTCCTTGAAAGTGACAGCTGCGCTGTTAGCGAACTTGCTGTAGCTGACCCAAAGCGATACCGTTCAGCGCTGCGCCAGAGCTAGTGCTGATGCTGATCTGGGGCGCGCCCTTATTGAGCGTCAACGCCGTGACGATGCCGGTCACAGTGCCGCTGTCGGTGGCGACATCGACGCTTTTGCCGAGTAAGCCGACCGACTGCAAGGAAGCCTGGGTCGCGGCCAGCTGGTCGATTTTTATATTTAGCTGCTGCGTCTCCTGCAAGGCGCTGAATTGCGCCATCTGCGCCATGAACTGCTGGTTATCCATGGGCTTCAAGGGGTCCTGATAATTCAATTGCGTGAGCATGATTTTCAAAAAATCCTGCATGGCCAGGCCATTGCCTTGCACGCTGTCGGTGGCGGAAATTGTCATCGTGTCTCCTGTGAGTGAAATGCATGGGGAAAGTCTTGCAGGTCGCGCTGTGCTTCACCGTGAGTGGCTTTGCGTTCATTGACAGGACGTGCGGAATACAGGCTCTTGCCGTTGCAAACCAGCGCCAGCAATTGCACGCCATGCCCGTTGAGCCAATGTTTGATTTGCTGTGTCAGCTGCGGCGTTGAAACAGTAGCGCCTGCATCAGCGCCTAGCCACACCATGACGCCCTGCGCGACCCATTCGGCATGCAGGCGAACCGGGGGCGCGGGTAAAGGATAGGCAGGCTTCGGATGCGCTGCTACAGGCAGTGCCGGTTCCGGCAGCGCAGACATCGCCGCGAACTTTGGCGGCGTCGATGGCACAAGGGGACACACGGGCGTATCGGCGATTTCTGGTTCAGCCGGCCGCTTCGATCTGCGGCGCATCCCGACATCCGGATCATCCTGCGCATGTTGATGCTGATGCTCAAGCAAGCGATGAGGAAGTCCGGCTTGCGCCAGAGCCTGCTCCATTTCGCGCTGCCATGGAGTCAGATCAAGCGATGGCTTTTGCGTCATTACGCCAATTGCCTCAATTACGCCAGCTGGCGCTGACAAGGCAGCTCCAGGCAAGCAGGAGAAAGTCAGGCTCATCACGGCTCTTCCCGTTTGCTTAGGGAAGGGATCACAGGCGGGCGGGTTTGACTGTGCGCCAGCCAGTCAAGATCAGCGTCATTAATTTGACGGATTTGCTCGCGCTCGCGATACGCATCAAGACAGCCCTGCCGATGGCGCTCCACGAGCTCGAGCTTGAGCTGGCATTGGCGGCAGGCGCGGCGCATTTCTTCCCTGTGCCGTTCGGTTTGCTCCAGCACTGCGCGTTGCAGGCAGACGCGCTCATTCAAATACGCCAGATAGGCCAGATCCTGCCGGAGTTGCACCGGGTCGAGCCGCGGCAAGACGGATTGCGACGAAGCTGTAACGGCGCTGGCGTGCTCACTCAGCAAACTGTTCAAATTATCCCTGGCACGCTCAACGGCAAGTTGCGCGAGGCCCAGGTCCGACAGTGCAGCATCGAGCTGCCACTGCTGTTTTTGCAGCAGTGCTTCAAGCGGATAAGCGAAACTGCGCAGGTCAGCGCTCATGCCTGCGCTCCCATCAACTGTGCCAAATGCTGCAATGCCAGGCTGCGCGCTGCACCCCCTTGGGCTTGTCGCAGGAACGCGGACAGATGCGGCTCGATCGCCAGCGCGCCATCGAGCGCAGGCTGACTGCCGCGTTCATAAGCGCCGATATCGACCATTTGCCGGTTACGTTCCAGCAGCGCGAGGCATTTCACGACCTCGGCAGAGAGTGCCCGCTGCGCCGGCGTCGCCAACTCCTGCATCAGGCGACTGGCACTTTTCAAGATGTCGATCGGCGGGAACTGTCCCTGATGCGCGAGCTGCCGAGACAGCACGATATGCCCATCGAGCGTGGCGCGCAGGCAGTCGGAAATCGGCTCGTTCATGTCGTCACCTTCAACCAGCACAGTCAGTAAAGCTGTGATGGCGCCGCCCGATGCCGACGTGCCACAGCGTTCGCACAGTTCCGGCAATTCCGAAAAGACCGAGGGTGTATAGCCGCGCGCCGTCGGCGGCTCACCTGCCGCCAGTCCGATCTCGCGCCTGGCCATCGCAAAGCGCGTGGTGGAATCCATGGTCAGCAGAACTTGCCTGCCTGCGTCGCGAAAATGTTCGGCGATCGCCACTGCTGCATACGCTGCGCGCAGTCGTGCCAGTGCCGGCTGATCTGCCGTAGCCACGACCACGACCGAGCGCTGCAAGCCTTCGACGCCGAGCTGCTGCTCGATGAATTCGCGCACTTCCCGGCCGCGTTCACCGATCAGGGCGATGACATTCATGTCGGCCTGCACATGGCGCGCGATCATGCCCAGCAGCGTACTTTTACCAACACCGCTACCAGCAAAAATGCCGGTGCGCTGTCCCTGCCCCAAGGTTAGCAGGCAATCGATGCTGCGTATGCCCGTCTCGAGCACCTGGTCGATGCGCGGGCGCTGCAAAGGATTCGTCGGTGCGGATTTCAAGGGGCGGCGTAGTATCAGGCGCGGCGCCGGCTTGCCATCAAAAGGCTGGCCGAAGCCATCGATGACGCGACCGAGCAAGGCCTCGCCCACGCCGATGTCCGCTGCCGCGCCGTGGGCAATGACTTCACATCCAGCCGCGACGCCATCAAGCGCGCCATAGGGCATCAGGATCACATGGCCATGCCTGAGACCAACGACTTCGGCGCCGATGTCGGCGGTGCCGCCGCCCGGCCGGCGCGCGCGTATCGTGCACAATTCGCCGATGGCCGCGTCCGGTCCGCTGGCTTCAATCGCCAGACCCGTGAGCTGCCGGACGTGACCGATACGTCGCGTCAGTTCCATGCCCTCAACAGCGCTGCGGTAGTGGCTCAACATGGGGCATCCCTGTCAGTGCGCGCTGCGCGTGTTTGCAGCAGGGTGTCTCGCAGCTGCTGCATCTGCGTCTCCAGACGCGCATCGAAACTGCCTGTACCGGTCTCGAGCAGACAGCCGCCTGTTTGGATGGCGGCGTCGGCGAGCCACTGCACTTTAGCGTTGCTACTGTCGAACTCTGCGATGAATGCCACATCCTCCTGCAGGGTCGCGAGGTCTTGCGGATGCAGGCGCACTGCGACCAACGGACAGGCTGACAGCTTTCCCAACGCTTGCCTGAACATGTGCTGCAAGGCTGCACGGGAAATCGCCGCCTCGCCGACAATGCGGCAGACGATCTTGAACGCGAGCGCGATCATGTCTTCTTCAGCTTGCTCAATGCGCTGCGTGACTTGCATGCTCACGGACTGCAGCAGACCGGCCAGCTGTTCTTTGCACACTCGCTTCGCGGTGGCAGCTGCTGCCAGGCCAGCGTCTTCACCGGCAGCGAAGCCGGCTTCCTGGCCGATGACGAACCCAGCTTTGCGACCTTGCGCCCAGCCTTCGGCGTAAGCCTGCTCACGCGCCTGTTCGGATAGTGCAGTCATCGTGTTCGCCGCTGCCAAAGATACTTCGCCGGTCGAGTCCGCCAAAGATATGCCAGCGACGGTCTGTACATCCGCAGGCTGAATCGGACGCAGCTGCGGGCGCGCCAATAGGCGTGGCTGCGAGTGCAGATGTGCTGCGCGCAGCACTTCGCAGGCGGAAGTGTCGGGCTTCATAGCGGCCGTCCCTGCCGACGCCACATTGCGGCCCGTTCAGCAATACGCCATCGCAGGCTTTTCAAGCTGGCGCAGAGGACGGCACGCCAGCTTTCGGGCTGCTGCGCTGGCGTGTCTTGATACGGAAAATCATGCAAACGCTGCGTGAGCAAGACGACAATGTATTCGGCCAGACCAGGCGCGCAAGTTGACTTCTGTCGCAAGACGTCTTCCACCTGTTGTCGCGTGAGCGGATCCAGCTGCACCAGCACGCCTTGGTGCCAGGGCCAGTCAGCAATTGCCAGCAAGGCCGCGATCAGCGCTGGCGGCTCGGCGCTGATCATTTGCACGATCCGCTGCGGTGCGACGCGAGCCAATGCGGAGCGCATTTGCTCCGGCGATTCGATGCGCGCTTCCATCTTTGCAGGTGCTGCATGCGTGCCGATGGCCTTTGCCAGCATGGCGCAGTCCGCCGGCATCCCCAATGCGTCGAGTTCGTCCAGCAGCGCCACCAGTGGCGTGCGCTCTGGCGGCGTCAGCTGTGCCAGCAGCCACTGACGGTCAGTCGCTGGCATCGCATGCAACAGCAAGGCCGCGTGCCGCGATGAGGTGCTGGTCTGGTTCATGGCGTCACCTTCTGCGTCGGCGCATCCGCAGGCCTTGGAGCCTCGTCTATCCACTCACGCACACGTGCCAGCGCTGCCTGCCGTTCAGCCATCGTCAAGGCCGGCACGGGCGACTTGCGCCGCAGGAGCAGCACTACAGAAGCGAGTCCGGCCACCGCGACGAGTATCAGCGCAAGCGTCAGGCTAACAGCAGGCGCGTCCGGGAAGGCAGCGCTCGCCTTTTGCACTCCATCTGCACGCGTGGGCGCAAGGTCCTGTGTCGGCTGCGCGTGGTCGGCCAGCGCGCTCTCGGACAGACCCTGCACCACGACGGTATCGCCACGTTCCTGCGCAGCGCCGACTGCTGCCGCCACCAGCGAGCGCACCTGTTCGAGCTGTGCCGCGTTCATTGCTGCACGCACGACGACGGCGACATGGATGCGCTTGACGGAGCCGGGCGCAGCGACGATTTGCTCCACGCGGCGACCGACCTGATATTCCACTTCGCGCTGCGAACTGCCATTGCCTTCATTGGCCCTGGCATTGACTGCTGCGCCACTGTCATGCAGCGTTTCGCGCTCGCGCACAACGACACCGGTGCTCACCTCATTGGCGCGTGCGGGCGCACCGACCACGTTTTCCGTCGTCACACGCAGCTGATCCATGTCGAGCAAGACATCAACGCTCGCCATCGCCTGTCCGGCACCGAAGCTGCGCTCCAGAACAGCATCGGCTTTGCGGCTCAAATAGCTTTCCGTTTCGCGTTTCAGGTCGAGGCGCTGCGCACCCCATTCGCCGTCCGCCTCGCCTTGTGCAATGCGGGTCAGCGCAACGCCATGCTGGTCAACGATGGTCACATCCGCTGCGACGATGCCCGGCACTGCCGCTGCGACCAGACGCTGAATACCGCCGACCTGCTGCGCACGCAGGCTCTGGCCATGTTTAATCGTGACCGTGATGGCCGCCTTGGGCTTGCTGTTGGCGCGCTTGAACAAGCCTTCATCCGGCAAGGCCAGATGGACGCGCACCGCTTCGACTTCTGCCAGCGAGAGGATGGTGCGCGAGATTTCGCCTTGCAAAGCACGCTGATAATTGATCTTCTGCGCGAACTCCGTCATGCCAAAATCAGCATTGTTGAACAGCTCGAAACCGACCGTGCCATGCAGCGGCAAATCCTTGCCCATCAACTTGATGCGCGTCTTGTGCACGGCTTCGCCATCGACCAGTATCGAGCTGCCGCCGTCACCCAACTTGTACGGTATTTTCAAGCGCTCCAGTTCCGCCACCATCGCGCCGGCGTCGGTCGGTGCAAGGTCGGCAAACAGGACTTGATAATCGGTGCGCAGCAGCCACCCGCCCGCGGTCACCGTCAGCGCCAGAATGAGCCCTACACCGATGAGAAGACTCGCGCGTGCACCGCGTCCAAGTCGATTCCAGAAATGCATTAACAAAGCAGGTTCCCTTTCATAATTCACGCTCGTATTGCCTTACACCGGCATCTTCATCACATCCTGATACGCTTCCAGCAAACGCGACCGAACCTGCTGCATCAGCATAAAATTCATGCGCGCCTCCTCGAGGCGGATCATCACCTGATGCAGGTTTTGCACGTCTCCGAGCGCGAGCTGCTGCAGGTCCGTCTGGCTGCTTATCAATTGTTGGTTCACCTGTTGCAGACCTTGCGTGACCATGTTGCCGAAACCTGCGGAAACGGCGGACGGGTTGGCACTGGCCGGCAGTGCCGTCGCGCCGGCCAGCTCCAGCGGCGCGATCACGGCGACGGCCGCGCTCATGCGTTACCGCCAATCTCGAGCGCCTTCAAGGCCATCGCGCGCGAAGCATTCATGGCCGCGACATTGGCTTCGTAGGCGCGCATCGCATCCATGATGGTCATCATTTCAGTGGCGCTGTCGACGCCCGGATAGGACACGAAGCCCTTGGCATCCGCGTAAGGATGGCCGGGCTCATACATCGTGCGATCCGGGGCATCAGTCGTCGTAATCGATGCAGTGGGTCGCGCCATCAGGCTTTGAAAACTCGCGCTGTCCTGCGCGCCATTGACGATCACGCGCTGCGGCCGGTAGCCCTGGCCATCCACGCCTGAGATGGTCTGCGCATTGGCGAGATTCATCGCTGCGACATCGAGACGACTGCGCTCGACGGTCATGCCGGCGGCGCTGATGGCGAAGGTTTGTTGATAGTCCATCGTTGTTCCCTTTCTTACTTGCGTCCGTCAGAAATGGCACTGTTGAGGATCGCAAAATGGCGATTCAATCCTTTCAGCAGTGCCTGGTAGCGCACGGTGTTTTCCGCCAGCTGCGCGACTTCGACATCGAGCCTGACCTTCTCGCCCTGACCAGCAACATCGAGCGCCGGCACAATCTGCGCTCGTACGCCCGACAGCGTGAATGGATCGACCGTGCCGCTCGCATTGAGCCTCTCGCGCAACTCGCCGAGCTGCTCTTCAAAGCTCACGCGCATGGCCGTGTAACCCTCGGTATTAACGTTGGCGATATTGGCTGCGATCGCCCGCTGTCGCAGGCTGGCCGCGTCGAGCGCGAGACTGATCGCAGCCGTCGTGATTGCTTCAATTCCTGGAGTCATGTACAGCTCCTTGTCTGTTATTGAATGACCAGTTCGGCATGCAATGCGCCGGCGGCCTTGATGGCGCGAATGATGGAGATCATGTCGCGGGTATTGGTCTTCATACGCGCCAGCGCCTGTACCAGATCGGCGACGGTGTTGTGTTCCGGCGCGACGAATCCCGACCCGCCGGCCCCGCCCTGCTCATCGACATTGACTTGCGTGTTCGTTACCAGCGCCGTGCGCACACCGTTGCCGGTATTGCTGACCAATTGCGGCTGCGAAGCGCTGGTCTGGCTGCTGATCGAAATCTTCAGGTCGCCATGCGAAATCGCGACTTTGGCGATGCGCACATCGCCACCGGAAACCACCGTGCCGGTGCGTTCATTGATGACGACTTTCGCGCGCCGGTCGGGTTCGACCTGAACGTTTTCAATGCGCGCCAAAAAATTCACCAGCTGTGCACGCGCCGTGGCCGGCACGCGGATGTCGATGCCGCTGGCGTCACGCGCGTCAGCCAGGTCAGCGCCTATCTGCAGATTGATCGCTGCGGCCACGCGATTGGCCGTGGTGTAGTCGGGTTCGGCGAGCAGAAAACGCAGGTTACGATCTGCGTCCAGCACCTCGGAGGCGACCGCCAATTCGACGACGGCGCCGCCCGGTACCGAGCCGACGGTCGGATGATTTTTTTGCTGCAAATTGCCATTCGCAGCGTAGCGATAACCGCCGATCGACAGCGGCCCCTGCGCGAGGGCATAAACGCGCCCATTCGGCCCTTTCAATGGCGTCAGCAGCAGCGTGCCACCGACGAGACTGCGCGCGTCGCCAGTGGACGTGACAGTGATGTCGAGCGTATCGCCTTCGCGCGCAAAGGCCGGCAGCGAAGCCGTGACCATCACGACCGCCACATTACGGCTCTGGATCTGCTCGGCAGGTATGGTCAGATTAAACTGCGAAAAGACATTCGACAGCGCCTGCCGCGCCGCCCGGTTCGCGGACGCGTCGCCGGTGCCGGCAAGTCCGGTGACGATGCCGTAGCCGATCAGCGCATTTTCACGCCAGCCCTGCAACTTGCCGAGGTCCTTGACGCGAATCAGGTCCTCGGCTCGTGCACTGCAAGTGCCCAGGCACGCCAGCAGGAACAGCAGCGCGCCCAAGCAAGAACGAGGTTTGAATTGCATGCGCATCACAGCCCCAGACCATCGAGTAATTTTCGCCACCAGCTTCGCTTCTGTCGCTCGCTCAAATCGCCATCGCCGAGATAGACGATGCGCGCATCCGCAAGTCGCGATGACAGCACGAGATTGGTGTCGGAAATATCCTGCGCACGAATGCGACCTTCGATATAAATACGCTGCAGTTCATCGTTCAGCGTGAGCAGCTGTTCACCAGCAATCCACATCTCGCCATTGGGTAGCAATTCCTTGACCGAGACCGTCAGCTGCGCCAGTAGCCTGCCAGCGCGTTGGGTGCGTCCACCACCATCGAACTGACCGGCGACGCCAAGATCGGCGCTGGCGACCTTGCCATTGCCATGTCCAAGACTGGCGGATAAATTATTGGCGCGGCGCGTCGTGGTATCAGAATTGGTCGAGGCACTCGCGCTCTCGATGACCTGCACCGTGATCGCGTCGCCGACACGAAATGCCTTATTGTCGGCCGTAAGCGCACGATAAGTTTTTTCATCGTAGAGGCTGCCGGCATGGAGCAGGCTGCTCAATAACAGCAGCACCGCAGCGAATATGCCCGCACAAAGCGCACGGTTTTGCGCGCTCATTCGAAAATCTCCACGGCATGTGCGCCCGTGACCTGCGCGAGAATCGACATCGTCGCACCACTGACCTTGACGCGCACCGCCTGGCCCGGGCGCCCGTCCTGCAGTACTTGCACGCGACGCTCGAGACTCACGACACCGCAGGACGTTCGCAGGGTAGCCCACTCGCCGCGCACGACGCCCACATTGCTTTCGCCGGCTGCCACGTTGGCGCTCAGAGCAAGCAGCGCGCAGTTCATGGTGTGCAGAAGTGTTTGAAATGTCCGCTTCATGTCCGCACCCGGCCCTTACTTGCGTAAGCCATTAATCAGGCTCGCCATTTCATCCGCGGCCTGCACCACCTTGACGCTGGCTTCATAGCCGCGCTGCGCCACCATCAGGTTCACCATTTCGTCGACCATTTTCACGTTCGACGCTTCGAGCATGCCCTGCGATAAAAATCCCATGCTTTCCTCACCGGCCTTACCGGCGATGGCTTCGCCCGAGGGCTCGGTCGCGCGATACAGGTTATCTCCCTGAACTGCGAGCGCGGCCGGATTGGAAAATCGCACCAGCTCGATCTGGCCGACTTCAATCGGCGTGGCCTGCCCGCTGACGTTCATCTGCACCCGGCCATCACTGGTGATCGTGATATTTTGTGCGCCGCTTGGTATGACGATGCCGGACTTGAGCGGCATGCCCGCCTGCGTCATCAGCTGGCCATCGCGTCCGGCTTTGAGCGAACCACCGCGCGTAAAACCGCTGCTGCCATCGGGCAGCGTGACCTCGATGAAGCCATTTCCCTGAATCGCGATATCGAGAGGCGCGTCGGTCCTCTTCAGCTCGCCCGCATCGAACAGACGCGTAAGGCTGGCGATGCCAACGCCTGTACCCGCACGGCGCAGGGTGTTGGCTGGCGCGACACCGCTGTCTGCGACTTCGCTTGCCAAAGATTGCGCCGCTGCCGGCTGCACCATGTCAGCAAAACTCACACGGCTTTTCTTGAAGCCGGCTGTATTGACGTTGGCCAGATTATTGGCGATGGTTTCCACATTCATTTGCTGGGCTTGCATGCCAGTGGCGGCAATATAAAAGGCATCGTTCATTCTAATTTTCCTGTTAGTGGCGTGATCAGACATCACCGAGTTTGCGTATTGCCGTGCCCAGCATGTCGTCGACTGCATGCGCGACCTTTTGCAGCGATTCGAAATGGCGCATCGCCTGCATCAGGTCGGTCATCTCGCGCATGGCGCTGACGTTGGAATTTTCAAGACTGCCCTGGCGTAGCTGCACTGCTGCATCCGGCATTTGCGTGACGCCACCGTCGATGGCAAACAGGCCTGCACCGAGTCGCTGCAAGTGGGCCGCGTCATCCGGCTGAACGATGCGCAGCTGCGCCAGTGGCCGCAGCGGCTCGGTGCCGGTCGCAGCTTGCGCCTCGAAAATAGTGCCGGTCGCATCGATACTCAGCACAGTAGAAGGCAAAACAATTTCACCGCCCGTGCCCATCACCGGATCGCCCTGCACCGTGACGAGGCGCCCGCGCGCATCGAGCTGGAAATTCCCCTGACGTGTGTAGCTCAGACCGTTCGCTGTCTGGATCTCGAACCAGCCCTCGCCTGCCAGCGCGATATCCAGGCTTTGTCCTGTCGATCGCAGTGTCGCCGGCTGCAGGTCGATGGCCGGCATCGTCTTGGCGGCTGCAGTCGCTGGCATACCGGCGACCTGACTGGTACCGGCTTGCACGAATTCCGAAAATGGTCGCACCATATTCATTTCCCGCTTGAAGCCGACGGTCTGCGCATTACTCAAGTTCATGGCGATGCCTTGAACGCGTGTCAACTCCTGTTGCAAGCCTTGCAGCGTCAGCGCCAGAATTTCATGCATGACGAATCCTTCCCCTATTGTTCAAATGTCGGCGCTGGCAGTGCAACAATGCCAAACGATTTCAATTCAATCGACTGCGGAATTTCCAGCATCGACAAAACACGCAAATGCGGCATCACGCGCTCCGACAGCAGGCGGATATGACGCCGCAATTCCGGCGAACAGAGCAGTACCGGCAGCAGATTATTTTTCATCATGCGTTCAGCGGTTTGCACGAGTCGGGCGATGAATTGCTCCGACAGCCCCGGCTCCAGCGCCATTGCTTGCGCAGCCTGACCGGGCGCGCCTCGCACACCTTGTATGAGCTGGCTTTCGAGACCGGGCGCGATGGTCATGACATGCAGGGCGTTCGCCTCGCCGATCAAGCCCTGGCAAATTGCGCGTCCTAATCGCTGGCGCACCATCTCGATCAAGTAAGCTGAATCCCTGCTACTGCGGCCGCTATCGATCAGGGTCTCGATGATCGCTTCCATATTGCGGATGCCGACCTTCTCGCGTAAGAGCCCCTGCAAAACCTTTTGTACATCGCTCACAGACAGGACCGTCGGGATCAATTCTTCCACCAGTCCGGGCTGGCACTCGCGTACGCGTGACAGCAGGCGCTCGACTTCGGCGCGCGTCAACAAGGTCGCCGATTCGCGCCGCAAAATTTCAGTGAGATGAGTAAGAAAGACGGTGGCCGCATCGACGAGCGTGAATTTGGCGGCCAGCGCAGCATCGCGCTGCTGTTCAAGTATCCACAGCGCCGGCAAGCCATACGTTGGGTCGCGCGTGACTTCACCGGGAATGGCGCGGGTGTCACCCGAGGGATGAATCGCCAGCAGCTGGTCCATGCGCGCTTCGCCGCGGGCGCTCAAAACGCCATCGATGTGGATTTCGTAACGGTCTTGCGCCAGCGTCGTATCGCCACGAAAACGCACGGCCGGCAGCACCATGCCCTGTTCCTGCGCATGCTGTTTGCGAAACGCGGCAAGGCGCTCCATGAACACGCCTCGCGGCTGCTCCATTTGCGCCGCCCAGTGGCTGCCCACGCTCACTTCAATCGGTTCAATTACCAGCGCGCGGTAGGGATCGTCTACGGCTGTATCAGCCCCAGCTGCTGGCGTCGCTTCAGACGGTTGCAACTCCGCTGTCCGGTAAGCCATCCACGCCGCCAGCGCAACGCAGCTGGCCAGCATCAGTGTCGGCAGCGGTGGTATCCCGGGCAGAAACAGCAGCCCGAACAAGGCACAGGCGACCAGCACCAGCGTTTTCGGAAATGAGGTAATTTGGCGCAGGGTCTGCTGGCTCAGATTGCCGTCGGAGGCCGAGCGCGTAACGATGATGCCGGTGCCGACCGCGATCACCAGTGCCGGCACTTGCGTAACGATGCCGTCACCGATGGTCAGCAAGGTATAGGTTTGCAGTGCCTGGTCCCAGCGCAGCCCATGCTGCATGATGCCGATCACAAGGCCGCCGATAATATTGATCAGCATGATGATGATGCCGGCGATGGCATCGCCTTTGACGAACTTGCTGGCGCCATCCATGGCGCCATAGAAGGTCGCTTCCTTCTCGAGATTTTTGCGCCGGCGCTGGGCTTCGACCTGATCGATGAAGCCCATGTTGAGATCGGCATCGATACTCATCTGCTGGCCCGGCATCGCGTCCAGCGTAAAGCGCGCGGCGACTTCGGAGACGCGTTGCGCGCCGCTGGTGATAACCACATATTGCACGACGATGAGGATGAAAAAAACGATCAAGCCGATCACGTAATTGCCGCCCACGACATAGGAACCGATCGCGGCGATGACTCTTCCGGCATCCCCATCCGAGAGGATGAGGCGCGTTGCGGCCACATTGAGCGACAAACGGAACAGCGTGGCGATCAGCAGCAAGGAGGGAAAGGTGGAAAACTCGACCGGGCGCTGCATATAAAACGTCAATAGCAGCACCAGCAGCGCGAGACTGACATTGGCAATAATCAGGAAATCCAGCAAGCCACTGGGAATGGGCGCGAACAGCACCACGAGCACGCCGAGTACCAGCGCGACCATGAAGACATCGCTGTGCTTGCCGAGCAGGCGTTGCAGGCTGTCCATCAAAGTCCCCCGCCCGTCGACTTGACAGAACGTTGGCGCGCCTCGCGCATCGCAAAGACCCAGACGATGATGCGCGCCACATCCGCGTACAGCGCCATGGGGACATGCTGCTCGACTTCCACTTGCTGGAATAACTGCCGTGCCAGTAAGCGATTTTGTATGACGGGGATATCGTGACGCGCAGCGATCTTGCGCATGACGGCGGCGAGCATGCCGGCGCCCTTGGCGATGATTTGTGGCGAGCTCATCTCGCCATGTTGATAACGTAATGCCACGGCGACGTGGGTCGGATTCGTGATCACGACGTCGGCGTTACGCGTCTTCACGAGGGCGGCGCCACGTTTGCGCATCTCGCGTTGCAGTTCACGCAAACGCGCGCGGATACGCGGATCGCCCTCACGCTGCTTGAATTCATCGCGCACTTCGCGCTTACTCATGCGCATTTTATTGGCAAAAGCGCGACGCGTATAAATCACGTCGATCAAGGCAATCAAGACCAGCATCGCTGCCAGTTTCAAGCCCAATGAAGCGAGGTCGTCGAGCAAGGTCCGCACCGTACCCAGCGCCGACAAGCCGGCCAGCTGAAAAAATTGCGGCATCAGGCTTTTCAGCGCAGCGTAAGAGACAAGCCCTAAAAGCAGTAGCTTCAGACAGGCGCGCAGCAATTCAAACAGCGTACGCGTGGAGAAAATTTTCTGCAATCCTGACACTGGATTGAGCCGCTTGAAATCCGCACTGAGCGGATGCAGTGAAAACACCGGACCGGTCTGCGCCAGGTTAGCAATAATCGCAGCGAGCATGAGCGTAATGAAAAACGGCGCCAATGCCGTGAGGGTCCCCTTGATCGCAAAAGTAATCAAGGCGGTCATTGCGTTCAGATTGCCGTCGATACGGCCAGCTTGGCTGAGTAATAATTGATTGAAACGGAAAATGTCGCGCGTCAGCTGCCAGCCTTGCGCCGCAAGGTAAGTCACTGCTGCAGCAAACACCAGCGCAGCGACCATGTCAGTGCTTTTCGCTACCTGTCCGCGCTTACGGGCATCGAGCAATTTATGTGGCGTAGCGCTCTCGCTGCGATTGAGATCCTGATCAGCCATTATCGGAACAGCGCCTCCCACGACTGGAAGATCGACGCATCGATCTGCATCATGATGGCTTGCGCACCAGTGAACCACAACCCCAGCGCCGCGATGCCGACAATGATCTTGAGCGGAATCGCCAACACGAATATCTGCATCTGCGGCAAATTGCGCGTGAAGACACCCATCGTAAATTCAAGCAGGAACAGACAGAACACGACCGGCGCGACGAGAGCAAAACCGAGACTGAACATGCTGGAAACCTGCTTCAACACCGCGTAGAAATTTAAATCCGACCATGCAAACTGCCCTGGCGGAAAGCGTTCGACGCTGTACGCCAGCCCGCGCAGCAAGGCATGGTGGCCGTTCACGAGAAAAAACAGCACAATCGCAAGCTGTTCAAATAGCGAGCTCAGTATCGGCACCAGGCGCCGGCTGAGCGGATCAAACACCTGAGCCATGCCAAAGCCGATCTGAATATCAAGCAATCGCCCCGCCACTGAAAATGCCGCGAACGCCATCAGAATACCCAAGCCCAAAGTGGCACCGATTGCAACTTCCGCCATGAAGGCGGCGATCAGGAGCCCCAGTCCTGCATCTGCAACGGGCATCATCCCGGAAAAACCGACTGACAGCACCACAGCCAAGGAGAAAACCAGCAGCACCCGCACCATCGTCGATACCGATAGCGCCTTGAAAAACGGCGTCACCAGCAGCATGGCCGCGAGCCGTGCCGACAGCAACACCACGGCGATCAGCCATTGCTGATTAAGGATGAAAGGAGCGTTCACGAGGCCACCAGCGCAGGAATGCCGGACCACAGCGTGATGGAGAATTGCATGAGCTTACGCAGCATCCATGGACCGCAAATGACCAGCACAGCCGCAGCGGTTACGAGCTTAGGTACGAAAGTCAGCGACATTTCCTGTATCTGGGTCACGACCTGCAGCACACTGACGAGAACGCCCACTAGCATGGTCAGCAATAAAATTGGCAGGCTCAACGTCAAGCCTGTCCAAAGCATGTCTGACATCATGTGCAAAGCACTCGCTGAATCCATGTTGATACCCCTCTTAGCGGCATCATGATCTGATGTCTCGCTTAGTTATCATTTATATAATTTTTATATTATAGGGGTGCAGCCAGGGAAACTTGAGCGCTTGTCGCCTCGCGACGGCAAACAAAATTAATATTGTGGCAAGACGAATTGAAGCAGCCTGCATACACGACACGCGCGGCTATTTTCTACAAATTTATTAAGTGAGTTGACGAAGCATGCGCTAGAGATCGTATTCATGGACGCGGCCTGGCCAGCTTATTCAGAACAGACTGGAAATCTGAAGTAGCCAACAAACGCTACACGCGAGGCCGTATAGCGGGAGTTTATTGCGCGGTTATGAGTGAAATACCGGACTTAAAACAGAAGTTGGCGAAGGAAATGCAAATCTGTCGCCCCAACGCAAAAACCCCCGCAGCTTTCGCTACGGGGGTTTGCAAATAACTAGCCTGACGATGACCTACTTTCACACTGGTTGCAGCACTATCATCGGCGCAAATTCGTTTCACGGTCCTGTTCGGGATGGGAAGG
>CANFLV010000038.1 GCA_947448025.1 Oxalobacteraceae bacterium | reverse complement strand
CCCAGGCCACGAAACGATCCGCCCGATGAGCGGTTCGCCTTGTCGAAGGACGACTTGTAAATGAAGGGAATGCCCAGCGCACTGGTGATTTCCTTGAGCATGCCGGCCGTGTCCAGCGCCATCTGCTCCGATTCGATCACGCAGGTACCGGCGATAAGGAAAAATGGCTGGTCCAGCCCGATGTCGAATCCACAGAGTTTCATGCGGCCTCTTTCTGGCTGGCTTCACCAGCTTGCTTGTGTGCCAGCGCTGCCTTGATATAGGAAATGAACAGCGGATGTCCATCGCGCGGCGTCGACTTGAATTCAGGATGGTATTGCACACCGACGTACCATGGATGCGAGTTCTCGCCGTGGCGTGGCAGCTCCATGATTTCGCACAAATCTTCGCTGGGCGTACGCGCCGAGACGATCAAGCCGGCCGCTTCAACGCGTGGCAGGTAATGATTATTCGCTTCGTAACGATGGCGATGACGCTCGGTCACGGAGTCGCCATAGATTTCATGCGCCAGCGTGCCGGCCTTGACGGCGCAGGTTTGCGCGCCCAGGCGCATGGTTCCGCCGAGGTCGGAATTAACATCGCGCTGCTCGACCTTACCGTCGTGGTTTTGCCATTCGTTGATCAGGGCGACGACGGGCTGGTCGGTCTCGGTGTCGAATTCGGTTGAATTCGCGTGCGGCAGACCCGCTTTGTTACGCGCATATTCAATCAGCGCGACTTGCATGCCAAGGCAGATGCCGAGGTAAGGAATCTGGTGCTCGCGCGCATAACGGGCCGCAGCGATCTTGCCTTCGACGCCGCGTTTGCCGAAACCACCAGGCACGAGGATGGCGTCGTACTTGGCCAGCGCAGCCGAACCGTTCGTCTCGATTTCTTCCGAATCGAGGTATTCGATATTGACGCGGCTTTCAGTATGGATGCCGGCGTGACGCAAGGCTTCTGTCAGCGACTTGTAGGACTCGGTCAGGTCAACGTATTTGCCGACCATGCCGATGGTGACTTCGGTCTTTGGATGCTCGAGCGCATAAATCAGCTTGGTCCAGACCGACAGATCGGCCGGACGTGTTTCGAGACCGAGCTTTTCGCAAATGATCGCGTCCAGGCCCTGGTCATGCAGCATCTGTGGAATCTTGTAAATCGTGTCGGCATCCCAGACCGAGATCACGGCTTGCTCTTCGACGTTCGAGAACAGTGAAATCTTGGCGCGCTCGTCGTCCGGAATCGGGCGGTCGGCACGGCACAGCAAGGCGTCCGGCAAGATGCCGATTTCACGCAATTTCTGTACGCTGTGCTGGGTCGGCTTGGTCTTCAATTCACCGGCGGCGGCCAGGTAAGGCACCAGCGTCAGGTGCACGAAAGCAGCTGCCTTGCGGCCTGCGCGCAGGCTCAGCTGGCGCGCTGCTTCAAGGAAGGGCAGTGATTCGATATCGCCGACAGTACCGCCGATTTCAACCAGAGCCACGTCGAAGCCTTCAGCGCCGCGATAGATATAGTCTTGAATTTCATTGGTGATGTGCGGGATCACCTGCACGGTCTTGCCGAGATACTCGCCGCGCCGCTCCTTGCGGATCACGGAATCGTAAATCTGGCCGGTCGTGAAGTTATTGACCTTCTTCATCTTGGCGCTGATAAAGCGCTCATAGTGACCGAGATCAAGGTCAGTCTCCGCGCCGTCATCAGTGACGAATACCTCACCATGCTGCATGGGGCTCATGGTGCCGGGATCCACATTAATATACGGATCGAGCTTCAGGAGCGTGACTTTGAGGCCGCGCGATTCTAAGATCGCAGCGAGAGAGGCGGCGGCAATTCCCTTACCGAGGGAAGAGACGACGCCGCCAGTGACGAATACAAATTTGGTCATTGCAGGAGGTGCCAAAAGGCACGTGCGGGAAATTCAAATTATACCCCAAACTGCTTCGATTTCAGCTGAGGGGGATTCGATAAAGCACTTTTAGCTGGGGATTGAAGCGAGATCACATTATGGCGCGTAGGAAAACAGCAGCCGCACAAAATTCTGCGTGCCGGTGGAATTCGGCAGTGCGCTGATTTCGTTCGAGCGCCGCAGCACCGAGGCGCGCAGGCTCAGGCTGCCGGATCGCCATGCTGCGCCGACTTCGAGTTCACCGACTAAGCGCTTGGGCGTGACCGTATGCGGATTATCTTTAGAAAAATAGCCGCCCTGCAGCGTCGCATTGTAAGCGACGGCGCTGACATCGATGCGCGCGAAACCCTGCAGCTGTGTTTTTGCCGGGGAGATCTCCAGCTGGCCGCCGCGCAAAGTCAGACCGAGACCGGCGTCAGTAAAAATGTTACCGAACCTGCCATGAAAATTCGGCCTCAGCTCAAGCGCCGGCAGCAGCTGCCAGCGCGTGGGCGCAACATCGGCATACAGAATAAGTCCCGCTTCATTTCTGACCTGCTTGGCCCAACCCTGCGGCAAAGGCTGGCGCAGCAGCCGATGCAGATTCGTCTGCACCATTTCACCGCCGGCACAGGGCCCGATGCAGCCGAGATCAAAGCCGACCCGCAGCGTGCTGCCGTCATCGTTCGCAGCTTCACGGTAGGCGCCTGCAAACAGCCAGCCGGCGTAGGGATGGTCAGGCGGTCCGACTTGTGCTGGTGGTAGATTGATATCTGACGCCGTGTACAGCGCCTGTCCGATACGCCAGCCATACAGTATTGAATCGCGTTCCTGATGCAGGATGTATTGACGGTCGAATTGAAAGCCGCTGGTATAGAAGCCGTCGTCGCGCTTCAGCAGCAGGCTGTCGTTATCGATCGTGACTTCACTGCGCACCCGCCCCTGTGCCATGACGGCGCGCGCTTCCTCGGCAAAGTCCGCGCTGATAGCCGGCGCGGCCAGGGTCAGCAGTAACAGGGCAGCGCAGCATCGTTTCATGATCTCATCCCAGCAATGTTTGTATCATCTGGTGCACGGCAGCGGCTGTGGCCTGCGGCGCTTCCATGGGCAGCAGATGGCCACCGGCGATACGTTTGAAATACGGCCCGACTAATTTCTGCGTCGCGGCCATGCCGGCCAGGCGACATTCGACGGAATCCTCGCCGCCAACAAAACCGACCGGCACCGGGAACGGCGCCTGTATCGTTTTCGCCAGGTCATGCGGCAAGGTGCGATAGACCGCCGTTTCGACTTCGCGCTTGAAGCGCAGGGTCACGCCTTCCGGATGCGCGACCAGTCCGTGCTCGACGTAATCGCGCAAGGCTTGCGGCTCCCAGCGCTGGAACATCGGCTTTTCTGCATACTGTTGATACGCGGCTGCGGCGTCCGGCCAGAGCGTGCGCCGCTTCGCCGAGAAGCGCGCCGGCGAGAATTTATCGTCGAACTTGCGGAATTTGGCATAGCGCAGCAAGACTGCACGCCAGCCGGCCACGACGGGTGCATCGAGCAAGACCACGCAGCGCACGAGGTCCGGCCGCTGGCGCGCCACCATGAGACTAAGCATGCCGCCCATTGAATGTCCGAGCAGAATGACGGGTGCCTTGTGCATGGATTCCAAGGCGGCGATCAATTCCTGCACCAGCGCCGGCCAGCCATCCGTGACCGGAAATTGCGGATTATGACAATGCATGGGCAAGGCGTGCACGCTGTAATGCGCGCGCAAATGCTGGAACAGTGTGTTGTAAGTCCCCGAAGGAAAGCTGTTACCGTGGACGAAATGGATCGCGGTGTCGGACATTGTTTTTGATGTTGAATCATGCATAGGCCGACATGATAGCCGCGATTCGCCGCCGCTTCATTGTGCAAACCAATAACGCGCACACGCCCTGCGGTAAGTAATGATTTCAAATCGACTGCCGAATTGAAGCGTCACCGCGCCTTCATCATCGGAACGCAGGCGCGCAATTCCGAGCTGGCCGTAACGCTCGAACACTTGTGGCTTGGGATGATGATAACGATTCCTGTAACCGACCTGGAACAGGGCTAGCTGCGGATCTACCGCCTGCAGAAAAGCGCTCGTTGACGAAGTGCCACTACCATGATGTGGCGCGAGCAGCACAGTGGATTTGAGGCTTGCGCCATACAGTGCAATGAGCTGCGCCTCTTGCGCCGCTTCGATGTCGCCAGCCAGCAGGACCGACCGGGCACCGCGCGTAATTTTGAGCGTGCAGCTGCGCGCATTCGGTTTCAGATGCAGGTCGGCGTAACTGGCGAAGGCGGGCTGCAGCATGTCGAAGCGCACGCCATCCCAGACCCAGCTTTGGCCAGCGAAACAGGGCCGGTGCTGCGGTGCTGCCTGCACGATCGCACTGCCCGCCGCCAAAGATGTCGCGACCCAGCCTATGTGCAAATCCCTTATCGCTGACAGCGCCCCGCCGGAATGGTCATTGTCATTATGCGAGATGATCAGGCCATCGATGCCGTTGATGCCGCGCGCTTTCAGGTAAGGCAGCAGCACCCGGCTGGCGCCATCGGACTCCGGCGAATAGACCGGGCCGGTGTCATACAGCAGGCGGTGATGCGCTGTCTCGATCAGCAGCGCCATGCCTTGCCCGACATCGAAGGCGGTCACGGTCAGCTCACCCTCAGCCGGATGCGCGGGTGTCTGCAAGGCCAGCGGCAGCAGCGCGAATAACCCGAGCCAGCGCCGCGGCCAACCGCGCGGCGCGAGCAGCCAGGCAATGCCAACCAGGGCGCAGGCAAACGCTGGCCATGAGGGCAAGGCGGCGCTCCAGACCGCCGCCGGCCAGGCACTCATCCAGCCCAGCACCGCCGCGAGCGCCGCGACCAGCGCATGCGCGACAAAGAGCACCGGCACGGCGAGCGGCATCGGCAGCACGCTGCCGAACAAGGCCATCGGCGTGACGAGCAAACTGATTAGTGGAATCGCGATCGCATTCGCCAGCGGACTGACGAGCGATAGCTGGCCGAACAGCAGCAGGCTCAAAGGCACGAGACCGAGCGTGACCACATATTGCATATGCGCCGCGGATTTGAGTACGTGCAGCCAGCGCTGGCGCAACGGTAAATCCTGCGCCGGCTGCAATACCGTGCGCCCGACCGAGGCATAAAGGATCACTGCCACGGCGCCAAACGACAGCCAGAAACCCGGCCACAGCACCGCCCACGGATCGAGCAGAAGCACTACTGCCAGAGCGGTGCACAGTACATGCGAAATGCTGGTCAGCCGCCCGCACCAAAGCGCCAGCGCGACCACGCTGACCATATACAGTGTACGTTGCGCCGGCACGCCGAAACCCGCCAGCAGCACATACAGCAAAGCCGTCAATACGCCCGCAAGCGCGGCCGCCTTTTGCGCTGGCAGACGCAGCGGCAAGGACGCCTGCGTAAAAAACGAGCGCCGCCACAAAGCCGACACGAGCGCCGCGGCGAGCCCGGCGATCATCGTGATGTGCAGGCCGGAAATCGAGATCAGGTGGCCGATGCCGGTGCGATTGAAAATCTGCCAGTCAGCCTGGCTCACGGCTTTCTGGTCGCCGACGACGAGTGCGACGAGGACGCCGGCATAAGGCTGCGCCGGCAAGGCAGCGAGTATGCGCGCGCGTAGCCAGCTGCGGCAGCGCTCGACTGCATTGCCGAATGAAGGAACGAAGCCGTTGATCCGCTCGTTATGCGGGTCAGTGCGCACATAGCCGGTGGCGCGCAGATTTTGCTCGAGCAGCCAGACTTCATAATCGAAGCCAAAGGGATTCGCATTGCCGTGCGGGCGACGCAGGCGCAGGGTCAGGTTCCAGCGTTCGCCGGGTGCGAGCTCCGTGATGGCTCGCGAACCCTCGCTGTTCAGCGGCGCATACCACGACAGCGCAATCTTCGAGGGAATTGCCACGCTTGCGCCATCGGCCGGATCGACGGCGCGCTCAACGTTAAAATTGAAACGCACCCCCTGGGAAAAATAGTCAGGCAAGCTCGCGATGGTGCCGATCACGCGCAGGTCGCGGCCTTCCCATTGCGGCGCGAGCGATTCGGCCAGATGCTGATGGGCGAGCAAGGCAGACCAGCCGAAGCCCAGGCTGATGCCCGAGACGAGCAGTAAGGGAATCTTAAAAGATGTTTTAAAAGATGTTTTAAAAGATGTTTTAAAAGACGTTTTGGAAGTCGATGATGGCAGCCGGACTGCACAAACGAGCAGCAATAATGCGGCGCATAGCAAGGTGACGACGCTATTGAATTCGGGCAGCTGCGCCTGATACTGGAGCCAGACCACGCCGATAACAAAGGCCAGAATTGCAGTGCGCACCCAAGCCTCCCCTTCATCGATCAGGTCATGCCGTCACTCTCATGGTTCAGGCAGTCGCGGTAATGCCACTCGTGCATTCGCCGACGTCGCCAAGGCCACCGCCTCCGGCGACATGCCGCGCAATTCTGCCAGCAGCGCACCGATGGCCGGCAATTGCTGAGGACTGTTTCGCGCCGGATGCAGCCACGCCGGCGATATATCCGGTGCATCGGTTTCCAGCACTAACGCCGACAATGGCATGTCAGTGGCCAGCCGGCGTATCTGCAAGGCCCGCGTAAAGGTCATCGCGCCACCCAGCCCGAGCATGAAACCCAGCGCGACAAAAGCCTGCGCCTGCTGATGGCTGCCGTTGAAGGCATGCGCAATCCCGCCGACCACTTTGATACGGCGCAAATACTTGAGAATGATGTCCTGCGAGCGCCGCACATGCAGCAATACCGGCAAATCAAAATCGCGCGCGATTTTCAACTGTTCAGTGTAGAAGTATTCCTGTTTTTCGCGCAGTGGGCTAACTGTCAATTCCGGCAGGAAGAAGTCGAGTCCGATCTCACCGATGGCGATGAAACGCGGATCGGCCATCGCTGCGGGTATCGCGTCGCGCAGCGCCTGCAGGTCAGCTTCCTCGGCCTGCGGCACGAAGACCGGATGGATGCCGAGCGCATAAGCGCATTGCGGATATTGCTGCGCCAGCGCCGCCACGGTGGAAAAATTGCGGCGCTCAATGGCCGGGATCACGATCATCTCCACGCCAGCTTGCACGGCAGCGGCGACGATCGCGCCCTGCTCGCCTGCGAATTCACTGGCGTCCAGATGGCAGTGTGTATCAATCCACATAGGGCTGCAGCCCGTTCTCCGACAGGCGCAGGATGCGGTCGCAGTGACGCGCCAGTTCGATGTCGTGGGTAACGATAACGAAGGCCGTGCCGAGCGTACGCGAAAGTTCCAGCATCAAATCGAAGGTCGTCTGTGCGGTGACCCGATCAAGATTGCCGGTCGGCTCATCGGCCAGCACGCAGGCCGGTTCGGTCACGAGTGCCCGCGCGAGCGCGACGCGTTGGCGTTCGCCGCCGGACAGCTCGCCCGGCACATGCGTGAGTCGATGGCCGAGGCCGACGCGCGTCAGGATCTTTGTTGCCGTCAAGCGTGCCGTGGCGCGATCTACGCGGCGGATCATCAGCGGCATGGCGACGTTATCCAGCGCGGAAAACTCCGGCAGCAAATGATGAAATTGATACACGAAGCCGAGTGATTTGTTACGCAGGTCGCCGCGCGCAGTCTCGCCCAGCCGTGCAAAATCCTGACCCAGCAAACTGACCGTGCCCGTCGTGGGCGTATCAAGCCCGCCGAGCAGATGCAGCAGCGTCGATTTACCGGAACCGGAAGCGCCGACGATGGCCACGCGCTCGCCTCGCTTGACGGCAAAATCGACGGTGCGCAAGACCGTGACGGCATAATCACCCTGGGTAAAGGTCTTGCCGAGGTTCTGGCACGACAGGACTGCTGGTTCCATATTCTTCTCGTTCATGACAGAGTCACCCGCTTATTCATAACGCAAGGCATCAGCCGGCTTCACGCGCGCGGCCCACCAGCTTGGGTAAAGCGTCGCAAGGAAAGCCAGCACTACAGCCATCAGGGCAATATTGCCGACATCCGGCCAGCGCAAATCCGACGGCAAGGCATTGATCAGGTAAATGTCGCGCGGCAGGAATTGAATCCCGAGCAGGCCTTCGATGAAGGGCACGATCACATCGATATTCAGCGCAACGATGACGCCCAGACTGACGCCGATGAAGGTACCGAGCAAGCCCACGATTGCGCCCTGCACCATGAAGATTTTCATGATCGAGGCCGGCGACGCGCCCAGCGTGCGCAGTATCGCGATATCCGCCTGTTTGTCGGTTACCGTCATCACCAGCGTCGAGACGAGATTGAAGGCGGCCACGGCGATGATCAGCGCGAGGATCAGGAACATCATGCGCTTTTCTGTCTGCACGGCGGCGAACCAGTTCCTGTTTTGTTTGGACCAGTCGCTGACGATGACATCGGCCGTCATGCTGTTTTGCAGGCTGCGCGCGACTTGCGGGGCGCGCTGCATGTCGGCCAGCTTCAAGCGTACGCCCGAGGGCGCTTCGAGGCGGAACAGGCGCATCGCATCGTCCATGTGGATGAAGACGAGCGTGGAATCGAATTCATAATGGCCAGCTTCAAAAATACCGACCACATTAAAACGCTTCAGCTGCGGGATCACGCCAGCCGGCGTGACCTGCCCTTGCGGTGCTACCATGGTGACCTTGTCACCGAGCTTGACGCGCATCGCGCGCGCAAGTTCGCCGCCGAGCACGATATTGAATTCACCGGGCCGCAAATCAGCGAGACTGCCCTGCTTTACCTGCGCCGCGACATCCGACACCTTCGGCTCTTCCGCTGGCAGGACACCGCGCACGACCACGCCACGGAAGCCTTCGTCGCGACTCATGATCGCCTGTGCTGCGACATAAGGCGCGGCACCGATGACTTCCTTGTTCTGGAATGCCTGCTGCGCCACTGCCTGCCAGTTCGGCAGGCTGCCCTCGGCGCCGAGCACTTCAACATGCGCGAGCACCGACAACATGCGGTCGCGCACGTCTTTCTGGAAGCCGTTCATCACGGACAGCACGACGATCAATGCCGCCACGCCGAGCGCAATGCCAGCCATCGAGATAAGGGAAATAAAGGAAATGAAACTGTTACGGCCGCTGCGACGTCCGGCCCGCGTGTAACGCAAGCCCACGCGCAATTCGAACGGCAGGTTTTTTGTGAAGCTCAATGCACGACTCCTGGAAAAAAAACGCGGCGGGCAAACCACCTGGCAGACTTGAGTAGCAGGTATGTGCCGCATCTTTTGAATGTACGGCGAAGTTTGCCATACAAATAATGGAGGCGTCGAACAGACTTCGTTCAGTTAGTATGGTCAGAATCACAGGAAAAGGCAAAATGCACAGTGAGGAGTTGACCTGAAAATACCTCACGGCCAGCAAAAAAACGGCAGCCCGACTAAGCGCGCTGCCGTTTCGTACAGAGTGGATTGCCTGAATGCTTGCCTGTGATGTAAGCCTGTGGTGGCCTTGCCATCGCCTGATTCACCCGATGACAAGGCCCGCACATCAGACTCAGTCCGTTCAGATGATGAAAATGCTCGAATCTAATTGCCTGACGACCGGGTCGCCAATAATCATCAAATCCGCAGGAACGAGCTGGTCGTTGATCAATATCGGATCACTAACTGGATCAAGAGTAATGACCGGATCCCCAGAATGAACCGGCGCCACGACATTTTCAATATTTGTGAGATCGTCGTCTCCAACAATATATCTAATGTCAGTTTCAATTACTTTACCGACGTGCAGGACTTCCGGATCGAAGCTATGCGAATAAGTGTAGATTTCGGTCAATCCGGCCGAGGTGTAATCCATCACATCATTACCTTGACCACCATCGACAGTCGCCCGATTGGTCGCGTCCAGGACATCAGTACTTTGAACACCACCGACATGCGCGCCATCGTAGGCTTGCAGGAGAACGATGTGGTCATCGCCAGCCCCGCCTGAGATCACAGCGAGGGTGCCGCCGTAATACAAGGCATCATTGCCGCTACCGCCATCGAGGGTATCGTTACCACCGCCACTGTGCAGGGTGTCATCGCCGCCGCCGCCGATTAAAACTTCGTCCAGCTGCGTGCCCATCATGCTGTCGCTGTTGCGCGTACCGATGACCTGCTCTACACCGGTCAGCGTATCCTGACCTACAAGCTGACCGGCCTGGTATTTCTGCACCGTGCCTGCGGCGAGATCAACGATGATACTCACGCCACTGTTATCCAGCTGGCTGTAATCGACCGTATCGAAGCCGGCGCCGCCATCGATGCGGGCATTCGAGCTGGCTGACAGCTGCATGAAGTGATCATTGCCATCGCCACCGGAGAGCGTGTCATTGCCCAGGCCATTGATCAAATCATCCAGTGCGCTGCCGACGATGGCATCGCCGTGCCCAGTGCCAATGACGGACTCGATATTGCTGAAGACGTCCGTGCCGAGGTTTAGGTCGCCAAGGAATTTCGTGACCGTTCCGGCAGCAAGATCGACGACGATGCGGCCGTCTTCCAGCGACGACAAGCTGTAATCGAGGGTGTCGCGGCCTGAACCGCCATCCAGCGTCGCGCTTTCAGTGGCGCCGTCGAAGACGAAATGGTCATCCCCGTCGCCGCCCCTGATGTCGTCATTGTCCCAGCCGAAATACAGGAGATCATTGCCGCTGCCACCGTCGACCAGATCGTTACCGTACACGCCATTGATCGTGTCATTGCCGGCACTACCAATAAAGACGTTTGCCTGATCATTGCCAGTCATGACATCGTCATGCGCGCTGCCAACGATGCTTTCAAAAAGCTGGATGGTATCGGTGCCGCTGATGGCGCCATCGTGCCATTTCTGGACTATGCCGCTCTTGAGATCCACCGTGACGTGGTCCAGACTTGCAGTGGCGCCGCTGTAGTCGAGAACATCGTTGCCCGAGCCGCCATCTAGCGTATCGTTACCGGTATGGTCGCTTTGCAAGACATAATCATCACCGGCGCCACCGGCGATGACATCGCTGCCCTCGGCGCCGTCGAGCTTATCGGCATTGCTACTGCCATTGATCGTATCGTTGCCGCCGGTGCCTGTGATTCCTTCGATATTACTTAGGGTATCGATGCCGGTTTCCAGTCCATGCTGGAACTTGTGGACGGTACCGGCGGCGAGGTCGACGACGATGAAGCTATCCCCAAGAGCAAGGTTATGGTAGAGGACAGTATCGCTACCAGAACCGCCATCGATCGTATCGTTACCGGTCAATTCAAATTGCCAGATCATGTCGTCACCAGCGCCGCCTGCGCTGAGGTCATTGCCCACGCCACCGCTCAGCAGATCGCTGCCGTCACCACCATTGAGGCTGTCATTGCCGGCGTCGCCCATCAGCTCGTCATCACCCGCCCGGCCATCAAGACTGTCGTCACCGCCATTGCCGACCAGCGCATTATTGCCACCATCGCCTTTGACAATATCGCTGGATGCGGTCGCAATGACATTGTCAATCTCGTGCATGATGTCCAGGTTAATCGGCTCGCCGCGCAGGTATTTGAAGGCGAAGCCCGTCGCGAGGTCCAGCTCGATCCTGCTAAGCTGGTCTTGCGGAGCACTATAATCGACCGTATCAGAGCCCAAGCCACCGTCTATCGTGTCGCTGCCGAGGAAATCATCTTGCACGACCTGATCGTCACCATTGCCACCGTTGATGTCATCAGCGCCATACCCGCCGATGAGCGTATCGTTACCGGCAAGACCGTTGAGCACATCGTTGCCCTCGTTGCTGCTCAATACATCGCCAGTCGATCCGCCCGTCATCGTGTCGCTCTTGCTGGTGGCGACAATGTTTTCAATATTGCGCAGCGTATCCGTCCCGACTGCCACGCCGTCGAGATACTTTGTGACCGTACCATTGCCAAGGTCGACTGCAATGCTGCTGCGCCCATCCATGATGGTGCTGTAGTCGACCACATCATCACCATCACCGCCATCAATCGTATCGTTGCCGGCAAATGCACTTTGCACGATGGTGTCAAAACCCGCGCCGCCGTTGATGACATCATTGCCGACGCCAGCGTCGATCTGATCATCACCAGCATCGCCATTGAGGGTATCGTTGCCCGAGCCGCCACTCAATGCATCGCGACCGCCATCGCCGTTGAGAATGTCATTGCCGGACCCGCAATCCAGATAGTCGCCGTTTGCGCTGCCAATGAGCGTATCGTCATAACTGGAGTCGTAGACCCATTCAATATTGCTCACGCTACCGATCTGTACCAGACCACCGGCTTGCATGAGGCTGACCGTGCCGGCGGCCAGATTGACGATTACAGCGCTCGTCTCGCGCTCGCAACTCATGCCATCGAAACCGGCGCCGCCGTCGACGTTGGTGATAGCTGTACCGACGCCCAACACGATTTCGTCATCGCCATCGCCGCCGGCAAGCAGGGCATTCTCGCCAAAGCCCTGCAATAAGTCATTGCCGGCGCCGCCATTCAAGTCCCAGGCGTCGCGACTCGCGATCATCACATCGTCTCCGGCGGAACCGATGACATGGTCGACATTGATCAGGACGTCGGTCCCAAGCAGTACGTCGCCCTGATATTTTTTTACGGTACCACCCATGAAGTCGGCAACGATACGGGCACCCGCCAATGACGCCTGGCTATAATCCACCGTATCGTAATTCGTTGCGACCGGTCCCTCGGGAAGGACGCCAGTGCCGCCATATATCGTCGCGCTGCCATTGAAATGATCCTGAACGATCAGGTCATTGCCGGCACCGCCGCTGAGGACATCATTGCCGCCGCCGCCATTGAGCGTGTCATTGCCGTCCAAACCCTCCAGCGTTTCAGCCTTGGCCGTGCCGACAATACGATCGTCATAAGCGCTGCCACTGACGGCTTCGATATTGCTCAGGACATCAGTGCCAACGACCTGGCCATTCTGGTTTTTGACAGCGCTGCCTGCAGCCAGATCGACGGTGACGCCGCCAAAAGCGATGCTATCAATCTTCTGAATCAGGCTGTAGTCGAGCGTATCGACGCCAGCGCCGCCATCGACGGTATCGCTGCCAGAAAAATTATCCTGGACAATCAGATCATTGCCATCGCCGCCCGCCATGCTGTCGTTGCCGCTGCCGCCATTGAGCGTATCGTTACCTGCATTGCCGAGCAGTTGATCATTGCCACCCCCACCATCGAAACCATCGGCAAGTGCGCTGCCGTTGAGCCAATCGCCGTTACCCGAGCCTGTTACCGCTTCGATATTGACCAGCGTGTCATTCCTGACGGTAAGACTGTTAAGGAGTTTCTGGCTGATTCCCTTGCTTAAATCCACCCTGACACTGAAGCCGGCATCACTGATGCCGCTATAGTCGATGCGGTCGACACCGGCGCCGCCATTGAGCACATTGTTGCTCTGCAAATTGTTCATCACGAACAGGTCGTTACCATCGCCGCCATTCAAGCTGTCATTGCCGCCGCCACTAATGAGGATATCGTTACCGGCGTCGCCGTCCAATCTGTTATTGCCGGTGCCGCCGCTGAGGGAGTCATCGCCGACACCGCCGCGCAGCCAGTCACTACCGTCACCGCCGATCAAGGTATCGTTGCCGGCATTACCAATGAGGGTGTCATTGCCGGCATTGCCGTCCAGACGCTCGGCGTTGCCGGCACCGGTCAGGTTATCATTTTGCCGCGAACCGATGACGGCCTCGATATTGCTGACCGTGTCACGATTGATCACGTCGCCTTTGCTGTTGTACTTGATCCCCGCCTGGGCAGTGAGATTGACATAGACGTAGCCGTTGCCGGTTGGACCTTGCAGATAGCTCAGCGTATCAAAGCCGTCACCACCATCAATCGTCGCCAGGCCATGGTAATCGTCTTGCAGGATAAAATCGTCACCATCGCCGCCGCTCAGTGTGCCGATGAAGCTGCCGCCATTAATCAGGTCATTGCCGTCGCCGCCATCGAGTTGGTCCACCCACGCTCCGCCTATGAGTGTGTCGTCGCCGGATAGGCCGAAGAAGATATCAACTCCGGTCGAACCTGTCATGACATCGTCACCGCCGCTGCCTGAGAAGCGCTCGACATTACGGAAGCTGTCATTGCCGATGCTGACGCCATCACGTAACTTGACGACGGTGCCACTGGCAACATCGAGCTGGATGCTCACGTTTTCCAGTCCGCGGTAATCCAGCACATCGTTGCCAGTGGCGCCATCAAGCGTGGCATTGCTCAGGCCACCCGATAGCGTATCGCTGCCGGCTGTGCCAATGAAGAGCTCGATATTGCTGATGCGATCGGTCCCGACCAGTTTGCCTGCCAAATACTTTTCAACTTCAGCGCCATCGAGATCGAGGCGCACGCTGGTACCCGAGACGGAGCTGCGGTAATCCAGCGTATCGATACCGGCGCCGCCATCAATGGTGTCATTTTCAATGTAAGTACCCGTCTGACCGGCAGTGGGATTCTTGATGATGGCCTGCAGGATCAGGTCATCGCCGTTGCCGCCATTGATGCGATCATCGTCCGCGCCACCCTTGAGCGTATCGGCGCCGTCGCCGCCCTGCAGGACGTCATTGCCATTGGCGCCATCGATGACATCATTGCCGCCTGCGCCGCTGAGCGTATTGGCGCTGCTGTTGCCCTTGAGCGTATCGCCGCCGTCACTGCCGATGATGGCATTAACATAGGTCAGGGAATCCTGGGTTGGCATGCTCTTACCGGCAAGGTATTTTTTGACACTACCAGCACCAAGGTCGGCGACGATGGCGCCGGCTTGATTATTGGCGAGCCGATAGTCGACTGTGCCGCCAAAGACGCTGCCAGATACGATGGTGTCATTGCTGTCCCAGTCATCTTGCAGGAACAGGCCGTGGCCATTGACTACTTCGAGCTGATCTTTGCCGCTGCCACCGCGCAGGGTATCGTTGCCAGCACAGCCAATCAGGGTGTCGTTGCCGGCGTCACCATCAATGAAATCACTGTATCCAGTGGCGCCATCGGCAGGAACAAAGTAGGGATCGGAATCGCCGACCAGGAAGTCATCACCCGCCGCGCCGATGAGCGTATCGTTGCCTCTGCCACCCACAATAAAATTGTCGCTGCCATCACCGCTGTACGCGTATTCATAATAAAGGATATTGCCGTTTGCATCGGTAACCGGGAACTTGCGAACTGTAGCCATGGTGGCCTCCTTGGGGAAATGGGGAAAATAAACTGGCGATCAGCAGCCACGCAGGTAATCGCGCGCAAAAAATGGTCAATTAGATAATTCGTGCGTCGACGATAAACGAAAGTTATTTTTATTGCAATTTGATTGCAAAAATAATAATTACTATTATTCGATTTCACGACAAACACCGGATTTGAAAGGCCAGTCGATGCATCAGGGATAGATGACGTCAATGCGCGCCAGAGCGCAGGCACCGTGATCGGCCCTATAATTCGCCGCAAGCGAACAAGAAAGAACAAGTAATGACCAGGCACTGCGCATGAAGCAAATCGATTTATTGTTACCCTTCAGTTTGCCGCCGGCTGAGCTGGCGAAGGATCTGCTGCGCGCCGCGCAAGCACCGTCGCTGGCCCTGCTGCTGGCGCGCGCCAGTGCTGCGCCCCGCGTTGAATTTGATGACTTCGCCCGCGCCCTACCGCATGAGCAATGGCTAGCTGAAAAATTCGGCTTGCCCGCCCCTGAAGAATCGAGCCCGCCCGTGGCTGCGGCTGCGATGGCGCGCTTTGGCCAGAAGCCCGAGTCGGGCGTCTGGTTCATTTTGCAGCCGGTGCATTTCCACATCACGCGCGACCATCTGGTGCTGACGGATACGCGGCGTTTGGCACTGTCGGACGCCGATGCACGCAGCCTGTTCGCGACCGCACAGCAGAGCTTCGAAGCCGCCGGCATGCCGCTGCTGTACGGCGACGCCAGCCACTGGTTCATGCGCGCCGATGCCTGGGCCGGATTGCAGACCGCCACGCCGGATGCGGCCTGCGGTCACAATATCGATATCTGGATGCCGCAAGGCGCACAGGCGCGCGACTGGCGCAAATTGCAAAATGAGGTGCAGATGGATTGGCACGGCGGCAGCGTGAACACGGCGCGTGAGATGCAGGGCTTGAAGCCCATTAATTCACTGTGGCTGTGGGGTGCAGCGACCGCTGGCAGCGACTGCGCCAGTACTTATGCGGCCGTCACCAATCTGCAGGGCTGGGCCCGGGCACTGGCGCAAAATTCAATGCCGACAAGTTCATTGAGCACCCTGCTGGCAAAGCCGCCGGCGTCCGCCCTGGTTATGGACGATACGTTGGCCGAAGCGGCGCTCGGCGGCGACTGGGCTGAATGGCTGCAGCGCCTGCAGCTGCTCGAGCGCGACTGTTTCGCACCAATCCTGGCAGCCCTCAAAAGCGGCCAGCTCGAAGCGCTGCGCCTGCTGATGACGCACAATACGCGGCTTGCCGAATTTCGTGTGAGCCGTCATCAGCTGCGCAAATTCTGGCAAACGCCCTCGCTCGCACGACTGGCTGCTTGAGGATGAACGCGCTGACGCGTCCTTAACCGACAGGCGATGTCGGCGCTGAGGCGATCAGTTCAAGCATGACTGGTTCGGCGTCGCCAGTGGCCGCAGCAGCCACCGCATGATCGGTCGCGACAGGAACTGCAATACCGTTCTGATCGATGAAGTGCTCAATATTTCGAAAGATATCAATACCGAGCAAGACGCCATCGCGGTATTTCGTTGCCGTGCCATGCGTCAGATCGAAGTCGATGCGCACGCCAGCCGGCGTAGTCTGGCTATAGTCGAGCGTATCGTTTCCGCCGCCACCATCGATGTTATCGTCGCCAGACAAACTCTCCTGGACGATACGATCATTACCAATGCCACCGACTACAAGGTCATTCCCGCTGCCGCCGGATAAAGTATCGCCGGCCCCGCCGCCTCTCAGGACATCCTCGCCGTCGCCGCCCGAAAAATTCATCTGGGACTCGGAATTATTATGGAAGACATCGTTGTAGCGGGTACCGATGTAGCTTCGAACCATAATGGCCTTATCCTGACCCGTTCCAGATGGCCCTTCAATATATCTTTTGTCAATATAAGTGTTCCAGCCTGTGGCATTGACAGTAATTCCGGCTCCTTTCAATCGACTGTAATCGAAGGTGCCAGGTCCATCGTGGGCATCAAAATAATCATTGCCGAAACCGTCCTCCTGCATGAAAACGCCAGATCCGGGACCGCCAATAAAAACATCGTCGCCTGAACCGCCATTAAACGTGTCATTGCCACCGCGGCTATTGAATTGGTCATCCCCGTCATTGCCAAAAAACACAGAATTTGTGCCAATGTGCCAATCGGAAATATCGTCAATAGCGTCAATGAAACGACTTCCGATGATCGTTTCGACATTCGCCATTTGAAAAGTATTATAAAAACTGCCTTCAATACCTACAGAGGAATTGCTGAAATCGACAATATCATCACCCGCGCCGCCATCGATGTTATCAATGCCGCCGTTCATGTCCTGCACGATGGTGTCGTTGCCATCTCCGCCCAGGATCACATCGTTGCCGGCACCGCCGTTCAGGACGTCGTTGCCTGTGCCGCCAACGAGCGTGTCGATGTCCGCATTACCAGAGAGACTGTCGTCGCCAGGCGCACCACTGAGCGAGTCGGCTTTCGCGCTGCCATTGATCCAGTCATTTTGGAGCGATCCGGTGAGGCCTTCGAAATTGCGCACGGTATCCATACTGACGATGTAATTGCCTGCCACTTTCCCGACGGTCCCGCTGGCAAGATCGGCAAGATCGGCAAGATCGGCAAAGATCCGCATCCCCGTATCACCGGTCTGACTATAATCAACGATATCAAATCCTTTCCCGCCATCAAGGGTATCGTTTTCCCGCAAAACATCCTGCAGGAAGCGATCATTACCGTCCTCGCCGCTGAGCACGTCCTCACCGCTGCCGCCATGTAAAACGTCATTGCCGGCGCCGGCATTGATGATGTCGTTGCCACTGTTCCCATCCAGGACATCATCACGCTTGCTGCCGATCAGGGTATCGTTTTGCCTGGAGCCGATGACGTGTTCGAAGTTACTCACCTTGTCGCGCCCGACTTCCGCGCCGCCGGCGTATTTGACGACCGTTCCTGAGCCCAGATTCAGATTGATGCTGCCGGCTTTGCCCTCACCATTGCGATAACTCAGCGTGTCAACGCCAGCACCACCATCGAGGGTAAAGGACAAATAGTGCGTGTCCAGATTCCACATAATGCCGCCCTGCATTACATCGTCGAAGCCGGTGCCAACAATCTTTTCCAACCCCCAGACATCATCGGTACCGAGCACGACGCCCTCCTGGTATTTCAGGACGCTACCGGACGTTATATCCACTGTGATGCTACTGCCGGCATCCTGCGCCTGGCTATAGTCGGCTGTATCCATGCCCGCGCCACCGACTATGGTGTCATTGCCCGCGAAATCCTTCTGCACGAAGACGTCATTGCCTTTGTCCCCGTAAAGAAGGTCACTACCCGCGCCACCGTCGATGGTGTCATTACCGCGGCCGCCATGGAAGGTGTCATCGCCGGGGGTGTAACTCAGGTCGATGGTCACGCCGGCACTGCGGGTGTAATAGCTACTGAATACATCGTTGGTGTCATCGCCCGTCACTTCGTATTTATTGTAAAGGAAAGCGCCGTTGACATCTGTGACAGGGATGGATCGGACGTTCGTCTTGGGGATGTTCGTCATGGAAGACTCCGTAATGTCGAATGGGCTGCCCCTGCGCCGCATCCGGGACTGAGCAGCGCAGGGACGCCGCCGTTGAAATGTATTAAATTGATAACTTTGACTGAAGTCTAATGGCGAATTATATTTTTATCAACGATAATCGGAAAGATAACCGGACGTGAGGCCTGTTGTTGCGACATCACCAATGCCAGTAAAGATATGCCACCTCGAACGTACCGCAACTTTCACTCATCCCATACCGAAAAAAACGGTGTGAGCGTTTGTGTAGGAATGACCGGGATAGAACCGATCGTTATGCTGGCTTCCGATGACAGTTTCAACATTAACCGTATACCAATTCGTGATCCCTACCGGGGACTGGCTATAATCGACAGTGTCATCACCCGCACCGCCATCGATCAAATTGTGGCTGCCCGACACATTTTGCACGATGTAATCATTTCCATTGCCGCCCGTAATATCGTCGTAATCGCCACCGCCACCGTTCAAGGTATCGTTACCATCACCGCCCGTGAGCTGGTCATTCCTGGCGCCGCCCACGAGGGTGTCGTTGCCGCTGCCGCCACGCAGATGGTCATTGCCGGCACCCGCCTTGATGATGTCGTTGCCGCTGTCACCCTCCAGGAAATCATCACGGCTGCTGCCGGTCAGGGTATTGTTTTGCCTGGAGCCGATGACGTGTTCGAAGTTACTCACCTTGTCGCGCCCGACTTCCGCGCCGCCGGCGTATTTGACGACCGTTCCTGAGCCCAGATTCAGATTGATGCTGCCGGCTGTGCCCTCACCCTTGCGATAACTCAGCGTGTCAACGCCAGCACCACCATCGAGGGTAAAGGACAAATAGGGCGTCTCCAGACTCCACATGATGCCGCCCTGCGTCACGTCGTCGAAGTCGGTGCCAACAATCTTTTCCATGCCCCAGACAGCATCGGTGCCAAGCACGACGCCATTGTTGAATTTCAAGACAGTCCCGGATGAGATGTCCACCGTGATGCTGCTACCGGCATCCTGCGCCTGGTATAGTCGGCCGTATCCGTGCCCGCGCCACCAACAAGGGTGTCATTGCCTGCAAAGTCCTTCTGCACGAAGACATCGTTGCCGCTGCCCCCGTCAAGCAGATCGCTCCCCGCGCAGCCGTCGATGGTGTCATTGCCGCCGGCGCCATGGAAGCTGTCATCGCCGGGGGCATAGCCCAGGTAGACCACGCCGGCGTTGCTGGGATAATTGCTATTGAATGCGTCGTTGGTGTCATCACCCGTCACTTCGTATTTGTAATATAGAAAAATGCCGTTGGCATCTGTGACTCGGAGAGCGTGAACATTAGTCATGGGGGAACTCCGTCATTGTTTGCTTGGACTGCGCGGGTGCCGCGCTCAGGATTGTGTATTGAGAAAATAGAGTCTTTAAAAAGTAGCAAATTGATAATTTATATTGAATTTTAAGGACGACTTATTTTTTTATCAACGTTATGCGATGATATCCACCTGACGTGACGCCTGTTGTTGCGTCATGGCTAACTCCAGAGCAGATATGCCTGCTCGAAAGGGCCCCGCTAACACGCCGCAAATGATCAGCCTTGAAGCTGCCCTATAATTCGCCGGACCACCACGAAAAAGACCGCGCATGACCCGCATCGCTACCCGCCCCTACTCATTCCGCGATTCAGAAATGCTGCGCCAGCAAGGCGTCCATCCGGTGCTGGCGCGCCTGTACACCGCGCGCGGCCTGACTGCGGTGGCTGATCTGGCCAGCGACTTGAAAGGCTTGATACTGCCGGCCGGCCTGCTGCATATCGAGGCGGCGGCACGCTTCCTGGCGGACGCGATCGCCGCGCACAAGAAGCTCGTGATCGTCGCCGATTACGACTGCGACGGCGCGACTGCCTGCGCGGTGGCCTTGCGCGGCTTGCGCCTGCTCGGCGCGCAAGTCGACTACATCGTGCCGAACCGTTTTGAATACGGTTATGGCCTGACACCCGAAATCGTCGCCCTCACGCAAGACAAAAAATCCCCCGACATCATCATCACCGTCGATAACGGCATCGCCAGCGTCGACGGCGTGGCCGAAGCGAACCGGCGCGGCATTGAGGTCGTCGTCACCGACCATCACCTGCCGGGCGACACGCTGCCGGATGCGCGCGTGATCGTCAATCCGAACCAACCCGACTGCGGCTTCCCGAGCAAGAACCTCGCTGGCGTGGGCGTGATGTTCTACGTCCTGCTGGCCCTGCGCGCCGAAATGCGCCAGCGCGGCGTGTTCGATGCGCAGAATCAGCCCAAGCTCGACCAGCTGCTCGACCTCGTTGCGCTCGGCACCGTCGCCGACGTCGTCAAGCTAGATGCGAATAACCGCATCCTTGTCGCGCAAGGCTTGAAGCGCATGCGCGCCGGACGCATGCATGCCGGCGTGGCCGCCTTGTTTCGCATCGCCGGGCGCGATGCCCGGCGCGCCACGCCCTTCGATCTAGGCTTCGGCCTCGGCCCGCGCCTGAATGCGGCCGGGCGGCTGTCCGACATGTCGCTGGGAATTGAATGCCTGTGCACCGACGACGAAGGCCGCGCTTGGGCGATAGCCGAACAGCTCGACGGCATGAACCGCGAGCGGCGCACGATAGAAGCCGACATGCAGGACACGGCACTTTTAATGCTCGATGATTTCAGCCCGAAGGACAGTAATACCATTACCGTGTTTGACGAGAGCTGGCACCAGGGCGTGATCGGTATTGTCGCCTCGCGCCTGAAGGATAAATTCTTCCGCCCGACGATTACCTTTGCTCCGGGCGTCGCTACGTCTGGCGACCATGGTTTGATCAAGGGTTCAGGGCGCTCGATTCCCGGTTTCCATCTGCGCGATGCGCTCGACCTTGTGTCGAAACGCGCGCCTAGCCTGATTGAAAAATTCGGCGGTCATGCGATGGCAGCGGGCCTGACGATACGCGCCGAGAATCTCGACGCCTTCACGGCCGCATTTGAGCTGGTCGGCCGCAGCTGGCTGTCCACACAGCAGCTCGAGCGCGTGATCGAGACCGATGGCTCGCTGGAAGACGCCTACTTTACGACCGAATTCATCGGCATGCTCGATGAACAGGTCTGGGGCCAGGGCTTCGCGCCGCCGAGCTTCTGTGATGAATTCCGCATCGTCAGCCAGCGCGTCCTCAAAGAAAAGCATTTGAAATTGCAGCTCGACCGCAACGGTCAGCGCTATGACGCGATCTGGTTCAATCACGCAGACGGCCTGCCCGACCGCGCGAAGATCGCTTACCGGCTCGATATCAATGAATACAACGGCGTCTCGAAGGTGCAGTTAATGGTTGAGCACGCCGAGCCGGCCTGAACTTCAAGCCAGACTTCCCCCTACTGAAGCACATGCCGCTCGGGTATAATCCGCCCT
>CANFLV010000037.1 GCA_947448025.1 Oxalobacteraceae bacterium | reverse complement strand
TCAAATCCCGCGCCACTCGCGCCCGCACCTGAAACTAACGCAACCCAAGGCATGCTGCCTGACGGCCCCTGCACTGTAGAGTTTCAACCTGTTGTAGCCGAGCCTGTGCCTGTTCCAGAAAATAGCGATGTCCAGGGCGTGCTGCCTGATGAATCCTGCGCTACGGAGTTTCAACCTGTTGTGACCGAGCCTGTGCCTGCTCCAGAAAATAGCTATGTCCCAGGCATGTTGCCTGATTGCGACGGTCGTCGCCTTCGATATTATCGACATGAGCAATGACGGCGACATCCTGCTACAGGTGCTGGTCAGCGACATGCCTGTCATCCCGGACGCAGCGACTTTATCGGCCTTGCAAAATGCCATGCTGGATTATCTGGCGACGCCTGAATCACCTGTGCCAGATCATCCGGCGAACCTCGACGAGACGATGCATCAGGCGCTGAGCGTGGTCGGTGTGGCTGAGCATGACGCGCTGGATTAAGTCACCACTGGCGCTGGTTTAAAGAAAAATTGAAGGTTCACATGCACCGATTTATAATCTATCTATAGCTATCCTATAATCTAGTTATAGTCGATCTATAATCATTTTATAATTTTTTATAGAAGGCGTGTCATGTCGAACTCATCCATCGTCTTCCACCGCCAGGAACTGGCACAAAAACTCGTCCATCAGATTCTCACCGTCAGCGTCGGCAGCGCCGCCAGTTCCGGCGTTTTCCTTGCCGCCCCAAGGCGTACAGGCAAATCCACCTTTGTGCGTGAGGACCTGCGACCTGCAATTGAGAGCGCGGGCGCCATCGTTGTCTATGCCGATCTCTGGGCAAATCCGAACGCCGATCCGGCCAGCGTCATCGTCGGTGCTATTCGCGCTGTATTGGCTGCCAATGATGGCGTATTACTTCGCCTGGCAAAGGGCACAGGCTTAAACAAAGTGAATCTGGGCGGCGTCATGAATTTTGATCTCGACCGGGTGGGCCTTGGCGAGCTCGTTTCCTTGACCGACGCTCTGGTGGCATTGTCAGATGAAACCCAAAAGATGATTGTCCTGGTGATTGATGAAGCCCAGCACGCCATCACCACAGAGTCCGGCATCACTGCCCTGTTCGCCCTCAAGGCCGCGCGCGACGAACTCAATAGCAGCCTGCACCACGGACTGCGGATAGTCTGCACCGGCTCGAACCGGGACAAACTCGCCATGCTGCGAAACAGCAAGGATCAGGCTTTTTTCGGCGCGCCGATGGTCAACTTTCCCACGCTCGGGCCTGCGTTCATCGTCTGGTTCTGCGAGCAGATTGACCTGCCCTTCAAGCTGGAACCAAAAAAAGTTTGGCCATTGTTTGCCGAAGCCGGATACCGCCCTGAACTACTCGGCTCTGCCGCAGATATGTTTCGCTTTGACTTTGAGCTTGACGTTGCGACGGCTCCCGATCGATACGCTGATGAAGTTCATCGGCTTGCAGAGGAAGTCAACGAGGTTCAACGTGAGGTCATTCACAGCCTGACGCCAATTCAGTTTGCGGTCTTGCGAGTGATCGCCGCCTCTGCCAAAACGTATGCGCCATTTGAAACGGCGACGATGGACAAGTACCGCAGGGCGATGCAATTGGCAGGCATACCGAACGCCGACGTCAAAGCAGATGTGCCTGGCGTGCAGCAAGCCTTGATTGCACTGCAGGACAAGAAGCTGGTTTGGCGAGCGGCTCGGGGCGTGTATGCACCTGAGGAACAAAGTGTTGTGGATATTCTTACTGAAGACGGTTTATTGCAGGGCCTTCAGTGATGATGCGGGACTAAGCCAATGGGATTGCCAATAACCATCCAACAATCAAGCAAGGCAAAATTTGCACGATAGTGACTAATCCCGCGGCTTACGCCGTCGGAAAAGTTGTGCTCCCGCTGCTTGGCTCTGCGCTTGAGTGGGCATGCAAAGTGCGAAAAAATTCACATTGATGCGCCAACAAAATGCCCGACAGGAATGCTCCTGTTGAGGATCAGCGACACCCCCTTTTATCCACTTCAAAATACACCCTGATTTCAATCGATCGCATTGAAGTTGAATTGACGATTGGTTAATCTGTCACTTCGATAATTGTGTTTTTTACAATAATTTATCCCGCCTTGCGTGCCCGCTGGCGCTGCCCTGACATTCACCGCAGCATGGCTGAGCATATTGCACCATCAACTTCACGCCAATAGAGGGATGCGCTATGTACTGGACCAATTCCACCGTTGTAACGACACCAATTGCCCCTGGCGACACCACGCAAGAGTCAAACCAGAACCAATATCCGCAGCTTTCCGCCACCGAGATCAAGAAGGTGATCACCTTTTCCGGCATGAGCGATACCGGCAAATTCGCAGCGATCATTGCTAACACCGACACGGCAGGATTACTCGCCATGGTCGGCATGAGTTACGCCGACCTGAAAGGCATTCTCGCCTTACCGAATGACAAGCTCACCACCGCACCAGGAATAAACCCAGCCTTCCCATCCACGGAAAATACCGGCGTCACCAGCGTACATGATGCGAGCCCGATCCTATCAGGCACTGGCACGCCGGCAGAGCACCCGGCAGCAGGCAGCCCAACCCTTGCCCCGCCGCCCCCTGCCCCGCCTAATCTGGCCGAGATGCATGATGCAGGCCTGCCGCCGAAAGCCATCGACTCTGGTGCTGATATCGATACGGTCAATACGCCGTCACCTGCCACATCCGACATGGTCCCTGATTCAAATCCCGCGCTACTCGCGCCCGCACCTGAAATTAACGAAGCCCAAGGCATGCTGCCTGATGACGACTGCACTGTGGAGTTTCAGCCTGTTTTGGCCGAGCCTGTGCCTGTTCCCGAAAATAGCGATGTCCAAGGCATGTTGCCTGATGGCCCGTGTCACGTCGATCTTGGGAAAATCACCCAAGCGCCGGCAGACCCAGTCGACCTTTCCCCGGAGTCTGGTTCCAACGGCCTGTTTAGCGTTGCCGCAATGAGGAATGTGCTCGATTTCTTCGGCATGAGCGATGCGGGTACGGCCGAGACTCTCGAGGCATTTACGAATATCTACGATTTCTTCGAATGGTTCGACAAGTTGCTCATCATGAAGAACGCAGCGCTCAGTCCAGCCGACGCCGGCATGAACGTTCCCGCAGATGATGCCGTGCATACGCCTGCTGGCGCTGAGGCAGATGCGCAAAATAACGGCGGCGACCTGCATAACGATACGAAGCAAAATCAACATGACGACGATTCGCCATTAGTGAGCAGCGAATTACTCCTTACCACTCTTCCCGGACCAGGTTCGAGGCCGCTTGTTGAACAACCTGAGCCTCCTCCTGTGCTTCCGCCCGTGGTTCCTCCGGCAGTTCCTCCCGTAGTTACGACCACTGAGCCTGTGGCGCCGGTCACTGAGCCTGTAGCACCGGTCACTGAGCCTGTAGCACCGGTCACTGAGCTAGTAATCCCACCGTCTGATCCTGTGACCCCGGTGACTCAGCAGCCCCCCGGATTGAACCAAGGTGACAACACTCAAAACATCCCCTCTGATACGGAAACTGCTGGCGGAATCAAACCAGGCGCGGATCCCCTGGTAGACGCGGCAGTCAAAGTCTTGTCAAGCTCAAGCAGCATCACCGGCTCTGCCGGCGTCGGCTTGAGTGGAAGCGCCCTCGATATCGGCAGTGAAAGCACAGGTGTTGTACTCGGTGTCGCGGCGGCAGACGTGGTGCGCAGCATCAGCAGCGGCGACTTTGGCTTCAGCTTCGGCGGCGGCAGCCATCATCATGACGAGCATGATTCCCACCATGACACTGACGGACCGGACGTCACGCCGCTACCACCCGTAACCCATATTGACCCCACACCACCGGACAGTAATGTGAACGAAGTGGTCAACAGCCCACCCGCCTTGCCGCTGCCACCGACCGGATTGCCAACGCACAGGCTGAGTTCGATGCCTGGTTTCATCATGACGAGGACGGCGCGCAAGCCTTGGCCGAGGCTCCGCACGTCGCGGCGCCGGGCTATGGACCACTCCATGCAAACGCACTGCTTCCTCATGATGACGTACCGGCCTCAGTGCAAGACACCGGTGCCGGACTCCCACCCGCCTACATCAACGCCGCGAACGCGCACATTGCTGACGCGTGTGCCGAGATCGCCGAGCTGGACGTACTGATTGAGCAGCAAGTGCCTGCGCCAGCCGTCTATACCGCTGTCCAGGCACCTTTGCATTACGGGACAGGAGATCTGATGACGAGCACCTCGGTGATGCTCGCATTCGAATTTTCGACCAGCGCCAATGCTGGCGAAGCCGCCGGTTTTATCCAGCGCGGTAACGATATTCAAGCCATACAGGCTGTGCTGATGCACTGGATGGGCAGTATCGATCCCGGGTTCGCTGCGACTGTGGTCGCCTTCGACAAGATCGACTTGAGCAACGCCGGTGACATGCTGCTGCAAGTGCTGGTGAGCGACATGCCCGTCATCCCGGATCAGGCAACTTTAATGGCCTTGCAAAACGCCATGCAAGATTATCTCGACGCTCCCGATTCACCTGCGCCGGCGCATCCGGCAAACCTGGACGGGACGACCCATCAGGCGCTCAGCCTCGTCGGTGTGGAATCCCCGGCAAGCCACGAAGCCTGATCATGTTAGCGGATCAGGCATCGCTGACATGATTCAGCAAGAAGTCAGGTCTTGGGCAAGGTCACGCCGACCTGCCCCTGATATTTGCCATTACGATCCTTGTACGACATCTCGCAGACTTCGTCGCTCTCGAAGAACAGGATTTGCGCACAGCCTTCACCGGCGTAAATCTTCGCCGGCAGCGGTGTCGTGTTGGAGAATTCCAACGTCACATACCCTTCCCATTCAGGCTCGAAGGGCGTGACGTTGACGATGATGCCACAGCGCGCATAGGTCGATTTACCGAGGCAGATTGTCAGCACATTACGCGGGATGCGGAAGTATTCGACGGTGCGCGCGAGAGCAAATGAATTTGGCGGGATGATGCAGTAATCGCCCTTGAAATTGACGAAGGATTTTTCGTCGAAATTCTTCGGGTCGACGATGGTCGAATTGATGTTCGTGAATATCTTGAATTCATCGGCACAGCGGATATCGTAGCCATAGGACGAGGTGCCGTAACTGACGATTTTCTGGCCATCGCGCTCACGTACCTGACCGGGTTCGAACGGTTCGATCATCCCGGTTGCCAGGGCCGTGCGGCGTATCCATTTGTCTGATTTGATGGTCATGATGTTCTCGTGTGAGGTTGCGCGAGCCTTTGCAGGCAAGGGTTTCAGCGGATTTTACGTGAAACTGCTGTGGATAGCATGTTTAAGGCATGCGGCGCAAGGCATTACGCCGGGGGCGACGAGCTTACGCATCGCTACATACTTCTGAACTTGCACCGTCCGTAGGGTGCAATGTCTTGCGCCGCAAGCTGGCCAATGACCAGGCTCAGCGCTGCATCGATTCCCATATCTTCTGCAAACGCTTCACCGACACCGGCATGGGCGTGCGTAATTCCTGCGCAAACAGCGACACCCGTAATTCTTCCAGCAGCCAGCGGAACTCATGCATCTTCGGATCGCTTTGCGCCGCCGCGCCCTTGTAAGCGCGCTGCCACGGCGTCGCCACCAGCGCCCATTCCGCCATCAGGCGCGCATCACGCGTCGGATCGGCGCGCAGCTTTTCGAGGCGCACATTGATCGCTTTCAAATAGCGCGGGAAATGCGTCAGCTCGGTATAGCCGGTGTCGTCGATGAAGCGTTTGCCGACCAGTCCCTTCAACTGCGCATCGATATCGGCAGCGGCGCCGGCATGCGCCTTGATGCCCTGCACCTTCTTCGGCAGTGAACTGTACTCGGCCAGGATCAGGCCGGCGAGTCTGGCGATTTCATTGACCAGCAGGTTCAGACGCGACTTGCCTTCATCGCGACGCGCCGCAAACTCTGCCTGATTTTTCGGCAGCGGCTCCTGCAGGCAGGCGCGATCCATGCCGGCCTGGATGATTTGCTCGCGCAATTCTTCCTGCGAGCCGAGCGCCATGAATTGCATGCCCATTTGCTGCAGGCCGGGGACATTCTTTTCGAGATACTTCAGCTGATCCTTCAGCTGCAGCGCAAGCAAACGACGCATGCCGCGATAATGGATGCGCGCCGCTTCAGTCGGATCGTCGAAGACTTCAAGATTGCAATGCGTGCCTTTGTCGACCAGTGCCGGGAAGCCGATCAGCGTCACTTTGCCCTGCTGGATTTCGAGCAGCTCTGGCAATTCGCCGAAGGTCCATGCAGTCAGGTTTTCATGCGAGGTGCTGGCGCCGCTACTCTTGGCATTGCTGCTTTTTGCAGCAGGCGCATCCTTCGTGGGGCTCGTCGGCTGGCTCAGGATCGAAGGCGCCACAGGCGGTTCCAGCTGCGAAGCCAGCGAAGTATTCTCCGCCATCTTCTGGAATTGCTCACGCGCCTGGCCACCGAATTCCGACTGCAGCGCTGACAGGTTCCGGCCCATGTCGAGCTGGCGGCCGTGCTCGTCGATGACCTTGAAATTCATCGAGTGATGCGCCGGCAGCGTCTCAAACTTGTAGTCCGACGTCAGCGTGGCAATGCCGGTCTGCTCGCGCACATCGGCCATGACGGCGTCGAGCAGGCTGCCGCGACCGAAGACTTTTTTATCCTCGACGCGCTGGCAAAAGCCGGCCGCATAATCGGGCAGCGGCACGCAATGGCGACGCAGTTTTTGTGGCAGCGACTTCAACAGCAGATGCACTTTTTCCTTCAGCATGCCCGGCACCAGCCATTCGCAGCGATCCGGCGAGACCTGGTTCAGCGCATACAGCGGCACCGCGAGCGTGACGCCATCGCGCGGCGCGCCCGGCTCGAAGTGATAGCTGAGCTGCATGGCGATGCCGGTCACCGACATCTGCTTCGGGAATAGTTCCGTCGTCACGCCCGCCGCTTCATGACGCATCAGGTCGTCACGGTTCAGGTACAGCAGCTTCGGATTTTTCGCCGTGACTTGTTTGTGCCACTGCTCGAACAGGATGCCATTGCAAACTTCCGGCGGGATCAGCTGATCGTAAAATGCCGCGATCAAGCCATCGTCGACAAGGACATCGACGCGGCGTGATTTATGCTCGAGGTTTTCAATCTCGCGCACCAGTTTATGATTGAACGCGAAGAATGGCGCGCGCGTATCGAAGTCACCGCCCACGAGCGCATCGCGGATGAACAGCTCACGCGCTTCACGCGGATTGATCGCGCCGAAATTGATTCGTCGTTGGCTGTAGACGACCAGACCGTAGAGCGTGGCGCGCTCGAAGGCCGAGACTTGCGCAGTGCGCTTTTCCCAGCGCGGCTCGCCATAACTCTTTTTCAGTAAATGCCCACCGACGCGCTCGAGCCATTCCGGCTGTATCTGCGCCACGCAACGCGCATAGAGTCGCGTCGTGTCGACGAGCTCGGCAGCCATGATCCATTTGCCGGCTTTTTTCGCCAGCGTCGAGCCAGGCCATATGAAAAACTTGATGCCGCGCGCGCCGAGGTGATGCTGCTCTTCGTCGGACTTGAAGCCGATGTTGCCCAACAAGCCGACCAGCAAGGCTGTATGCAATTGCTCATACGTCGCCGGCAGCTCGTTCAAGCGCCAGCCCTGCTCGCGCACGATGGTCAGCAGCTGCGAATGCACGTCGCGCCATTCGCGCAGGCGCGTCTGCGACAGGAAACTCGCGCGGCAGTTATCCTGCAGCTGGCGATTCGTTTTCTTGTGCTCGATCGCGTCTTCGAACCATTTCCAGATTTTCAGGTAACTCGCAAATTCGGACTTTTCATCGGCGAATTTCTTGTGCGCGAGATCGGCTGCGCCCTGCGCTTCCAGTGGCCGGTCGCGCGGATCTTGCACCGACAACGCGGCGGCGATGATCATTACTTCCGTCAAGCAGGCATTGTCGCGCGCAGCCAGTATCATGCGACCCACGCGCGGATCGAGTGGCAGCTTGGCCAGCTCGCGGCCCATGGGCGTGAGCAGATTATTGTCATCGACCGCGCCGAGTTCCTGCAGCAGCTGGTAACCGTCGGCGATGGCGCGACCCGGCGGCGGCTCGATAAACGGGAACGTTTCGACATCGGCCAGGCGCAGGGATTTCATGCGCAGGATGACAGCGGCGAGCGAAGATCGCAAAATTTCCGGCTCGGTGAACTTCGGCCGCAGCAGGTAATCCTGTTCCGAATAAAGGCGGATACAAACGCCGGCAGCGACACGGCCGCAGCGACCGGCGCGCTGGTTCGCAGCCGACTGCGCGACTGGTTCGATCTGCAGCTGCTCGACCTTGTTACGGTAACTGTAACGCTTTACGCGCGCGAGACCCGCATCGACGACGTAACGAATGCCGGGTACCGTCAGCGAAGTTTCGGCGACATTCGTAGCCAGCACGATGCGGCGCGCATGGGAGGTCTTGAAGACGCGCTCCTGCTCTTGCGCCGAGAGGCGCGCAAACAGCGGCAGGATTTCCACATGCGGCGGATGATGCTTGCGCAAGGCTTCGGCGGTATCGCGGATTTCGCGCTCGCCGGGCAGGAACACGAGCACATCACCGGAACCGATGCGGGCAAGTTCATCGACCGCGTCGACGACAGCGTCCATTAAATCGCGCTGCTCTTTTTGCTTGTTCGGCGCGGGCTTCGCCTCCGGCTTGCCGGACGTTGCCACAGGCGCTTCGAGCGGCTCGACCGGCCGGTAACGCACTTCGACCGGATACAGACGGCCTGAGACTTCGATGACCGGCGCCGGATGGTCGGGACGGCCAAAGTGGCGCGCAAAACGATCCGCGTCGATGGTCGCCGAGGTGATGATAATCTTCAGGTCAGGCCGGCGCGGCAGCAAGGTCTTCAGGTAGCCGAGCAGGAAATCGATGTTCAGGCTGCGCTCATGCGCTTCATCGATGATGATCGTGTCGTAATTCTTCAGCAGCGGATCGGTCTGCGTTTCCGCCAGCAGGATACCGTCGGTCATGAGCTTCACCGACGCGCCCTTGGTCAGCGTATCGTTGAAGCGCACCTTGAAGCCGACGTTCTCGCCCAGTGGCGTGCCGAGTTCTTGGGCAATACGTTTCGCGGTCGACGAGGCGGCGATCCGGCGTGGCTGGGTATGGCCGATCAGGCCGAGCTGGCCACGGCCGAGTTCGAGCAGGATTTTCGGCAGCTGTGTAGTCTTGCCCGAGCCGGTCTCGCCACAGACGATGATGACTTGATTGGCCAGAATGGCTGCGGCGATCTCGGCACGCTTGCCCGAGACCGGCAACTCTTCTGGAAAAACGATAGGCGGCAGAGGATTGCGCACCGGCGCAACAGCAGGTGCGGCAGGCGGACGCGGACGCCGCGCGGCAGCAGGCTGCGCACCGCGCTGAGCGTCAGTCGGCAGGCGTTTTGCGTCACGCCGGGGCGGCACAGGTTTTTTAGTGGGATCGGGGGCGTTCATTGAGCGTCGGATTATAGAGGAAATGCAGCGCCGTGCCGCTGCGCGCGCTGGTGAATGCGGCAATTCGCTCTATAATGCCCCACATGGAAAACCCAGAACAATTTGTCCAGTGGCTGCGTTCGGTCGCGCCTTACATCCACGCCTTTCGCGGCAAGACCTTTGTGGTCGCGTTTCCGGGCGAGCTAGTCTCTGCCGGCGCACTGCCGGTGCTGGCGCAAGACCTCTCCCTGCTGCATGCGCTCGGCATACGCGTCGTGATCGTGCACGGCTCACGGCCGCAGGTCGAAGAGCAGCTCGGCTTGCGTAATGTCAGCGCGCGTTTCCATAACGGCTTGCGCATCACGGATTCGTCGGCGATGGAATGCGCCAAGGAAGCCGCCGGCGAATTGCGCCTCGATATCGAAGCCGCCTTCAGCCAGGGTTTGCCGAATACGCCAATGGCACATGCGGCGATTCGCATCATCTCCGGTAATTTCGTCACCGCCCGGCCGATCGGCGTGATCGATGGCGTCGACCTTGAGTTCACGGGCCTGACGCGCAAGATCGCCGTTGAAACGATCAATCCGATCCTGGCTGCAAACGGTCTGGTACTGCTGTCGCCCCTGGGCTTTTCGCCCACCGGTGAAGCCTTCAACCTGGCCATGGAAGATGTCGCCGTCGAAGCCGCCACCGCGCTGCGCGCCGACAAGCTGATCTTCATCACGGAAACCCCGCTGATGACCGACATTCATGACAAGGAATTGCGCGAGCTGACTGCCGCACAAGCCGACGCCCTGCTGAAGGCCAAGCACCTGCCGCCCGACACCGCCTATTATCTCGAGAGCTGCGTGAAAGCCTCGCGCAGCGGCGTACCGCGCGTGCATGTCGTGCCCTTCTCGACCGATGGCGCGGCGCTGCTGGAAATCTTTACCCATGATGGCGTAGGCACCATGGTCAGCAGCGAAAACCTCGAGCGCCTGCGTGAAGCGACGATTGAAGATGTCGGCGGTATCCTGAAACTGATCGAGCCGCTCGAAGCCGACGGTACCTTGGTCAAGCGCGGCCGCGAGCTGATCGAACGCGAGATCGATAACTTTTCCGTCATCGACCATGACGGCGTGATCTTTGGCTGCGCGGCGCTCTATCCCTTCCCGGGCGAACGCATGGCCGAGATGGCGTGCCTGACGGTGAACCCGGACGTGCAGGCGCAAGGCGATGGCGAGCGCATCCTGAAGCACATGGAAGTGCGCGCACGCGCGGCCGGCTTCAAGAAGCTGTTCGTGCTGACCACGCGCACCGCGCACTGGTTCATCAAGCGCGGCTTCGTGCCGGCGACAGTCGATGATTTGCCCAAGGACAGGCAGCATATGTATAACTGGCAGCGCAAGTCGCTGGTATTCATCAAAACTTTATAATTTCGCTCGGAGAATCACAATGTCACGCATGGTGCAATGTATTAAGCTGGAAAAAGAAGCTGAAGGACTGGATTTCGCCCCTTACCCGGGTGAGCTGGGCAAGCGCATTTATGAAAGCGTCTCGAAGGAAGCCTGGGCTGCTTGGCTCAAGCATCAGACCATGCTGGTCAATGAAAACCGCCTGAATCTGGCTGACCAGCGCGCGCGCAAATATCTGGCGACGCAAATGGAAAAGCATTTCTTCGGTGATGGCGCCGATGCTGCCCAAGGTTATGTACCGCCGGCCGATTAATGTCAGCGCCTGTGTGACGTGCCTGGAACAAGGCGCGTCATTTAATTTCAACATCCCTCAATAAAATCAGAGAGCGGTCAACGCCATGAGCCACAGAGACGAACACACCCACGAACACAGCCACGCTGACGGCAGCGTCCATAGTCACGCCACGCCAGACTGGAAGCATGATGGCGTCCGCGTCGTCGGCGCTAATCAGCTCGACGGCAATACCGCACAAACCCCCGGCATGAACCGCAAGGCGGCGATCAATTTCGCCCGCGTCGGCGCCGAGAAATTATGGGCCGGTACAGTCACGATTCACGCTGACGCCAAGACCGGCGCGCACCATCATGGCCATCTCGAAAGCGTGATCTACATCATCAAGGGCCGCGCGCGCATGCGCTGGGGCGAGCATCTTGAATTCACCGCTGAAGCCGGACCGGGCGATTTCATTTATGTGCCACCGTATGTGCCGCATCAGGAAATCAATGCCAGTGCGACCGAAGCGCTCGAATGCGTTTTGTGCCGCAGCGATGGCGAAGCAGTCGCTATCAATCTCGACATCGAGCCGGCAGAAAATCCGAGCACAGTGTTATGGGTCGATCCGACGCACCCGCAAGGCGGCGTGTAAGCGTCGCTCAAGCTTGCCTGATATTAGCGACGGTCTGCGGGAATCCCTGGAGTCAGGGTTTGGCAAACCCCACTCTATCCATTTCCTGGACTTCGACACATGCCGCGACCGTCAAACCAGCCACATCAGGCAAAAATTCTCTTAATGTTACTGCCAGCGTTTGGGAAATTTCCTGCCTCGCTTGCGCATCGCGACCGCTGAGTATGGCTAATTTCACATGCACGAAGGCGCGCCCTTCCGGCTGTGTCCCGACCATGAAAACCTGAAACGGCAGCGCCCGACTCTTGATATCACCTTCGCCAAAATAGCCCGCTGAAATCAATGCCTGATTCAGTTTGAGCAAAACAGCACGATCATCGAACACCGTCAGGTTTGCGGAATACTCGAGCGTCAAATGGGGCATGGCATTTACCTTAAAAAGTCATCACACAATATCGACGAAAAAGGCCGTGCAGCGGCATGAGCCACGCACGGCCATTTCAACGCAAGACAGCAAACTGCGACAGGCGAATCAGAACGTCAAATCAAGTCGCGCACCGGTATAACGGAAGGCATCACGTGCTGGCGTCCAGGTCGTGTTAGTCACAGTCAGGACTGGATTAGGCGCCTTGGAACTCCAACTGCCAGCACCTGTGAATCCGGTATTGGCATACTGTTTGTCAAACAAGTTATTGACGAAGAAGCTCAGTGTGTAGCGCTTGGATTTATCCTTGATGCCAAAACCGATATTCGTGATGCTGTAACCCGGCGCTGCCAAGGTCGGATCCTGATTCAAGTTAGTCAGCACTTCGCTCTGATATCGCACGCTACCACTTACAAAGCCATCAAAGCTCTGGCCAGCCAGGCGAATATCATACTGGCCACCAAAATTCGCCTTGATCTTTGGCGCATTTGGCATCGTACCGCCGGCCAGATCCTGGACATTGCTGCCGCCATACTGCGCCACTTTCAACTGACATTCGGCATTGAAGCCACCGTTGGCCGTGCCGCCTGTGTTGTAGCATGGTGCGTTCGGGAACTCAGTGATCGTCGCCTGGGTGTAGGCCATGCTGCCGTTCAACAGCAGATCCGGCGTGACCAGCGCTGCGATATCCATTTCCGCGCCACGGGTACGCACACCACCCACGCTGTTGAGTCGCGTCACATAGGTCGTCGTGCCAGGCAAATAGCCGCCGGAGTTTTGCTGGTAATCCTTGAACTGGGTATTGAAGACGGCCAGATTGACGGTCATGCGGTTATTGAGGAAATTACCCTTCATGCCAAGCTCGATCGTCTTCGCCGTTTCTGACTTGACCGGCTGTTCGGCGGCGGTCGCTGCATTCAGTCCACTGGTCAAGTCATAGGCCTGCCCCTTGTAACCAGTCGCACCCATCACATAGCCCATCACGCCTTTGCTGAATTGATGCTGCAGGCTGAGCTTGCCGGTCGTTGAATTTTCTGTGTTATCCAGGCTCGAATAGTAAGCCGTCTGCTTGAAATCTCCGGGCGGCGGATTACCGGTCGAAAAGGTGTAACCCGAAACCTGACGGTTCAGGCGTAGCCCGCCCACGACGCTATAGTCCTGCGCGACATCCCAAGTCGCCTGTCCAAATGCGGCCGTATTGGTATTGTAGGTATCCGTAAAATATTCAGTTGGGGTCGACAAGGCAATGCCGTTATAGCCGCGGATAAAACTACGCTCAATGATGTTTTTACCGTACCACAGACCCGCCACATAACGCAGTGGTCCCTGATCTGGCGAAGCCAGCCGGAATTCCTGGGTACGCGATTTCACGTCGAAGGTTCCGTATTGGGTATAGCCGTCATTTACGCCTGCCGCTTTACCATTCGCCAATGGGTAGTACAACAGCGTTTTTGCATCGACAAAATCCTGGTCGCGCGTATCGTTAGCGGTGTAGTTCGACAGCGAGGTGATCGACATCAGCGTCGCGCCATTGGGCAGGGAGTAAGTAAATTTCAAGCCGGCGCCGCGATCGACCGACTCTTGGCCTGTGCGCGCATCATTACGAATATCGACGTTGGTCGGACTTGGCGTGATCCCCGCCAATAGTGTACTGGCGGGCAGCTGGGCGATATTGCTCAGCAATCCACCGCTCGCCGGTGTCAAACTGGTCAGCACCAGTGCACAGCAAGTCGTCAGGGAATGACTGAAACGTGGTGAAAAATCGACGTCCAGATTTTCGGTCGGACGCCAGCTTAATTTCACATTCAATGCGCTGCCGCCAGAACCGTTGATCTTTTCACCCGTCGTCAGATTGTTGACGTTACCCGGAAAATCGGTCTTGCTGGCGGCAATACGAAAGCCAAACGTATCGGAGACCATGCCGCTGTAGGAGGTCGAGAGGCGCCATTCGCGATCCGAGGTGAACAAGGTGCTGGCATTACCCACGAGTGGACCGGAAATCGGCTTGGTGACAATATTAACCGCCCCGGCAATGGCGCTCTTGCCGAACAAGGTGCTTTGCGGCCCTTTGAGAATTTCGATCCGTGCAACATCGGTCAGGTTTTGAAATGCTTTGACCTGCATCCCCATCGGCACATCATCGATGACCACGGCCACGTCCGCTTCCACACCGATACCGATCGAGGTGGTGCCGATACCGCGCATATTGATACCGTTATTGGCTGGCGTCGTACCATACGTAATCGTCAGCGCCGGTGACAGGTTGACCACATCCGCGACTTCGCGCACGTTGTTGCGCTGAAGTTCAGCGTCATTCAAAACTGAAATCGCCATGGAGACGTTTTCCAGCTTTTCGATACGTTTATTGGCCGACACGACCACTGACTCAAGCTGGCTACTGTCATTTGCGGCGGCGGCGGATTGCTGCGCGCTCGCTGTGCCCATCGTGCCGAACAATGCCAGCGATACTGCTGCTGCGATCGGTGTCAGGCGGTAGGCTACTCGTCCTGAATTTTTTTTATTTTGCATGCATGTCTCCTGATGAAATAAATATAATAATGATTCACCTATTGCCGGGCCAACAGCCCGCTACTTACCTTTCTTGTACTGCCGTTTTGGTCAGGCTCAGTGGTACTTCATCACCCACGTGATCGTGAGTGGCTTGTCCAGACTAAAATTTTTCGTACTGCACGATAAATGCGTTTTCATCGGTCCATTGGGCGATTTGAAGCGCTCATCGCCCCGGGTCTCCTCAATTGCGCATTCCTGCAATCCTGTAATACTGAAATCAGTGACCGTACCTTGCGCGAAACTGACCTTGTTACCTCGCAAGGTCGCCTGCTCGGAAAACGACGCGAAATCCAGGCTGAGCCGGGCGACCTGCAGCGGGCTTTGCGCCGTGTACTTGTCCGTGCGCGTGATCTGGCCGGGCGCCATGGTGTAGACCGTCTCCAACTGGATGCGCGCATCCTTGATCGGCGCATTGCCGCCCAGCCGCGTCAAGGCATCCTGGTGGTAGCTGACGCGAATCTGCTTGCCATTTTGCTGATGACGTATGTCGCTGATATAGGCCGTGCCGATCAACTCACTGCCATCGGCCAGCGTAAACTTGGGTAGAAGTTGAGCATGGGCGGAGCCGCTATCGGCCACACCGGAAACGATCGAATTCGAAAACGGCAAAGGATAATATGGGCTGTTCGCGTGCTGGCTAGGCCCGCCATTGACCATCAAAAGGCTGAAGACATGCTGGCGGTCACGGAAGATAGCCAATGCGCGGTCATAGTCGCCCTTGGCAAAGCGCGTAAAACTGAAGCGTGGTTGGGTCTTGTCCAGCCAGGATTGCAGATCCGGCTTTGGCGGCTGATCTTTCAAACCCGCCTTGTTCCAGAGTTCATTCGTTGAAATCAGCTGGTGCAGGAGCGAAAAATTCTCTCCAAGGATGCGATGTTTGCCACGGTAAGCATCGGTCCTGCGACCCTGCCCCCACATATCGACCGAATTGATCGCGGGGTTAAACCAGAAATCGACGTACCGGGCGTTGATGCGTGCAGCATAGGCATAGGCATACTGCTTTTCCTGCGGCGTGAGCACATCGAGATAAGCGGCTACCGACAAGATTTCCAGAACGGAGGTTTCGCCATACGTACCAATACTGCGGCCGAAGCTGAAGCCTTCACCCTTGGTATTGGCGATATTGAGCGCAATGCTGGCGGCCCTGCGTAAAAGCGCCTTGAGTTCCGGCGTGACCGTCATGCCAGTTTCGATATAGCGTTCGCAAATCTCGGCGATCAGCAAAATGCTGTAGCGGTCGAAACGGCCATCACCGTCAGTCTCATCCGAGAAACCGTACTCGCCAGAGTACTTCGCGTAATGCGACATCATCTTGTCGAGCAGGGTCTTGCTGGCACTGTCGTCTTCCCAGCCCATCAGCATGCGCAGGCGCGCAATGCTGAACGCCACGCCATAATAATTCGTAGGCAAATTGATCAGCGTGTATTCCGGTACATTGACGAATTTACGCCAGTCCAGCTTTTCCTTCAACGCGGCGAGCGTCGCCGGACTGATCGCACGCTCAAGCAGACCTGCATTCTTCAGCTTGAGCAGCGTTTGCATGTAGTAGTAGATGCCCCAGGTATGATTTTCATCATTGACGGTCAGGTCAGCGATGTCGCGATAGTCATTGAGGTACTGCGCCAGCCGCGGATCATCGGCCGGCAGATTCAGCAAAACGTGTCCCAAGCCGGCGGCAATTTTTCCCGGCAAAAATTTGTCATTACTCTGGAAGGCGAGTACGCCGTCTAGGCGTACATCGCGCTTTTCTGCCACCATTTTCTTGAAGAAGTAATCGAGCTGCGGGTAGAGCTTGCTTTGCACGATTTGATTCACTGGCATCGTCGCCAATGTCGATGAGACCAGGCCAGCAGACTCATGCGCCCTGCAGCTTGCCTGTGGCCCAAGCAAACCAGTCATGACCATCCCGGCGAGCAGTAAGGCGCCAGACTTGCTGAATTTTAAGGATCGCATCGGATTGAACATGGACTGCATGGTTAAACCTCAAATCGAGCGCGCCGGGGCTGCCCTAAAATGTTGACTGTGTACGATTTCCAAACGAAGGAAAACGTTTAACTATAAATACTAGACGGTTTCTTTATTCTGGTAAAGATTGATTTAAAGAAATATTAGTTAAGCCAGCAATTTCCTCGACTTCCCCGCACTAAAGTCTAGGTCAACGTTGTTTTTTGCGGAAATTATGCGAGATTTGGCGAGTATCGATGGCGCAGGGAATCGACAATAAGGACCGAAAGCGGTCTTCCGGCAGGTAGGCTGGGCGGAAAATTTTTACGTTAAAACAGGGGGAATGTACGATCGGCTTGCATCAGGCGCCGGCTCAGCGGGTGCCGGCTCAGCGGGGACCGGCTCAGCGGGGGCCGCCTATACAATGTCAATTACACGCGAGGCTTAGCCTTGTTTGCGACTGCGGGTCGATCCGCGCAGGATCAATTCAGGCGCAATCGCCGTGAAGTCGATCACGGCATCACCCTCGAACATGGCCAGCAGCTTTTGCATCGCGGCCACGCCCATGCGCTCGCTTTGCAAATCGACCGTCGTCAGTGGCGGCGAGGTATAGCGGCCAAACTGGATGTTATCGAATCCGGCCACTGAAATATCTGCCGGCAGCGCAAACCCCAGATCCTGCGCCTGCTTCATGAAGCCGATCGCCATCAGATCGTTGTAACAGATTAGCGCATCCGGATGCTCCGGACCCAGCATGATCGACGAACAGACACGCTCGCCCTCCATTGCGGTCGGGGCATTGACGACGTAAGTCGCTGGCTGCAGACCGGACGCCGCCAGGCATTGCCTGATGCCTTCGAGACGCTCTTCGTTGCGCCGCGATACGGGAAATCCAAGGTAAGCAAACTTGCGATGGCCCAGTGTCAGCAGGTGCTGGGTCAGCATGAAGGCGCCACGATGATCATCGCTGCCTACGCTCGGCACTTTCAAATGCGCAAGCCGACCAAAAAAGACCAGCGGCTTGCCCAGCTGCAGCATCCATTCACTCCCCTGCTCCGGCATGCGCGAAAAAACGATCATGCCATCCACACGACGGCTCAATGCCTCCAGCAGCGGGCGTTCACGACTCGGATTTTCATCGGTGTCGACAAGAAGCATGGTGTAGCCATGTTCAACGGCGATCCGATTGGCGCCTTTCACAATACTGGCAAAGTGCGGATTACTGATGTCGAGCACTGCCAGTCCTATCGACTTGGTTTTACCCGTGATCATCGACTGTGCCAGCGGATTGGATCGATAGCCGAGTTCGTCGATCACCGTCGTAATTCTGGCTTCCACGGCGGGTGAAAATCGCTGCGCCCCATTGATGAATTTGGAGATTGTGGCAGTTGAAACGCCTGCGGCAGCGGCGACATCACGAATGGTAGGAAGCTTTTTTTTCATGACCGTGAAAACAGATTGACGATGTGACAGTGACAGGCGCTCAAGTATAGGCCGGCGCGCCCGGATCGGGTATCGAATTTGTTGGGCCTAGGACCGCAAAAGTCCGACGCACCCGCCTGCGAAAGATGCAGCGAGCCGTGACAGAGCCCAGTGCAAGATGTCTGCCAAAAGAAAAATTAACGTCCGTGAATATTATCGCTATACTCTGGTAATCGTTTAACTAAAATCTATTATGAGATGCCTTTCATGACTCAAACGACACCCGCATTCAAACGACTCTTGTTGACCGGCGCCGCAGGCGGACTGGGGCGCGTATTACGTGAAAAGAGCAAACCATGGACGCAAATCCTTCGCCTCAATGATATTGCCGAGCTCGGCCCGGCTCAGGATGGCGAAGAGATTATGCGCTGCGACCTGGCCGACCGAGCCGCCGTGCTGGCGCTGCTCGATGGCGTGGACTCAGTTCTGCATTTCGGCGGCATTTCTGTCGAGGCGGAATTTGAACCCATCATGCAAGCCAATATCCTTGGCCTGGCCAATCTCTACGAAGCCGTCCATCAACAAGGCATCAAGCGCGTCATTTATGCCAGCTCGAATCATGTCAATGGCTTTTACCCGACGACCGAACTGGTCGATGCCGACATGCCGCTACGCCCTGATGGCTTTTACGGACTCAGCAAATGCTTTGGAGAAGCGCTGTCGCGTTATTATTATGACCGCTTCGGCATCGAGACCGTCTGCTTACGCATCGGCTCTTGCTTCCCCGCGCCGCTGAATGCGCGCATGATGGTGACCTTCCTGAGTTACGATGACCTGGTCGAATTGGTCCGCTGCGCCTTGTTCACGCCACGCGTGGGTCATACGATCGCCTTTGGCGTGTCAGACAACGCGGTGCGCTGGGTCGATAACCACAAAGCGGCGCATCTGGGATTTCACGCCAAAGACAGCGCCCAGGCGTTCGCCGAGAGGTTTCCCGATACCGCACAATGGCCACCCGCAAACGACCCTGCCACGACCTACCAGGGCGGACCCTTTGTGGTCGCCGGGCCGCTGTATAAAAAATAACTTCCAGCCTGATCACGCTGACGCGCCGTCCAATCGTGCGAGCCAAAGGCCAGGTGGTCGCGGGCCGCAGCATTGAAGTCCCGATAGCGACGACGTTGCACCAAACGTAGAGCGAAAAATGAGCTTCTCAAGACGCACCTTCTCCCGCGCCGTAATGCTGTCACTGGCTGCAGGCGCACTCGCCAAAACCAGTAGCACCATGGCGGCGGCGACCTCGCGCCTGGTGCACACCATCACGGAACTTGATCAGGCAGTCGCCAGCGCAAAGCCAGGCGCGATAATTGTGATGGCCAACGGATACTGGAAAGACGCACGCATCGTTTTCAATGCCCAGGGCATGGCAGGCATGCCCATCGAACTCGTGGCTGAGACGCCGGGGCAAGTCATCCTGACGGGTCGCTCAAATCTTAAAATCGCCGGAGATCACCTGGTCGTGCGCGGTCTGGTCTTCCGGGATGGGTACTCACCCGACAGCGAAGTCATCAACTTCATCGCCGATAAAAAATCACCCTCTTCTAACTTTTGCAGGGTCAGCGAATGCGAGATCCTCAATTTTAATGAGCCGGACAAAACCGCCGACGGACATTGGGTCAGTCTCCATGGCCGATTTAACCGCGTCGATCATTGCCACTTCGAAGGCAAGTCGAACAAGGGCGTGACCGTGTGCATCCACCTTGATCGGGCTGACAGCGATGAAAACCATCATCGGATTGACCATAATTATTTTGGGCCACGGCCGCTTCTGGGTCGTAACGGCGCTGAAACGATCAAGATAGGCGCAGGCGCCTATTCCCATCTGAATTCAAGCAGCGTCATTGAAAATAATCTGTTTGAGGAATGCAATGGCGAGCTGGAAATCATCTCGATCAAGTCATGCCGCAATGTCGTCAGAGGAAATATTTTCTTGCGTTCTGCCGGCACGCTTACCTTTCGACAGGGGCGTTTCAATTTAGTTGAAGGTAATGTCTTCCTTGGCGAAGGCGCGCCTGACACCGGCGGCATTCGCATCATCAATACGGATCAGACCGTGCGCAATAATTTCCTGTCAGGATTGCGCGGCAATGAATTACATAGTGCCTTTTCCATGGTTAACGGGGTGCCGGGACGCGACGTAGGTTCCTACGGTCCGGTCATGCGCGCACTCGTCGAAAACAATAGCTTTCATGATGTCAGCGCGATCACCTTCGGCGCACGCGCTGATGCGGAACGCAGCCAAGCCCCGCGAGAAAGCATTTTCCGCAACAATCTGCTGGTCGATTGCAGCACCGCCGTCTTGCAGTTCCATAGCGCGACTGAGGGTATTACCTTTTCCGGTAATGTCATGAATCGCCCGGCGCTCCTGGCGCCAGGATTCGAAACACGCGCGCTCGCCAAAACCCTGCAATTCGATCCATGGGGCATGCCGGCCTTGCCGACCATTGCCGGTGTCGGCTCGAGCCTGGTCGCTGCACCGTTCAATCGCAATGATGTCGGGCCGCCATTCGCCCGCAGCTAAACCTGACTTTCATAGCGGCTCAAGGAACATTTTGTGACTCGCCCCCCATTTTACGAACAGGTCCGGCCATGCCTGCACGCTTGGCCCGAGGCGACTGCCGAGGCCAAAGCCATGGCCGCCTTTTTCGAAAATATGCATTGCCGCATCTACCTTCACACGACGAATCGCGCCAAACAGCATCAAGGTGTTGTCGACCGGAACGCTGGCATCGTCAGCCGCATGAATCAGGAAAGTCGGCGGCATGTCGGCACGTACGATTAACTCATTCGAGTATTGCGCCAGCTGCAGCGCCGTCGGATTCGCGCCAAGCAGACGCTTGCGCGATCCGCCATGGGCCAGTTCACCCTGCATGGTTACGACCGCATAATTCAGGCAGGCAAAATCAGGTCGTGCCGACAGCGCATCGCTGGCATCCACCGGTGTGTAGGTCGTCGCATCAAAGCGCGTAATGAGCTGTCCCGCAAGGTGTCCCCCGGCAGAGGCGCCCATGACGCCAATGCGGGCCGGATCAAGCTGCCACTGCGCGGCCCCTGCACGAATCAGGCGCATCGCGCGCTGGGCATCCTGCAATGCGGTGTCCGGCCCCGCGGCCCAGCCGTCTTGCGGCAGGCGATAGAGCAGCACGAATACGGTCGTGCCGCGCGCGGCAAACCAGCGTGCCACCCCTGGTCCACCAGCAATATGGGCATAGCCACCACCGGGAATGAGCAACACGGCCGAGCCATCTGGTTTGACCGCGCGATAGACGCTGATCACAGGCCGGGCAATCGTGTTGATGGCGGGATCCTGATTCGGGCGGGCATTGATGATTTGCGCCACGCTCAGGTCGAGCGTGGCACTGGCAGCGCCGGGCGGCAATCCCGGCCAAAGCGGAATCACCTCGCTGGCACCCGGTGCGATCATTTCGTCGGTCGGCAAACGCGCCGACTTTACTTGCGCCAGGCTATCACCCACCGACAAGGCGCAAAGAACCATAAAAGCGACAGCCGACAGAAAGGCAGGACGGAAATTTGGCATGAAAATATCCTGGCAATGCAGTGAGAAAACGTTTAATCTAAAACTTATTAAAATCCAGGTCAATCATTAATTTAATTATCAATGACCATCTCACCTGTTGGCTAAATTCGGTCCTTTTTTACTAAAAATTATTGAAGTAATCGTTTACTAATTTTTTTCAATTAAGTCCTAAAAGTATTTTCCGGGAGTCGTCCATGATTTGTCGCCCAGCGCTCAGTAGGATCGTTTGCCTGATCCTGTGCTGTCTGTTGATTGTGGCCTCGCCAGCTCGGGCAGAAGTTCGCTTCCAGCATCCCGGCGTCCTGCTCGATCGCGCCCGGCTGGATTTCATCAAACAACAGGTAAGCGCCGGCACCGAACCCTTTGCCAGTGCATTCAAGGCTGCGCGCGAGAGCAAATCAGGCTCGCTCAGCTACCTGCCTGAAGGACCGCCGGCAGATCACTTTATCCTCTGCGGCTCTTACTCCAATCCCAATCACGGCTGTACGGCCGAGGACAAGGATGCGACGGCAGCCTACCTGCAAGCCATCTTGTGGTACCTCACGGACAACCCGGCTTATGCGGAAAACGCCATCCTGATCATGAACACCTACGCCAAATCGCTGACCGAGGGTCATCGCCAGTCCAACGCGCCGCTGCAGGCCGCCTGGACTGCCGAAAAATGGCCAGCCGCCGCAGAGATCATCCGCTACACCTACGATGGCTGGAAGCCGGCCGACATCAGCGCCTTCAGCACACTGCTGCAAACCCAGTACCTGCCCTATCTGACGGCGCACCATGGCGAGGGTAAAAACGGAAACTGGCAGCTCTCGATGATCGATGGCATGCTCGGTATTGCCATCTTCACTGAGGACCAGGCGCTCTATGCGCAGGCAATCGGGCTGTGGCAAAAATGGGTGCCCGCTTACGTCTATCATTTCGCACTCGACGGCGAACAGCCGGTGCGCTTTGCCGGCAGCCCGCGCGACTGGAACGGTCAAAGGGTCTTCAATGCCGGTACCAGCGGCGTGACGCAGGAAACCTGTCGCGATCTCGGTCACACATTCCTCGGCGTCGTCGCGCTCACAAACGCCGCCGAAACTGCCTACATCCAGGGCACTGATCTGTTCACGCCGGCACAATTACGATTGACGACCATGCTCGAATACCATGCCCGGCTGTTACGTGGCGTACGCAATAAATCCGGCAATATGAAGCTTGACGTGCCGGCTGGCTTCGATGGCCTATGCGATGGCAGTTATGTTCCGGTACTACGCGGCGCATTCGAGCGCGCCTACAATGCTTACCACGTAAGGATGGGCGTCGCCCTGCCCGAGACCAAGGCCTTTTTAATCGAAGATATGCGTCCCCACGCTCCCCCCAGTGATCAGCATATCGTGCTGTGGGAAACACTCACGCATGCGGATTCACCCAGAGCAAG
>CANFLV010000036.1 GCA_947448025.1 Oxalobacteraceae bacterium | reverse complement strand
TCGCGGGTGTAGCTCAATGGTAGAGCAGAAGCTTCCCAAGCTTACGACGAGGGTTCGATTCCCTTCACCCGCTCCAGACCCTTCTCCAAGACTGCCAGGCACTGCCTTTTTTCTTGGCCCGCTCCTACTCCTTATTTTCAGCATGTCAGATAACACGCCTAGCAACGATAGCAACAAACCCATGTTTTATGACCCGAGCGAGCATCGCATCCGCAGCTTCGTCACGCGCGCCGGTCGCCTCTCGACCGCGCAAGGCCGCGCCATCGACACCCTTGGACCGCAATTTTGCCTGCCGTATGAAAAAGCACCGCTCGATATCGAAGGCAGCTTCGGCCGTGTCGCGCCGACGATTTTTGAAATCGGCTTTGGCATGGGCGAGACGACCGCAAAAATCGCCGCCGGCATGCCGGAGAAAAATTTCATCGCCGTTGAAGTCCATACGCCCGGCGTGGGCAGCCTGCTAAAGCTGATCGGCGAACAGGGGCTGACGAATTTGCGCCTGATGCAGCACGATGCCTTTGAAATCATCACAAACATGATCGCGGCGGAGTCACTCGATGGTATTCATGTCTTTTTTCCCGACCCATGGCACAAGGCGCGGCACAATAAACGCCGCCTGATTCAGGCACCGATGGTGGCGCTACTGGCGTCGCGGCTCAAGCCGGGTGGCTATCTGCATTGTGCGACTGACTGGCAAGAATATGCCGAGCAAATGCTCGAGGTGATAGGTGCGGAATCGACATTGCAAAATACCGCCGAAGGCTATGCGCCGCGGCCTGATTACCGGCCCGTGACGAAGTTTGAGAACCGTGGCTTGAAGCTCGGTCATGGGGTTTGGGATCTGGTGTTTTCGAAGCGCGCATAAGAACGCGTATTTCTCAACCGAACTCGGCGATCAGCGCGACGATTTCCTCGCCATAGGTCTCAAGCTTTTTCTCGCCCACGCCAGTGATATTGCGCAGCTCTGCCATCGAGGCCGGCTTGGCCTTGGCAATCTCGCGCATGGTGGCGTCGTGGAAGATGACATAGGCCGGCACATTGTGCTTGCGTGCCGTCTCGACGCGCCACCAACGCAGCTTGTCGAACAGAGTTTGCTCGCCACCGGAAAGGTCGCTTTCGACATAGCCGGTCGATTTCGCGCTCGTGCGTTTGGCCTTGACCGGCTTCTGGTATTGACGCAGCTGGATTTTCTGCTCGCCGCGCAAGACCGGCTTGGCCGCATCGGTGAGCTTCAGGGCGCTATAGGCTTCATGGTCGACCTGCACCAGCCCCAGCGCAATCACCTGACGCAGCAAGGCGCGCCATTCGGCATCGCTGCGATCGGCGCCAATGCCGAAGGTCGACACCTGCTCATGGCGCCATTGTTTGACCTTCTCTGAATCGACACCGCGCAAGACATCAATCACATGCAAGGCACCAAAGCGCTGGTCGACGCGGTAGATCGTTGAGAGCATCTTTTGCACCTGCACCGTACCATCGTAGGAAACCGGTGGCGTGAGACAGGTATCGCAATTCCCGCAAGGCGTGGCCGGCTGGCCGAAATATTCAAGCAGGCGCATGCGCCGGCAGCTCAACGTTTCGCACAGGCCGAGCATGGCGTCGAGCTTGACGCCCTGCACGCGCTTGAAGGTTTCATCGGCTTCGGATTCATCGATCATGCGCCGCTGCTGCACGACGTCCTGCAGGCCATACGCCATCCACGCATTCGCGGGCTGGCCGTCGCGACCGGCGCGACCTGTTTCCTGGTAATAGCCCTCGATACTTTTTGGCAGGTCGAGATGCGCGACGAAGCGCACATCGGGCTTGTCGATACCCATGCCGAAGGCGATAGTGGCGACCATGACGATGGACTCTTCGCGCAGGAAGCGTGACTGGTTCTTGCTGCGCTCGCTGAAGTCCATGCCGGCGTGGTAAGGCAGCGCATTGACGCCTTGGGAATTCAGAAATTCGGCAGTCTCTTCGACCTTTTTGCGCGACAGGCAGTAGACGATGCCGGCGTCACCCGCATGTTCGCCCTCAATGAAATCGAGCAGCTGTTTGCGCCCATTTGCCTTCTCGACGATCTGATAGCGGATGTTCGGCCGGTCAAAGGACGAGACGAATTTCATCGCATCGTCGAGCTGCAGGCGATGCGCGATTTCGGTACGCGTCTGCTGGTCGGCGGTAGCCGTCAGGGCTATGCGCGGTACCTGCGGAAAGCGTTCGTGCAGGATCGATAGCTTGATGTATTCAGGACGGAAGTCATGGCCCCACTGCGAGACGCAGTGCGCTTCATCGATGGCGAACAGGGAAATCTTCGAGGCTTCGAACAGCTCGAGGCAGCGCGGCGTCATCAGCCGTTCCGGCGCGACGTAGACGAGGTCAAGGCCGCCGGTGCGCACCAGGCGCTCGATGCGCATCGACTCTTCAAACGTCTGCGTCGAATTCAGGAAAGCCGCGCGCACGCCGACTTCGGCCAGGGCATCGACCTGATCCTGCATCAGCGCGATCAGAGGCGACACGACCACACCGACGCCCTCGCGCAGCAAGGCCGGGATTTGATAACACAGGGATTTGCCGGCACCGGTGGGCATTAGTACGAGCGCATCACCACCGGCGGCAATGTGCTCGACGATGGCCCCCTGATGGCCGCGAAACGCCGGATAGCCAAAGACGGTCTGAAGTAAATGCAGCGCGCGCGCGCTGGTGTCGGAATCAGTCATCGCACATTCTAGACATGAGAAACGCGTCTGCACCAGCGGTCAAAACTATCAGTACTGTCATTCTGCCCATGTCACCATGCCGGTAAAAGCGGTCAGCAGGATCAAGCAGCCAAAGACGATGCGATACCACGCGAACAGGCTGAAATCATGCGAGCTGATGTAGCGCAGCAGCCAGCGCACGCACAGAAAGGCCGACGCAAACGCGGCGATCGTACCGACTGAAAACCATGGCAAGTCCGCTGCCGACAGCAAGGCCCGTTCCTTATAGAGGGAATACACAGTCGCTGCCAGCAGGGTTGGAATGGCAAGGAAAAACGAAAACTCCGTTGCCGCCTTGCGCGACAGGCCGAACAGCATGCCGCCAATGATGGTCGCACCGGAACGGCTGGTGCCGGGGATCAAAGCAAAGGCCTGCGCGCAGCCGACCTTGAAGGCATCCATGGCGCTCATGGCATCGACGGAATTGATACGTGCCGGGAGTGGATTGCGGGCATGGCGCTTTTCGACCCACAGGATGATGATGCCACCGACGATGAAGGCCAGCGCCACCGGCACTGGCGCGAACAGCACGGCCTTGATGGCCTTGCTGAACAGGAGGCCGAGCACGGCGGCGGGCATGAAGGCGATGACGAGATTGAGGATGAATTTCTGTGCGCGCGCATCGCTGAACATGCCGCGCACAACGTCAATGATGCGTACGCGATATTCCCAGCACACCGCCAGCATGGCGCCCGCCTGAATCACGATTTCAAATACTTTGACCTTTTCACCGGTGAAGTCGAGCAGGCTGCCAGCGAGGATCAGGTGGCCGGTCGAGGAGATCGGCAAAAATTCAGTCAAACCTTCAACGATGCCCATGATCAGGGCTTTTGCAAAAAACAGGAGATCCATGCGCGGACTTTACTCTCAGGAAGTCAATAAAAAAAACCCGCCGGGTCACGCCGCACGGGTTATCTGGCGAAGCAATCGTGCCTCGTTTCGCCGGTTCCAAGCTTACCACGAGCACGTCGGCGCGGGTATGGATTGTCGCTGACTGCAGTCGCGCTTAGCGACCGCGCAATGTCTGCTCAAGGCATCTTGCCGCAACATTGCCGAGCACAAGGTCTGAACAAGGATAGGCGACGCAAGGCAGTATAAAACCCTCACGCCTTTCCTCGGCTGACAAACCTGGCCATTCAATGCGGTACTGGATTTCGCCGCTAACGAGGCTGCACATGCAGGTGCGGCAGCTGCCATTGCGGCAGGAGCTCGGCAGGACGATACCCGCCAGGCTGGCCGCTTCCAGCAAGTTCAGTTCTTCTGTGGCATCAAAGCTCCATCCCTGTGCAGCGAGCGTGACAGCAAACATCTCAGAACAGCCTTGCCAGCAGGGGCCAGACGATCACGGTCCAGATCGCCAGCGCCAGTAGCAGACTCAACATCACCGCGGCGCTACCGAAATCCTTGGCGTCTTTTGATAAGCTATGGCGCTCCAGCGAAATTCTGTCGACCACGGCTTCAATCGCGGAATTGAGCAATTCAACGACCAGCACCATGACCAGCACACCGATGAGCAGTAATTTTTCCAGGGCACTTACCGGTAGTAGCAAGGCCAGCACGCTGGCTGGTACCGCAAGAAAAAGCTCCTGCCGAAACGCATGCTCATGGCGCCATGCCTGCCCGAGGCCAGCGAGTGAATTGACATATGCACCGCGTATCCTTTGCCAGCCGCCCTTGCTCTTGAATTCGCTGACCTGGTGTTCTTGTTCAATCATGGGTGCGACCTGTGTTCAAAAAGGAATGCCTAACTTGGGATGTTTGCAAAACGCAGCTGCATGCAAGCCACATTTTAAACGCTGGCAAAGTGCGCTCCCAGCTTTTTGATTTTTTCACAATGTGGTATAACGGACTTATTGCAACGCACAAACCACCATATGAAACCGAAAGTCCTTGTCGAAGCCGATAAAACCTCGATTCAAGTCATTGAACGCATGAGCTCGCTGCTGGATGCGCTTGCGCGCTATCCGGATCCGGTGAGCCTGAAGGAATTATCGGCCGTTACCGGCCTGCACCCGTCGACAGCGCACCGCATCCTCAATGATCTCGTCTTGAAACGTATCGTCGACAAGGCGGAAGCCGGCTCCTACCGCCTCGGCATGCGCCTGCTGGAACTCGGCAATGTCGTCAAGAGTCGTCTGAATGTCCGCGAAGCCGCGATCGATTTCATGCGCGCCCTGCATCGCCGCACGCAACAAACGATTAACCTGTCAGTGCGCCAGGGCGATGAAATCGTCTACATCGACCGTGCTTTTTCGGAGCGATCAGGCATGCAGGTCGTGCGCGCCATCGGTGGTCGCGCGCCCTTGCACCTGACCTCGATCGGCAAGCTTTTCCTCTCGGTCGATGATCCGAAAGCCGTACGTGCCTATGCGACGCGCACGGGCCTGGCAGGCCATAACAAGAATTCGATTACGGAACTGACCAAGCTGGAACAGGAATTAAGCCTGGTGCGCGCGCGCGGCTATGCGCGTGACAATGAAGAACTCGAACTCGGTGTGCGCTGTATGGCAGCCGCGATTTGCGACGATACGCGCAAGCTCGTCGCCGGCCTCTCGATCTCGGCACCGGCAGACCGGCTGCAGGAAGAATGGCTGGAAGATCTGGTCACGACAGCGCAGCAGATTTCGGAAGTGCTGGGTTATTCACCGGGCACCGGCATCGTCTGACATTCAGCAAAGCGGCACATAAAAAATGGCGAACCGTGGTTCGCCATTTTTCATGCTGCCGTAATTCGCCTGGAACTCAGAGCGAGGCCTGCGCCGAATGCAGGTTCGGCTTGTTCGTCACCAGCCATTTGCGGATACGTCCCGCGTCCGCAGTCCGTGACATCTTGCCTTTGGAGTCGAGGAACACCATCACGATGGAGCGGCCTTCGATTTTCGTCTGCATCACGAGGCAACGCCCGGCTTCGGAAATATAGCCCGTCTTTTGCAAGCCGATATTCCAGCCAGAATTGGAGACCAGGTTATTCGAGTTCGAGTATTGCAGGGGCGGGCCGCCCGGATTGACGACGTATTTGGTATCGGTCGAATATTGGCACAACAAAGGCTGCTCATGCGCAGCCGTTACGAGCTTGGCGAGATCGCGCGCACTGGCGACATTGCGATGTGACAGCCCGGTGGTATCGACATAGACGGTGTCATTCATGCCAAGCGCCTTGGCCTTGGCATTCATGGCGGCCACGAATGCGGGCTTACCGCCTGGATAATGCCGACCCAGCGACGACGCCGCACGATTTTCCGAGCTCATCAAGGCGATATGCAGCATGTTCGAACGCGTGAGTTTCGAGCCTACGCGCAGGCGCGAAGTACTGTTCTTTTCGCGATCCACATCTTCGTCGCTGACTTCGAGGATTTCATTCATGTCCTGCTGCGCTTCGACGACGATCATGCCCGTCATCAGCTTCGTGATCGAGGCGATGGGCAAGGCGACATTGGCATTTTTCTCAAACAGTACCTGCGAATTGGCCTGGTCAATCACTAGCGCGACGTTGGACGCGAGCGCCAGTGGATCGCGGGTCATGTTCAAGCCCGCGATATCGCCGGCACTCAGTACCGGCGGCACCGCTGGTACAACAGGGCCCTTCGCAACGCGCTGGTAACTGACTTTGCGCTTGCCATTTTGGACAGTGGTTTTTTTGACCAGCTTCTCGCGCGCATCGAGCGAGCCATTGGGCGCGGCTGCGTGCTTCTTGGCTTTGGACTTGGCTTTTTTAGCCGGGACGGGTTTAGCGTTGGCTTGCGTTTCTGCCATCGCGGCCGGCGTGATGCCGGCGATGGCAAGAATACAAACGAGTAGACCGGCGACGGATTTCAACATGGACATTTTCTGAGCCTGAATTCGGTGAAACACTTCAATATTGCAGTTTAGCAAAATTGCGATATTTCGCAAGGGAATTAAGTACTTAGCCTTGCCACTTCATCTATTTTATTACAGGAAATCTGACAGAAGCATCGTCGATTTTGTAGTGTGGCAAACCTGCCATGCACGCAAGGAGGGCGCCGTCGCGCCCTTTCTTAGCTATTCGACAAAACGGGCGAATTCCGTGACCGGGCTGCGTTCCGTCAACAGGGTATTTTCAATCTTGGCCGGATCAGCAAAGCCGAGCGCCATGCCGCAAACCAGCATTTCATTGGCGGGGATGTCGAGCGATGCGGCAATGATCTTGTGGAATTGCGTGAAGGCTGCCTGCGGACAGGTATCGAGGCCGCGACCGCGCGCAGCGACCATGATGTTCTGTAAAAACATGCCGTAATCGAGCCATGAGCCCTGCTCCATGACACGATCAATCGTAAAGATCAGGCCAACGGGTGCATCGAAGAATTTGTAATTACGCGCATGCTGTGCCTGCATCCCGGCCTTGTTATCGCGTGTGAGTTGCAATAACGCATACAGGTCCCAGCCGACCTTGCGGCGACGTTCAATATAGGGCGATTGCCACTGCTCGGGGTAGTACTTGTATTCCTCGCTATGCTGAGCAACTTCGGCGGGGTCGAGATAGGCCGCAAGGATTGCGTCCGACAGGCGCGTCTTCGCCTCGCCAGTGACGACATACACCTTCCAGGGCTGGGTATTGGTGCCGGACGGCGCGCGCGCAGCGACTTCGAGGATAGCTTCGATATCTTCGCGCGCTACCGGTACCGGCAGGAAGGCGCGCAACGACCGGCGCGAAGTGATGGCGGCATCGACGGTTTTTTGTTCGTTATTTTCGATCATGGTGTCTCGAGTAGGAGGGTAAGTAGCAGACTGCGCATGGCGTCGGGAAGTGCAGCCGGCTTGCGCGTGAGCCGGTCGACATAAACATGGATAAAGTGGCCCTGTGCTGAAGCGCTGTCTTCGCCCTCGCGGAAGATGCCGACTTCGTAACGGACGCTGGAGTTTCCGATTTTGGCAACGCGCAGGCCAGCTGAAATCACGTCTGGAAACGCGACCGGTGCGAAATAATTACATTGGGTCTCAATCACCAGGCCGATCACCGGACTGTCCTCGATATCGAGCACGCCTTTGTTAATCAGGAAGGCATTCACGACCGTGTCGAACCAGCTGTAGTAGACGACATTATTGACATGGCCATAGGCGTCATTGTCGGCCCAGCGGGTCGTGATGTCCTGAAAATGTCGATAGTCGCTGCGGCGATGGGCTTCTGTACGCATGCTGTATTTCCTGAATGTCTGAAGACCCGATTACCGGGCATCCAGAATTTTAACCATAAACCCGGTGACGATAAAGCAGGCAGCTTGCTGCGGATGAAGAACGGCGCCTGGCTATTTCTTCACCACGAAGGCCACTCCAGTAATCGCCAGCAGCATGCCCAGCGCGCCAGTGAGGCTGAACACTTCACCGAACATCAACCAGGCCATCAAGGCTGTCGTCGGTGGCGTCAGGTAGAGCAAACTCGTGACTTCCGTCGCGGCGCTCTTGCGAATCAGCGCAAACAGCAGGAACACAGCGCCAATAGACAGCGCCAGCACCGCCCACAGCAAGGCGCCGATGAATTGCGGCGTCCATTGCACGGCATCGAAGGACGGTGTCAAGCCCTCAAGGACAACTGCAAATGGCAGGGTCACGACGAGGCAGGCGAAGAACTGTATGGCGGTGCCAATACGCAGGTCGAAGCGCGGACTAAAACGTTTCTGGTAAAGGGTGCCGGCCGTGATCGACAGCAGCGCCATGAGCGCCTGCAGGATCGTAGGCATTGTCAGGCCGATCATGCTGATCTTGCTGGACACGACCAATGCCACTCCACTAATACCCAGCACCAGGCCGACCCATTGACGCGCACGCACCGCCTCGCCGATCAATGGTGCGGCAAACGCCGTCAATACGGGCTGCAAGCCGACCATCAAGGCCGCCAGCCCCGCCGGCATACCGGCCTTGATCGCGCACCATACGCCGGCCAGATAGCCGCCATGGATCAGGATGCCCGAGATGGCGATATGCCTGACCTGCCCATGCGGCCAGGGCGCGCGCACGAGCCATACGACGGGCAGCAAGGCGACCAGCACACCGATGTAACGCAGCGTCAGGAAGGTCAGGGGCGGCGCATACGGCAGACCAAATTTGGCGACGATGAAGCCGGTGCTCCAGATCAGCACGAACACGAAAGGCATGGCGCGTATCCATAAACCTGACGACGTTGAGACTGCGGAGGGTGTGGCAGCGTGGGGTAGCGACATGTGTCCTTCTATGCGTATCGGAATGAATTAGCCATGAATTTGCCACTGGCAATATCAGCGAACGACATCGTAACCGCTCAAGTTGATTTGCGCTGCATTACATGATGGCTTTCCTTTATCAAAAAGGCATTAAGATTGTCTCCAACAGCGACTTGGTACCCAGTATGGAAAATATTTTTAAAAATTATGGTGCGATGCAATAAAAGTACTTGACTTCATTATTTAATCGTTTAGAATTTGGTTTGTTGCAGCGCACCAAACGAATTTCCCGGTGCGCCATGAATGACTTTTTATTGATGCCGTATCCTACTTACTAAGGAGCACCACCATGTTCACACTCCCGGAAAATTTTTCGACTGCCACTAAAGCTAACTTCGAAGCCCAACTCGAATTGATGAACACATTGTCTGCCAAAGCATTTGAAGGCATGGAAAAAATCATCGACCTGAACCTGAACGTTGCCAAGGCATCGCTCGAAGAGACTTCAGCTGCTGCTGCCCAATTGTTCGCTGTAAAAGATCCACAAGCTTTCTTCACACTGAGCGCAGCGCAAGCCCAGCCAACAGCAGAAAAAGCTTTGGCATATGGCCGTCACCTGGCAAGCATCACTACAGCTGCCCAAGCTGAATTCACTAAAGCTGCTGAAGCCCAATTGGCTGCGACACAAACTAAAGTCGTCTCCCTCGTTGACGAACTGAGCAAGAACGCACCAGCCGGTTCGGAAAACGCGATCGCTTTCGTTAAATCAGCGATTGGCAATGCCAGCGCCGGTTACGAGCAAATGACTAAAGGCAGCAAGCAAGTCGCCGAGACCATCGAAGCCAATGTCAATGCTGCTGTGAACCAGTTTTCACAATCAGCTGCTAAAGTTAGCAAGGCTGCAAAGAAATAATTACTCTGGCAAGCCTGGCTTGCATGAGTAACGAAGTGCCCCGCAAATGCGGGGCATTTTTTTGCCTGTTTGATGCATCAGTCGTCTTGCAGATGCAAGATGATGCGTTCCATGCGCTGCGCGTCGCTTTCATCTGTCATCGACGGCAAGCCACACAGTTGAAGCAATTGCGCCTGCACCGTCAGCGGTTTCTGTCCGGCTTTCAGCGAAGACTGCAAGACCTCGACCTGCAGCTGCAAACGACGACGCGATAATTCTTCCGGGCTGTCGAGACCCAGCATGATTTCGCAGCGCAGTAACTGCGTTGCCAGTTCGGCGCGATTCTGTTCGAGTTGGCTGACATATGCAGCATCGGCCTGCGTTGCAGCGGCAAAGCGAGCGGCCAGAGCGCGCTCAAACGGTGCTGGCAAGGCCGGCAGGTTTTCCCACAAAGTGGCCAGGCTGGCATCACTGTCGACAGCACCAAGCAAGGCGGCTTCTGCGCGCTGACACAAACGTAATTTATCGCGCAAGGCATCGCTCTGCGCTGCGAGAGCCACGCGACGGGCGAGGTCCAGGCGCCCCTGCAAAGCGGCCACTGCTGCCTGATAACGCGCATCGATGGCTTTTTCGACAGCGCGCGGTACCGGGCCGATGCGCGACCATGCTGCCTGAGTTTCACGCAGCGCGACCGCAATGGCCGGCTCGGCGTCACCGAGTGCGGCTTCCAGAGTGGCACATAACGCTTCCTTTTGCTCCTGATGTCCGCGCCGCTCGCCATCGGCCGCCGCAGCGCCCTCCTTGCGCGCCGCGAACACCGCATCGCAGGCCGCACGAAAGCGTAGCCATAAAGCTTGTTCATCCTGCCGTTCCAGCGGCAATGCCTGCGCTTCACTCTGCCAGCGCTCCTGCGTCATGCGCAGCGTTTCCAGCGCGGAGGCGTCCGTCGCTGTGAGGGCGGTGATCTTGGCGATCATTTGCTCGCGCTGCCGGATTGCTTCGGCGCGGCACTCGCCCAGCGGCACCAGCAAGGCTTGCATCGCCTGCGCGAAGTCACGGTCGAGGCGCTTTTTTTCCTTGCGCTCTATCGTCCCTAGTCGCTGCCATGCCTGCGACTGCTGGGTGCACAGATGCGCGAGCTGCTTCCAGTCGGTCGCTGCAGGCGCAGGCAGAGCAGCGGCAGTCTCCAGCACCGCTGCGATCATGGCTTCGGCCTTACGTAAATTCTGTTCACGTTCCTGCGCCAGCTTCTTGAAATGCGCGGCGGCCGGCGCATAGGCTTCGCTGCAGGCGGCATCGAAACTGCGCCATGCTTCATTCGTGGCTGGACCGGCACTGGTGTCGAGCGACTTCCAGCGTTCGCGCAGGCTGCCGACTTTTTTGGCGAGTTCGAGCGGTGCGGCCGACTGCGCTGGTAAAGCCAGCGCCGCCTTCAATAATTCTTCACGCGAGATATTGCCACCCCAGCGTGCCCATGCCTGCAGACGATTCAGCTCGGCGCGCGCGGCTGTGAGCTGGCGACGCTGTGCTTCGTTAATATGCAGCGCACCTAGCTCAAGCTTGCGCAGAGCGCGGTCGGATTCACTGGCAGCATGCAGTCCGCCGTCCTGCAAGGCTTTTTCGAGACTTTCCAGCGTCTGCGCGAAGGCTTGCTGCGCTTCTGCCGAAGCCACCTGCTTCACTGCCGGGACTGGCTCCTTCATTGCTGAGTCCACTTCCTTCACGGCTGGCGGCGGCGCGCTGACCACGGTTTCAATCAGCGGTGCTTCAAGCACGACTTGCTGCGCTGCCTTGGCGCGCGCATCGAGCCGCTCTTGCAGGCTGCTGCGGGCGGCTTCGATGTCGCGCACTAATGCAGCGGGCAATGTCGCCGCTTCGGTTGACGCCAATTCCTTGTGCAAAATGGTCGCTGTGTCTTGCAGGATTTCAGGCCACAGCGCAGCGGATGCAGCATCCGCATGCGCCTGCTGCAGGCGCGCGAGTAAAGCCAGCAAGGCATGCTGCACCCTCGCCTGCTCCTCCAGACGCGCCGATAAGCGCGCGCGGATCAGCGCAAAGGCGGCAAGGTGATCTTCTTCAATGAGCACGATACCCTGCCATGCGAGATCAAGATCGACGACTTGATTCGCCATCAAACGCGGCGCGTCCAGTAACTGCTGCGCCTTGGTCAGGCAGGCATCGGCCTGCTGGCGCGATTGCGCACGCTGGCGAATTACATCGAGCCGCACCTGCAGCAGCTTGGCCACGCGACGGTCCGTCTTGCGCATGGCCGGCATCACGGATTCAAGTACCGGCGCTGAATGCAGCTGTGCGGCAGCGATCAGGCGCGCATCGGCAAAAGAGCATTGCAGGATGAAGGCGGCCGCAGCAGCTTCATCGCCTTTGATACTCTCGGCTTGCGCCAGTGCCGCCTGCTTCAACGCCGCTGTCGATGCAGCTTCAGCTGCCTTGTTTGGAATTGCTGCGACGACAGGGGCAGCCGGCGTACGCGGTGACCGTTTAAATAGAAAATCGAACATGCGCGCCCATCAAGTCAAAAAGTGAATCCGCATCATAGCGCAAGGCGCCCGGCACGACGGCGCGCACCAACAAAAGACGATACAGACGTGCATGGCTCGAAACGCACCAATACAATGCGCCTCGCACCACCACAGCACATACCGTGTGCATTGCGCGACCTGAAGCAGTCCGAAATGATTGCACCTGCGGCAGGCACGCAAACTGCTAAGAGAGTCAGGTAGTGTCAAATTAGCTTTGCCCATCTCGTTGGATCACATTTTTTTAGGAGCACGTAAATGTCCCGTCGTACCCTGCTTAAAGCAAGCGCCCTTGGTGCCTTGACCCTGATGGCGTCTTCAATCATGTCGATGGCACAAGCCGCCGATACGATCAAAGTCGGTATCTTACATTCCCTGTCCGGCACCATGGCCATTTCAGAGACTTCACTCAAGGATGTTGCCTTGATGACGATCGACGAGATCAATGCCAAAGGCGGCGTGATGGGCAAGCAGCTCGAAGCGGTAATCGTCGATCCGGCATCGAACTGGCCACTGTTCGCTGAAAAAGCGCGCCAGCTCGTCGGCCAGGATAAGGTCTCGGTCGTGTTCGGCTGCTGGACTTCGGTATCGCGTAAATCGGTCCTGCCAGTATTCAAGGAATTGAACAGCCTGCTGTTCTATCCCGTGCAGTACGAAGGCGAAGAGCTGGAAAAGAACGTGTTCTACACTGGCGCAGCACCGAATCAGCAAGCCATCCCGGCGACGGAATACCTGATGTCGAAAGAAGGCGGCGCCGCGAAGCGTTTCGTCCTGCTCGGCACTGACTATGTATATCCACGTACAACGAACAAAATCCTGCGCGCCTTCCTGAAATCCAAAGGCGTGAAAGACAGCGACATCGATGAAGTCTACACACCATTCGGCCATTCCGATTACCAGACCATCGTTGCCAATATCAAGAAATTCTCCGCGGGTGGCAAAACTGCCGTGATCTCGACCATCAATGGCGATTCGAACGTCCCGTTCTACAAGGAACTCGGTAATGCAGGCCTGAAAGCGACCGACGTACCCGTCGTCGCCTTCTCGGTCGGTGAAGAAGAATTGCGCGGCGTGGACACCAAGCCTTTGCTGGGTCACCTCGCAGCCTGGAACTACTTCCAGTCCGTCAAGAATCCGGTCAACGATGCCTTCATCAAGAAATGGAAAGCCTACGCGGTCGCGAAGAAACTGCCTAACGCTGCCACTGTCGTAACGAACGATCCGATGGAAGCAACCTACGTCGGCATCTACATGTGGAAGCAGGCTGTTGAAAAAGCCAAGTCGACCGACACCGACAAAGTCATCGCTGCCATGGCTGGCCAGACCTTCAAGGCACCATCAGGCTTCGAGCTGACCATGGACAAAACGAACCATCACCTGCACAAGCCAGTCATGATCGGCGAAATCAAGGGTGACGGCCAGTTCAGCGTCGTCTACAAGACCAAGGGCCCGATCCGTGCCCAGCCTTGGAGCCCTTACATTGCTGGTAACGAAAGCAAGCAAGGCCTGTAATAAATCCGCAGTAAGCGCCTTCCCCGCCCGGGGGAGGCGTGGCTTCTCAAATGAATATCACCCCCATGCGATTTCCCCGAAACCTGCTCGTTGGCGCGCTTTTCGGCGTACTGACTACATTGGCCGAGGCTGCAATTGACCCGGCCCTGCTCAAGCCCCTCGCTGGCGATGATCCCGATGCCCGTATCGAAGCCGTGAGCCAGATTGCCGTACTCGCCACGCCCGATGCACTGCAATTACTGAATGCCCTGAAAGCCGACACTCTGTACGCGGCGCCCGATGGCCAGGTGTATATCGCCGATGGCGAAAATGGTCTGAACCCCGCGACCGGCAAGACCGGACCGCTGCCCGATGGCGTCGATGGCGTGACCGTCAATAACCGCCTGCGCCTCGCCGTCGAAGATGCGCTTTCCGGCCTGCGCCTGCTGTCGCCGGATCGCACTGTTCGCCTCACAGCGGCAATGGAAATGCAAAAGACCGCGACCCAGGCGCAGTCGCCGCTGGTCATGCGCGCGCTCGCGCAGGAAGCCGATGCTGAAATCAAGGCCGCGCTGGTCATGGTCGCCGCGACCGTGAACCTGCAGTCGCTCGATCTCGAATTACGCAAAGCCGCCGTGAAGGCGCTGGCCACGAGCAGCAATGCCAATCTGCGGCCTCTACTGCAAGCCATGCTCGAAAAAAATCCTGACGGGACTTACAAGGAATCTGACGTCGACCTGCGCAAGGAAGCCGTCCGCACGCTCGATGCGATCGACAGCCGCCTCTCGCGCGTGGAATTCGTCGGCAATCTGTTTTATGGGGTCTCCCTCGGTAGCGTCTTGCTGCTCACAGCACTGGGTCTGGCAATCACCTTTGGCCTGATGGGCATCATCAACATGGCCCACGGCGAATTACTGATGATTGGTGCTTACACGACCTATGCCGTACAGCTGCTGTTCCGTAAATTCATGCCCGGTGCGCTTGACGCTTACCTGCTCGTCGCCCTGCCCGCCGCCTTCATCGTCGCCGGCGCCGTTGGCATTGCGCTCGAGCGCAGCGTAATCCGCTGGCTCTATGGCCGCCCGCTCGAAACCCTGCTGGCGACCTGGGGCATCAGCCTGATGCTGATGCAAACCGTGCGCACCATCTTCGGCGCGCAAAACGTCGAAGTCGCCAATCCCTCCTGGATGTCCGGCGGGATCACGGTACTCGGCTCACTCGTGCTGGCGTATAACCGCATTGTCATCATCGCTTTCGCCTTCATCGTGGTCGCGGTCGTCTGGCTGATCCTGAACAAGACCCGCCTCGGCCTGTTCGTGCGCGCCGTGACACAGAATCGCCGCATGGCCGATTGCGTCGGCGTCTCCACAGGCAAGGTCGACATGCTGACTTTCGGCCTCGGTTCCGGCATCGCCGGTCTTGGTGGCGTGGCGCTGTCACAGCTCGGTAATGTCGGTCCTGACCTCGGTCAAAGCTATATCGTCGATTCCTTTTTAGTCGTCGTGCTCGGCGGCGTCGGTCAATTGGCCGGCACCATCATCGCAGCCATCGGCCTTGGTGAAATCAATAAATTCCTGGAACCCGTGGCCGGCGCCGTGATGGCGAAAATTATCATCCTCGCCTTCATCGTGGTGTTCATCCAGAAGCGCCCGCAAGGCTTGTTTGCAATGAAGGGACGCAGCGTCGAATGATTACCTCCCTCTTTTCCCGCCCGGCCTGGTCGGCCATCATCGTCGCCGTGATCGTGCTGGCGCTGCTGCCGGTGCTGAACCTGTCTTTTCCGGAAGGCCATGCGCTGCATGTGTCCGCCTATGGCGTTGCCTTGATCGGCAAATTCATGTGCTATGCGCTGGCAGCTCTGGCACTTGATCTCGTCTGGGGCTATACCGGCATCCTGTCGCTGGGCCATGGCGTGTTCTTCGCGCTCGGCGGTTATGCGCACGGCATGTACCTGATGCGCGCGATCGGTCGCGATGGCGTCTATCAAAGTCACCTGCCCGATTTCATGGTCTTCCTCGACTGGAAAACCTATCCCTGGTTCTGGTCCATGACGGACAATTTCTGGTACTGCATGGCGCTGGTCGTATTGGTGCCGGGCGTGCTGGCCTTCGTGTTCGGTTACTTCGCTTTCCGCTCGCGCATCAAGGGGGTGTACTTCTCGATCATCACGCAGGCCATGACCTTCGCGTTCATGCTGCTGTTCTTCCGCAATGACACTGGCTTTGGCGGCAATAACGGCTTCACGGATTTCAAGCGCATCCTCGGGTATTCGATTACTGCACCATCCACGAAAGCCGTGCTGTATCTGGTCACGCTGGCGATGTTACTCGGCGCGCTGATCCTGTGCCGCGCCATCGTCTCTTCCAAGCTTGGCCGCGTGCTGCAAGGCGTGCGCGATTCCGAATCGCGCCTGATGTTCATCGGTTATAACCCGCTCTGGTTCAAGCTGTTTGTATGGACGCTGTCGGCGGTCTTGTGCGGCATTGCCGGCGCCTTGTATGTGCCGCAGGTCGGCATCATCAATCCGTCGGAAATGTCACCAGGGAATTCGATTGAAATGGTGATCTGGGCCGCTGTCGGCGGACGCGGCACGCTGCTGGGTCCGATCATCGGCGCGTTTTCTGTCAATGGTTTGAAGAGCTGGTTCACGGGCGCCTTCCCAGACCTGTGGCTGTTCGCGCTCGGCCTGCTGTTCATCCTCGTGACGCTGTTCCTGCCACAAGGGATCGTGGGTCTGATCCAGAAACTCAAGCGCAAGCAGGTGGAAGCATGAGCGTCCTTCGTACTAAACACGCCGAAAGCGGCCCGGGCTTCGATAACAGCCAGCACGCCGATCAAGGCTTCTCGCATGGCCGCGTGATGCAGCCCGGCGTCGACACGAGCCATGGCGCAATCCTCTACCTCGAAGACATCACGGTGTCCTTCGATGGTTTCAAGGCGATTAATAAACTCTCGCTCGATATTTCGGTGGGCGAACTGCGCTGCATCATTGGCCCGAACGGCGCCGGCAAGACGACCATGATGGACGTCATCACCGGCAAGACTCGGCCCAGCTCCGGTACGGCCTATTTCGGCCAGACCATGGACCTGACGCAGATGACGGAATACGCGATTGCGCATGCCGGCATCGGCCGCAAATTCCAGCGCCCGACCGTCTTCGAGCAGCATACCGTATTCGAAAATCTTGAACTGGCCATGAAGGTCGACAAACGCGTGCGGCAAACACTGTTCGCGCGTCTGAACTCGGAACAGCGCGGCAAGATCGAAGCAATCCTCACGCTGATCCGGCTCAATGGCCAGGAACATCGTCTGGCCGGCCTGCTCTCGCACGGGCAAAAGCAATGGCTGGAAATCGGCATGCTGCTCATGCAAGAGCCGCAGCTGATCCTGTTGGATGAGCCGGTGGCCGGCATGTCCGACGCCGAGACCGAGCGTACGGCGGAATTGCTGAATGAATTGCGCGGCAAACATTCGATCGTCGTGGTCGAACACGACATGGCCTTCGTGACCGAAATCGCGCAAGGCGAAAAAGTCACGGTGCTGCACGAGGGCTCGGTGCTGGCGCACGGCACGATGCAGCAGATCCAGGCCGATGAACGCGTCATTGAAGTCTATCTGGGGCGCTAATGCTGAACGTAACCGACATCAATCAATATTATGGTTCCTCGCACACCTTGCGCGGCGTCTCCCTGTCACTGCAAAAAGGCCAGTGCATGGCCCTGCTGGGACGCAATGGCGTGGGCAAGACGACGCTGCTGAAATGCCTGACCGGCGTACTGCCTGTTTCCAGCGGCAAGATCATGTTTGAAGGGCGCGACATCAGCAAACTCAAGCCGCACCAGCGGGCTGCCGCCGGCATAGCCTATGTGCCGCAGGGTCGCGAAATCTTTGCGCGCCTGACGGTCGAAGAAAATCTGCTGATGGGCATGGCGACGAAATCGGCGCGTCATGCTTCGCGCATCGATCCGGTCGTCTTCGATTTATTCCCCGTGCTGAAGGAAATGCTGCAGCGGCGCGGCGGCGATCTCTCGGGTGGCCAGCAGCAGCAGCTGGCGATCGCGCGCGCGATGCTGGCCGAACCGAAACTGATCATCCTCGATGAGCCGACTGAAGGCATACAGCCGTCCATCATCAAGGACATCGAGCGCGTGATCCGTTTGCTACGCGAACGCGGCGACATGGCGATACTTTTATGCGAACAGTATTTCGATTTCGCCCATGCGCTGGCCGATACCTTCATGGTCCTGTCACGCGGCGAAGTCGTCGCCGCCGGTGTTCAAAAAGACATGGACAGTGCGGACGTGAAGCGTCACTTGGCGGTATAGTTCGGCATGCTCCGAACTGAAGAAATTGCGCTCCCTGATCAGCCCGCCGCCAAACATTGTGCGGCGAGTCTGGCGCTAGCCTTTGCCGCCGATGGCGCGACCACGCGACTGGTCGAGCGTCGCCATTTCGGCCCCCTGCGCGTACAAAAGCCGCTCTATCCCGAAGGCTCCGCGATCTGCCATGCGATCGTGCTGCATCCGCCCGGCGGCGTGGTCGGCGGCGATGAACTGACGATTTCGGCCGACGTCGGCGCAGCAGCGCATGCGTTGATCACGACACCGGGCGCGGCGAAATGGTACAAGGCCAATGGCCATGTCTCCAAACAGGACGTCACGCTCACAGTCGGCGCTGGCGCGACCCTGGAATGGCTGCCGCAAGAGACGATCTTCTTCGATGCGGCGCAGGTAAAAATGCGCCACACGGTCAATCTTGAACTGGACGCCTGCTACATCAGCAGTGAAATACTGTGCTTCGGGCGCACTGCATCCGGCGAAAGCTTCAACACCGGCCGCATCGCGCAGATGACCTCGATTCGACTCGCAGGCAAGCTGGTCTGGTTCGAACAGGGCTCACTGGCTGGCGGCAGCAGCGCCATGCACAGTCAATTAGGCTTGGCCGGCAAGACCGTCTGCGCGACTCTGATCGCGGTCGGCGCGACGCTGCCAGCCACGCTCGTGACGGATCTGCGCGCGCTCGGCCTCGGTGTCACCCAAATGAAAAACGTGCTCGTCGTGCGCCATCTCGGCGACTCGAGCGAGACTGCAAGAAACCTGATCGCGGCCGCCTGGCAGCTGATTCGTCCGGCATTGACCGGTCGCGTCGCGCAGCTGCCGCGCATCTGGCAAACCTAACCAAGACCAGGAAGAGGAATCCGCATGGACCTGACGCCACGAGAAAAAGACAAACTCCTGATTTTTACCGCCTCGCTGCTCGCCGAGCGGCGCTTGGCGCGCGGCCTGAAGCTGAATTATCCGGAAGCGATCGCGCTGATCACGGCGGCGATTATGGAAGGCGCGCGCGATGGCCGCACCGTCGCCGAGCTGATGTCGGATGGCGCGAAGATCCTCACGCGCGACCAGGTCATGGAAGGCATCCCCGAGATGATTCCCGATATTCAGGTCGAAGCGACTTTCCCGGACGGCACCAAGCTCGTCACTGTTCATCACCCGATTCCTTAGGAGCTGCCATGATTCCCGGAGAAATGCTGATTGAAGAAGGCGACATCGAATTGAATGTGGGCCGCGCGACTGTCACGGTTACGGTGGCCAATAGCGGCGACCGGCCGATTCAGGTCGGCTCGCACTTTCATTTTTTTGAAACGAATCTGGCGCTGCAATTCGAGCGCCAGCTCGGCTATGGCATGCGCCTCAACATTGCCGCCGGCACGGCTGTTCGGTTCGAGCCGGGCCAGCAGCGCACGATCGAACTCGTGGCGCTCGCTGGCGACCGCATCGTTTACGGCTTCAATGGACAAGTCATGGGAAAACTGAAATGAGCAAGATTTCACGTCAGGCATATGCCGAAATGTTCGGCCCGACCACGGGCGACCGCCTCCGTTTGGCTGATACCGGCCTGTTCATCGAAATCGAAAAGGATTTCGCGACCTTTGGCGAAGAAGTGAAATTCGGTGGCGGCAAGGTCATCCGCGATGGCATGGGTCAGTCGCAGCGTAATCACAAGGATGTGATGGACACCGTCATCACGAATGCCGTGATCGTCGACCACTGGGGCATCGTCAAGGCCGACATCGGCTTGAAGAACGGCTGCATCGCCGCTATCGGCAAGGCCGGCAACCCTGACATCCAGCCTAACGTGACCATGGCCATCGGCGGCGCGACGGAAATCATCGCCGGCGAAGGCATGATCGTCACCGCCGGCGGCATCGATTCGCACATCCATTTCATCTGCCCGCAGCAAATCGAAGAAGCCCTGATGAGCGGCGTGACGACCATGCTCGGCGGTGGTACCGGTCCGGCTGTCGGCACGGCAGCCACGACCTGCACGCCGGGACCGTGGCATCTGCATGCGATGCTCTCGGCTGCCGACGCCTTCCCGATGAATATCGGTTTTCTCGGCAAGGGTAATGTCAGCCTGCCGACACCGCTAGAAGAACAGATCCTTGCCGGTGCGATAGGCTTGAAGCTGCACGAAGACTGGGGTACGACGCCTGCAGCCATCGATAATTGCCTGTCGGTCGCCGACAAGTATGATGTGCAGGTCGCCATCCATACCGACACGCTCAATGAAGGCGGCTTCCTCGAGCATACGCTGGCGGCCTTCAAGGACCGCACCATCCATACCTTCCATACCGAAGGCGCGGGCGGCGGTCATGCGCCGGACATCATCGCCGCAGTCGGCCAGGCCAATGTGTTGCCTTCATCGACCAATCCGACGCGCCCCTACACCGTCAACACGCTCGATGAACATCTCGACATGCTGATGGTCTGCCATCACCTTGACCCGTCCATCGCTGAAGACATCGCCTTTGCCGAATCGCGCATCCGCCGCGAGACCATCGCGGCCGAAGACATCCTGCATGACCTCGGTGCGATTTCGATGATGTCGTCGGACTCGCAGGCGATGGGGCGCGTGGGTGAAGTCATCATGCGCACCTGGCAAACGGCGCACAAGATGAAGGAGCAGCGCGGCTCATTGAAGGAGGACCCGTCGCGCAATGACAATTTCCGCGTCAAACGCTACATCGCCAAATACACGATCAACCCGGCCATCACGCATGGGATCTCGCATGTGGTCGGCTCGATTGAAGTCGGCAAGTTTGCTGACCTCGTGCTGTGGAAGCCGGCCTTCTTTGGCGTGAAGCCATCGATGATCCTCAAGGGCGGCATGATCGCCGCTGCACAGATGGGTGACCCGAATGCCTCGATCCCGACGCCGCAGCCCGTGCATTACCGCATGATGTTCGGCGCGTATGGTGGTGGGCTGAAGAAGTCGCTGACCTTTGTGTCGCAGGCGGCGCATGATGCGGGCATCGGCGAACAGCTGAAATTGAATAAGCCGGTCGTGGCCGTGAAGAACATGCGTCATTTGCGCAAGTCCGACATGATCCACAATGGCGCGACACCACGCATGGAAGTCGATTCCGAGACCTATGAAGTGCGCGCCGATGGTGAATTGCTGGTATGTGAGCCGGCGAAGATTCTGCCGCTTGCGCAACGCTATTTCCTGTTCTAATTTGATCCTTGAATCCATGCTGACCCTGCACACAAAAATCGACGCCGCCGACAAAATCGACGGTGAGCTGATCCTGCCTTTCGAGCTGCGCGAAAAGAGCCGCCTGCGCGCGTCATTGACGTCCGGCGAGGATGTCGCCATCTTCACCCTGCGCGGCACGGTGCTGCGTGACGGCGAACTGTTCCGCGGCGACGATGGCCGTGTCATCAAGATCATCGCTGCAGCCGAAATGACTTACCGCGTCACATGCGCCACACCGCGCGACTTGCTGCGTTGCGCTTTCCATCTCGGTAATCGCCATACACAGGCGCAGGTCGGCGGTACTGACGGCGCACCCTTCCTGCGCATCCGCAAAGACCCGGTATTGAAAGACATGCTCAAAGGTCTGGGCGCGACCGTCTCCGAAGAACTTGCAGCATTCGAACCGGAAGCCGGCGCGTATGGCGGCGGCCACCAGCATGCCGAAGACCGCAATTTGCTCGCGCCGATTCCGCTGCGTCAGAAAATCCATCGTCCTTCCGATACGGACGCCTGAAGTGCAAGCAGCCGCCTTGCTCCATCTGCTGCAATTGGCCAGCCCTTCGCTGCCGATCGGCGCCTACAGCTATTCGCAAGGCCTGGAAGCGGCGCTGGAAAACGGCTTTGTGAAAGATGCTGTGACGGCACGCGCCTGGCTCGTCGACAGCCTGCATGATGTCGTCACGCGCTTTGAAGCGCCGATTTACTGGCGCCTGCTGCATGCCTTTGCTGATCGTAATGCTGACGCCGTCAATGACTGGACCGAACGCTTCATCGCCGCGCGCGATACCTCGGAGTTTCGCGCCGAGACGATACAGATGGGTTACTCGCTGGGCAAGCTGATCGGGGAATTGCAGATTGCGGATGCTTCACTGCTCGCGCTGTTGCAATCGCAGACCGAGATCCCGTTACCGACCGCGATGGCCTGTGCGGCGATCGCGCTCGATGTACCGCCCGAAGCCGCGCTGCATGGCATGCTGTTTTCATGGGCAGAGAACCAAGTGCTCGTGTGCGTCAAATCCGTGCCGCTTGGCCAAGTCGCCGGTCAGCGCCTTCTGCTGTCGCTGATACCGGAACTTGAACTTGCCGCGCGCGCCGCGATGTCCTGTGCCGATGAAGATTTGTCGAACTGGTCGCCGGGCCTGTCGCTGCTGTCTATGCAACATGAAATCCAATACAGCCGCCTTTACCGTTCCTGATATTTTTTAGATTGAATAAATTATGAGCAATCCCTCCAATCCCCTGCGCGTCGGCATCGGCGGCCCTGTTGGCTCCGGCAAGACCGCCTTGTGCGAATTGCTGTGCAAGCGCATGCGCGACCATTACGACATGGCGGTTATCACGAATGACATCTACACCAAGGAAGACATGGAAATCCTGCTGCGCGCCGATGCCTTGCCGGCCGCGCGGCTGATGGGCGTCGAGACCGGCGGCTGTCCGCATACGGCCATCCGTGAAGATGCCTCGATCAACCTCGAAGCCATCGCGCGCATGAGTGCGGACTTTCCCGATCTCGACCTGATCCTGATTGAATCCGGCGGCGATAATCTGGCGGCGACCTTCAGCCCTGAATTATCGGATCTGACGATTTATGTGATCGATGTGGCGGGTGGCGAAAAAATTCCGCGTAAAGGCGGACCTGGCATCACGCGCTCCGACCTGCTGATCATTAACAAGACTGACCTCGCACCGCATGTCGGGGCAAATCTGGACATCATGGCGGCGGATGCAAAACGCATGCGCGGCGAGCGGCCATTCGTGTTCACGAATCTGCGCAGTGGTGACGGCGTGGAGACAGTCATTGAATTCATTCGCAAGCAAGGCTTACTTGATGAAGTCAAACGCGGCTGAAGTAGCGTTTATTGGCATACCTCGATACGCTGTAAAAATGAAAC
>CANFLV010000035.1 GCA_947448025.1 Oxalobacteraceae bacterium | reverse complement strand
CTCGGGCGTCGCATCTTCACAGCCGGGCAAGGCATTCACCTTGGCCAGACCGGCCAGTTCATTCATTACGAACAACATGTCTTTCAGTGGCGCGGTATAGCTCATGGGGTCTCCAAATTATTATCGGACAGCTCTGCAGCATTATCACGCAAGACTGGAAGAGTTCCTGTCATTGCTGCGACAAAGTTGCCGATACTGTCCGACGGTACTGCGAATTACGGATTTTTAGCCGAGTTCAGCGACGAGCTGCGGCACGACTTCAAACAGGTCACCCACGAGGCCATAGTCAGCCACCGAGAAAATCGGCGCTTCCGGGTCCTTGTTGATGGCCACAATGGTCTTGGAATCCTTCATGCCGGCCAAGTGCTGGATCGCGCCGGAAATGCCGACGGCAATGTACAGCGTCGGCGCGACGATCTTGCCGGTCTGGCCAACTTGCCAGTCGTTCGGCACAAAGCCGGCATCGACCGCGGCGCGCGAAGCGCCCATGGCAGCGCCGAGCTTGTCGGCGAGCGGCTCGAGGATCTTGAAGTTATCACCGGAACCCATGCCGCGCCCGCCTGACACGATGACTTTCGCCGCTGTCAGTTCAGGACGGTCCGACTTAGCGAGTTCACGCGAAATAAAGGCTGACTTACCGGAATCAGCGACTGCAGCGATCACTTCGACCGCAGCGGAACCACCGGCGGCAGCTGCATCAAATCCGGTCGTACGCACGGTAATGACCTTGACCGCATCGGTCGATTGGACAGTCGCGATCGCATTGCCGGCATAGATAGGACGCTCGAAAGTATCCGGCGTATCAACCTTCGTGATTTCGGAAATCTGGCCGACATCGAGACGGGCAGCCACGCGCGGCAAGATGTTTTTGCCGTAGGCCGTCGCTGGCGCGAGGATGTGCGTGTAAGCAGCAGCAATGGCCAAGACCTGCTCGGCGATGTTTTCTGCGAGGCCATCAGCGAATTGCGCTGCATCGGCGTGCAAGACCTTGGCCACACCGGCGATGTGCGCAGCGGCCTGGGCGGCAGCAGCAGCATTGTGTCCGGCGACTAGGACATGGACGTCACCGCCGCACTGGATGGCGGCAGTAATCGTGTTCAGTGTGCTGCCTTTTAAGGAAGCGTTATCGTGTTCTGCAATGACGAGAGCGGTCATGAGGATTCCTAATTTATAGTTTTCGTATGCGCGCGAATGTGAGGCTGAAGCGGCTTAAGCGATGACCTTGGCTTCATTGCGCAATTTCGCAACGAGCGTGGCCACGTCCGGAACCTTGATGCCGGCCGAACGCTTGGCTGGCTCGACGACTTTCAGGGTTTTCAGACGCGCGGTCACATCAACGCCGAGATCGGCTGGCTTGAACACGTCAAGCTGCTTTTTCTTTGCCTTCATGATGTTCGGCAGCGTGACATAGCGCGGCTCATTCAAGCGCAGGTCGGTCGTAACGATCGCCGGCAAGGTCAGGGCGACAGTTTCGAGTCCGCCATCAACTTCGCGCGTGACGGTAACCTTGCCATCTTCGACCACGACTTTCGAAGCGAAAGTCGCTTGCGGCCAGCCGAGCAAGGCGGCCAGCATCTGGCCAGTCTGATTACAGTCATCATCAATGGCTTGCTTGCCGAGGATGATCAGCTGTGGCTGCTCCTTGTCGGCGATGGCCTTGAGCAGCTTGGCGACAGCCAGCGGCTGCAATTCGACATCGGTCTCGGCGAGGATGCCGCGATCGGCGCCGATGGCCATGGCGGTGCGCAGGGTTTCCTGGCATTGCGTCACGCCGCAGGACACAGCGATCACTTCCGTGACCTTGCCCGCTTCTTTCAGGCGCATTGCTTCTTCCACGGCGATTTCATCGAAAGGATTCATCGACATTTTAACGTTAGCGATATCGACGCCTGTGCCATCCGATTTGACGCGAACCTTGACGTTGTAATCGACTACACGCTTGACTGGAACCAGTACTTTCATAGCTCTGCCCTTGAAAAATAAGGAATTGACGTTCACGTAAGAGAAACGTGATTATAAAAGAGATTGCACTGCCACGCAAAAATTAAGCACGATCGTGCGATTTCAACAGTTAAAAAATAAGAACCGACTTTTACTTACATTAAACCCTGCTGCAAAATACCCTGTCTGCGGTTCGCCGGACAGGGCATTCAATTCATGCGAACGCTTATTTACGCTTCATGAAAAATACGAATTCGCGATTTTCTTCCGCCTGTCCAAGTAACTCATTACCTGTTTGTTTCGCGAAAGCCTGAAAATCACGCACAGCGCCCGGATCGGTCGCGGTCACGCGCAATATGTCACCACTGGCCATGTCGGCGAGCGCCTTCTTAGTCTTCAGGATCGGCAGCGGGCAATTCAAGCCTCGCGCGTCCAATTCTTTTTGAAAATTCATTTGATGCTTCACGCTTTACAGTGAGGAGGTTAGCCGTACCGCTAGCTCGCCGGAACGCCGGATCGTGGATTCTACATCAAACACAGGTGCTTGATGCAATGCACAATCCGGCACCCGTGATTCAAGCGCGTTCGCTGACCCAAGCCGGCACAGCCTGCAATGCCTGCGCCAGACCACTAGGATCGGTACCACCGGCTTGCGCCATGTCAGCGCGCCCGCCACCTTTGCCGCCGACTTTTTGCGCGACAAAATTGACCAACTCACCCGCCTTGACCTTGGCGGTCGCGTCGGCAGTGACGCCGGCGATCAGACTGACCTTACCATCGCTGACGCTGGCGAGAACGATCGCCGCTGTCTTCAGCTTGTCCTTCAACTTGTCCATGGTTTCACGCAGGGTCGCCACATCAGCGCCTTCGAGCACCGCTGCCAGCACCTTGATGCCATTAACATCGACGGCCTGGCCCACGAGCTCATCGCCCTGACCGGAAGCCAGCTTCGACTTCAGCGTCGCCAGTTCTTTCTCGAGCGACTTGACCTGCTCCTGAACCTGCACAATGCGATGCGTCAGTTCGTCCGGCTGGGCTTTCAATACGGCGGCTGCTTCATTGATGCGCTGATTCAGATTTTGCAGCAACGCCAGTGCATTGGTGCCAGTCACCGCCTCAACGCGCCGAATACCGGCGGCGACACCACCTTCAGAGACGATCTTGAACAGGCCGATATCACCGGTGCGCGACACATGGGTGCCACCGCACAGCTCGCGCGAGGAACCGATGCCGAGTACGCGCACTTCGTCGCCATACTTTTCACCGAACAAGGCCATCGCGCCATATTTGATTGCATCGTCATAACCCATCACCTTCGCTTCAGTGGCAGCGTTGGCAAGGATTTCGTGATTGACGATATCTTCGACCTGACGGATTTCAGCGGCGGTCAGCGGCGCATTGTGGCTGAAGTCAAAACGGGTTTTATCGGCGTCGACGAGCGAGCCTTTTTGCGCCACATGGCTACCAAGTACTTCACGCAGCGCCTTGTGCATCAGATGCGTGGCCGAATGATTACGGATCGTGTGGCTGCGGATCTCGGCATTCACTTTTGCGCTGACGGCGTCGCCAATGCTGAGCGTGCCCTGGTTCAGGCTGCCGTGATGGCCGAAGACATCCGGCTGCACCTTCAGCGTATCTTCGACTTCGAATACAGCCGCGCCGGCTTCAAGCACGCCGACGTCACCTGCCTGGCCGCCCGATTCAGCGTAAAACGGCGTCGTATCCAGCACGACGATGGCTTGCTGGCCGGCGCTGATGCTGTTCACAGAAGTGCCTTCGACATACAGCGCGATGACTTTCGCCTGCTGCGTCAGCGCGTCATAGCCGACGAATTTCGTCTTCTCGCCGCTGTACTCGACGCCGGCTGCCATCTTGAATTTACCAGCTGCGCGAGCCTGCTTCTTTTGGCGTTCCATCGCAGCGACAAAGCCGGCTTCATCGAGCTCGACCTTGCGTTCGCGGCAGATATCGGCCGTCAGGTCGAGCGGGAAGCCAAAGGTGTCATACAGCGTGAACGCCGTATCGCCATCAAGCTTACCGGGATTTTTCGTCAGTGCGACTTCGAGGATTTTCATGCCATTCTCGAGCGTCTCGCCGAAGCGCTCTTCTTCCTGACGCAGCACCTGCGCCACGCGCGTGGCGGCTTCCGCCAGTTCCGGATAGGCAGCGCCCATTTCCTTGACCAGGTCCGGCACGAGCTTGTAGAAAAACGGCTGCGGCTGGCCGAGCTTGTGGCCATGGCGCAGGGCGCGGCGAATGATACGGCGCAGCACATAGCCGCGGCCTTCGCTGCCCGGGATGATGCCGTCAACGATCATGAACGAGCAGGCGCGGATATGGTCGGCGATCACGCGCAGGGAAGTATGTTCAAGGTCGGTCGCGCCGATTTCACGCGCAGCAGCCTTGATCAGGTTCTGGAAGATATCGATTTCATAGTTCGAATGGACGTGCTGCAGCACAGCGGCGATACGCTCGAGGCCCATGCCGGTATCGACGCAAGGACTAGGCAGCGGATGCATCACGCCCTGATCGTCGCGGTTGAACTGCATGAACACGAGGTTCCAGATTTCGATAAAACGGTCGCCGTCTTCTTCGGCGCTGCCCGGTGGGCCGCCCCAGATTTCCGGACCGTGGTCATAGAAAATTTCCGAACATGGTCCGCAAGGGCCGGTATCGGCCATCTGCCAGAAATTATCCGACGCATAACGCGCGCCTTTATTGTCGCCGATGCGAATGATGCGCTCGACCGGCACGCCGATCTCGTTTTGCCAGATGCCATAAGCTTCGTCATCTTCGTGATAGACAGTGACAGTCAGCTTGTCCTTGGGCAGGCCATAGACTGATGTCAGCAATTCCCAGGCATAGTGGATCGCGTCACGTTTGAAATAATCGCCAAACGAAAAATTACCGAGCATTTCGAAAAACGTATGGTGACGCGCCGTGTAGCCGACATTTTCCAGATCGTTATGCTTGCCGCCGGCGCGCAGGCTACGCTGCGAACTCGTCGCGCGCGTGTAGCTGCGTTTGTCCTGACCGAGGAACACATCCTTGAACTGCACCATGCCGGAATTGGTGAACAGTAAAGTCGGGTCATTGCCCGGCACCAGGCTCGACGAACGGACGATCGTATGGCCTTTGGATTCGAAATACTTGAGGAATTTTTCGCGCAGTTCTGACGAGTTCATGGTGAGTCGCTATAAAGGATGGATTGCATGGCAAACCGCCGATTATACGTGATAAAGCCGCACATTCAGCCGCCCGGACGGGCGGCAGTCTCAGGCCGAACGCTTCCTTTTCAGAGGCGCATGCACCCTGAGCGGAGGCGGTGTCGACGTCGCCGTCGGCACTGACAGGGTTTGCACAAAAACCTGGCAGGCCATCATGAAGGCACAACACTCCTCCTCATCGGTGTAGAGGTAGCGCTCGCCTTTGCGCTCGCGCGTGACTTCGTCATCGAGTTTGAAATACCCCTCGTCATCCACCTCTACCCAGACGCTGTAGTTACCAGTATGACGCTCCCACAGGCTCACCAACACCTTCTCCAGGGCGATGTTGCATGGCCCCTGGTTCAGCTTGATCCAGCCATAATTGGGATCGAAAACGCCCGGCTCGTCGGGATCGCTGAAGTCGACCACCATGCCATGGTAGCCAGCATCGGCTTCTTCCTCGGAAGTACTCAAGGTTAAAAATGGCGTGGCTGTACGGCGCAAGGGCGCGGCATTGAACATGGCGGGACTCTTGCCGGCCCAGGGATGGGGGACGGCTTTCGTGGCAAAGGGTTCGAATTTCGCGAACAGATGTTTCTGCATCGAGCCCAGATAGTCGTATTCTTCACGCAAAATGTCGGGCATGCCCTTGAGCGGCGGCGCGCTTAATTTGTGCGGTACGTGAAGGTTATCGACCGCGCAGCCGCCACGACTGATGGGCACGTTGAAATAGGCGTTTTGGCTTTGATCGAATTGTCGCGGTGGGTAGCATCCAGTCATCTGCTCGAAAAAGATCGGCGCATTGTTTTGCTGGGAGTTAAATAGCTGCAGATGTTGAAACCTTTCGAGATTTTTATTCGGCGGCGGCGACAGTTCCGAACGGTTCCTGGCAGCGACGATGTCGGCGATATCGGTGGCGATCTTTGTCAGCGACTCGGATTGTTCGCTGATGGCGGGCACCGGGAACCTGAGCTTCAAGCCATGCCGCGTCTTCCGCGCACGCGTATTGATTAAATCCGCCGCATGCTTCAACGCGCTCCAGGCTGGCAATCGCCTGCGCACGGCCTCGGACTTCAAAATGCTCACGGTTTGCGGGACGGTGTATCCCGCCAGTCTCAGGCAGATAAAAGCGTGACAGATCTCCTGGCAGACCCCGAGAGACCCCATGCCATGCAAATTCTGCACATATTGGTACTGCTCACCCCTGACCAGGTAGGACAGTGACACACTTCCCGGCGCCACTTCCCAACCCGCGCGCACGCGCTGTCGCGCCAGCTTACGCACCGCCGGGAGGGTCGTTTTTGCGCGCACATGCTCGCGCATCTGGCGTTCAAATGCAGTCGTGGGCAAGTCGTCATCGCTGTGTGGATCGGTGCTGCTGTGCTTGCTATCGCGCGGAGGACTTCCCGGGCCGCTTCTGCCATAGGCATAGGGATTCGACATTGCCGGGCTGGAGGAGCTGGAGCTCGATGAACTCGAGGTCGTCTGGTCTTTTGGCTTTTTTGCATTGAATGGTGGCTTCGGGACTGACATTGCGGGCTGCTCCTGAATGAGGGACCGGGCAAATTCAGGATTGAATACTTAGCTGTCCGCGTCCAGCAAAATTACGCCAAATCCAGGTAAAAGATCGCCGCTTGTTGCTTAGACGCAGGCACGCGCCGCCACATATTATCGGTGTTCAGCCTTATTCAGATGACGCGATGACAGAACGGGAAAAGCGCAGATTCTTAGCCGACTTACCTCTACCGACGTTCTCTTATGCGGAACAACGTTCTATATTTTAAAAGCTTTTCGCTTGAATGCTAGGATGTTGCTGCCTATTAAATAATTTCAGCGATACGTCCATCCTCACATTCCAGGAGACACACCATGCTTCGACGCCTGTTAGCCCTCATACCTCTGGCCTTGATCTGGGGAGATGCCGCCGCCGCAAGCTGGCAGCTGCCGCCGGACAAAGGCATATTTGACAGCAGCAGCGTTGCGGCAATTTTAGGTGCCAACGATTACCCCGAGACCTCGGGCTATCGCAAGAAGATCGACTACATCGACTTCGACTCTCACGGTCAAAAATTCACCCAGGTGGTCGTCACGCTGACGCCGGACCGGCCGCGCATGCACATGGGCCGCAAGCTGGTAGTGGTCGGCGCTGAACCGGGCAGCGAATATGCGATGGATTTCCTGCAAACGCCCGAAGACAAGGACGGTCCGGCAATCTGGCTGGCCAAGCGCGGCGTGACGTTTGTTGCGCTCACGCGCGTGGGCCGCTGGAATTTTTTTGCGAAAGATGAAAGCGGCTCGTGGAAAGATATTCCTCTAGAAACCCGCATGCCGATCTTTAACCGCGCTCAAAGCGCCCCCTGGACCAGCGCCGATTTCGAGATCAAATCCGGCACCGGAAAACCTGCCCAATCCGGCGACAGCGACGTCTACCGTTATCCGAAAGACGGCTCTGTGCTGTATCAGCAAATGCTGGCTGCAACGCCCATTACCTATCTGACCGGCTACCGGAAAGCGATTGAGCTGGCGGTGCCACCGAGCGAGCGGCGCAAGTCATTCATGCTGTATTGGGGGATGTCGACCGGCGGCGCGTTTTTGTATCCGCTGGCGAAAGATGTAAAGCCGGACGGCTTCCTCGGCTGGGGCACCAGCAGTTCCGGGATGGCCTATGTCTACCGCAAGGCCAAGTCAGGCGACTTCAAGACACCCTATACGCAAACCTCATTGCGCCTGCGCGAACGCGGCTTTGACGATTTCGGCTTTTACACCAAAGGGATGGATGAGCAGACCCGGCTGCGCTGGTGGGATTCGGCGCTGAAAGGCCCGCGCTTCAAGAGCGGCGAAGATGCGCCGATGCAGTTCAACGTCGGTGCCTTGAGTGAAATTGCCCTGCGCCTGTGGATGTCCGATACATTGCCTGCTGCCGACCGTCGCAATGGCTTGCCAGGTTTCATGCGCGAGATGCTGGAGCCAAGCTATCCGGCAGCAGCGATGAAGGATATCGCCGTGCTCGATCTGAACGGCACGCTCGATGAAGCCATTCCACCGAAAACCGTGGACGCACACCGCGAAGTCATGGAGCCGTATGCGCGCACCTACCGGGTCGGACGGGTACAGGACTTCCATCACTACCTGTTCACGCAGGAAAGTATCAAGGTAGTCGGCAGTCTGTGGCTGCGGTATATCGAATCGGGCTACTTCGATCCGCCGAAAAAATAGCGCTATACCGAAGGCAGCAAGGACGACCATCAGGCGCGTCAGGGAATGCATCAGACGCGGCTTTGAGTGGCGGCATCTGCGGCTAAAATATGAGCGACTGCTTCCCGCTTTTCTAAAGGATAGTGACTTCATGGCTAACCGAACTGTCCCGCCTTCCTCTCTGGCTCACATCCGCGTCCTCGACCTGAGCCGTGTTCTGGCCGGCCCCTGGTGCGCGCAAAACCTGGCCGACCTCGGCGCCGATGTGATCAAGATTGAACGCCCCGGCACAGGCGACGATACACGCGCCTGGGGTCCGCCTTACCTGCGCGATGCCGATGGTGTCAACACCAGCGAAGCCGCGTATTACCTCGCCGCGAATCGTGGCAAACGCTCGCTCACGCTCGACATCACCTCTCCGGAAGGCCAGGCCATCGTGCGTGAGCTGGCCTGTAAGTCCGACGTCGTGCTGGAAAATTACAAGGTCGGGCAATTGAAGAAGTACGGTCTCGACTATGACACACTGAAAGAATTGAAACCCGACCTTGTCTATTGCTCGATCACCGGCTTCGGCCAGGACGGCCCGTATGCGGCGCGCGCCGGCTATGACTTCATCGTGCAGGGCATGGGCGGCTTCATGTCGATCACTGGCGAGCGCGACGCGCTACCCGGCGGCGGGCCACAAAAAGCCGGCATTGCGATCTCGGACCTGATGACGGGCATGTACGCGACCATCGCCGTACTGGCTGCGCTCACGCATCGCGACCGCACAGGTGAAGGCCAGTACATCGACATGGCGCTGCTCGACGTGCAAGTCGCCATGCTGGCGAACATGGGCACGAATTACCTTGCCAGCGGCAAGGCGCCTGAGCGCTGGGGCAATGCGCATCCAAACATCGTGCCCTACCAGACCTTTGCCTGCAGCGATGGCCACATCATCGTCGCGGTCGGCAACGACGGACAGTACCGCAAATTCACGCAGGTCGGCGGACGCCCCGAGCTCGGCACGGATACGCGTTTTGCGACGAATCCGCAGCGCGTGGCGAACCGCGACGTGCTCATACCGCTGCTCGAAGAGATGGTCAAAAGCCGCAGCCGGCAAGACTGGAGTGACGCGCTGGAAGCGGCAGGCGTGCCGTGCGGCCCGATCAATGATCTCGACGACGTGTTTGCCAATCCCCAGGTCGAGGCGCGCGCCATGAAAATCGAGCTGCCGCATGCCAGCGCCGGCACGGTCAGCCTGATCGCTAGCCCAATGAAACTCTCGCGCACGCCCGCCACGCATGTCCTGCCGCCGCCCTTGCTGGGGCAGCATACGGAAACCATTCTGCGCGATGTGCTCGGACACAGCGAGGTAGCCATCGCTGACTGGCGCGCAAAGGGCGTCATCTGAATTCTGGAAGATATCCCGACATAGAGAGTGACATTTTGTGCAGCATCTTCCCGGCTCGCATGAACTGGGCTGCAACCCTGCAAGACGATAAGCATCAATAACAGCGAGTGCTACGGTAAAATAAGTCCCTCCTATACCCGTACCCTCAAGAAACACTACATGAGCACTGATCACAGCACCCCGAACGTCCCCGCCGCGAATTTTTTGCGCAATATTATCGATGCCGACCTCGGCAACGGCAAATATGCACAGCGCAGCGATAGCCAGGGCCAGCCGCTGCCAACGGTGATCACGCGTTTTCCACCGGAGCCTAACGGTTATCTGCACATCGGTCATGCGAAATCGATCTGCCTCAATTTTGGTCTCGCGCGCGACTACGCCGGGCGCTGCAACATGCGCTTCGACGATACCAATCCGGCCAAGGAAGAACAGGAATACGTCGATACCATCCTCGACAGCGTGCGCTGGCTCGGCTTCAACTGGGAAGATGCAGGCCAGAGCCATCTGCATTATGCGAGCGATTATTTCGAGCAGCTCTACACCATGGCCGAATACCTGATCACAGCCGGCCATGCCTATGTCGACAGCCAGTCGGCCGAAGAAATGGCCGCGAATCGCGGCAATTTCGGCGAACCGGGCAAGAATTCGCGCTTCCGTGATCGCTCCCCGGCTGAATCGCTGGATCTGTTCCGGCGCATGAAGGCCGGTGAATTCAAGGACGGTGAACACATCCTGCGCGTGAAAATTGACATGGCGTCGCCAAACATGAACCTGCGCGACCCGGCCATCTACCGCATCCGCCACGCGCATCATCACCGCACAGGCGACGCCTGGTGCATCTACCCGATGTACGACTACACGCATCCGATTTCGGACGCGCTGGAAAACATCTCGCATTCGATTTGTACACTGGAATTCCAGGATCACCGGCCCTTCTACGACTGGCTGCTCGAGCATCTGGCCGCTGGCGGCTTCTTCAAACAGCAGCTGCCGAAACAATATGAATTCGCGCGCCTCAACGTCACCTATGTCATCACCAGCAAACGCAAGCTCAAGCAGCTCGTCGATGAACAAATCGTCGACGGCTGGGACGATCCGCGCATGCCGACCATCGTTGGCATGCGCCGGCGCGGTTTCACGCCCGAAGCGATCCAGCGATTCTGCGAGCGCACCGGCGTGACCAAATCCGATGGCTGGATCGACATGAGCGTCTTCGAAGGCTGCCAGCGCGAAGACCTCGATCCGAAAGCGCCGCGCGCGATCGCCGTACTGCGCCCGCTGAAGCTGATCATTGATAACTTCCCCGAGAACGAAGTCATCGAATGCACCTCGCCTGTCCATCCACATCATGCGGAGCGCGGAAACCGCAGCTTCCCGATCTCGAAAGAATTGTGGATCGAAGCTGAAGACTTCATGGAAGTACCGAGCAAGGGTTACTTCCGCCTTTTCCCCGGCAATAAGGTCCGCCTGCGCTACGGCTTCGTTGTCGAATGCACGGGCTGCGACAAGGATGCCGAGGGTAATGTGGTCGCGGTCCACTGTACGTATTTCGCTGACAGCAAATCCGGCACCGAGGGCTCGGCAAACTACAAGGTCAAAGGCAATATCCACTGGGTCAGTATCGCCCATGCCTTGAAAGCTGAAGTGCGTTTGTTCGACCGCCTGTTCACCGACCCGAATCCCGACGCCGGGGGCAAAGACTTCAAGCTGGCCCTGAACCCGAATGCCAAGGAAGTCGTCACTGCCTACCTCGAGCAAGGCATGTCGCAGGCCCTGCCGGATGATAAATTCCAGTTCGAGCGCCACGGTTATTTTGTCGCTGATCGCATTGACTCGAAGCCGGGCCAGCCCTGCTTTAACCGTATCGTCACGCTCAAGGATGGCTGGGGCAAGTAAGCCGTAGCGCTGGACGACGCATGCAAAATAATTTCCGCTCCTTTAAGCGCGTCGTCAGCCATCTCATCCATCACCCGCGCCTGACGATCACAGTCAGCCTCGGATTGGTGGTCGGCTTACTGCTACCGGAACACTGGCATGTCATCACGCGCCTGCTGACGGCATGGAATGTTGGTGTCTGGTCTTACCTGATTTCAGTGGGCTGGCTGATTGGCCATGCGAACACGACACGGGTGCGCCGGATGGCCGAACGCGAAGACAATAGTCCGGTCGCGGTTCTTACAGCGCTCGTCACGGCGGCGATCCTGAGCATTGCCGCGATCGTGCTGGAACTGGCTGTGGCGCACGGCTTGACCTTTGAGCAACGCCTGCTCAATTACGCTTTCACTGCGGCGACCTTGCTGAGTTCATGGCTGCTGGTGGGAGTACTATTTACGCTGCACTACGCGCACATGTATTACCGCGTCAAAGCAGAGCAGCGACCGCTGGCCTTTCCGGATCACGCGACCGTGCCGGATTACTGGGACTTTCTGTATTTTTCCTTCACCATCGCCGTCGCCGCGCAGACCTCGGACGTCACCATACAATCGTCCGCCATGCGCAAAGCGGTACTGGCGCAGTCGGTACTGAGCTTCCTGTTCAATGCGGCGATCCTTGGCATGTCGATCAATATTGCTGCTGGCATGCTCGCCAATTGAGCAGCCGCAGCCCATTTGGAAAGTCCCGCTTGCACGCGCTGAGCCGCCGCATCTGCCTGATCATCGTTACCTTGATGGCCTTGCTGCATTCGGCGGCACAGGCCGACGAGGTTTTGCGGATCGGCTCAAAACGATTTACCGAATCCTACATCCTCGGCGAAATCATCCGCGCCACTGCCGCGCCGCATACCATCACTGAACATCGGCAAGGCCTGGGCAATACGGCCATCGTCTTTGCAGCGCTGAAATCGGGCAGTATCGACATGTACCCGGAATATCTGGGCACGATCGATCTCGACATACTCAAGCATGCATCGCCAAGCTCGATGACGGCGATCAATCGTGAGCTCGCAGGACTCGGTCTGGGCGTGGCCGTGCCGCTCGGCTTCAACAATAGCTATGCGCTGGCAATGCGCGCCACCGATGCGCGCGCGCGCGGCATCAGCACGCTCGCCGACCTTGCGCGGCAGGATGGCTTGCGTTTCGGCCTGTCCCATGAATTCATTGGTCGTGCCGATGGCTGGCCCGGACTCGCACAGGCCTATCAGCTGAAAGCGCGACCGCTCGGACTGGACCATGGCCTGGCCTATGAAGCGCTGGCACAAAAGCAGGTCGACGTGATTGATATTTATGCCACCGACGCGAAGATCAATCAGTACGGCTTGCAGGTGCTGGAGGATAAGGCTGGCTACTTTCCACGCTACGATGCGGTGCTGCTTTACCGCCTCGATATTGCTGAACGCTTTCCTGCGGCATGGCGCGCGCTGCAGGCACTTGAGGGGCGTATCAGTGCAAGCGACATGATCGCCATGAATGCTGCCGCCGAACTGACAGGCAAATCGTTTGCCGCAGTCGCCGAAAACTTCCTCGCGCAAGCGCAGGCAGCGGCACCGGTTCGCGCCGGCCTGTGGCAAAAACTGTTTGATGAAAACCTTGCGCGCCTGACGCGCGAACACCTGATGCTGGTCGCGTTCGCCGTCATTGGCGCGACACTGGTCGGCGTCCCGCTGGGTATCGTCGCCGCATTTGTCGCGCCACTGCGGCATGGCGTGATGGCCATCGTCGGCATGCTGCAAACCGTGCCATCGCTCGCCTTGCTGGCGCTGCTGATTGCGCTACTGGGCCGGATCGGCATGGTACCGGCGCTAATCGCGCTATTTCTATATGCGCTGCTGCCGATCGTGCGCAATACCTGCATCGGTCTCGACCAAGTGCCGTCCGGCTTGCGTTTGGCGGCCATGGCTTTGGGCCTGGGCCGGCGCGATCAGCTGCTGTGCATTGAACTGCCGCTGGCATTGCCGGTGCTACTGGCGGGCGTCAAGACGGCGGCCGTCATGAGCGTTGGCACGGCGACCATTGCCGCTTTCATAGGCGCAGGCGGTTTTGGCGAACGTATTGCCATCGGCCTTGCGCTCAACGACAATGACATGTTGCTGGCGGGCGCCATTCCTGCAGCGATGTTGGCGCTGATAATGCAGCTGCTGTTCGAAGCGCTGGAACGGCTGCTGCGTTATCGGCATATTGTTTGACCGAATCGAGAGTGAGCGCAAATTGACCATGCTAGCCTGCGAACTAAATCTCTCATTCGCGACCATGTACATCGACTACTTCCACCTGCAGCAAGAACCCTTCTCCATCGCGCCCGACCCGCGCTATCTGTTCATGAGCGAGCGCCATCGTGAAGCACTGGCCCATCTGCTGTTTGGCCTCGGCTCCGGCGGCGGCTTTGTCTTGCTGACCGGCGAAATCGGCGCTGGCAAGACGACCATCTGCCGCTGCCTGCTGGAGAAGGTGCCGGCCAATTCACGCGTGGCCTACATCTTCAATCCGAAACTGAGCGTGGAGGATTTGCTGCTGTCGATCTGCGATGAATTCGGCATACAACTGGAGGACAAGACACCTCACGGCGCCAGCGTCAAAAACTATGTCGACGCGCTTAACCGCTTCCTGCTCGATGAACATGCACAGGGGCGCAATAGCGTGCTGATTATCGACGAAGCACAGAACCTCTCCAGCGACGTGCTCGAACAGCTGCGCCTGCTGACGAATCTCGAAACCAGTTCGCGCAAGCTGCTGCAAATTATCCTGATCGGCCAGCCCGAGTTACGCGACATCGTCGCCCGACCTGAACTCGAACAGCTCACGCAGCGCATCATCGCGCGCTATCACCTAGAAGCCTTGTCCGAAATCGAGACCGCCGACTACGTCACGCACCGCCTGGGAATCGCGGGCTACAACGGACCGGCGCCCTTCCGCCAGGCGGCCTTGAAAACCATCCACCGGATTACGCGCGGCATTCCACGTCGCATCAACGTGTTATGCGACCGGGCGCTGCTAGGCGCCTATGCCAGCAATACGCGTGAAATCGATGCGCGCATCGTACAGAAAGCTGCGACGGAAATTTTCGGCGAGAGTCAACATCGCCCAACAAACTCGCACCGACATCGATGGACGATGCGCGCCGGAATTGCCATCACCGGGATTGTTCTGGGTATCGGCGCCGGCACGCTGGCGGCGAACACATTCTGGAAATCCGCGCCGGCCGCAAAGGGCATTAACAAAGCGGCCATCGATCAGGGCGCGCCTGCCACGACGGCGCTGGTCGATCTCAACGATGCATTGGATTCTTTACCTGCCGACGAAAGTCTCGCCTGGCGCCAGCTGATCGCGTTGTGGGGCTTGGCGGTCGCTGACCAGGATCCATGCAAAGTCGCGCAGGCCAGCGGCTTGCAATGCTATGACAGCAATGGCGGCTTCAGCGAATTACAGGCCTTGGACCGACCCGCGTTGCTGCGCTTGTACGATAAAAATAACGTCGCCCATCTCGCCCTGCTTACCGAACTTTCCGCCAACGCCGCCACACTGCGCATCGCCAACGCGAACTACACTATCAGTCCACTACTGCTGGCGCGCCATTTCCGCGGTAACTTTTCAACCATCTGGAATGCGCCGGTTGGCTTCACCAATCACATCAGCATCGGCGACCGCGGACCCGACGTCGACTGGCTGGCGGCCCGACTGGCAGTACTCAACGGTAGCGGCAGCAGCCAGCCGGGACTGCCGTATGACCAGGCGCTGGCACAAAAAGTAAAGGACTTCCAGAATGCGCAGGGCCTGAAGGCCGATGGCGTCGCTGGGCCGAAGACCATCATGTTCATTAATCGCGCCACCAATGTCGATGAGCCGCGCCTGCTGAAATCCGCGCTCTCAGCGCCGCGGAAATAGCGTCATGTCCTATATCCTCGACGCGCTCAAGAAGGCCGAGCATGAACGTAGCCTGAGCACAGCGCCGCTACCGCAGGTGCGCTCCAGCCCCGTCTTGCTGCCTGCGCCGCGCGCCTACCGTATCCGGCCCGTATTGCTGCTGGTCTTACTGACGCTGACGGCCTTACTGATTGGGCTGCTGCTCTGGTTCACGCCACGGACAAAAGAAGCGACCTACACCGTCACGGTAACGACCGCCCTCCCCGATCCGGCCGTGCAATCGCCCTTGTCTACGCCGGCCATCATGAGCTCGATACCCGTGCCGGCTGCCGAAAAATCCGCCATCGTACGTGCAAGTCAGCCGGCACCAGCGCCGTCCGAAGCGGCACACAAGGCAGAGGAGCGCATCCCCACGCTCGGTGAATTGCCTGATGCCTTACGCCGTGACCTGCCCGCGCTCGACGTCAGCGGTTACATCTATGCGGACTTGCCGAGCGATCGCAGCATCATCATCAATCGCAAATTCCTGCGCGAAGGCGACCAGCTGGCCTCCGACCTGCTGCTTGAAAAACTCACGCCCGGCGGCATGGTGCTGAACTTTCGCGGCACGCGCTTTCATACAAATTATTGAACACCGCATGGCCGATTCGGTGAAATCAGGCGGGTGAGGTAAGATGCCGGCATCGATCCCTCGCTGGATCAAACCGCTCAAACTGAACCGACGCCGATGTCCGACCATACCTTCCTCTGGCACGATTACGAAACCTTTGGCGCGCAGGTACGACGCGACCGCCCGGCGCAATTCGCCGCGATCCGCACCGATGCCGATCTCAATGAAGTCGGCGAGCCTATCATGCTGTATTGCCAGCCTGCGCCCGACTTCCTGCCAGATCCGCAATCCTGCCTGATCACGCACATCACGCCACAGCATTGTCTGGCGCATGGCGTGCCCGAGCATGAATTCGCCGCCACCATCGAACGCGCCATGAGCACCACCGGCACCATCGGCGTGGGCTACAACACGATCCGCTTCGATGATGAAATCACGCGCTTCATGTTCTGGCGTAACCTGATCGATCCCTATAGCCGCGAATGGCAAAATAATTGCGGCCGCTGGGACATCCTCGACGTCGTGCGTATGGCCTACGCCTTGCGTCCCGATGGCATACAGTGGCCCAAGCATCCCGATGGTCGTCCGAGCTTCCGGCTCGAGCATCTGACCGCAGCCAATGGCATCAGCCATGAAGCGGCGCATGATGCGCTCTCTGATGTGCGCGCGACGATCGCTATGGCGCGCCTGATCAAGCAGCGCCAGCCCAAGCTTTTCGATTTCTGTCTCGCCCTGCACAAAAAGGAACGCGTCGCTGAAGAAATCGGCCTGCCACTGAAGCGCCCTTTCTTCCACGTCACCGGCATGTTCCCGGTCGAGCGCGGCTGCCTTGGCGTAGTCTGGCCGCTCGCCGTGCACCCGACGAACAAGAACGAAGTCATCGTCTGGGACCTCGCCTACGATCCGTCGGAGCTGGCGACACTGGATGCGCAGACCATGCGCACACGCATGTTTAGCAAGACCGCCGACCTGCCCGAGGGCGTCACGCGTTTGCCGATCAAGACCGTGCATTTGAATAAATCGCCGATGGTCGTCAGCAGTCTGAAAATCCTCTCGCCGGAACTGGCAAAACAGTGGGGCATCGACCTCGATACCGCGCTGCGCCATGCAAAGATCGCCGACGATCCGGCACTGACGGCCAAGCTTGACGGTCTTTGGAGCGCGGTATTCAAACGGGCAGCGGAGGCACCGGCCGATGTCGATGAAGACCTGTACGGCGGCTTTATCGGCAATGGCGATCGGCGCACCCTCAATGAATTGCGCGGCATGACGCCACAAAAGCTGGCCAGCGCACGTCCGGCCTTCCAGGATAGCCGGCTCGATGAAATCCTGTTCCGCTACCGCGCGCGCAATTTTTACGACACATTGTCGGAAGAGGAAATGCAACGCTGGGAAGAGCATCGCGCCGCGCGCCTTTTCGACGGCGCGGGCGGTGCGCGCACCATCGAAATGCTGTTCGGTGAAATCGACACCCTGTCCGAGGATACCGACGAACAGGGAGAAGAAATCCTCGGCGCCCTGTACGACTATGCCGAACAAATAGCGCCCGCCAGGTCCTGAAGATTTTGCCTTGCCAATTAAACCAACGATAAAAAAAGGAAACTCATGAGCATTGCATTCTGGTGTGTATTACTGGCCGGCTTCCTGCCGCTGGCCACGGTCGGCATCGCGAAATTCAAGCGCGGCTATGACAATGACAGTCCGCGTACCTGGCTCGAAAAACAGGACGGCCTGCGCCGCCGCGCGGATTTCGCGCATCGTAATCATTTCGAAGCCTTTCCATTTTTTGCGGCTGGCGTCCTCATCGCCCAGCACATGCAAGTCGCCCAGCACGCGGTCGACACGCTCGCCATCACATTCATCGTCGCGCGCGTGGCCTACACGGCACTCTATCTGCTGAATCAGGCGACCCTGCGCTCCCTGGCATGGCTGGTCGGCTATGGCGCGGTCGTGACAATGTTCCTGCGCGCCGGCCAGGTCATCTGAAGCAATGAGCACGCAAGTTCAGCCCGGCGTGTATCGCCACTACAAGGGTAAGAATTATTTTGTCCTTGGCCTGTCCAAAGACAGTGAAAGCGGCGCCATCTGCGTCGTCTATCGACCGCTGTACGACTCCGACTGGGCGCAGCTTTGGCATCGGCCGGTCGCCATGTTTTGCGAAGATGTGGTCATCGACGGCGTGCAGATGCCGCGCTTTGAACGGATCGCCGATTGATATAATGCGACCTGTGCGCACCACCATTCCAGGACCCCATGCAACAAATTGATTTTCCGCTCGAAGCCGAATTTATTGAACTCAACCAGCTCTTGAAAGTCGCCGGCCTGTGCGACAGCGGTGGCGCCGGCAAGGTCATCGTCGCCTCGGGCGCGGTGCGCGTTGACGGCAAGACCGAGCTACGCAAGACCGCCAAGATCCGTGACGGCCAGATGGTGTCGCTGGGCGATGTCCGCATCAAAGTCACCGGCTGTTAAATGACTGACCTGTTCGCTCACGCCGCCGGCTTTGAACGCTTGCCGATGACCGATGCCGAAGTCAGCGTCTGGCCGCAGTTTTATTCGTCCGCGCAGGCTGCCCTGATGAAGCAACAGCTGCTCGATGAAACACCCTGGCGCCAGGAAGCGATCAAGGTCTGGGGCAAGTCGCATCTGCAGCCGCGCCTGACGGCGTGGGTCGCCGACCCCGGCGTGGTCTATGCCTATTCAGGCCTGACACTGACGAACTTGCCATGGACGCCGACGTTGCAAGAAATCCGCGAACATCTTGAAGCCGCCTGCGGCCAGCACTTCAACAGCGTGCTGCTCAATCTGTATCGTGACGGGCAGGACAGCATGGGCTGGCACAGCGATGATGAAGCCGAGCTCGGTCGCGATCCGGTGATCGCCTCATTGAGCTTGGGTGCCACGCGCGTCTTCAAATTCAAACACAAGACAGCGGCACAAGAAAAACCGCTCGCCGTCGAACTCAAGGATGGCACGCTCTTGCTGATGGCCGGACCGACCCAACATCATTGGCAGCACAGCATCACCAAGCAAAGCAAAGCTGAAGGTGCGCGTATCAACCTGACATTTCGTCAGGTACTGAAGCCCACCGAACCGGAGAGACGCGCATGAAATGGGAAGGCAATCGCGAAAGCGACAATGTCGACGATCGACGCGGTGAAAGTAGCGGCGGCGGCGGTTTCGGCATCGGCGGTGGCTCACTCGGCATCGGTTCGATTGCTATTGCGCTGGTCGCCTCGTATTTTCTCGGCGTGAGCCCGATGACGATTTTGAATCTGCTCAATGGCGCTGGTGGACAGTCGGCGCCAGTCCACCAGCAGGCACCATCCAGCCAGCCCCCGGCAAAAGACCGCATGACGCGATTTGTGCGCACCGTACTGGCCGATACCGAAGACAGCTGGACGGCAATTTTCCGTGAACGGGGTGCGAACTATGTCGCGCCGCGTCTGGAAATTTTCAGCGGCAGTTTGCAGACGCAATGCGGTCCCGGCCTGAGCTCGACCGGCCCTTTTTATTGCCCGGCTGATCGTCGGGTCTACATTGACCTGAGCTTTTACCAGCTGATGGAGAAACGCTTCAAGGTCAGCGGCGAATTCGCGCAAGCCTATGTCATCGCGCATGAAGTCGGCCATCATGTACAAAATTTGCTCGGTATTTCCGGCAAGGTCGATCGCGCACGGCAAAAGGCCACACCTGCGGCAGCGAATGCGATGTCGGTGCGCCTCGAATTACAGGCAGACTGCTTTGCCGGCGTCTGGGCTTACCACGCGAATCAGGCGCGCGGGATCATCGAAGCCGGCGATGTTGAATCCGCGATGGCAGCTGCCACTGCCATCGGTGACGACGCGCTGCAAAAGCAGGCGCAAGGCTATGTGGTTCCGGATTCATTCACGCATGGCACCTCGGTACAACGCGTACGCTGGTTCAAGCGCGGACTCGAGACCGGCAAGGTCGATTCCTGCAATACTTTTGAGACCCGTCAGCTTTAAGTGTGTAAGCGTGGGAAAATGGCAGCATGACAGCCACAAGAAAATTGGTCTTCGTCGACCTCGAGACTACCGGCGCGAACGCGACCGTCGACCGGATCACTGAAATCGGTATCGTCGAGGTCGATGGCACGAGCATCACACGCTGGTCCACGCTGCTCAATCCACAGATCTCGATTCCGCCCTTCATCCAGAACCTGACCGGCATCAATAACGATATGGTCGCCGACGCGCCGAGCTTTGCCAGCGTCGCCGAACAGGTATTCGCGCGTCTCGATGGCGCCCTCTTCATTGCCCACAATGCGCGCTTCGATTACGGTTTCCTGCGCAATGAATTCAGACAGGCTGGCATCACCTTTCGCGCAGATGTGCTGTGTACAGTGAAGCTATCGCGTACGCTCTTTCCCGAGGAAGCGAAGCATAATCTCGATGCCTTGATGCTGCGCCATGAATTGACAGCCTCGGCCCGCCATCGTGCCTTGGCAGATGCAGACCTGGTCTGGCAATTCTGGGAAAAACTGCAGCAGCAAATCGCTGCAGAGCGCTTGAGCGCGGCGATCGCGCTATTACTGCAGCGGCCGAGCCTGCCCATGTTTTTATCCACCGATGCGCTCGACGACATTCCCAACAAGCCGGGTGTGTACCTGTTTTTCGGTGAGAACGACCTGCCGCTTTACATAGGCAAAAGCATCCACCTGCGCCAGCGCATCCTGTCGCATTTCAATGCTGACCATAAGCTGTACAAGGAGATGCGCCTGTCACAGCAAATTCACCGGCTCGAATGGCACGAGACTGCCGGCGAAATCGGCGCCCTGCTGCTGGAATCGCAATTAATCAAACAACGCCAACCCATCCATAACCAGAAGCTTCGACGTCAGCGTGAATTATGCAGCTGGCAATTACGCCCGCATGCCGACGGCTATTTGCAGCCAGCGCTGGTACTGGCGCGAGATCAGGACTTCGGCAAGGAAAAACGCCTGCACGGCTTGTTTGCAACGCGCCGCAAAGCGGAACAAGCATTGCGCGCGATCGCGGAATCGCATCAGTTATGCTTGGTGATGCTCGGCCTTGAAGCGCGCGCTAATGCGGATAAGCCCTGCTTCGCTTATCAGCTACGTCGCTGCCAGGGGGGCTGTATCGGTCATGAGCCGGCGGCTGAACATGATGCACGACTCGAAGCCGCGTTCGCCGCGCTGCAAGTCAATAGTTGGCCGCATCCGGGCGCGATCGCGCTAATCGAACATAATCCCGATGGCCGCCGGGATGTCCATGTCGTCAATAACTGGAGCTGCCTGGGTACCGTGCAGTCGGAGCAGGATGTCTGGCAGCTGCTGAAACTAGCACCAAAGCGGCCGGCCTTCGATCTCGATACCTATAAGATTTTGCAGCGTTACGTGATGCGCGACCTGGTCGAGATCCGGCACCTGCCCGATCCGGAAGACTAAAAAAACGGACCGCAATGCGGCCCGTTACTCTCATTCAGAAATCACGATATTTACTTCTTGTGCGGGACGATCTGATCCATGACCGCATGCAGATTCGCCTCCATTACCTGTGCCGCCTGCGTGGATGTGCGGCTCATCTGATTGAGACCCTTGGTCGCATTTTGCATCGCGACCTGCATCATCTCGATCACATTAACGCTACCTGAGGGCGCACTTTTTGCCGCGTCATCGACGAGATTGCTCACTTTAAAATTCGCCGCCTGCATCTGCGCTTCCGCTGCCTGGACGAATTCCGCCTGTGTACCCGAAGCGATACTGCTTAAGCCTCGTCCATAAGCGAGCGCCTTTTCTATCGATGGCTGCGCACGTGCAGCTGAGACTGCGAATATTTCCTGCGGGCCGGTCGACGCGCACAGTTGGCTGACGGCTTGCGTGGTTTCTTCCAGGCCTGATTTGACTGCAATGATATTGAGGCTCATCAGCTTCTCGACGCTCTCGAGCGCCTTGATCGAGAGGGAAGAAAACAGCGCGAGCTGGGACTCAATATTGCTGCGAGTGACGACTGAAATTTGGTCATGAATTGGGAACATAGAGCTCTCCGATAAAAGCGGTAGGAATGAAACAGAAAATGATTTTGACAATGAAATTTGCCATATATGTCGCGACGCAACATCAACAATTGTATGTATCAGAGCCAATCAACTCCAAGTCATTTATTGCGCGGCACAAAAATATACTGCGGAACTATTTCACGACCAATACATCAACGATTAGTTGATTACCACCAGGCTGATAATTTTTGGCAGCCGGGATATTCCATCAATAACAGGTGTCGAACTCTGATTATTCGAAAGGTCATTGACAGTGGAAAATGCTCAAAAATTCAGCAGCGATCATGAAGAAATGAATGAAAAAGTGCGCAAGGATCTCATGAAGAAGCTCGAGTCCTATGGCAAAGCCTCGAAATCAGATTTGACCGGCATGTCCGATGGCGAACGCACTAAATGGCTGTTCTGGAACCTGCATGAAAACCTCGAATCGCTGCGAAAAATGGAGCCGACGCTGATCGGCCAGATCATCCGCACCCAGCTCACAGTCTGCGATGGTCAATCGATGTGGACTGAAAAAATTGGCCTGGAAAAGAGAATTGAACTGAGCTGCAAATGGCAGCTGCTGCTGAAAGACGAGTCTTACCAGAGCGAAGAAACCTTCTCGATCAGCGAGGGCTGGATCGACCTCTTCGTCGGCAAAGCGCCACCGCCGCACCCGGCGCTGCAAGAAAACCAGAAAGGCTATCTTGATTCGGACAGCGCCCTGTATCCGAATCAATTATTCTTGTATGGCTGGATCACTGAAGGGGTCTGGGACGAGATCAAGCCGCAGCTCTACAACGCCAGCGCGAACTGCCATACCGATATTTTTTTACGCGACAATTTCCTGTTCCCGGTCAAATCGGGCCTACATTTCGTCACCGGCCCGGCTGGCTCCATCGGCATCACAAATATGGAATTCCGCATTTCCTCGCATCCACACCTCAACACCTGGTTAAAGGCGTAAAAAAGGGCGTAAAAAAAGGCGCACCCGGATTGCGGTGCGCCTTCGTCATGCTGACGGTCGTCGCATCAGGACATGTGCTGACCACCATTGATGGCGATATTCGCACCGGTCAGGAATGCAGCCTCATCGGATGCAAGATAGGCCACCAGACCCGCGACTTCTTCCGGCTTGCCCAGGCGTGCCATCGGAATTTGCGGAATGATCTTGGTCTCGAGCACTTCAGGTGCAATCGCCATGACCATCTTGGTGCCGATATAGCCCGGCGAAATCGTGTTGACGGTAACGCCCTTGCGCGCAACTTCCAGGGCCAATGATTTCGTGAAGCCATGCATGCCAGCCTTGGCCGCTGCATAGTTCGTCTGGCCAAACGCGCCTTTTTGGCCGTTCACAGACGAAATATTGATAATGCGGCCCCAACCGCGATCCGTCATGCCATCGCAGACTGGCTTAGTCATGTTGAAGACGGAATCAAGATTTGTCTTCATGACCAGATCCCAGTTTGTCTTATCCATTTTCTTGAAAGTCGTATCGCGCGTGATACCTGCATTATTGATCAATACATCAACAGGGCCGATGTCGTGCTGAATCGCGGCAATGCAAGCCTGGGCCGAATCAAAATCGGCGACATCGCAGGGATAAGCCTTGAAATTGAAGCCCTGCTCTTTCATCGTTGCCAGCCAATCCTTGGCCTTGGTGTTACCTGGCGAGTAGGTCGTGACAACCTGGTAGCCGAGTGCTGCGAGTTTGATACAGACTGCTTCACCCAGACCGCCCATGCCGCCTGTTACTAATGCTACTCGTGCCATATGTGTCCCCTTTTTAATAGTCTTTTCGTTGTGTGTTACTCGATAAACTTTTAGCGCTCAATTGCCAGTGCAACGCCCATACCGCCGCCAATACACAGGCTGGCGAGACCGCGCTTTGCATCGCGGCGGATCATTTCGTGAATCAAGGTCACGAGGATGCGGCATCCTGAGGCACCGATCGGATGTCCGATCGCAATCGCGCCACCGTTCACGTTGATCTTGCTGGTGTCCCAACCCATCTGCTTATTGACGGCTATGGCTTGTGCAGCAAACGCCTCATTTATTTCCATCAAGTCCAAGTCTTCATGCGTCCATCCGGCCTTGCGCAGGCACAATTGCGCCGCCGGAACAGGACCCATACCCATGATTGCCGGATCAAGACCCGCCGATGAATAAGCCTTGATGCGCGCCAACGGTGTCAAGCCAAGTTCATCAGCCATTTTTGCCGACATCATGATGACGGCTGCGGCACCGTCATTGAGACCAGAGGCGTTGCCGGCGGTAACAGTACCATCCTTGGCAAACGCAGGACGCAGCCCCGCGAGGGATTCCAGGGTGGTGCCAGCCTTGATATATTCATCCTGATCGAAAATGATGTTGCCTTTTTTCTGCTGGATTTCAAAAGGAATAATTTCATCCTTGAAACGTCCCGCCTTTTGCGCTGCCTCGGCCTTGTTTTGCGAAGCCAGCGCGAACTCGTCCTGCTCCGCGCGCGAAATGTCGTACTTCTTTGCGACGTTTTCGGCAGTGGTACCCATGTGATACTGGTTATACACATCCCACAAGCCGTCGACAATCATGGTGTCGCTCAACTTGGCGTCACCCATGCGAAATCCGTCACGCGAATTGTTCAGTACGTGCGGTGAGGCGCTCATATTTTCCTGGCCACCGGCAATGATGATGTCGGCATCGCCGCAGCGAATGGCTTGTGCTGCAAGATGCGTGGCCTTCAAACCACTGCCGCAGACCTTGCCGACATTGAAAGCAGGAATCATGTTGGGCAAGCCCGAACGGATAACGGCCTGGCGGGCGGGGTTTTGGCCACAGCCAGCGGTCAAGACCTGACCAAGAATGACTTCATTGATACGCTCCGGATTAATTCCGGTTTTGGCTAGCAATGCCTTGATCACATGTGCACCCAGATCAGAGGCAGCAGTCTTGGCTAAAGTGCCGCCAAATTTTCCGACTGCAGTACGGCCCGCAGCAACGATTACGACTTCATTCATTTAATTTCTCCGATTCTGACCAACTGGGGGATGACGTTGAAAATGCAGGCTACTTTTGTAATTCAATTTGCCAATTAAATTTAATTTGGGTTGCGCGGGTGTTTAGTATCTGAGGAAAAATGCAATGAGGCAATACCAGAAGTCATTCGATTCCAGTAATTTGTTTGACAGAAAATCGCAATCGAGTTCAATTAATGCAACGCAACATGATGCAAACTTCCATGTCTGCTTTCACAAACAAGCTCAAATCGTAACAGTACAGTGTACCGGTTGAGGTAATTTTGCTGCAATGCGATTTTGTGGCTATTTTGTCTGATCGTGCAGACGGTGCATCTTCAAAAATGGGGAATGTTTGCGTCTAGAGAGCCGTAATTGGAAGGGACTGTGGATGTGGGATGAGCTAGATGCGGGCGGATTACAAATCTGTCGCCCCAACGCAAAAACCCCCGCAGCTTTCGCTACGGGGGTTTGCAAATAACTAGCCTGACGATGACCTACTTTCACACTGGTTGCAGCACTATCATCGGCGCAAATTCGTTTCACGGTCCTGTTCGGGATGGGAAGGGGTGGTACCAAATCGCTATGGTCATCAGGCATAAACTGTAACGCTGTGTGCATCTCCGTTGCTGCTGGAGCTTGCATGCTGCGCAAATCTGGAAGAAGTAAAGTACTGGGTTGTGATGTAGGCCTCATGGCACATTCACACTTTTCAAATTCTATAACCAACTAAGGTTATAGGGACAAGCCTCACGGGCAATTAGTACTGGTTAGCTTAATACATTACTGTACTTCCACACCCAGCCTATCAACGTCCTGGTCTCGAACGACCCTTTAGAGGAGTCAAGCTCCTGGGAAATCTCATCTCAAGGCAAGTTTCCCGCTTAGATGCTTTCAGCGGTTATCTCTTCCGAACTTAGCTACCCGGCAATGCCACTGGCGTGACAACCGGTACACCAGAGGTTCGTCCACTCCGGTCCTCTCGTACT
>CANFLV010000034.1 GCA_947448025.1 Oxalobacteraceae bacterium | reverse complement strand
TCGACATCGTGACCCAGGTGTTCAGATCGATTTGCTCGAGCAGCGCGCCTTCATGGTGGTCAGTCGACTTGGCGCCGTTTTCGGCGATGTAGCGGAATGGGCTCTTGGCGTCGAGACTGTCGATACCGGCTTTGACCGTCTTCGCTTTCCAGAAGTTTTCGGTCGCTGCTTTGGCCTGGCCACCGAGACGGATCTGGTCAATCAGCTTCGTGATCAGGATGTACCACGAACCCATGGACATGATGACGAGGATGATCAGTGTGCCGCGCGCGACGAAGTCGCCGCCTTTCCACAGGGCGTCGAGGCCGTATGGGTTTTCAACTGCGTCTTTCGATGGCATGGCGGGTGGCACTGGTGTGCCGGCGTCAGCAGCCGGTGCTGCCACAGCAGCAGAAGCGGCAGGTGCATCAGCAGCCATGACGTTTGGTGCGACCAGCGCAGTAGCGGCGGTCACGGAGAACAATACAGCCGCGAGGAATGCGGAGAGACGAGTTTTCATGAACATGCTTCCTTTAAATTCAAAAAAATGACTACGTAAAATGGTCGGGACTGGCGGTGGCTGGTCCCTGTTTCATCAGGGGATATCGCGTCAGCGAGGTCGTTCTTATTCCAGCTTCCAGACGTACTGCATTTTGGTCCAGCTTTGCTCGGGCTTGCCATCGATCGTGCCGGGCTTGAATTTGCACAGGCTCAAGGCATTGCGGGCGGCGTTATCGAGATCGCGATAACCACTCGATTTGTCCACCTTGGCCTCCACGACACGGCCATCGAGACCGATCAGGAATTGCAAGGTAACCGTGCCAGTCTCTTCATTACGCAGCGACTTTGGCGGATATTCCGGCTTCGTGCAAGCGCGTGAGTCAACCACGGCAGGCACGCGTACCGGGCCCGTGTCAGCCGCTGGCGCACGCTGGATCGGTGCCAGCACATTCGTTGGCGGCGTCTCGCGTGAGACAGCGGAAATCGTGTTTTGCGTGACCGGCTGCTGCACTGAAATTTCCGGTGGCGGCACGAACGGCGGCGGCGGCGCCGTCATCTTCGGTGGTGGCGGCGGTGGGGTCTTGTCCGGTGGCGGTGGCGGCTTGATTTCTTCAATCAGCTTGGTCTCGATCGGCGCCTTGATGATTTCGACGACATTGCGAGCCAGGCCACTGACGAGCGCATACACGATGAAAATGTGTAAAAGAATAACGAACGCAAGTCCACCAAAGCGCTTACCAGGACTGCGCTCTACTTCTGAGAAATCCATGCAACGACTCCTGTCTGTTTATCCACGAATGGATGGGGTAAAACTGCCTGAGGTGATAACGGAACATATTGCTTGCTATAAATTAAGACCGCGATTGTACGCCGCTTTTATTACAAGCATTATTGCCGACAAACAAATGTAATGAAGCACGAATCAGGCCATAACTACTAGTGGCCATTCGCACCTGCCTGCCGAGAGAAGTGAGGGTGAATTAGTCTCCTGCCATGGGTCAGGTGAAAATGAAGTCTGGCACCAAATTTTCACTCATTTTTATTTATTTCCGTAATTTTACAACAAATTTCTTTTTGGAACACAGCTGTATATGCCTTCAGCAGATTTTGATTTGTATTGTTAAATGTAATTATGCAACATCATATTCGTAAAAATATTGCCAGATAATCCAGATATTTGCGTCTGAGGTGGGCCGATTTCCGGCGCTGGCAAGGCGGCGACGTCGTGAATAATGGTCCTTGGCCGGATAAATTTTCAACTGCAAAACAAAATGCTTTCAATCGAACTTGCCAAAATTGGATGGAGACTCGGCACAACGGACTAAAAAAAAGCCCGCATCACTGCGGGCTCATCTGGAAAAAACTTTCAACGTTGCTTATTCCGCTGCAAAAATCGCATCACAACCTTCTTTTTGTCCGTCTTCGTCGCCGACTTCGTTAATGAGGCCGAGCTCGAACAGTTCTTCAACAGCATTCATATAGCTGTTCGACTTGGTCGCGCCGATGATGCGGTAGATGTCGCCGCCATCATTGCGGATGCCAATGATGAGTAATTCCTCTCGCACGACGGGTTCCGACGCGGTGTTGAGCAGGATATTGCCCACGATATCCTTGTCAAATTTTGGAATGTCTTTGCCGGCGATGAGCGTAGTTTTCAATGTGAGTCCTTGTCGTGTTCATAAAATGAGCGCCGCATCAGGGATCGATGCTAACGTTCAGCAAGGAAGCGCGAAAAAGTGCGCCCTTGCCCAAAGCGCAGTAGTTTAAGCGCTTTGCCCGGACTCTCAAAATGGTTTGCTCACCTTGGCTGGTTTTTAAATCGATGTGTCGGCAGATTTGACGAAGACGCGCCGCGCCCAAGCAAGGGTCGCGATCAGGATGACTTCGACGATAAAGGAGCGCAGGCCGGGATGGGTCACGCCATCGACAAGCAGATGCACGGTACGCAACAGCAGAAAGGCGCCCATGAATAAAATCGGTACGTTCAGCCACTGCGACTGAGCGCGACGCAGGCTGAGGAAGGCGCATATGGCCAGGCTCAAAAACGTACCGCCCAGATCGGCGCGCAAGGTGCCGAGTCCTTCAACGCGCGAGGCGACGACGGCGAAGTCACGCTCCATCAGCTGCGGTGCAAAGCCAAATCCCAGTGCGCCAGCGAGCATGGCAAGGCCAATCAGCAAGACTGCGATGCGGGCGAGTTTTTCCATTGATATCTCCTGGTTCATTGAATTGTAAAGACCAGCGTCCATGCACAGGCTGCGACCAGGTCTGCCTTGTAGCTGGTCGTATTATATGGCAGTATCAGTGCCAATAAATTGCCGCAACAAGTATGTGGCGCTCACATAAAAATACAGAGGACGACAAAGTGAATCCGCACCGTCAGCGTAAGTCAGGCCGTCGCCTGGTCGCAGCGATTTTACTTTTGCTCGCCTTGATTGCCATAGGGTGGTCGCTGGACCTTGGGCCCTTCAGGCAAATGCGCGCCTATCGCGATGGTGTGCGCGCTTATGTATATGGCTTTCCTTTATTGCTAATGGACGCGACCAATGGTGCGATGTCGGCCGCGCCCGGCAGCGATCCACGCTATTGCCAGATTAATCAAATCAGTCACTCGAAGCGCTTCCTGAATGCGCAATTCCGGGATGTGGTCCGGCCTAATGTCGACACGCTTTATTCGAGCGCCTGGCTCGACCTGTCCGCTGAGCCGCTGGTATTACACCTGCCTGATACGCATGGCCGCTACCATTTGCTGCCGCTGCTGGATGCGTGGACCAATGTCTTTGCCGCGCCGGGTTCGCGCACGACTGGCGACAAAGGCGGTGACTTTGCGATCATCGGCCCGAATTTTTCCGGCACCTTGCCGGCCGGCTTGACACGTCTGGACTCGCCCACCGCGACTGCCTGGATGATCGGTCGTGTGCTGGCCAGCGGCAGTGAAGATTATGCTGCCGTAGATGCCTTGCAGCGCGAGATGACGCTGACGCCGCTGAGCCGCTGGCACGGCAGTGGAAACCGCGTCGTTGAGTCAGAATGCATCCCGCAGGCGCGCTCCGGAAAGGGGCCGACGCCACTGGCGCAGGTGCTCGGTCTCGACGCCCAAGCCTATTTTGCGCGACTGGCGCAGCTGATGAAGAATAACCCGGCGCCAGTGCGGGACGCCGGGATGAGCGCTGTCCTCAAAGGCCTGGGCATCGTCCCCGGCCAGTCGTTCGCGCTGTCTGCGCTCGATCCGCGCCTGGCTGCCGGGCTGGCACAGGCGCATGAAACCGGCAGCGCTGTGATGCACATCATTGCGCAAGCCGGGACAAAGAAGGCGCTGCAGAATGACGTCGGCTTGCTTGCCGGCCTGCCGAAAATGCTCATGCATCGTCTGGCTGAAAACAAGAATGGCTGGAGTTATCCGCGCAAGCTTGGTGATTACGGTACGAATTATGTCTATCGTGCTGTCGTGTCGGTACTTGGCCTGGGAGCCAATCTCGATGCCGACGCTCTGTATCCGAATACCGAAGTCGATGGGACAGGCGAGGCGCTTGATGGCAGTCATCCTTACCTGCTGCATTTCGATAAGGCGGACTTGCCACCGGTGGCGGCCTTCTGGTCGCTGACCCTGTATGGCAGCGATAATTATTTCGTTGATAATCGTCTTGACCGCTATGCGCTGGGCAGCCTCTCGCGCGGTTTGCGTTATAACGAGGATGGATCGCTCGATATCCATATCCAGAACCAGGCGCCGACCACGGAAGAGTCGAATTGGCTGCCTGCGCCGCCCGGGAAATTTATCCTGAATCTGCGGCTGTACTGGCCGCTGCAGCAAGCGCTCGACGGCAGCTGGCGCGCCCCCGCGGTGCAACGATTAAACTGAACTATGCGAGAATAGTCTTGCTGTATATTGAGGCAAGCCGGTGCAAAAATGATAATTAAAAAAGGATAATGATGAATGCGATGACCGACATGGGTATCACGACGCTCAATGAGCTGCATCGTCAGTTCGCCCAGCAGCGTAGCGCCTTCGCGCTGCAGATGAACCCTGATGCGACGGTACGTATTGACCGGCTCAAGCGCATCATCAGCATGACCGAAAAATATGGCGACACGATCGCGACAGCGATCTCGCAAGACTTCGGTAATCGCGCCCGCGCTGAAGCCTATATGGCCGAACTGCTGCCAGTGATAAACGGTGCGCGCCACAATATCAAACATCTGCGCAGCTGGATGAAGCCGCGCAAAGTGCCGGTGTCGATGCAGCTGCAGCCAGCGCGCGCGAGCCTGATTCCGCAGCCGCTGGGCGTGGTCGGTATCGTCGCGCCGTGGAATTATGCTTACCAGCTGATTTTGCTGCCGGTGATCGGTGCTTTTGCCGCGGGTAACCGCGTCATGGTCAAACCCAGCGAATTGCTGCCTACCTATTGCGCCTTGCTGAAAAAGATCGTCGCTGAATATTTTAGCGAAGAGGAATTCGCCGTCATCACTGGCGACGCCGAGATCGGCAAGATTTTTTCGACGCTGCCTTTCGATCACCTGATCTTTACCGGATCGACCGCGGTCGGCCGCATCGTCGCTGAAGCCGCAGGCAAGAACCTGACGCCGCTGACGCTTGAGCTGGGCGGCAAATCACCGGTCATCGTCGACGCCAGCGCTGACTTGCAAAAAGTCGCCACCAAGATCGTCTGGGGCAAACTCTTTAACGCCGGCCAGACCTGCATCGCACCCGACTATGCGCTCGTGCCGCGCGCAAAAATCCCGGCTTTCGTTGAAGCCATGCGCACCAGTGCGCTGAAAATGTTTCCCTCGATCGCCGCCAATCCCGATTACACCAGCATCGTCAATCAGCGTCATTACCAGCGCCTACAAAGCCTGCTGCATGACGCGACCGGGCAGGGCGCCACGCTCGTCACTGCCGCTGCCGGCGACGCATCGCGCGCGGCCAAGGAGCGCAAGATTCCGCTCACAATCGTGCTCGGCGTGACTGAACAGATGCAGATCATGCGCGATGAAATTTTCGGTCCGCTGCTGCCGATCCTGCCGTATGACGATTTGCAGCAGGCGATCGATTACGTCAATGCGCATGACCGGCCGCTGGCGCTGTACTGGCTCGGTGAAAGCACGGCCAATCGCGACAGGGTGCTGGCGAATACGATTTCCGGCGGCGTGACGGTCAATGACTGTCTCATGCATGCCGCGCTTGAAGAATTGCCGTTTGGTGGCGTTGGTCCCGCGGGCATGGGTTCCTATCATGGTGAAGTCGGCTTCCGTCACCTGAGTCAGGACAAACCGATATTTTTCCAGAGCCGCTTTTCCGGCACGAGCATGATGTATCCGCCGTATGGCGCGAAATTCGAGCGGATATTGGGACTGATCAAGAAATACCTGTAATCCTGAAACTCAAAACCCGCCATCGCAGTGCGCGTGGCGGGTTTTTTGTCGACTATTTTTTCGGCTGATACCAGATCGGCGAACTCCAGGCGCGCTCCTGCAGCGTCGGCGGCACGTTCGTCGGGTGCGCCACGCCGAGCTTGATGGCATCGCGCTGGCTATAACGGCAGACCGGATTTTCCAATACACGTAAATAATAGAAGGCCGATTCATCCGGATTGAATTCCGGATCGCGCCAGGTCGTGGCCAGTTCCGCCGCGCCTTTGTCAGTGGAGATGCTGCAATCGCTCAAATTGACGCGCGCACCGTTATCCGGGCAACGTTGCGTGAGCTTGTCCGGCTGCAGGCCGTCGGCACAGGCGATGTCGTAGACTTTTTCTTTCGTCTCGCTGCCGCTGGTCCAGCCCTTGACGATCTGGATGCGCTGCAGGGGTGCGGAATTCGCATCACGCAAGGCCCAGGCGACGAAGGTCGGTGCGCGGCCATTGGCCGTTGCCGGCAAATCGCCGCCCATCGGCACGCCCTTGGCATAGGCGACACGGATCGCATCCGGCTGGCGGTGCAGATCGGCCGGCAGGTCGAAACCGGCGAACATGCGCGCACGCACGCGCGTGCCGCTGGTAGCGAAGGTTTCTTTTCGTTTGATCGCATCCCAGATCGCTTCGCGGGTATTTTCTTCCGCCCATACGCCCGTCAGTCCGCCGGGATTAACGATCGCCGGGGAGAAGCCGAGCGAGCGCGCGACCAGGCCGCGCTTGAGTCCGAGCCGCTGTTCGGGCAACGCGTCATTGACGCCGCCATGGCCGTTCCAGCGACTCTCCTGCGTATCACCGGGCGCACCATTGTGATTATCGGTGCCGCCGACGATGCCGAGCTTGGCAGGATTGGTGCCAGTCTTGCGTTCCTCGCTCAGGCCGCGCCGCAGGATATTGCGCACCATGTCACTGGCCGCGACACAACGCGGCGCATGCTGGCCGGTCTTGGGATCGATTTTTTCCTGCTCGGCGGTGCAGGCCGGCCAGAAATTTTCAAAGCCACACTGCTCGTCATTATTGCCAACGCCTGTGGTGCATTCGGATGCGCCCTTGGCCTGGAAAATTTCGACCGCAGCGTCGTAGCGACTGCGCAAGGCGACCGTCTGCGCCGTCGATGGCTGGCCATTGCTGTCGCGATCGCTAAACATCAAGCCCCAGGAGAAATTCGGATTATGCGGAATCGTCATGACGCGGCAGTCGCCCGTGCATTGCATCGCGAGCCAGCGCATCAGGTCTTCGGCAAAACCATCCATCGCGGAAAAGACATTGTTGGGCACCTTGTCACCGCGGAAAATCACGTTTCGGTGCAGCATGCCGCTGTCTCTGAGTGTCGGGCTGTATTCATAGCCGATGAAGGTCGTGAAGGTGCCGGGCACGTAGTATTCTCGTGCAGCGGCCTGCATGTCTTTCCAGACGTCGCGCGCGCCGTCGATGCAGCGTTTGCCATCCTTGGCGCAAGCTGCTTCGCTGTATTGCGCCAGCATCGTGCCTTCCTGCCTGACGTTGGCGAACAGGCGCGGAAAGACCAGCGTCAGCTTATGCCGGATGCCGATACAGTCGATGGTCCAGTAGCTTTTACCCGGACGGTCATAGCATTCGTGCAGCATGCCCATGCCTTCCGCGTGATCGGTCACGGCGGCAAAGTCGAGTGGCGCTTCGAGGCGCTTCTTGACGCCGCTGCCGGGCAAGGTGATTTCGCCGCCGCGCGCGAAACGATAAGCGCTGCGCGGACCGCCATCCGTGTCAAAAATATTCGCGTCCAGCGAGACCGCCGTATGCAAATGCAGTTCGCCGAAATAGGCATTGCGCAGCGGATTCGGCGCTGGCTTGTCGGACTCATAGGCGGGCACCGCCGGTTCGGCGATCGGATCGCTGAGCCGGGCTTCAAGAGTGGCGAGCGTGGCCAGGCCGCACAAGGGTAGGGCGACGACGAAGGAGATCAGCCAGCGACGGAGTTTCATTGTGATGCTCCGTCTGCTGTAGAAAATTTACACCACATGATGTTCCAATACTAAAGCAAGACCTTGAAAGAACCAGAATGCAGCGAGCACGCCCACGCCATAAACGGGCAGCGACTGCAGCCGCGCCGGCAGAGAAACCAGTGGCGTCAGGCGCCGGATCAGCGCTAACAGACCAAGCAGCGCGCCGACGAACATTAATTGCCCGACTTCGACGCCAAGGTTAAACCGCAGCAGCGCGCCGGCGATGCCGTCTGCCGGCAAACCGATGTCACGCAAGGCGCCGGCAAAGCCGAACCCATGCAACAAGCCAAATACAAATGCCATCAGCCACGGACGACGGCGCGACACAGGCGCAGCGTCAGGCTGGCGCGCGCGCACCAGTTCAGCGGCGAGGAAGACGATCGATAGTGCAATGCAGGCTTCGACCGGCGGTACCGGAACATGGATCACGCCCAGCGTCGCCAGTGCCAGCGTGATGCTGTGCGCCAGCGTGAAGCCGGTGATCGTGCCCAGCAGTGGCAGAGTGGCCGGCACCCATAGCAGCAGGCAGACGATGAACAGCAAATGATCGACGCCGCCAAGGATATGTTCGATGCCGAGCCGGAAAAAGCCATCTTCATCGCGCTGCGTTTGCGGTGCCATGTCGAGCGTGACTTCAGGTGCGCGCGGCCGGGCAATGCGCGACACGATGCGGCCATCGAGCAAGCTCACGCGCACGACCGTGTCGAGCAGGTAGTCGGCCTGTCCGGCAATGCGCAGCTGCTTGCCTTTGATGCCACCGGCGCAGGTAACTTGCCAGCGTTCGAGGCGAGCGCCGGCGGCTGGCACGCTCTGCAAAGCTGCGGTCTGCTGACAATTTTCTGGCAGTAGCGGCTGCATCTCAGGCGCCGTGCCTTCGGTCGCGGGCACACGCCAGCTCACCGCGAAGACATCGCTGCTGCGTTCGTCCAGCAGCAGCGACGCGGGCAGGGTTTCATGCGCGCTGACGCTGGCTGCAAAAAGCATGCTCAGCGCCATGCAGAGGCAAATCAGTCGCACTGCGCCACCACATGATCGCTGCAAAAGCTTCATTGCTTTGCTCCTGCTGCGGGCAAGGCATCGGGGGCAATCTGAATTTGATAATGTGCGCGAATCTTTTGATACGCGCTTTCCTGCGCCGTGCTCAGCGCCTGTCTTGCATATTCTTGCCGGACCCGCTCGCGGTCGGCGGCATAGTTTCTCGCGGCAGGTACTACGCGTTCGCTGATGCGTACCAGATGCAGGCCCAGTGTTGACGTGATCGGACCTTGCCAGCGGCCGACCGGCAGGGCGAATACCTGCTCGGCGAAGGCTGCGCCATAGTCGCGTGCCAGCATGGCTTGCGTCTGCTGTTCGGCTCGGGCTGGCAGCAGGAAAGGATCGCCGGAAACGGTATCCACACCTTGTTCCAGACGGGCCAGTGCGGCGCGCGCAGCATCAAGGGCGTTAGTGCCGTGCAGTGCGCTGCTGAAGTTCATCTGTTGCAGGGTCAGTGTCGCAGCGGCCGGCTTGTCGGCTATGTGCTGCTGCCAGTACGCCTTTAGTGTGGCGTCGTCTGGTTCAGGCAGCTGGTCTTGCGCCAGCGATTCGAGTTTTTGCACCAGCCTGCGGCGCACGACGACATCATCGCGATCCAGTCCCAGCGCCAGCGCTTCGCGATACAGCACCTGTTCGCGGATATCCGCTTCGACCAGCGCGGCCAGCATTGCCGGTTCCGGTTCGCGCCCCCACTGGCGTGCTGCCTGCACCTTCATGCGCTGGACATCGGCGGCAGTGATGCTGATGCGGGTATCGCTGCCCGGTGCTGCCGGATGCAATAGCGTCCAGATCGCGAAAATGACGGCGCCCAGCAGTAAAAAATGCAACAGCGGTTCATGCAGCAAACGCTGCACGAGACTGCGCTGCGCGCGCTCAGTGTCGCCGCCAGCGCTGGGTGCGCGTGGCTGGCGGCGGGAGAGCTGGCGTTTGCGCATCAGCCGTGTTGATCCGCCACGACGCGCAAACCATTGCGGCGCAGGCGTGGGATGTCGAGCGCAAAGAAGGTGTCGCCACCGAGCGGCTGGAGGCGCGCGGCCACCAATGTCTGTTCCCCTGCCGGCAGCGCTTGGAAGACATCCAGCGCACGTTGCGCCATCCACAAGGTGTAAGGCAGGGCGGCGCGCTTGAACTGGCCGCTGCCCATCGGTACGCTGATGTCAGCGAGGCGGCGCGGCAGACGTTTGTTTGCAGGGAAGGTCGGCAGGATCTCGCTGACCCGCTGATTGATCCCGTCCAGCATTGGTACGAATTCCGTGAAGATACTGCGCAAAATCGGTTCCAGCGTCGGCGCGAGCGCATCATCGGCCAGCAATTCGCCGCCCGAGTTTTCGGGTGTCGGATGCGCCATGCGTTCCAGCCATGCGCTCAAATGCACACGTGGCGCGACCAGTTCACGCGCCGGCCAGGGATCGCGTCCGAGGTGGCCATACATCGTGCCCACCAGTCCGTAGTCGGCCAGCGTTGGACGCCCGCCCAGCAGGAAGGGCAGCTGCGCAAAATGGGCATCGAGCAGGTCCAGCATATTCACTGTCCAGGTATCCATGACGGCAAACTGTTCGCGCCGTACGCCGACGGCCGGCAGCATGCCGCGCAGCGTTCCGGCGACTTTTTTCACCGCCATGCGCTGCATGAAACGTGGCAGCTTCGGCAGCAGCGCTGAACCGGCGTCGTTCTCGAACAAGACGTAATTTTCCGGATACGACCAGCGGGTGTGCATGGCGATCGGTACCCACCATTCGTCGCCCCAGGCTTCGATCAGGTAAGCGGTAAAGCGCTGCACGGGCGTAGCCGGTAGCACCGATGCGTCGGGGTACAGCGCTTCCATGCGGTCGATGATCAGACTCGAGTCCTGCAGCCATTCGTCGTCGGGTGTGCGCAAGACGGGCATCACGACTTCGCCGGTTTTGCGCTTGATGCGATGCATGAGCGTGAGCATGTCGACCGGCTGATCGACGAAGGGGATGCGTTTATAGCGCAGATAGCACAGTACCTTGCCCGTGAAGTAGGACAGATGCCAGCCGTACAGGGTAAATTTTTTACTCATGGTGACTCCTTGTGCGACGACGTTCAGCTGAATTTTTTCCAGATCGAGTCTGGCAAATGTCCAAACAGCGGTCGCAGCCATTTCCACGGAAAGGCTGGCACAAAGCCGAGCGCTTTGCCGCTTTCGATGATCGTGACCATTTCAGTGGCGGCTTGTTCGGCGGTGACGGCAAACGGATATTTGCCGATATGCGGCATGATCGAGGTCTTCACGAAGCCGGGTAAGATCTTCGTGATGCGGATATTTTTGTGTTTGAGTTCGATGCGCGCTGCATCGAGGTACATCGAAAATCCGGCCTTGCTGGCGCAGTAGGCTGCCTGCTTCGGCATGCCCTGCAACGCCGCCAGCGAGGAGATGCCGACGATGTGTCCCGCGCCGCGCGGCCGGAAGTATTCAACCGCTGCATGAACGGTAGCGATGGCGCCGATCAGGTTCGTCTGCAGCAGCTGTTTTTCGCGCGCGAAATCGCCTTTGCCGACCGAGGTGAAGTCATTGATGCCGGCATTGACGACGACGATATCGACCGCGCCGAGGTTCTCGAACAGCGTCGCCATGATCGGTCCGACCGAGGCGTCATCGTCGACGTCAAGGGTGGTGATCTCGATGCGCAGCTTGCCGGTCTTGTCGGCGGCCAGCAATTCTTCGCGCAATTCGACCAGGGCCGGCAGGCGCCGCGCGGTCAGACCCACATGATAGCCGCGGCGTACGAATTCGAACGCCAACGCGCGGCCGATGCCAGTGGAGGCGCCTGTAATGACTGCCGTACCTTTCATGCGATTTCCTTGGTTTGGCCGCTGCTGTATGACGGCGTTTAAAACTGTTTCGACCGGGAGCGGGTTCCGCATCGACAATCTGCAATGTTATGATGAAATTATGAAACGGTTTCAGAATTGTACGAGACTAATCAAGGCTTACGTTTCATATTTCAGGAGAGGCAGGAATGGCCGAAGCAGGCAAAAAGAAGTCAATAAAATCCATCGTTCGCTTGCCTAAACAGGACCGGGCACGGATCACGATCGAAGCGATTCTGGAGAGCGCTTTTCAGATTTTGGAAACCGATGGCCTGGCCGGATTCAAGGTTGCGCGGCTGGCTGAACGGGCCGGTTACAGCGTCGGCACGCTCTATCAGTATTTCGACAATATCGATGCGGTCATGTTGGCCTTGGTCGAGTTGGATCAGGAGCGCCAGCGCCAAACGCTGCTGGCACGCTTCGGCGATCTGGCGGCGCAGGGCATGGCGCAACGCACGCTCGATCTCGTGCATGTGATGCTCGATGCCTTTGGTGGCCGGCGCGTGGCGCAGCGCGCCATCATCGAATGGGCGCTGTCGCGGCCCGATGTGCGCAACATCGATGGCCGCAATACCTTCATCGGCCAGCTGCTGGCCTCAGTCTCGGCGCGTTCGCAGGGACTTGAATTCAGTCGCCTGCTGAGTCCAGTGGAAATGGTCGTGCTGTCGCGCGCCTTTATCAGTACTTTGCGAACAGCGATCTGGAGCGATGAAAGCCTGATCGATTCGCCGGCCTTTGCGCTCGGGCTGGCCGATCTTGTCGATGGTTACATCGGTCAGCTGGCGCGGCGCGATGCCGAAGAACGCCGCGCGCGCGAAGCCTTGCGCGGACAGCGGCAGGTGCAAAAAGCGGCGGCTGTGACAGGCGCCTGACGTGTCCCTTTTTCTATCATTGCTTTCACAGCAGCGGCAGGCTAAAGCGCTGCTCCTGCACATGAAACAGCAGGTCACGGCAGTCACTCATATGCATTCAATACTATTGTGATTGATGGTCGCCTACCAGTTTTTGCAGGATCTTGAAAATTTAATACGCGCCCATGTAATCCCGCTTCCCAATGTCCACGCCGTTATGGCGCAAGATCGCGTAAGCGGTCGTGACATGAAAGAAAAATTGCGGCAAGCCATAGTTCGACAGATACGCTTGACCGAGCAGCTTTTTTTCTTTCGGCGTGCCTGGACGCAGAGTGATTTCCTTCGCTTCGCTGCCCAGGAATTGCGCCGCATCGAGCCCTTCAATGAAATCCAGAGTCTGCGTCAACAGCAGGCCCAGATCAGCGAAATTTTCTTCCTTGCTTTCAAATACAGGCACGTCCACACCGGCCAGTCGCGCCGAAATCCCACGCGAAAAATCGGCGGCGATCTGTAACTGTTTAATCAGCGGGAACATGTCCGGAAACAGGCGTGCGTCCAGCAGGGCGCGCGGCTCGATTTTTTTAGCTGTGGCATGCGCTTCAGCGTGCTCGAGTATGCTTTTCATTGCGCCCAGCATTTGCTTGAAGACGGGGGCAGAATTGGCGTACATGGGATTTGTCATGATCGTTCCTTGGTGGAGATAATTAATTTGTTTGAGTGGTATTGCTGATGCATTGATGCGTATGACGAGCGCGGCTTCCGAACAGAATTGCGTGATCGATCGCAAATTGACTGCCGATGCGCTCAAGGAAAACCCTGGCGGCATTGGCGGTGTCTGGGTCAACAGGAGGGGTGGCAGGCTGCATGTCGAATAGTCTAACATGAGCGATTTTTGCAAATGTCGCGCCAAAAATGAAAAAAGGGATTACGTTTGCACGTAACCCCTTCAAAATTCTTTGGCTCCCCGACCTGGACTCGAACCAGGGACCTGCGGATTAACAGTCCGTCGCTCTACCAACTGAGCTATCAGGGAACAGAGCCGCTATTATAGGCGGACACTTTAAAACTTGTCAAAGACTTGCTGAGAAATATCTGCAAAAGACCGATATTTCTCCCTGCGCCGCTCTGTCGAGATTTAGAGGACTTTGGCGATGGCATCCACGACACGATCGATATTACCCGAGTTGAGCGCGGCCACGCAGATACGGCCGGTGTCGACAGCGTAGACCGAGAACTCGTCGCGCAGACGCTCGACTTGCTCCTTGGTCAGGCCCGAGTAGGAAAACATGCCGCGCTGCTTGATGACGAAATCGAAATCATGGCCGGGCGCTTTTTCTTTCAGCTTCTGCACCAGCAGCTGGCGCATTTCGCGGATACGCAGGCGCATGCCGGCGAGTTCGTCTTCCCATTGCTGGCGCAGGTCCGGCGTCGACAGACTCATCGCGACGATCTGGCCGCCGTGGGTCGGTGGGTTTGAATAGTTTGTGCGGATGACACGCTTGAGCTGCGACAATACGCGCGCGGCTTCGTCGGCGCTGACGGCGACAATGCTCAGGGCGCCAACGCGCTCGCCATACAGCGAGAAGGATTTCGAGAACGAGTTCGACACGAACAGCGGACCGCCGGCTTCAGTAAAGCGGCGTACAACGATGCCGTCGGCTTCGATGCCATCGCCAAAGCCCTGATAAGCCATGTCGAGGAAAGGAATCAGGCCGCGCGTCGTGATGACCTCGATGACTTCGGTCCATTGTGCATCTGTCAGGTCGGCGCCAGTCGGGTTATGGCAGCAGGCGTGCAACAAGACGATCGAGGCGGCTGGCATTGCTTTCAGGGCGGCCAGCATGCCGGCGAAATTCACGCCGCGCGTGGCTTCGTCATAATACGGATAATTGTTGACGGTGAAGCCAGCTGACTCGAACAGGGCGCGATGGTTCTCCCAGCTTGGATCGCTGATGTAGACTTGCGAGCCTGGCGTAAAGCGCTGCAGGAAATCGGCGCCCAACTTCAGTGCGCCCGTGCCGCCGATGGCTTGTGCCGTGATCGCGCGCTTTTCCTGGATGACGGCGCTGTCGGCGCCAAAGACCAGTTCCTGCACAGCCTTGTCGTAGGCGGCAATGCCGTCAATGGGCAGGTAACCGCGCGGCGCTGCTTTTTCATTCATCAGGTTTTCTGCCTGACGCACGCAGGCCAGCAGTGGCACCTTGCCGTTATCGTCGTAATACACGCCGACGCCGAGGTTGACCTTGGCCGGATTTTTGTCAGCATTGAAACCTTCGGTGATGCCGAGAATCGGATCACGTGGAGCCATTTCAATGGCGCTGAAGAGCGGTGCAGTATGGGTAGTGTTCATCGTGATAACATCAAAAGTTGGCGGCAAACAGGCATGTCTGGTCGCGGGGTTAAGCTAAGAAAATGCAGGAATCTTGGTTCAGCTCGCAATATTATATAAGGTAGAGCAGTTATGGCGGAATTATCCCAAGTATCCAGTACCGTAGACGAGTCAAAAATCGTCACATTTCCTGATTCGCCTTATCGTTTGTACCAGCCTTTCCTGCCGGCCGGCGACCAGCCGACCGCGATCGCGCAGTTGGTCGAGGGCGTCGAGGACGGGCTTTTATTCCAGACACTGCTGGGCGTCACTGGTTCCGGCAAGACTTACACGATGGCGAACGTGATCGCGCGCATGGGCCGTCCGGCTATCATTTTTGCGCCGAACAAGACACTGGCGGCGCAGCTCTACAGCGAGTTCCGCGAATTCTTCCCGCAAAACGCGGTCGAATATTTTGTCAGTTATTACGATTACTACCAGCCTGAAGCCTATGTGCCGCAGCGCGACCTGTTCATCGAAAAAGATTCCTCGATCAATGAACACATCGAGCAAATGCGCCTGTCCTGCACGAAGTCGCTCATGGAGCGGCGCGACGTGGTCATTGTTGCCACGGTCTCGGCGATTTACGGTATCGGTAATCCGAGCGAATACCATCAGATGATCCTGACCTTGCGCGCCAAGGACAAGGTTTCGCAGCGCGACCTGATCGCGCGCCTGATCCAGATGCAATATACGCGCAATGAAATCGATTTTTCACGCGGTACCTTCCGTGTGCGCGGCGATACGATCGATATCTTCCCGGCCGAGCATGCGGAACTGGCGCTGCGGGTCGAAATGTTCGACGATGAAATCGACAGCCTGCAGCTGTTCGATCCGCTGACCGGTCGCGTGCGCCAGAAAATTCCGCGCTTTACGGTCTATCCCGGTTCGCATTACGTCACGCCGCGCGCGACGGTCTTGCGCGCCATCGAGACGATCAAGGATGAATTACGCGAACGGCTGGAATTCTTTCGCAAGGAGAACCGGCTCATCGAAGAGCAACGCATCGAACAGCGCACGCGCTTCGACCTGGAGATGATGCAGGAAATCGGCTTCACCAAGGGTATCGAAAATTATTCGCGCCATCTGAGCGGCGCCAAGGCCGGTGAGCCGCCGCCGACGCTGGTCGATTATCTGCCGCCCGACGCCCTGATGTTCCTCGATGAGTCGCATGTCCTGCTGGGCCAGCTCAGCGGCATGTACAACGGCGACCGCGCGCGCAAGACGAACCTCGTCGATTACGGTTTCCGCCTGCCGTCGGCGCTGGATAACCGGCCGCTGCGTTTCGATGAATTCGAAGGCAAGATGCGCCAGACCGTGTTCGTCTCGGCCACGCCATCGGCGTACGAGGGCGAGCATTCGGACCAGACTGTCGAACAGGTCGTGCGTCCGACTGGCCTCGTCGATCCGGCCATTGAAGTACGTCCAGCCACGACCCAGGTAGATGACCTGATGAGTGAAATCACCTTGCGCGTGAAGAAAAACGAACGTGTGCTCGTGACCACGCTGACCAAGCGCATGTCCGAGCAGCTGACCGACTTTCTCAGCGATAACGGCGTCAAGGTACGTTACCTGCACAGCGATATCGATACCGTCGAGCGCGTCGAAATCCTGCGCGACCTGCGCCTGGGCACCTTTGACGTGCTGGTCGGGATTAACCTGCTGCGCGAAGGTCTGGATATTCCTGAGGTGTCGCTGGTGGCGATCCTGGATGCGGACAAAGAAGGCTTCCTGCGCTCCGAGCGCAGCCTGATTCAGACCATCGGTCGCGCCGCGCGTAACCTGAACGGCATGGCCATCCTGTATGGCGACAAAGTCACCGATTCCATGCGCCGCGCGATGGATGAAACCGAGCGCCGTCGCAACAAGCAGATTGCCTTCAATACGGCCAATAACATCACGCCGACGGGCATTGTGAAGGGCATCAAGGATTTGATCGATGGTGTCTACAATCCGCAGGAAGCGCAGGTCGAATTGCATGCGGCGCAAGAGCAGGCGAAATACGAGGCCATGAGCGAGAAGCAGGTCAGCAAGGAAATCAAGCGCCTCGAAAAACTCATGCTCGACCATGCCAAGAATCTTGAATTCGAAAAAGCGGCGCAGGTGCGCGATCAGCTGCGCATACTCAAGGAGCAGCTGTTTGGCGCGGCGGGGGACAGCAATGTCTTGCCGATGTTAGGGCGATGACTGACAGGCTCCCATGAAATGAACGATCAATTAGCCTTTGATTTGACGGTGAGGCCGGATGGCGTGCCGCAGGTTTTTAAAGACATGCTGGCGCTGGCTGATCCTTCGTGGCGGACTGTGCTTGAGCAAGGCTTGCTGGCAGTCGCGCAGGCTAATCCCGCGTATCTGCCGGCGCTCGCCGTGGATCATTATCTGCCAACGGAAGGTCGCTTGTTCGCCGCCTTCGCCCAGCCGATGGATGCGGTGCGCTATGTATTGGTTGGCGAAGGACCTTATCCGCGCGTGGAAAGCGCGACCGGTGTGTGCTTCATGGATGGCGCGGTGGATGAATTATGGTCGGAAAATGGGCTCTCGAAGCCGGTCAATCGTGCCACGTCCTTGCGCAATTTTATGAAGATGCTGCTGGTCGCCGAGGGCACGCTCACTGCGGGCAATACTTCGGCCGAGGCCATGGCCGGCGTCGCATTGACGGCGCGCGCGCCCGGCTCTCCTTATATCTCGACCTTGCCGGCGCTGCAGCACAATTTGCTGACGCAGGGTTTCCTGTTATTAAATGCGGCGCTGGTATTCCGTTCCCATGTGAAACCGGCCGTGGATGCGAAGGCCTGGCAGCCTTTCCTCAATACGGTGCTGGCGGCGTTGCTGGATCACGCACAGCGGGCGGGCAGGGCGCCGGCGACGCTGGTCTTGTGGGGCAAGATCGCCGAGCAATTACAGGCGCTGCCGGCCAATGCGGGTTTTCCGAAAGCCTTGTCGCTGCATCCGTATAACCTCGGCTTTATCATTAATCCGGTGATGCAGGCATTGTTCAGGCCCATGCATTTGCTAAGGCGTAAGCCCTAGCGCAAGCTCAGATCAAGCTCATCTGCCGTTCATCCGCTTCAACAATGTCTGCGGCGATCTCTTTAGCTATGTCTTGTCCGAAGTACTCTTCGTCAAACAACGATCCCGTCATTGGCGGCAGTTTCACGATCGGCTTGAACCGCTTTTCGGGTTCTTTTTTCACTGATGGTTTCGCTGGCGGCTTTGCCTTGACCGGGGCTTTCTTTTTTGTCCCGGCCTTGGCAGGAACAGCGCCGCCGCCAGTGAGCAGTTTGCTCACCATGTCATCAAAAAACGCGCCCAAGGCCGGCGTGCGTTCCTCGGCATGATAGGCATGACGAATAATCATGCCATCCCACATGGCTGTAAGCAGCAGCGCGGTATGACGCGCATCCAGAGTGCTGTCGACCTGACCGTGCAGCTGGGCTTCCTGCAGCATTGTCGTCAAGAGCGCGAGCCAGTCATTTTCAGTCTTGCGCACCAGTGCGCCGACGCGTTTGTTGCGCAGGCCCTCGGCATACACTTCGGCCATCATGCCGGCATCACTGGCGCTCTTGTAGCGCTCGCCGAGTAATTTGGCGATCAGGGTCAAAATATCGGCAAAATTTTCAGTCCCGTCCAGCCCGGCAAGAATCGCGCGCGCCTCGCCGCGTTCAGACTCAGCCATTGCTTCGATGATGGCATCCTTGCTGGAAAAATAACGATACACGGCACCAGGCCCGAGCGCGGTTTCCGTGCAGATTTCCTGCATCGAGGTTTGATGAAACCCCGTCTTGCGAAAACACTTGGCCGCGGACTTCAGGATTTCAAAGCGCTTCCTTTCAGCTTTGTGTGTAGGCGGTGATGACTTGGGTTTTTTTAATGCCATGGGGGAGATGCATGCCGGCTGAAATAATGGGTCGGCGGATTATAAAGTGATTAGGCGCGCAGGCGGCCGGATTTACAGTCGATTCGGCGATGTAACTGACTCTCGTGTATGAAACTTCAACATGCGCATGTTCAGCCGTACCCGATGGGCTGAGCTTGGTCGTGTCGATACGGCAAGTCAGGGTCGCGAATCCCTATTTTCACTTGGGGCGCTCGGCAAGCTTATTTTAAGTTTGCTATACTTGAGTAAATCGTTCGAGTATTAAGTGCGCTGACTTGTTCCGGAGTGCCGGACACATCAGCCCTGCCGACGTGAAAGTTGAGGATGCATGCGATTAACTACCAAAGGCCGCTTTGCGGTCACTGCCATGATAGACCTGGCCTTGCGTCAGGATAAGGGGCCGGTCACGCTCGCGGGCATCAGCCAGCGGCAAGAGATTTCGCTGTCTTATCTTGAACAATTGTTTGGCAAATTACGCCGGCATGAAATCGTCGAATCCGTGCGTGGTCCGGGCGGCGGCTACAACCTGGCGCGTCGTGCGGAAGATGTCACCGTCGCCGACATCATCATCGCCGTTGACGAGCCGCTTGATGCGACGCAATGCGGCGGCAAGGAAAGCTGTAATGGTGGCGACTCTCAGGCCGGCATCCGTTGCATGACGCATGACCTGTGGTCGACGCTGAATGCGAAAATGGTGGAATACCTCGACTCGGTCTCATTGAAAGACCTGGTCGATCAACAAAAGCAAAAAACGCAGGAACAGACCGTCGTCGTGTTGCACAGGCCTTCAGTGGCCGCCTGACGGCATTGATCCTGTTGAATAAGCTGGCAGAACAATTTAAAGGAAACTGAACCAATGAACGCCCCTCAAGAGCACACCAAGCTGATGGAATTGATCAAAGCGCCGCATTTTCCGATCTACATGGATTACTCCTCGACGACGCCGATCGACCCGCGCGTGGCCGACAAGATGATTCCATATTTGCGTGAACAGTTCGGTAATCCTGCTTCGCGCAGCCACATGTATGGCTGGACTGCCGAGAAGGCCGTCGAGCATGCGCGTGAGCAGGTCGCCGCGCTCGTGAATGCCGATCCGCGTGAAATCATCTGGACTTCCGGTGCGACTGAAAGCAATAACCTCGCGCTGAAAGGTGCTGCGCAATTTTACAAAACCCGCGGCAAGCACATCATCACCGTCAAGACCGAGCACAAGGCCGTGCTCGACACCGTGCGCGAACTCGAGCGCCAGGGTTTTGAGGCGACCTATCTGCAGCCGCAGGACAATGGCCTGATCACGATCGAGCAGCTCGCAGCGGCGATCCGTCCCGACACGATTCTGGTGTCCGTGATGCTGGTCAATAATGAAATCGGCGTAATCCAGCCTATCGATGAAATTGGTGAACTGTGCCGCTCGAAAGGCATCATTTTTCATTGCGACGCTGCGCAGGCGACCGGCAAGATCAAGATCGACCTCGAAAAGACCAAGGTCGACCTGATGACCTTCACCGCGCATAAATCGTATGGCCCGAAAGGCATCGGTGCGCTGTATGTACGGCGCAAGCCGCGTATCCGCATCGAGCCACAAATGCACGGCGGCGGTCATGAGCGCGGTCTGCGTTCGGGCACCTTGCCGACGCACCAGATCGTCGGCATGGGCGAAGCCTTCGAGCTCGCGCGCCTCGAAATGGACAGCGAGCGCGAGCGCATCATTGCCTTGCGCGATCGTCTGGCCAAAGGCTTGATGCAGATGGAAGAGGTCTACATCAATGGCGACATGGATCACCGTGTGCCGCATAATCTCAACGTCAGCTTCAATTACGTTGAAGGCGAATCGCTGATCATGGCCATCAAGGATCTCGCGGTCTCGTCCGGCTCAGCATGTACATCGGCCAGCCTTGAGCCATCGTATGTCTTGCGCGCGCTCGGTCGCAGCGATGAACTCGCGCACAGCTCGATTCGCTTCACATTCGGCCGCTTCACGACGGAAGCGGAAGTCGATTTCACGATCGAGCTGCTCAAGCAAAAAGTCGGCAAGCTGCGTGAACTGTCGCCACTGTGGGACATGTACAAGGACGGCATCGACCTGAGCACGATCCAGTGGGCGGCGCACTAATTAACTAGCAGGAGGCCTGCATTGTTGCAGGCGTCTTCACCAACACATTCCAGGAGCACACCATGGCATATTCAGAAAAAGTACTCGATCACTATGAAAATCCGCGCAATGTCGGCGCCTTCGAAAAGGGCGACGACACGGTCGGTACCGGCATGGTCGGCGCGCCAGCTTGCGGCGACGTCATGAAGCTGCAGATCAAGGTCGGCGCAGATGGCATCATCGAAGATGCAAAATTCAAGACCTACGGCTGCGGCTCGGCGATTGCCTCGTCGTCGCTCGTGACCGAATGGGTCAAGGGCAAAACCCTGGACCAGGCACTGACGATCAAGAATACCCAGATCGCTGAAGAGCTGGCTTTGCCGCCCGTGAAAATCCATTGCTCGATTCTGGCAGAAGATGCGATCAAGGCTGCCGTGCTGGACTACAAGACCAAGCACAGCGCCGACATCGCCGCGTCCGAAGCAGCCTGAACGTAAGCACAGCGAGCGACCTCCATGACGATCACACTGACAGAAAAAGCGGCCAAGCACATCAGCCGTTACATTGAGCGACGCGGCAAGGGCATCGGTTTGCGCTTCGGCGTACGCACGACCGGCTGTTCGGGTCTGGCGTATAAACTCGAGTATGTGGACGATTCCGATCCCGACGACCAGATATTCGAGTCGCATGGCGTGAAAGTGTTCGTCGACCCGAAGAGCATGCCTTACCTCGACGGTACCGAACTCGACTTCGCGCGCGAAGGCTTGAATGAAGGTTTCAAGTTCCGTAATCCGAACATGAAGGATGAATGCGGCTGCGGTGAAAGCTTCCGTATTTGAGTTCGGTATTGCGATGTGATTTATAAAGCCTGTCGCCATATGTGCGCGGGCTTTTTTCTTGATACTCAATGCAAAATCATTTCGAATTATTTCAGCTGCCCGAAGCATTTGCGATCGACATGACGACCCTGAACCAGGCGTTTCATGAGATGCAGGGTCGCGTACATCCGGACAAGTTCGCCACTGCCAGCGATCAGGAAAAACGCGTCGCCATGCAATGGGCCACGCGCGTCAACGAGGCTTACGTCACGCTGAAGAGTCCGCTGAAGCGGGCCAGTTATTTGTGCGAATTGCATGGTGTCGATTTAGAGACGGAATCGAATACCTCCATGCCGCCAGAATTCCTGATGCAGCAAATGGAATGGCGCGAGGCACTTGACGATGCGCGTGCAGAAAAAAGTCTGGCGGCACTGGAGTCGCTCGATGCCGAATTGCGGGCCTTGCGACACGAGGCCTTGACGCAGATCGCACACCAGTTCGACCTTCACGATTACACCGCGGCTGCACTGGCCATCCGCAAACTGATGTTCGTCGAAAAATTTGCTGCCGATGTCGGGCATGCCTTCGACGCGCTGGCCGAATAAACATACAAGAAAATTATGGCTCTCCTGCAAATTTCAGAACCGGGCATGTCGACCGCGCCGCACCAGCATCGCCTGGCCGTCGGCATCGACCTAGGCACCACGAATTCCCTCGTGGCGACCGTACGTAACAGTATTCCGGAAGTGCTCACCGATGAAGACGGCCATGCATTATTGCCGTCGATCGTGCGCTACCTGCCGAATGGCCATGCACAGATCGGCTTCAAGGCGCAGGCAGCGCAAACGACGGATCCGAAAAATACCATCGTCTCTGTCAAGCGTTTCATGGGCCGCGGCCTGAAGGATATCGCCTACGTTGAGAACATGCCCTACGACTTCCATGAAGCGCCGGGCATGGTGCAATTGAAGACCGCCGCCGGCCTGAAAAGCCCGGTCGAAATTTCCGCGGAAATCCTCGCGACCCTGCGCCAGCAAGCCGAAGATGCACTCGGCGATGAACTCGTCGGCGCCGTCATTACTGTGCCTGCGTATTTCGATGATGCGCAACGCCAGGCCACGCGCGATGCGGCCAAGCTCGCCGGCCTGAATGTCCTGCGCCTGCTGAACGAGCCGACCGCTGCGGCGATTGCCTATGGTCTCGACAATGCTTCCGAAGGCGTGTTCGCCGTGTATGACCTCGGCGGCGGCACCTTCGATATTTCAGTGCTGAAGCTGACCAAGGGTGTCTTCGAAGTCCTGTCCACGGGCGGCGATTCGGCGCTCGGCGGTGATGACTTTGACCATCGACTGTTCTGCTGGATTATCGAGCAGGCGAAACTGGCGCCGCTGTCCGACGAAGACACGCGCACCTTGATGGTCAAGGCGCGCGAAGCCAAGGAATTGCTGTCGACGAAAGCACTGACGACCATCGATGCGCAGCTCAACAGCGGTGAGCGGGTGCATGTCACCGTCACCGCAGAAAACTTCTTCGAAATCACCCAGCACCTGGTCGCCAAAACCATACTGCCATGCCGTAAAGCCCTGCGAGACGCCGGCCTGTCGATTGATGACGTCGATGGCGTTGTGCTCGTCGGCGGTGCCACGCGGATGCCGCATATTCGTAAGGCCGTCGGCGAATTTTTCGAATCCACGCCGCTGGCCAATATCGATCCCGATAAGGTCGTCGCGCTCGGCGCCGCGATTCAGGCGAATCTGCTGGCCGGGAATCGCGCCTCGGGTGACGACTGGCTGCTGCTCGATGTGATCCCGCTGTCGCTCGGTATCGAGACCATGGGCGGCCTGGCGGAAAAAGTCATTCCGCGCAATTCGACGATTCCTTGCGCCCGCGCACAGGAATTCACGACCTTCAAGGATGGTCAGACCGCCCTGGCTGTCCATGTCGTGCAGGGCGAGCGTGAGCTGGTCAGCGACTGCCGCTCGCTGGCGCGATTTGAGCTGCGCGGTATCCCGCCGATGGCAGCCGGTGCGGCGCGTATTCGTGTCACGTATCAGGTCGATGCTGATGGCTTGCTGTCGGTCGCGGCGCGTGAAATGCGCTCGGGCGTGGAAGCTTCGATCACGGTCAAGCCTTCGTATGGTCTGGCCGACGACGAAATCGCGCGCATGCTGCAGGACTCTTACAATCTGGCCGATGCAGACAGCCAGGCGCGCGCCCTGCGCGAAGAGCAGGTCGAGGCTGAGCGCATCTTGCTGGCGACCGAAGCGGCCTTGGCTGCCGATGGCGAATTATTGTCTGCGGCAGAACAGGACGAAGTCGCGGCGCTGATCGCGGCCTTGCGCCTGACAGCGCAAAGCGCCGACCATGACAAGATCAAGCGCGGCGTCGAGGAACTCGCGCGCGGCACAGAAGATTTTGCCGCGCGGCGCATGGATCGCAGCGTGCGTCAGGCCCTGTCCGGCAAACGCCTGGACCAGATCGCCTGATTTTAATTTTACTCATTTGAAGGAATAGTACGTGCCGCAAATCGTTGTATTACCTCATCCTACCCTGTGCCCGGACGGCGCTGTCATTGATGCGCCGGCCGGCCAGTCGCTGTGCGACGCGCTGCTGCACAGCGATATCGAAATTGAACACGCCTGTGAGAAATCCTGTGCCTGCACGACTTGCCATGTGATCGTGCGCGAAGGCTTCGAGTCCCTGACCGACGCGGAAGAAAAGGAAGAAGACTTGCTCGACAAGGCCTGGGGACTAGAAGCGAATTCCCGCCTGTCGTGCCAAGTGATGCTGGACGCGACCGACCTGGTCGTCGAAATTCCAAAGTACACGATCAATCAAGTCAGCGAAAGTCACTAAACCTGTTGAGGCGATCAGCATGAAATGGACCGACACCATCCGCATCGCGGAAGAGCTCAATGACAAATTTCCCGACATTGATCCCTTGACTGTGCGCTTTACCGACCTTCACCGCTGGGTCTGCGAGCTCGATGGCTTCGAGGACGCGCCCGATCGCTCGGGCGAAAAAATCCTCGAAGCGATCCAGATGGCCTGGATCGACGAAGCAAGCTAAATCCGTGGGTAATCAGTGCGGGCTGGTCAGCGTTCGCACCATGTGGCGAGTACCTTCATAAGCGGTGGTTTCCTGGTCGCTCAGTGGCGCCGCTGTGATTTGCGCCAGCAGATATTCAGCGCAAGCCTTGATGCTGGAAAAACAGTCCGGGCTTAGCTTTGCGATACGCACGGAATAGCGATATTCAAATGCCGCCAGCAAGGTCGTGCATGCTGCTGCATCCAGCCCCGCCGCGGAAAAAGTCGTGTCATCCTGAATGGAGACACCAACGGTGCCGTGTTCGTGCAGATAGTGGTGCAGCCAGATGTTGATATCGTCGATATCAATGGCGGCATATTGGGACGGCGCCAGGTCAGTTTGCAATTGGCCGTCAATGGCCAGAGCGGCCGATTTTCTGTGATGAATGGTCATGATCGAGCTCCCCGTATTGTTTTTATATGGCGAAGACGCACTACGTCTTTATTGTGCCACGAAACAACATCAAGGCGTACTGACATTCGAGTCGATACAATTTCAGTCGACAAGTCTTAGCTGCAGGCAGGGCGCAATCGGCATTCGCTTCACGTCAAGCCGGCCAATGCCGGACATGACGCGAAGTGAATGCCATCGCGAGTTTGCCTGCGCCGATTCATGCGGCGACTATCTTTCTACAACGTTCCAGCGCTTACCCAGCGACGACCATCAAGCTGCCAGGCCGACCGTTGCACTTGCTGCCCAGCCGACCGGCGCCTCCTGCACTGCGCGATAAGATTGCAGGGATTGCTCGCTCTGGTGATCACGCGCCGCTGATGCCCGGCTTGCCGCTATCGCCGACTTCGTACTCACAGGTGATGACAGTTCAGCGGTATAGACCAGCGATTCTTTTGACGTCACCTTGCCATCACCATTCGCATCGGCGGGCGTGACAAAGCTCGCGAGCAGAGCGTGAAATTCAGTCGAACTACGTTCGGCCGTTGTTGCCGGCGTCACCTGAATCTGGACTGGGGGTTTCGCACTGCCCGATGGGGAATGTCCGCCTTGCGCGACGTTGATCTGTTGCATCTGGCGTTCGTAGTCCTCGTTGACCGCTCGCGCGCGCTCTTTCCATTCCGCTGCTGACAATTGCTTACTGTGCGAAGCAGCCGACTTGACGGCGTCGCTGGTGACCGCCGTTTCAGCGGACGCGTGGCGCGCGCCTGCATTGTCGGGGGCATTCAGCATGCCTATCGTTTCGCTATCGAGCTTGGCGAAAATTTTGTCGGCAATTTTCTTCGGGTCGGACCCCATGCCTAGCATGACGGGCATCATGCCGGCATTATTGCTTACAGCGCTGACCATATGACCTCCTGTATTGAACTAACGTAGGTGCTGCATCCTGACTGCGCCGAATACCGCTGGCGCAGACAAATTGAAGATTCTCATTAGCGATAACGGCGATATGGCAAAAAGTGTTTAGGGGAATTTGTGGCGTCGTTTTTCAGCCTTGGGCGCTGAGCTGTCCATTCACGACTTGCACCCGATCACCGGCATTCCAGCTAGGCGCGGACGAAGAGGGAAAGCTGCGCATCGAACCATCGTCCATGCGCACCCGGACCTGGTAACTCGCAGGGGATGCGCGCGTACGCCGCTCGACTTCATTGCCGGCAAGGCTGCCGCCCACGGCGCCGGCTACCGTCGCCAGAGTACGACCATTGCCACCACCGACCTGATGCCCTAACAGACCACCCAGGACGGCGCCGGCAGCGACGCCCAGGCCACTGGTTTGTTGGGCTTCGGCTTGTATCGTAGCGACTGATTCAACCCGGCCGCAGTTATTGCAAACGGGTGCTGGCTTGATCGCCGGTGCAGCAGCTTGGGGCGCTTCTTGTTGTGCGAGCTGAGGCTTGGCGGGTGCGAGATGGTGGACAGGAACGCTACTCATATGATGCGGCGCAGGCGCCGCGACTGCCACGTGTTTGTGCGCGGGGGCGGGTACTGGATATTCGCTGACTGCCTTGCTGTCGGTCAGCGGCGCCGTCTGCGTGATGTTCGGGGCGCTCGTGCTGTGCGAGCTGGGCAGCAAGCCGGTAATGGCTGCTACGCCGGCCGCACTGACCAGCGTCACTGCGACGGCGGCTGTGGCCAGCAAGGGATGAATACGTTTTGCTAAGGGAAGTACTGTTTCCATGGCTTTCTCCTGATTATTTGCGTCCAAACGCAATGCTTATGCGTAGGAGCCAATAATCAGTCGAAAGTTGCCGGGTAAAAAGATCGGCGCTGTTTCAGATGTAAGTCTATGTAAGACTTTAGTCTTATCAGTCTTCGCGACGCAAATGCGGGAACAGGATCACGTCACGGATATTCGGCGAGTCGGTGATCAGCATCATCAGGCGATCGATGCCGATACCGCAGCCGCCGGTCGGTGGCAGCCCGACTTCGAGCGCACGGATGTAATCAGCGTCGTAATACATCGCCTCTTCATCGCCCGCATCCTTGGCCGCGACCTGCGCCTGGAAGCGCGCTGCCTGATCTTCCGCATCGTTCAACTCGGAGAAGCCGTTCGCAATTTCACGACCGGTCATGAACAATTCAAACCGCTCCGTAATGCCCGGCACCGTGTCGGAGGCGCGCGCCAGGGGCGAGACCTCGATTGGGTAATCGATGATGTAAGTCGGCTCCCACAGCTGCGCTTCAGCGGTCTCTTCGAACAAGGCCAGCTGCATCGCGCCAAGGCCAGCTGTCGCAAACGGCTCGACGCCGAATTTCTTCAGCTCGGCTTTGACGAAGGCGATGTCGTGCAATTGCTCAAACGTGTAATGCGGGGCGTATTTGTTGATCGCACCGACGATGGTCAGGCGCTGGAAGGGTTTGCTCAGGTCGAGCTCGCGACCCTGATACGTCAGGCAAGCCGTGCCATGCGCATCGACGGCGGCGCGGCGGATCACGGCTTCGGTGAAATCCATCAGCCATTGGTAATCGACATACGCTGCATAGAATTCCATCATCGTGAATTCCGGATTGTGGCGCGGCGATACGCCTTCATTGCGGAAGTTACGATTGACTTCGAAGACGCGATCGAAGCCGCCCACGACCAGGCGCTTCAGATAGAGCTCGGGCGCGATGCGCAGGAACATCTGCATATCGAGCGCATTGTGATGCGTGGTAAATGGCTTGGCCGCGGCGCCACCGGGAATCGTGTGCAGCATCGGCGTTTCGACTTCCATGAATTCGTTCTCATTCATGAAATTACGAATCGAAGTCATCGCGGCAGTGCGCGCCTTGAAGGTGCGGCGCGTGTCCGGATTCATGATCAGGTCGACATAGCGCTGGCGGTATTTGGTTTCCTGATCGGCCAGACCATGGAATTTGTCAGGCAGCGGACGCAACGATTTAGTCAGCAGGCGCAGATTGCTGACCTTGACCGACAGCTCGCCGGTCTTGGTGCGAAACAGCGTGCCTTCTGCGCCGAGGATGTCGCCGAGGTCAAAATGCTTGAAGGCTTCCGCGCTTTCTGCACCGGTCAGCTCGGTGCTGATGTAGAGCTGGATGCGGCCATCGGCACGCAAGCCCGAGGCATCCTGGATCGTCGCAAAGGCGGCTTTGCCCATCACCCGCTTCAACATCATGCGACCGGCGACAGCCACATGCACGGCTTGCGCTTCGAGCACTTCGCGCTCGATCTCGCCGTATTGCTGCTGCAGCGCGTCGGCCTTGTGCGTCGGGCGGAAATCGTTCGGGAAGGCCACGCCCTTGGCGCGAATCGCCGTGAGTTTGGCGCGACGATCGGCGATGATGGAATGTTCGGCGTGTTCGTCCGTGTGTTCGGCGGCTGGCTGGTGCTCTGTCGTCATGGCGGCTTTTACATCTTTAAAGTGAATGGTGTGAAACGGCGTTTTATACGCCTTGCTTGAGCGACGCCGAGATGAATTCATCGAGATCGCCATCGAGCACGGCCTTGGTATTGCCGACTTCATGGTTCGTGCGTAAATCCTTGATGCGCGACTGATCCAGTACGTAGGAGCGGATCTGGTGACCCCAGCCGATGTCGGTCTTCGTGTCTTCGAGGTTTTGCTGCGCGCTCATGCGATTGCGCAGTTCGAGTTCGAACAGCTTGGCCTTCAGCATTTCCCAGGCTTCGGCACGGTTACGGTGCTGGCTGCGATCGTTCTGGCATTGCACGACGATACCCGAGGGGCCGTGTGTCAGACGCACCGCGGAATCGGTCTTGTTGATGTGCTGGCCACCGGCGCCGGAGGCGCGATAGGTATCGACGCGCACGTCAGCCGGATTGATGTCGATCTCGATCGAATCATCAACTTCCGGATACACGAACAGGCTCGAGAAGGATGTATGGCGACCATTCGCGGAATCGAAAGGCGACTTGCGCACGAGGCGGTGCACGCCGGTTTCGGTGCGCAGGAAGCCGTAGGCGTATTCACCTTCTACCTTCAGCGTGGCGGTCTTGATGCCGGCGACTTCACCGTCGGATTGTTCGAGGATTTCGACCTTGAAGCCCTTGCGTTCACAATAGCGCAGGTATTGACGCAGCAGCATCGAAGCCCAGTCCTGCGCCTCGGTACCGCCGGCGCCGGCCTGGATGTCGATGAAACAATTGTTCGGGTCCATCGGATTATTGAACATCCGGCGGAACTCCATGCCCTCGACCTGCTTTTTCAGTTCTTCGGCATCGGCGACGATCGCTTCGAGCGTGTCTTCATCGCCTTCTTCGCGCGCCATCTCGAACAGGTCACTGGCGTCCTGCAGACCGGCATTGATGCTGGTGAGCGAAAACACGATCGCTTCGAGGGATTTTTTTTCCTTGCCGAGGTCTAGTGCGCGCTTCTGGTCGTTCCAGACTTTCGGATCTTCGAGCTCGCCGTTGACTTGTTCCAGTTTCTCTGTCTTCTGTTCGAAGTCAAAGATACCTCCGAAGTTCGGTTTCTCGGGTACTCAGGTCCGCCAGCAGGGCGGACAGGGCATTCAGGCGTTCGGCTTCCATGGGGATTCTTCTTCAAGCAAAGGGC
>CANFLV010000033.1 GCA_947448025.1 Oxalobacteraceae bacterium | reverse complement strand
CCGTTGCTCAATTGGTCATGCATGAAATCCATCGACCAGACTTGATTGATCGACTCAGGCACCGTCAGTGCTGCCGGTTTCTCGCGGACCATGCGCTTCTTTGGCTTGATGCGCAAATTCAGCTCTAGCTCCCGATAAATCCGGTACACCCGTTTGTGGTTCCATCGCTTTTCCTTCACGTTGCGCAAGTAGAGATAGCAAAGACCGAATCCCCAGTTCCGATTATTGTCGGTCAGGCGGACAAGCCAATTCGCGATCTCGTCGTTCTCTTCCTGACGTTTGGCATCGTAACGATAGCAGGTCTCGCTAATCCCAAATGCCCTGCATGCAAGGCTGATAGGTACGTCATACTTTGCCACTGCCGCCTTGGCCATTTCCCGCCGCTGAAATGGCCGTATTATTTTTTTGCGAGGGCCTCTTCCACAATGAGGGCGCGCATCTGGGCATCAACATATAGCTTCTTCAAACGCCGGTTCTCTTCCTCGAGCTCCTTCATCTTTGCCATCAGCGAGACGTCCATGCCGCCGAACTTTGCGCGCCATTTGTAAAACGTCGCGCTGCTGATGCCATGCTCCCGGCATAAGTCCGGAACGGGCGTACCACTTTCAGCTTGCTTCAATACCGCCATGATCTGGCTGTCTGTGAACCGTGATTTCTTCATTGCAAAACCTCCTCAATTCATTTCGAGAAAATTCTACCTCTGAAGACCGCTTTTTTGTGGGGGGATTACCGACGCATTCGCGGGATTTAACGCCCTGTTCGAAACAGGCAAGATTCACGAAGCCGCCTGTTGGGCACATGCGCGACGCAAATTTTATGATTTGCATGATGCCCGTCCGTCACCGGTGACCAAGGAAGCGCTGGATCGGATTGGTGAACTGTATAAAATTGAAGCGGATATTCGTGGCAAACCGCCCAACGAAAGACACGCAATACGACAGGCAAAATCAGTACCGCTCATCGATGACTTTGAGGCGTGGCTACGCGCAGTCCTGCTTAAACTATCGCGCAAATCCGATACGACGGCGGCGATTATGTACTCGTTGAATTTATGGCCTGCGCTGAGACTTTACTGTGATGACGGCAGGATCGAAATCGATAATTCAGCCGCAGAACGCGCATTGCGCGGCGTTGCAATCGGGCGCCGGAATTATCTCTTCGCCGGCGCCGACAGCGGCGGTGAACGAGCAGCGGCGATGTACTCCCTGATCGGCTCAGCCAAACTCAATGGCATCGACCCGGAGGCGTGGCTGCGGCATGTGCTGACTCACATCGCGGACCATCCTGTTAATCAAGTGGATGACTTCCTACCTTGGCATTTCACCAGTCAATTCAGCGCGACTTCTCCAGCCAGATAAGCTCACGGCTGCGACTCTCTCCGATCTAGCCCACACCACCTTCAGCGTTAAGACAACACGGTACTGAACCGCCGCTTACCATGTTTACTAGGGTGCTAGCGGTAAACTCTGCTCATAATCCGTTGGTGCCGTGTTCGACTCACGGGAGGCCCACAAGAATAAGTAGTAAAATCAAGGGGTTACGTTAAATCGTAGCCCCTTTTTCTTTGTCAAATCACACTACACACTGCTTACACACTTTTTCCTGCGTTTTCGCCGAATTATTTCTGCTTAGGCTCTGAAGCGAGATTCGATTGAGCTACATCAAATTCATTTGTAAGCAAAAAGTAACTCAGTTCTAAGTTCGTCAATGGGCAAAAATTTCATGGTAGCGAAGTCTTCAATTAATGAAAACTTCCCATCTCGATATAGCAAACTCTTCGTTACATTACGGTTAATTTTATGGGCGTGTGTGCGTCCAAAATCGTACAAATCATAATCCAGGACATATTCGCTGGCTTCAATAATCGAGGGGGAAGTATCGAAATGCTCGCCAGTTTTAACGTCAAAGTTCCACCAGTGTTTTCGGATAGCAGTCGAGTTCGTTGAGCTGTTATGAGGCTTTACAACCCACCCAAGAATAGAAATTACTTTGTTTCCACTGCCAATACTATTTTCGCTTTGAGATTGAGCATTATTAAAGGACTTATGCGCTTCGCCGCCACCGACATGTTGCACATCCGTACGCAAAGTAGGGATGCATTTCGTAAATTTTTGCCTTGCTTTTATGAAATCTCTAGTAGCTTCGTACATCTCATCCTCACTTGATGGATTTGTCTTACTAACTGGTTTTATTTGTGACCTTGTTCAGTATTCAAGCAAAGCTCAACTTCAATTTATTAAAGATTTACACGCTTGGCTCATTTCATTTGGGCAATTTTAAACCGCTCAACATATAAATTACAAACCTCTCACGATTGGCTCAGCAGAACACCCAATAAAAAGCCCGGTTCACGAGACCGGGCATTTTCATTTCTGCGGGCGGTTTGCAATGATCGCGCTGCGCGCCGACTATGCAGATGTGGTCATGGCACATGAGCGCGTCCTGACCAGTTCGTGTATCAGCGATGTGGTCAGCAGCTTTTTCGGAATCAGGTGTGTCCCGTCTGGTAATCCACCCGCCGATTCGATGGCTGTTTCGTCCAATCCTGTAATGACAATGAAATGCGCCGGTCGGTGTTTCGGATCGTGATCGAGGATGCGCAGCATCTTGAAGCCATCAAATTGCGGCATGCTGAGATCGGCGATGACGATTTGCGGCTGATGCTCGCAGACTTCAATCAAGCCTTCGTAGCCATTGCGCGCGGTGACGATCGAAATATCACCAAGACCGGACAGTGCCTGGCGATAAAAATCAATCAACAACTCATTGTCTTCAACGATGAGTACGGTAATGCCCGCCTTACCAGTGTTGCCAGGGGAATGCATAGACGATTCCGGGTGAATTGATTGATGGGCGAGAATTGCCATGAGCCTAGTCTAGATTACATTTCATCATGATGCATTGGCGTAACATCGGCGAAGCCAAATTTTCTTCGCGTCAGATAATTTTCTTGGTGAAAAGTAATATTGGTAGAATCAAGTGTCATTCGGCCTGTGTTCCTCAAGCCATTTTCAACATGTGCTGAACCTGTTGGTCATTCCCAATTGAAGAAATGTCTTAGTAGTAATGAAAACCAAAATAAAGACATACTCGACAACATTGTTGCTTTGGCTTTTTGCAACATTGATCATTGCGGGCATCTGGGTGATGACATTTCATCAATTGAGTGCGAACAAAGCGAATTACCTTAGCGCGGCCGAGCGTGATGCATCAAGTTTTGCAACCGCCTTCCAGGAACATTCGATTCGCACAATTCAGGCGGCGGACCAGGCGGTACAGTTTCTTAAACATGAATATATTGAGGTTGGTACCAAGCTCGATATCCCCGAATTATTTACCTCGGGCGTCATCGTTGGTGATATTTTCAATTTGTACTCTGTCATGGATAGAAATGGCAATATAGTTTTGTCCAGCAAACCGTTTAGCCCTGGAAACTACAGCGATCGCGAGCATGTGCGTGTCCATCAGGAGCAGGATACTCAGCAACTCTTCATTAGCAAGCCCGTGCTGGGTCGCGTGTCCGGCAAATGGTCGATCCAGATGACGCGCCGTATCAATGACCGCAATGGCCAGTTCAATGGCGTGGTCGTCGTGTCGATGGATCCGTTTTATTTTACCCGACTCTATCAATCGATCAACGTGGGTAAGCATGGGAGTGTCTCACTGGTCGGTGCGGACGGCATCGTGCGTGCCCGGCGGACGGACGAATCTACTGAAATCGGCCAGGATGTCTCGTCCAGTCCATTGCTGAAACGAATGCTTGCCACCTCTGAGGGCATGTTGCGCATCGCCAGCACGGTCGATGGCCGCGAGCGCATCTACGCGTATCGCAAATTGAAAAATTACCCCTTGTTCGTGCTGGTTGGTATTGATGTCAATGAATTATTGCAGCCTTATGAGACGGCAAAGACAGAAATAATGGCGATTGCCACTGCGGCCACTTTGGCGATCATCCTCTTCGTCAGTTTGCTGACCGGTCTCATCCGTCGCCTTGTGCGCAGTCGTGAACAGGCGATCTTGGCCAATGCCGCCAAAACCCAGTTTCTCTCCAATATGTCCCATGAATTGCGCACGCCCCTGAACGGCATACTTGGCTATTCGGAATTACTGCAGGAAGATTTACCACCTGGCGAGCTGCATTCATTTGCGAAATTTATCAATGAAAGCGGTACACACCTGCTGGCGCTGGTCAACACCTTGCTCAATCTGGGGAAAATCGAGGCAGGTGAAGTTGACTTGACCGTCACACACGAAAATCTGAGGAATTTGCTCGAGCAGGCAATCAATGCGCATGTCGCCAGCGCTGCGGGCAAGCAGCTGTCGCTGCAGCTCGAAATGGCACCAAATTTACCGGAGAAAATTGATTGTGATCGGATCAAGGTCATGCAAGTTCTTAATAATTTGCTGCATAACGCGATCAAATTTACACTCACCGGTGGCGTGCGGCTCGTCGTAAGGTTTGACGGCCACCGGATCCTGTTTGCGGTCATTGATACCGGCCCAGGGATCCCCCTGCAATTCCAGCGTGCCGTGTTCGAGAAATTCTTCCAGGTCGATGCGAGCGATGCCCGTTCCCAGGAAGGAAGTGGGCTCGGGCTGGCGATTACGAAGCAATTGCTTATTTTGATGGGCGGCGTTTTGCGGCTTGAGTCGACGCCAGGCAAGGGTTCCACATTCCGTTTCTTTCTGCCGCTGGTACCGCCGGCTGCAGCTAAGGCCCGACCTAATTAAAAGTGGACAATGACATGAGCGCACAAGCACTTCCTGTATTGGTCGTAGAAGACAATGAAATGAACCAGCAACTCCTGCTGCGTCAATTGCAAAGGATAGGTTTAGCGAATGTTGTACTCGCTGCAAATGGTGCCGAAGCGCTGGCTTGGCTAGAGCAAAAATCATGTTTGTTCGTGATTGCCGACTGCCAGATGCCGGAAATGGATGGCTATGAAATGACGCGGCAAATCCGTTTGCGCGAACGCGTGACCGGTGAACATTTGCACATCATCGCCCTGACTGCCAGCGTCATGGACGATGATCGTGAACGCTGCGCCCTCGCTGGCATGGACAGTCATATTTCCAAGCCTACACAAATTGCCGTCTTGCGCGAAAAGCTGCAGCAATGGCTGCCTGCAGAGATGTCGTAAGGGCTGCACCAAGGTACTATGATGGACCAATCGCAGCCCGGACAGCGGGCAAGCTTGGCGAATTTTTTGAATTGTCCAGATCAGGAGAATGGCTTGGATTCCAGTATGAATCTCATTAAGCCCGAAGTCTTAATGCGCGCAGTGGATAACAATACGGAGGTTTTCCTGCATTTGCTCGGCGTCTTCCTGCGGATCTGCCCTGAGATGCTCGATCGTCTCGAGCAGTCCATCGCCGCGGGAAATCAGGCCAGCATTTGCCAGCAGGCACATTCGCTCAAGGGCTGCTTGCTGCTCATTGGCGCCGAGCCGACCAGCGAAAAGCTGAATTTGATGGAGCGGGCCGCCCGTAATAATGAAGCCAACTGCGATCCCGCCACCTTTTCCAGTCTGCGCCTGGAATTTGATCAGGTAATTGCTGAGGTGAAAGTATGCCTGTCGGAAAATAAGCCCGCCGATTAAAACGGCCAGAAAAGCTAGCATGAACATGGGGAGATGCATTGAGGTCCTTGAATACAGGCTTGCTTGCCGCGCGTGAATTCGATCAATATCGGGTCATGGTGCTGGAAGATAATGAATTGCAGCGTGCAGTGCTGGTTGCCGCCTTGCGCAGCATGGGCGTGGGTTATATTGCCGAGGCATCCAGCGGTGATGACGCGATCGCGCTTCTGGCCGGCGATGGGCAAGGTTTTGATACGATCCTTTGTGATTTGCAAATGGAGGACAGCCATGCGATGGACGGCATCGAGTTCATCCGTGAAGCGCGTGAATACCGGATTGGCTCGCTGATTCTTGTTTCTGCGCTCGATGAAGATTTGTTTGCTTGCGCTGAAATGCTCGCTTACGGTTACGGCCTGCCGCTGATCGGACGTTTGAGCAAGCCCCTAAATATGCAGAAGCTGCGCGAAATGCTGGTGATTAACCCGCGCCGCAGGGTGGGCGGCGGTGACGCGAAATACAGCGGTACTTCGTCACCCACATGGACGAGGAATGATCTAAAGCAAGCTCTGCGGCGCGGTGAGTTTCGCGCACATTTTCAACCCAAGGTTTCGCTCATTACAGGCAAATTCGCGGGGGTAGAAGCGCTTGCGCGCTGGCACCACCCTGAGGAAGGAATCTTGCTGCCGTCCCACTTCATCGCCTTGATGGAGAGTGACGACATGATTGAAGAGCTCACTGAGCAACTGTATCGCCAATTGCTGATATCAATTAAGGATTGGTCGTCCCAAGGCTTGCAAGTCAGGGTGGCATTCAATGCGTCATCGCTGACGCTGCAGGATGTCTTGATCCCGAACCGTTTGCGAGCGATCGCTGACGAGCACCGTGTCAATACGGGATTATTGACAGTTGAACTGACCGAATCTGCGATCGCGCAAAAGTTTCACGGCTTGCTGGAAAGCCTGACGCGCTTGCGCATGCATGGCTTTGGTGTCTCGCTGGACGATTTTGGTACCGGTTACGCCTCCCTGCAGCAGCTGTGCAATATGCCAGTGACCGAAGTCAAGATCGACCGCTCATTCGTGGCCAGCGCAGCGCAACGTCCACGCACCGGCCTGGTTATGGAAGCGATGATTGCACTCGCGAAAAAGCTGGATCTCAAAATTGTCGCTGAGGGTATCGAGAATGCCGGGGATGCTGAATTCCTGCGCGCTGCCGGCTGTGATATCGGCCAGGGTTTTCACTATTCACGGGCCATGCCAGCCGATCTGCTGGCGCCATGGATTGCTGCCTATGACGGAATGTCGCACAAAGTGATTTGAAGCGACTGCAAGTACAGAACAAGGAAGGAAAATAATGAACATCGATTTCGTGCATTTCACGCCAATGACGGCGCTGGCTGGGGGTTTGCTGATCGGGCTAGCCGCGGCAATTTTTGCCTTATTTAACGGCCGCATCGCCGGCATCAGCGGTATTGTCGGCGGACTGCTGCGACCGCGCTCCGGGGATATCGGCTGGCGGGTCGCCTTCACTGCCGGCTTGTTATTGGCGCCGGTGTTGTATCGCCTTTTTGCGCCATTGCCGGCACCGCGCATTGAAGCAACTTGGGGAATGCTCGTGCTGGCTGGATTGCTGGTCGGGCTGGGTACCCGTTATGGTTCAGGCTGTACGAGCGGTCATGGCGTGTGCGGACTGGCGCGGCTGTCGCTGCGTTCGCTGGTGGCCACCGGTATTTTCATGGCGGCGGGATTCGCGACCGTCTTCGTCATGCGTCATGTCTTGGCTGGAGGTGTCTTATGAATATCATCTTCGCCCTTTTGACCGGATTGATCTTCGGCTTGGGCCTGATCGTTTCCGGCATGGCTGATCCGGCCAAGGTGCTGGCCTTCCTTGATCTCGCCGGTAGCTGGGATCCTTCCCTGATTTTCGTGATGGGCGGCGCGATTGTTGTTGCGGCCATCGCATTTGCCAAAAAGCGCACGCATTCGCTGCTGGGTTTCGAGATGCAGCTGCCTACCGCAAGCCATATAGACAAGCGCCTGATCGCCGGTAACCTGCTGTTTGGCATAGGCTGGGGTCTGGCCGGAATCTGTCCTGGGCCGGGGCTGGTGCTGCTCGGTGCCGGCTTCATGCAAGGCGCCGTTTTTATTAGCGCCATGCTGGCGGGCATGTTGTTGTTTGAATTGATCTCGCGCAGATAAGCGGAGTGCGGGATTTGCGGTGTTTGGCCTGGCATCTAATTAGTGGTGCCGGCGTATTCAGCCTGATTGTTTGGTATGATGAAGCGCTTTTTTGTTTTCCCAGCCTGTTTGGCGCCGTTACCTGACCCTGCCGTCTTGAGAACGTGGCCGCTCGCTTTGGGATGATGCACTGTCATGGTCGGCTGCCCCGCAGGCCAGACTTTTGCAAACCATAACGCTGTCAACTTTTTAAGGTACACCGGGCCGACGCAGGCTGCGGCGCATTGGAGCTTTCCATAGTCGCTGTGAACCAATCGCGGTAGGCCCAGCTCTGACCATGCCCGACACCCAGTCTGTAGTAGCGCTAGAAACCGCGCAAGAAATCGTGCCCGTAGAAGCGCACGAACCCGTAGCCGCCATCCGCTTCCAGGACTTCGGCCTGTCCCCTGATATTCTGCGCGCGCTGACCGACCAGGGCTATGTGCACCCAACGCCGATCCAGGCCGAGGCGATTCCGGTGGTCATGCAAGGCCGCGACGTGATGGGCGCTGCCCAGACCGGTACGGGCAAGACCGCTGGTTTTTCCCTGCCGATCATCCAGAACCTGCTCGTGCATGCCAATACCAGCATGTCACCGGCGCGCCATCCGGTACGTGCACTGATCCTGACGCCGACGCGCGAGCTCGCCGACCAGGTCGCGGAAAACGTCAAAGCCTATTCTCGCCATACGCCTTTGCGCTCGACCGTCGTATTCGGCGGCGTCGACATGAAGCCGCAGACGCTGGCTTTGCGCAATGGCGTCGAAATCGTCATTGCCACGCCGGGTCGCCTGCTCGACCATATCGAGCAAAAGACCATGAACCTGTCGCAGACGGCGATCTTCGTCATGGATGAAGCCGATCGCATGCTCGACATGGGCTTCTTGCCCGACCTGCAGCGCATCATCAATCTGCTGCCGAAGCAACGCCAGAATCTGATGTTTTCGGCGACGTTTTCCGCTGACATCAAGAAGCTCGCGAACAGTTTCCTCAATAATCCGGTCACCATTGAAGTCGCGCGCAGTAATGCCACGGCCGACAATGTCACGCAAATCATCTATAAAGTCACCGAGGACGCCAAACGTGCGGCCGTGGCGCACATCATCCGCACGCGCGGCTTGAAGCAGGTGATCGTCTTTTCCAATACCAAGATCGGTGCCTCGCGCCTGTCGCGTGAGCTGGAATCGGCCGGCATCAACGCCACCGCCATTCACGGCGACAAAACGCAAACTGAGCGCATGCAAGCGCTCGAAGCCTTCAAGCGCGGCGAGATCGAAGTCCTGGTCGCAACAGACGTCGCTGCGCGCGGACTTGATATCGCCGAACTGCCGTGCGTAATCAATTTCGACCTGCCTTACAACGCTGAGGATTACGTCCATCGCATCGGCCGCACCGGGCGTGCCGGGGCATCCGGCGATGCGATTTCCCTGTGCACCGACAAGGATGCACGATTACTCGTGGATATCGAAAAGCTGATCAAGCAAACTCTGGTGCCGGTTGAGCTAGTAGGTCTGGTCGTCACTAGCGGCCGTGGCGAAAGCCGCAGCAGTGAAAGTCGCAGCAGCGAAGGTCGCAGCCGTCCCGAAGAGCGCACACCGCGTGAAGCCCGTGCCCCGGAAAGCCGCAGTTCCTCGTCATCGTCAGCGCCGCGCAGCAGCGCATCCGGTCGCAGCGCCTACGCTGCAACGCCGCGTCGCGAAAAAGTCGATCCTTGGTTCCTCAAGCCTTACGAGCCAAGCGCGAGTTCGCTGCCTGTTGAGCAAGCTGCGCCAAAAAGCAGCGCCAGCATCAAGTCCGGCAAGCAGCAGGTCGCGGCTCTGTTGGGCGGCACACCAAAGCGTTAAACACGTCCATGCGGGAGGCGACTCATCGCCTCCTGGCAAACCTTACTGCCCATTGTTCAGTAGCGCTACGCCAGAGTGCGTCCAGTGATGCCGCGCCAGCGACGCTGATTCCAAGGTGTCCCGCGGCCTCACCCAAGCTCGCCAGCGGCTGCGCCAGGTCCAGCGCCTGCGCACCCGTCTGCTTCGACAATTTTTCACCTGCAGCATTACGTACCACCGGCACATGCAAATAGCCTGGCGTCGGCAGGCCGAGCAGGCGCTGCAGGTAAATCTGCCTTGCCGTCGAATCCAGCAAGTCCACGCCGCGCACCACATCTGTGATGCCCTGTTGCGCATCGTCGACCACGACCGCCAGCTGGTAGGCCCAGAATCCATCCGCCCGAAACAGAACGAAATCGCCCGCCTCCTGCGCCAGATCCTGGCTGACCGGACCCTGCCAGCGATCGATGAAACTGATTTTCTGATCAGCTTCACCGATGTGCGGCAAACGAATGCGCAAAGCGCGTGCGGCCTTGCCGGGCGCCAGCCCATTCCTGCAGGTGCCCGGATAAATCGCGCTGCCATCTGCTGCCAGCCCAAGGCGCGAGTCAGCGATTTCCCGGCGCGAGCAGCTGCAGGGATAGGTGTGCCCGTGCAGCCGGTCGTAGGCCGCCGCATAATGGGCGGTGCGCGCGCTCTGCACGCTGACCTCGCCATCCCAGTCCATGCCGAGCGCCTGCAAGGCATGCAGGATCGCCTCAGCTGCGCCAGGCAGGCAGCGGGCTTCATCGACATCTTCCATGCGTACGAGCCAGCTACCTTGATGCGCTTTCGCGTCAAGGTAGCTGGCCATGGCCGCCACCAGCGAACCCATATGCAAAGGTCCGGTCGGGGAGGGGGCGAAGCGGCCGATATAGGATGTCATTGAATGCATACTTGGTTGCCAAATTTTTATCATCATTCCGGATTTGACGTAATTACTTGCAAGTCGGTTTCATTTATACTCTGCGCGGGACAAGCACAAGGTCAAAAGCGGGCAATTTGATCGTGTAATCCAACTTCTGTGCTTCACCGGTCATTAATTTTTCAGAAAATCGCTAAATGAATGAAGAGCAATTGCGCGCTCAACTCGCCGCTGTGTATGCCAGCAAATCATGGCGAATGACGGCGCCGCTGCGTCTGAGCATGGGATGCTTGCTGCGAATACGAAATTGGGTGACGCACCCGCGCCAAACTATCGGTAATGGCTTGCGCCGGCTGGCACGCAATCCCCGCGTGCGTCGGATGGGGCCGCTGATTTCGCTGCACTTTCCAAAGCTCTATGTCCGTTTGCTTCGCATCGTAAATGCCGAGCCCGACATGGCCGCCATCGTCGCACCTGTGCAATTCGTCGCGTCGCACCCTCAATCGCTGCCAATTGCGGTGATCCTGAACGATACATCGCAAGCCGGCATGAGTGCCGGCGCGCGCCGTATTTTCGTGGCGCTGAATTCTGCCTCACGCTCGCGGCAACAATAAATTCAACCAACCAGTCTCCGGAAAAATACCGCGATGCGTATAGTAATAGATCTGCAGGCTTGCCAGTCCTCCGGCAGCCGTACCCGTGGCATCGGACGCTATTCGCTGGCGCTGGCGCAGGCGATGGTGCGCAACGCCGGCTCGCATGAAATTTTCCTGCTGATGAATGGCATGTTCGCGGACACCATTGCTCCCCTGCGCGAACAATTTGCCGGGCTGGTGCCGCACGAGCAGATGCGTGTCTGGCACACTGCCGGTCCGGTCAGGGAGCTGGATCCTGAAAACCACTGGCGTTGCCGCGCTGGCGAAATCCTTCGCGAGCAGGCGATCGCAGAATTGCGCCCGGACTTCGTGCATGTCACCAGCCTGTTCGAAGGCTTGGTCGATAACGCCGTCGCCAGCGTAGGCGCCTCGGGCGAGCAGCAGGCGACTGCCGTGACGCTGTATGACCTGATCCCGCTGATTTACCAGCAGACGTATTTGCCCAATCCGCACATTCGCGACTGGTATTTTCGCAAGCTGCAAGCACTGAAAAGCGCGGACCTGTCCCTCGCCATTTCCGAATCCTCGCGTCAGGAAGCGATCCATTGGCTGCACATGCCGCCGGAAAATGTCGTCAATATTTCATCCGCGGTCGATGACCGCTTTCATGTGGCCACCCATGCACCGCAAGTAATCAGTGCGCTGCGTACCCGCTATGGCCTGACCCGACCCTTCGTGATGTACACCGGCGGCATCGATCATCGCAAGAATATCGATGCCCTGATACGCGCGTTTGGTGCTTTGCCCGGCGCCTTGCGCCAGCGTTTTCAGCTGGCCATCGTCTGTAGCGTGAACCCGAGCGAGCGCGAGATCTATCTGCGCATCGCAGATCTGGCCGGCTTGACGCGCGATGACGTGGTCTTTACGGGTTTCGTGCCCGATGCCGACCTGCCGGTCCTGTATAACATCTGTGAATTATTTGTATTTCCTTCATGGCATGAAGGCTTCGGCTTGCCGGCACTTGAGGCGATGGCTTGCGGTGCGCCCGTCATCGGCGCCAATACCAGCAGCCTGCCAGAAGTCATCGGTCTGGCTGAGGCAATGTTCGATCCGCGCGATGATCAGGCCATTACCGCGAGCATGGTGCATGCATTGAGTGATGCCGCTTTTCGTGAGCACCTGCGTACGCATGGATTGGCGCAAGCCAAAAAGTTTTCCTGGGATGCCAGCGCCAGGGTCGCACTGGCGGCAATTGAATCCAGTCATGCGCGCAATCACCATGCGCGCCTGGTCAATGTCGCCGCCTTGCCGCGCAAACGCAAACTCGCTTATTTCTCGCCGCTGCCACCGCTGCAGTCGGGCATCGCTGACTACAGTGTCCAATTAATTCTGGAGCTGGCGCGTTATTACGAGATCGATGTCTTCGTCGCGCAAACGGAAGTTTCGGAGCCGCACCTGAGCGCCAATTTCACGATTCGCCATTGGCAGTCGTTTGAACAAGATGCAGGACACTACGAGCGGATTCTTTACCACCTTGGCAATTCCGTCTTCCACAGCCATATGTTCGACTTGATCGAACGCCATCCGGGCGTGGTCGTTCTGCATGATTTTTTCATGAGCGGCATCCTCTCCCATCTCGATTTGCAGCAGGAAAAGCCGGGCGCCTGGAGTCGCGCTTTGTATGCATCACATGGCTATCATGCCTTGCTGGCGCGGAAAAATGCGCCGCGCTTGGTCGACGTGGTGATGCAATATCCCTGCAATTCTGCCGTTATCGATCATGCCGATGGTGTGATTGTGCATTCGGAATATTCCCTGCAATTGGCGCGTACCTGGTATCGCGGCGAAGCGGACGAGACGTTTGCACAAGTCCCTTTAATGCGCGGCATGCCACTCGATATTTCACGCGACAAGATCCGCGGCGAATTGGCATTGAAGGCTGATGATTTCCTCGTATGTTCGTTTGGCGGTCTCGGCGAAACCAAACTGAATCATCGCCTGCTGCGGGCCTGGCTGAACTCGCCACTGGCGCAGGACCCGCAGTGCCACCTTGTCTTTGTCGGCGTCCATGCCGGCGGTGACTATGGCGATGACATGCTGCAGGCGATCGCCGCCAGTCGCACGGATGGACGCATCCGTATTACCGGCTTCGCTGAACCTGCCACCTTCCGCGCCTACCTGACGGCTGCAGATGCCGGCGTCCAATTGCGCACGATGTCGCGCGGGGAGACTTCCGCTGCGGTGCTGGATTGCATGTCCTACGGCCTCCCGACCATCATCAATGCCCACGCCGCGATGGCAGAATTACCGTCGACCGCTGTTCTGAAATTACCTGACGATTTCAGCGATGCCGAATTGATCGAGCAATTGCTGACCTTGCGCGCCAATCCGGTGTTGCGACAGGCATTGGCGAGCAAAGCCATGGCGTATGTGCGTCAAGAGCATAGTCCAGCGCATGTGGGGCTGTGCTACGCGAATGCGATTGAACGCTTTGCCGAGCGCGAGCCGCGTGCGCGACGTCGGCGAAGCATCACCGCGATCGCCAATATCACTACACCCGTCGCCGCCAGCGTCAAGGATTTGCAGGACGTGTCGAGTGCCTTGTCCGCCGCATATCAGCGCATTGAATGCCGCACGATCTGGATTGATGTAACGGCTGCTGCTTTGGGTGAAAGCAAAGTTGAAAACGGCCTGCTCGCCTTGCTTGCAGCGCCGCCGCAAGCGTATCGGATTGAGCCGGTCTTCAGTGACGATGGTCGTGTGCGTTTTGCCCGTCAATTTACTTGTAAGCTGCTCGACATCAAATCCCTCGTTGCCAGCGATGATGGGATTGAAGCTTCGCCCGGAGATGTCTATGTCGGCGCGGATTTGCCGCCGGCACTCCAGGCACAAGGTATCATTTGCGTAGCCTCAATTGCTGAGCTAGAACAGCTGTTCAATTCCAGGAATACCCATGCTCTCTGCGAATAATCCGCATATCGATACGGACAGTCTCGAACGCAAGCTCGAGGCGATCATCGACGAGGCGGGTGACGCGCAGCCGATAGTGAGCGCTGCGCCATCCGCGATCCACTTTCCGCAAGAGACGCCCGCGATAGTGGTGAGCGTTGATGAAGCGCCTGTTTCAATGTTGATGGATGACCCTGCGATGCCTTCGAATCAATCAAACACGCCTGGTCCTCAAGTTGAGAATGTGGCCAAACCCGCAGGACGCTCGATCCTGAAATCGGCTGTCAAATGGATCAAGAATCTGCTCCGTCTGAATGCGCGGCTCTATGGAATTGGTGCGCGCCAGGATGCGATGCAGCAGATCGTCGAGTCGCTCGCTGCGCGCCAACAGCAAGAGCATGAGGCGCTGCAGTTCAGGCTGAATGCGCTGCAGTCCAGCTTGACTACCCAGCAGTCCAGCCTGGATGCGCTGCAGCACAAGGCAATGGAAGGCGAGGCTCGCCTCAATGCGCTGGAAGCGCTCAGGCTTGGTCCACGTCTGGCGCAATTTGATCACGCCAATATCGCCAATCGTCTGAATCGTCTCGATGTGCTGGATATCTCGAATCGCCTCAATGGCTTCGACGTGATCAATATTGCCAATCGCCTGAGTCAGTTCGACGCGGTGCTGCAAGACCTGCATCAGCGTAATCTCGAGCGTGATAACCGGGTCGCCGCATTGCTGCAAACCTTCGCGACCATGCCGAAGGTGCATGCGTCGGCTGACGCTGTAGCACCTGCCGCAGCGAGTTTGGGCAATGCCGAGCTGGATCGCTTCTACCTTGAATTTGAAGGCTTGTTCCGTGGCGCGCCGGCCGACATTCGCGAGCGCCTGAGCGTTTATTTGCCCTACGTCGAGGCACTGGCGAATGAGCCGGATGCGCGACTGGTCGACGTCGGCTGCGGCCGTGGCGAATGGCTGGAGTTAATGCGCGACAGTGGCATACGCGCCATAGGTATCGACATGAATCTGGCGATGGTGGATATGTGTCGTACGCGCGGCCTCGACGTCGAATGCACCGACGCCATCGCCTGGCTCAGGCAGCAGCCAGCGGGCAGTGTGGCGGTGGTCACCGGCTTTCATTTGATCGAGCATCTGCCGTTTGCGACCCTGCTCGAATTGTTCGATGCCGCCTTGCATGCGCTGCGACCGGACGGCGTGCTGATTTTCGAAACGCCGAATCCGGAGAATCTCGTCGTTGGTGCCTGCCATTTCTATTACGATCCGACCCACCGTAATCCGATCGTGCCGGCAGTGGCAGAATTTATTGCGCGTCAGCGCGGTTTTGCCGAGGCCGAAATCAAGCGCCTGAATGCCTATCCCGAGAGCTACCTGCTGCCTGAGGACACAGAAATCGCGCGCCGCATCAATCGTGCGTTTTATGGGCCGCAAGATTTCGCCGTGATCGCCAGAAAGAGCCATGCAGATTAAAGCGATTCATCAATTCCATCCCGGGATCACGAATGGCGATGGTGTCAGCAGCGGGATATTTTTTACCCAGCGCCTGCTGCGCAAACTGGGCTTCGACTCGGAGATTTATTGTGAGCGTGCGCCTCAGGACTTGGCTGCGCTGGTGCAGCCGCTCAGTGCCATGGCGCTCGATGCGCAGCAATGCCTGTTCGTGCATCACAGCCTCGGCTATCAGAACAGTGCCTGGTTAGAGCAGGTCACTACGCCCAAGGTCCTCGTGTATCACAACATCACGCCGCCCGATATGCTGCCGCCCGACAGTGAACTGAGCCGCTGCAGCGTGCTCGGGCGCGAACAATTACGTGACTGGTCCGGCGATTATCTTGGCGCCATCGGCGACTCGGCCTTCAATAGCGACGAGCTGCAGGCCGCCGGTTATGCGAATGTCGCCACATTGCCGCTGTTAGTCGATCTCGACCGGCTGCGTCGGGCACCAGCCGACACGGCGCTGCTGCCAGCGCTGCGCGATACCCTGAACCTGCTGTTTGTCGGGCGACTCTGCGAAAACAAGCGTCAGCTCGAATTGCTCGATGTGCTGCTCGAATTGCTGCAGCTCACAGACCAGCCCGTGCGCCTGATCCTGGCTGGTGGAGTGACCAGTCCCGATTATCAGCAAAGGATCGAGCGGCGCATTCAGGACGCCGGCCTCGCCGGACGCGTCGTATTGGCCGGCAAAATCACGCCCGAGGCGCTCGGCGCGCTCTATCTGGCTGCTGACGCCTTCGTGTCCATGAGCGCACATGAGGGCTTTGGCATGCCGCTCATTGAGGCCATGCTGCATGATGTGCCCGTGGTCGCCTTCGCTGCCGGCAGCATTGCCGGTACGATGGGTGAGGGTGGCTTGATTTCAACGGACGACAATCCACGCGTGATGGCGGGGTTATTGCACATGTTGCTGAGTGAACCAGCGCTGCGCCGGCAAGTCATCGCCGGGCAGCGGCGCAATCTGCAGCGCTTTGCCAATGCGCGCCTGCTGCTTGAATTTGCCGATTATCTGGGCGGTATTGGCATCACCGTGCCACTGCCGCCGGCGGCGCTTGCGCATGCGCCGACCCAGCCTTACTGGCAAATCGAAGGACCATTTGATTCCAGCTACAGCCTCGCCATCGTCAATCGCGAACTCGCTCGCGCACTGGCTGCGCGCGGCAATGATGTCGGTTTGCGCAGCATGGAAGGCCACGGCGATTTCGCGCCATCGGCGGCTTTTTTGGCGAGCGATTTATCGATCCAGAAGCTCGCCGGTCGGGCTGCCGCGTCAGTCGCTGCGCCCGATCTCGCGCTGCGATTTTGTTACCCGCCGCATCTGGACAATATGCCAGCCGTGGCGCGCATCGTGCATTCCTACGGCTGGGAAGAAAGCGCTTTTCCGCCGGCCTACGTGGCGGCGTTCAACCGGCGACTCGATCTGGTCACGGTCCTGTCTGCCGAGGTCGAAAAAATCCTGCGCGACAATGGTGTACGCGTGCCGATCGCTGTCACCGGTGGTGGCGTTGATCATCTGCGTGAGGTTACCGGTGAGGCGCCCACGATCACCATGCGCGGCTTCCGCTTCCTGCATGTGTCGTCCTGCTTTCCGCGCAAGGGCGTGGATGTTTTGCTAGCGGCATTTGGCGCGGCATTTACGGACAGCGATGATGTCACGCTGGTGATCAAGACCTTCCCGAATCCACATAACGATGTCGCGCGCCAGCTGGCTGCTTTGCGTGAGCGCCATCCGGCCTATCCGCATGTGCAGATCATCGAGCGCGACTGCAGTCCGGAAGAACTGGTCGGCCTGTATCAGTGCTGCCATGCCTTCGTTGCGCCCAGTCGCGGCGAAGGACTGGGCTTGCCGATGGCCGAGGCCATGCTGTTCAATTTGCCCGTCATTACGACGGCCTGGGGTGGCCAGCGGGATTTTTGCGACACCTCGACGGCCTGGTTATGCGATTACATTTTTACGCGCAGCGAGACCCACTTCGGCCAGAGCCATTCGGTCTGGGCAGAACCCGATGTTGATCATCTGGCGCAGCTACTGCGCGAAGTCCAGGGCCTGCCGCAAGATCAGCGCAGCCTGCGCACGAAAGCTGCCTTTTTGCGTATCGCGCAGGACTTCAGCTGGGATCGTGTCGCTGAACGGACCGAACTGGCCATGGCGGCATTGGCGCGCCAGCCACTGTTACGTAAATTGCCATCGATAGGCTGGGTCAGCACCTGGAACAAACGCTGTGGCATCGCCTCTTATTCCGCATTTCTGAGCACGCGGATTCCTGCACACCGACTTACGATCCTCGCTGACCGGCAGTCGGAGCGCAGCGGCGTTGACGCTGACAATGTCGTGCGTTGCTGGGATATTGATTTTGACGAACGCCTGGATGATTTGTTTGACACGATCATCGCGCGCTGTCTTGATGTCGTCGTGATCCAGTACAACTTCGGCTTCTTTTCACTGGCAGCCTTTGCCCGCTTGATCGAGCGCCTGAAGCTGGCCGGTGTTGGCGTGCATTGCTTCTTTCATGCGACCGGCGACCTGATCCTCGAGGGCCGGGAAGTATCCCTGGGCGATATCGCCGACGCTCTTGCCAAAGCTGACCGGCTGTATGTGCATAGCCTGCAGGACTTGAACCGCCTTAAGCTACGCGGTCTTGTCAGTAATGTGGTGTACTTTCCGCAAGGCGTCTTGCCGATCGCGACCGGGCTTCCCGATATGCGTCCCCGGATAGCCGGGCTTGAAGGCAAGACCATCATCGCTGCTTACGGCTTCCTGCTCCCGCATAAAGGTCTGCAGCCGCTCATCCACGCGTTTTCGGCTCTTGCTGCGCACGATCACAGTCTGCACCTGCTGCTGGTGAATGCGCTGTATCCGAATCCTGAATCACCGCGTGAGCATGCCGCCTGCCTGGCGCTGATCGAGACGCTCAATCTCTCGGGGCGCGTCACCATGGTGACTGATTTTCTTGCGGATGATGCCTCGCTGGCATGGCTGCAAACGGCCGATTTGATCGTCTTCCCCTACCAGCGCACCCAGGAATCCTCGAGCGCCGCAGTGCGCATGGGGCTGGCCACTGGCAAGCCGGTCGTGGTCACGCCACTGGCAATTTTTGATGACGTCAGTGACGCGGTGCATCAACTTTCCGGCACCACGGCCAGCGCCATTGCCGAAGGCTTGCGTGAACTGCTCGATGCCCCGGATCTGATCGCCAGCCAGCAGGAAAAGACGCGCGCCTGGATCACGCAACGCCAATGGCCGCTATTGTCACAGCGCCTTCTGAATATCATCGACGGTCTCGGCAATTCACAGGAATTTCATGCTCGGCACGATTAGATTTTTCCTTGCGCTCATTGTCGCGCTCGGCCATGCCAATGTGCGCATCGCCGGCTTGAATCCGGGCGTGATGTCGGTCGTCTGCTTCTACCTGATTTCCGGCTATGTCATGACGAGCCTGATTCGCGCGCATTACCTGGCGCTGCCACGCGTGCCGCATTTTTACCTCGACCGGGGTTTGCGCATTTATCCGCAATACCTGCTGATCGTGGCCATGACGCTGGCGTGGTATTTCCTCGGTCAGCCCAACAGTTATTTTCTCGGCCATGCGCCGCAATGGGGTGATGTCCTCAATAACTTCAGTGTGGTGCCGCTGAACTATTACATGTTCAATGGCAGTGACCAGTTCACGCTGATCCCGCCGGCCTGGTCGCTCGGTGCGGAATTGCAGTTTTATGTGCTGCTGCCGTTGCTCTTGCTGTGGCGTTTGCGCAGCCTGGCCTTCATGGTCGGTATCGCCGTGTTTGCCGCAGCCGCAGCGGGCATGATCAACAGTGAGCTGTATGGCTACCGCTTACTGCCGGGCGTGCTGACCTTCTTCCTGCTCGGCTCGATTTTGTATGACTGGCGTGAACAAAGACGGGGTCTGGTGTTGCTGATAGTGACGCTGGTGACAGTCATCGGCGCGGCCATCTTCCTGCAGCAAAGCGGTCACCTCGGCCTGCCGTATAACCGTGAAACTTTGCTCGGTCTGGCGATCGGCCTGCCGCTGCTGTATATATTTGGCCGCATGCCGCAGCAGGCGCTGGATAACCGCCTAGGGGACCTGTCGTTTGGCGTGTTCCTGAATCATTTCCTGATTCAGTGGACCGTGACAGGCGTGCCGCAAACGCCGGCAGGCTGGTTGCTGTATCTGACCTTGAGCATTGCCTTGTCCGCGGCCACGCAATGGCTGGTCGAGCGGCCGGTGCTGGCCTGGAAGCGGCGCTTGCGCGGGAAGGCGCCTGCGCTTATGACAGCTTCGATGTCACCAGCACAATCCCGATAAGTATCAGCCCCATACCCAGCAGCTTTTGCAGGCCCATGGCTTCATGCAGCACTGTGCTGCTGGCCACGGCGATCAGCAGGAAGGTGCAGCCAGCCATCGCCGGTGAGGCGACCGAGAGCGGATTGACGGCAAATACGCGCACCGTCAGCAGGAAGCTCACGCCATACAGCACGACCGCACCAATCAGCCAAGGTGACAGCCATGCCGCCAGCCCGGTCGCAGCAGTGCCGCGTCCAGCGAATTTCATAGCCAGCTGCGCACCGACATTGCAGACCACGGCGAAGAGAGCGATCAGGGGTGCGTTCATGTGGGTGGCTTCCGTTCTGGCTGGATCAGGTAGGACGGCCGGCCCTTGACTTCGTCATACAGGCGCGCAAGGTAATGACCGATGATGCCCAGACTGAGAAGGATCGCACCGCCGATAATGATGATCAACAGGTTCACCGTGGTGAAGCCTGATATCGCACGGCCTTCGAATTTTTGCAGCAGACTGTTCGCGCCGATCACGAGGCCGAACAGCAGCGTCGCCGCGCCCAGATACGTCACCAGTCGCAGCGGCGCGCTGGAAAAACTGGTCAGGTTACTGATCGCATAGGCGAACAATTTCAGCTTGCTCCAGTGGCTCGCGCCACCGCCTGCGCGTTCCGGTACGACGAAAGGAATTTGCGCGCTCGGATACGCAGCCCAGCTGATCATGCCGCGAAAAAATCGCTGCTTTTCGGGGAAGGCCAGATAAGCGTCGACGACTACCCGGTCGAGTAATTTGAAATCCGAATGGCCGGCCAGATCGAGCCCGCCAAAACGTCGCAGCAAACCGTAAAAGCCGCGCGCCAGTAAACCGTGATGCAGCGCTTCATGGCCGCGATCACTCTTGATACCTTCCACTACACACACGCCCGAACGCCAGATGGCTAGCATCTGCGCGATCAGCTGCGGCGGATGCTGCAAGTCGCCATCGAGCACGATCACGGCAGCACCCTGCGCTTGTGCCAAGCCCGCATGCAAGGCCGCTTCCTTGCCAAAATTGCGCGTCAGACGGATCAGTCGGATGCGCGCATCAGCGTCGGCCGCGCGCGAAATTTCGGCGGCACTCTCGTCTTGCGAACCGTCGTCAACGGCGATCAGCTCGAGCGCGTAGTCGTCAGCACCAGCCGCAGCGAGTATCGTCGCCAGATTGGCCGCGATGATGGGCGCTTCGTTATAAACGGGTACCACGAGACTAATCAAAAACGACACGATGCGTTGGTCCTTTAAAAATTCATGGCGCCGGTTCCAGCGCGATCGTCAGTAGCTGCAAGTCGCCAGTGGCCATCAAATACGTCCTGATTTCGACGAGTGCTGCGCTATCGTCGGCGCTGAATACTGACTCGATTTCACGCACGGCACCCCGCGTGCCGACAAGACTGCCGCCGCCCCACATCAGCGCCGGCTTGGCGCTGCGATTGGCCATGATATCCCAGCGTCCGACCTGCTGCGTCAAATCGGCATTGCTCACGTAGCGCAGCCGCACACGATAGCGTCCCGGATGCAGGCGCAGGTAGGGACCGAAGCTGAGGAACCCCTCCTGCTGCGCTGGCTTGGGTACGAGCCGATCGCCATCGACGACACCGACCTGCGTCGGCAGCTGTGCCGCACTGAAGACTTGCCGGCTGAAGTCGTCCGTCAGCGGCGTCATGCCGGTCAGGCCGCTACGCCGCCAGTAAGCGGCATCGGCATCGGCCCGGCATAGCAAGGCGTCCTGCTGCGTCACGCATGCGCCCTGTGAAATCGCCGTCCTGAAGCCGAGCGGCACGGCCAGCGGATTTTTCAATTCCTCGCGCGGCATCACATACAGCTGCTGGGCGACGAAAGGCATATCAAAGCTTTGCGCATTGGCCGCGCAATTGAGGTTCGGCCGGGCGATATAGCCGGTATCGAGCAGGGTGTCGTAGTGCGCGGCGAGGCGCTGGAAGAACAGGTAAAAACGCGGATCATTCTCGCGGCAGCCGAAGGCCGGATACAGGAAGACTTTTTGCGTGTCCTGCAAAACGGTGGCCCATTGCGCCAGTTCCTGCTTACCCGGCAGGCTGGTGGTGGCGGTATTGTGTGCGCGCATCGGCTGCACATCGACCCATTGCAAGGCCAGCGCAAACGCCACTAGCGCGAACATGCGCGGTGATGGTTTTTTGAGCAGCGTGGCCAGCGTCGCAAACAGGATCAGGTAGCCGACGATCCAGAAAAAACGCCCACTCGCACGGAAGGTGCCGGTGAGTTTGTCGGCAAACGCCGGCAAGGGATAGCTGAATAATTCATGCCCGTTGAAGTAGACCTTGTTCGACAGTGCGTACAAGGTCAGCAGCAGCATGGCACAGCACAGCACGGGGAAGCGTCGCAGCACATTTAGGAGCGCATTGCGGCCACGCCAAAGCGCACACGGCACCAGCAGTATCAGTCCCAGGCCCAGATAATTGTAGCCCTCATACTGGCCGCCAGTCGCATCAAAAAAATGAAAGGCCTTGAACGGTTGCTCGGCCGTCGCGCTCACGCAGGAATAAAAGCGGCCGCCGCAAAATGGCGCGCTCAGATTCATTGAATAGCTGCCAAAGCCAAAGCTCTGTGTGCCATTGCCGACGTAGCCGAACACCACGCCTGCGCCCATCAATACAAGGACTGAAGTCGTCAGCGCCGGTACTTGTTTGCGCCAGCCCGCACCAGCGAACGCCTGCTCGGCCAGGAACACAATAAACATGGCATAGCTGAAGGCCAGCAGGTAAGGATGGATCAGCAGCCCGGCGACGCTCAGGGCGATGAATGCGGCACTGACGCGGCGGCTGCGCCACTGCCCGGAGCGCCCCATGAAATACAGCGCCAGCGCGGTCAGGATCACGCCATGCGTCATCAGCGCCGTATGTTCGAATCGCCATAACAGGCTCGGCCAGGTCAGCGCAAAGCCGGCCGCAGCAAGGCAGCCCGCCAGATGCCGCACGCCGAGCGCGCGCATCAGCAAGACGGCAGCCAGTGCCTGGCTCAGCAGCGCCAGCGCATGCCACAGTCCGAAATAATGGAATTGCGCCGGCAGCCATGCGGCAAACAATTTGAACACCAGTGCTGCCAGCGGGATGCTGTCGGTGAAGGCAATATTGACGCCGTCCGGATGATTCAGGCGGGTCGTCTGCAGCAGCGGAAAATGCCAGCTGTCGTGCAGATAAAAAAGCCAGCCGCTCACATGCTGCGGCGCGTCCTTCTGTTCAAAAAAAAGTCCGCTCCCGGCGAGAAAGGACAGCGGGTACAGCTGCAGGATGAAGGCCAGCGCGAGTACTGTCGCCAGACTGTAGGCGGCGATCGCCGACGGGTCCCTGGATATCCTGCGCCAGATTGCATTCAGGGCAGCAGCGCTCATGACGCAGCAGCTGCCGCTTTCGTTTTCTTTTCCGTAACGGCCGTCCCGGCGGCGATGGCTTCATCCAGCCCGACAGTCGCCGCCGACTTCAGCTGCTCCGGGCGATTGACGATGAGGATCGTGCCCTTTTTTTGCAATATGCCCATTTTGAGCAGGGTATGCAAAGCGCGCGAGACGGTCTCGCGGCTGGTGTTGACCATGATTGCGATCTCGTGCTGTTTGGGCATGGTCTCGATCACCTGGCCATCATTGGTTTCCCGCACAAACTGATGCAGCTGGGCGAACACGCGCTGAAAGGCATTCGGTATGCTCAGCAGCGTTTGATGATTCGATGAGGTGCGTACGATTTTTGCGAAATGCACAAGGAAGCGCTCGGCCACCAGCGGCCGGTTAATGATCAGCGCGCGTGCCTGTGCGCTGGGCAGGAAGGCGACTTCGGATATCTGGATCGACTTGACCGAGGCCGAGCGCGGCTGTCCATCAATGACTGATAGTTCACCAAAATAGGTCCCGGGCAGGATGAAATGAATACCGGTCTCGCGGCCATCTTCGCTGAGATCGACGACCTGCAATTTACCGTTGATGAGAAACGCCAGATGATCGGGCGCATCGCCCTTGCGCATGACGACGTCTTGCGCGAGGTAGACGCGACTCGACATCAGTCGCGCGATGGTCGACAGCGTGTCCGTATCCAGGCCCTCAAACAGGGGAATTCTGGCGACGAGGTCAATGGCAATCGGCATAGTTCAGCGATAAAAAATAATGATTCAGGAGCGGCATTGTAAAGCACGATGATTTAATTGTGAAAAAGACAAAGCCATCATCTGAGCCGACAGCCCTGTTGTTAAACTGCCTCAGTCCGTGCCGCTCAGTTGATCCGGATTCACGCTGCAAAAAAAGGGTGATTTCACTGCAAGCCGCACTCTCAGGAATCTGTTCCATGTGCCTGAAGCCAGGCCAGAATGCATGTGCCGCCGTTCGCTGGCGAAATTTGTTAGCCTGGCTTTGCTAGTGCATTAACGCAAGTGTAACTGCTATACTCGGGCAAAGCACCATGCTGCTTGTGTGCATATGGCAGATTTCGCGCGGCGAAATCGGCTGCAACAACAGATGATATGAGTGAAGCGACAAGATGAAGCAAGGATTTACCCCTATTCGATATGTCTCGCGCATGCTGGCAACACTGCTGGCGGTGACAGCGCTCTGCGCACCTGCGCGTGCTGCTGATCAGGCGGGATCGGTCTCGTTTGTCATTGGCGATGCACGGGTCGTTGACGTCGATGGCAGCTCGCATCCGGTCGCGCGTGGTGACAAGATCGACGCCGGCCAGACCCTCGTTACAGGCAGCAGTGGACATATCCATGTGACCATGGTCGACAAGGCCTTCCTCAGTGTGCGTCCGCAGTCACGCCTCAAAATCCAGGATTACCATTACGACGCCGCCGTGCCGGCCAATAATCGTATCAAGTTCGTGCTTGAGCAGGGTGTCGCCCGCAGCATTACTGGTCGTGGCGGTGAAGCCTCGCGTGAAAACTACCGTCTGAATACGCCCCTAGCCGCCATCGGCATCCGTGGTACTGATTTTGTTGTGCATGCCAACGCCGATGTCACGCGTGTTTATGTGCAAACAGGCGCAGTGGTGGTCTCGCCGTTTGGTGATGGCTGCCTCGCGAGCGCCTTTGGCCCCTGTATCTCCGCATCGACCCGGGTTCTCACGGCAGCCATGAACAATGCCTATCTTGAACTTCGCAGCCGTACCGAAGTACCTTTGCTGGTACCGATCGACAAAGGTCTGGAGCCGCCCAACACCGTCGCCCCGCCGCGACCTGAAGAGCCGCGCCCCGCTGTAGGCGACAAGCAAAGCAAGGCCGGCATCAGCTTCGAGGCGCGCGATGTGATCCGCGATGCCGCTGCCGATACGCTGAAAGCAAAAGTCGATGTCGCGGCAATGCCTGCGCCAGTGCCGGAGAAGGCGCCAGAATTAAAAGCGCCGGAAGCGGCGCCTGTGGTGGTCGCCATACCAGTATCAGTCCCAGTGCCGGTAGCGCCACCCGCCGCGCAGTTCTGGTGGGGGCGCTGGTCAACTTACATCACGCCCGGCCAGGAGGCGCAAAGCTACATCGCCGCCTATGGCAGCAAACCAAGCGAGCGCCAAATCGCTGCTGGCAATGATGTCTTCGGTGTGTTGCGTGAAAAAGGCGACTATGTCATGCCAGGTAGCGGCATCGCCAAATTCGCTTTGGCCGATTCAGAGGCTTATTACATGTCGCCAGGTAAACTCCTGACCGCAGCCGTGATTTCCTCACCGTCCCTGCTGATTGATTTTGGTGCCGGTCGTTACGATACATCGCTGGCTTTGAGTGCGAGTGGCATGACGCCTGTGACAGTACAATCGAGCGGTAGTGTCACCACCCAGGGTCAGCTGCTCAATGACAGTAACGCCGCGACTTCGATCAGTGGCTTCGTGTCACGTGATACCAGCCAGGCCACCTATGTGTTTGATCGCGCCGTCTCCGGCAATGTAAGCGTAGTGGGCGCAACCCGCTGGGCCCGATAGTTCCGCGCCTTTGCATGATCGGCTGACTTTCCGCTTGCTGCTACTGGCCGTTGCGCTCGTGGCGGCGCTGGCAAGCAGTCGCTATGGCGTGGCGCTGCAGCCAGTCGAGCATGTCCTCAACGACTGGCGTACGCGTATCGCGCTCCATCCCACCCCTGAAACCCGCATCGTCGTCATCGATATCGATGAACGCAGCCTGGCCGAATCCGGCGAAGGCGCGTGGCCTTGGCCAAGGCCGACGCTTGCACGACTGCTCGGTAACCTCATTGATCATTACGGCGTCGCCAGCATTGCCGTCGACATGGTGCTGCCCGAAGTTCGCCCCGATGAAGCGACACTGGCTGCGCAAATGCGCCGCCCACAAGTCACTGGCGCCGTTGTCTACGATCTCGAGACGCGCAATCTGGCCTTGCTGCCACCAGCCTTGCCGCCAGTGCCGTCCCTGCAGGCACCCTACGGTGCGCCGCGTATCAATGGCCCAGCGACGCTCGCCAATCACCCAGGCTTGATGCCGGCGCAAGTCGGTCACATTACCCCCGTATTTGATAATGATGGCGTCATGCGGCGGATTCCACCCATGATCTGCACGGCCGATACCGCCTGTCGCCCAAGTCTGACATTGACAGCCTTCATGAGCCTGCTCGATCAGCCGCACGCCAGGCTGCAGCCGGGGCAGGGCTGGCTCGCACCACCCTGGCAGCTAGTCGTTGGCGCAGCCGACGGTGCCGTATTTGCCACGCTGCCGCTCAACCGCGACGGCATGCTGACGGTACCTTACCGGCACGGCAAGCGTGACTGGACCGTCATTTCCGCCGTCGATATCCTCAATAAAGTACCAGACCCAAGTTTACTCAAAGGCGTGATGGTGCTCCTCGGTGGCACGGCGCTGGGAATGCAGGACGTGATTGCCACGCCGCTTAATCCGGTGACGGTCGGCTTCGAGCCGCATATCGAATTACTGTCAGCTTTGCTGGATAACGATTTTGCATTCGAGCCGCAATGGGGATTGCTGCTGGATGCGGCTTTGCTGCTGCCATTCGCACTCTTGTTACATTGGGGTTTGCGCCGCTACATCGCGCCGGCTCAGCGTGCCGCGCTGTTTCCGGCATGGCTGCTGCTGACCTGGTGTATGTCGGCTGGCTTGGTATTAGTGGCGCTACGCCAGTTCAATCTGCTTTTGCCGCTGCTGCCGGTACTGTTGTTTCCGCCACTGGCGCTACTGCTGACGGTACTCGCAGAGCTGTACCGCTCCGGCAGCGAACATGCGGGCGTCATGTCCCTGCTGTCGGCCTATTTGCCAGCGCCGGTCGCTACCCGCCTGGCCAGCTTTAGTCGCGGCGGCGCCAAACTCGACACCGACCTTGACGTTTCACGTCGCACCATCACCGTGTTGTTCGCCGATGTACACGGTTTTGCCGGCATCACTGAAAACTGTAGCCCTGAAGTCGTCGCCCGGCTCATGCAGCGCGTCTTTACCGACATGGCCGAAGCTGTCTCGGCACACCATGGCACGATTGATAAATTTATAGGCGATGCGATCATGGCTTTCTGGAACGCGCCGGAAGACGACCCGCAGCATGCGCAGCACGCGCTGGCGGCAGCCCGCGATATCAGCCGCCGCATCGACGCCCTCGCATCTTTTTGCGTTGAGCTCGGCGTGGCGCCCATCAGCGTCGGCATCGGTATGGAGTCAGGTGTCGCGCTTGTCGGTAATTTCGGCTCGGCGCATCGACGGACTTTTACCGCACTGGGCGAGCCCGTTGTGTTAGCGAGTCGCCTTGAAGGCCTGACCTCGCGATACAATGAGGAGATACTCGTCGGTCCCGTATGTGCAGCCGAGCTTGGAATGATGGCGACGCAGCCTCTGGGTGAAGTCGCTATTCGCGGTCGTGTTGGGATGCTGCGCCTGTATGCGCCGAATTGAACTTGAATTTAAAAGGACAATGCTTTTGCTTCGAACGATGACAGGCTGGCTGACTGCGTTACTGCTGCCCGGTCTGCTGCTGGTCCTGCCTGCGTATGCGCAGCAGCCCGTGGTGCCCAATGTCGCGCTCGCGCAAGGCATCACCGTCAACGATTTCGCCGCCTATCCTGAGGCCTACAGTGAGCTTCAGCGCGGCGATCTGCCAGCAGCGCTGGCGCTGCTGCAAAGCCAGCTCGCCGAACATGAAAACGATGCGGCGTATTTCAATCTGATTGGTACGCTGGCGCTGAAGCTTCGTGACTTTTCCGCAGCGGCCGTCGCCTTCGAACGCGTGGTGCTGATGCAGCCCGATAATGCCGGTGCATGGATGGACCTGGCGATCGCGTCGGTCGAAAGTGGTAACCCTGCCAGCGCGATCAGCTACTTTAATCATATTGAATCGACGTTCGAGCCTAGTCCGGCCCTGCTTGTCATCATTGCCAAATATCGCGCAGGTATCGCCCGTCCCGTGTTGACGCCCTTTGGCTGGAAGCTGCAGAGCGAAGCGCTCGCTGGCTTTGACAGCAATGCCAACAGCGGACTGCAAAACAGTATTATCCCCATCACGCTGGGTAATCAAAGGGTCGACCTTTTGCTTGATGGCGCCTACCGTGCCCGCAGTGACCGCTTCCTGCAGGAGGCGGTGAGTGCCAATTTAAAGCAGCCTTATGACATCGGCGTGTTCGACCTGAACCTTAGTGCACGCCAGCGCAATTACCAGCATGAACATGATTTTTCATCGATGGAGTTGAATCTCGGCGCGGGCATGCGTCGCGCTACGCCCTTTGGCGACGCCGGGCTCGGCTTGAATGTCGCCCATCTGTCGCTGGGCGGCGCAGCACTGGTGCGCACTCTGCGCGCCACTACCCAGCTAGAGCAGCCGCTGGGCAGTTGCCGCGTCGGGATCGCTGGCGAAGGGGAGTGGCGGCGCTATTTTAATCTCTCGACGCTGGACGCCAATATCCTCTGGGGGCAGGGTGGCCTGGCCTGTGATTGGGGCGTGGCCAAAATCCCTGTGCAAACCACCTTCATTGTACGCACCGGGTTCGATAAGCCAGTTGGGCCGCGTCCCGGTGGCAAGACCCGTCACTCTGAACTGATTGCCCAGCTCGGCGCGCCTGTCGCGTGGGGCATGTACGGCGAGCTGAGCTACACGCTGGCGCGCGCCTATGATACGGATGGCTACAGTGCACTGTTGGAGCAGAATGCAGCGCGCGAAATCGACAGGCGCAGCCTGCGCCTGACGCTGACCCAGCCGGTGAAGGGTGGCGGCGATGTTATTTTCACACTTGAGGATAACCATGTCTTCTCGAACTTGTCCTTGTTCCGCCAGGCTGGGCGAATCCTTGGCGCCGGCTTCCGCAAAAGCTTCTGACTGGATGCAGCAAGTTTAATATCCTAATGGAAATAAAAACTGGTAAAAATGACTACGGTCGACGCTTTTGGTATAAACTCCCACCCGCACAGAATTACACCCCTGTAATACACCGTTGTTTTTGGACAAAAAAGATTGAAATGTGATGACCATCACATTCGTTCTTCTCTCGCCTAAATAATATACGGTCAGCAAGAAGCCAACTTTATGGCTGGCTTGACTGAATCACTAATTTTCCTCACTAGGAGCTTTACCAAATGGCTACAACTCTGATTACAGAAGCAATGCGCAACACAGTGGCAACGCTGTACCCTTCACTTTTCGGTCGTGCAGCAGATGCAGATGGTCTTGGCTACTGGACTAGCCAGGTAGCAGCTAAAGGCGTCGAAGCAGTTGCGCAAGACATGTATAACGTTGCACCAGCACGTGCTTACTACCCACTGTATTTGACTAACTCGGAAATCGTTGCCAAGTTTTATGTCAATGTTTTGGGTCGTCCTGCTGATCAACAAGGTCTGGATTACTGGACAGCGCAGTTGAATAGCGGCAAAACACAAGGTCAAGTTATTGTTAACATGATCAATGCAGTCAATGCTTACAACGGCACAGACGCAGACGCACTGAATTCAAAAGCACTGCTCGCCAACAAGATGGCTGTGAGCTTGTACTATGGCATCACTTTGAACGGTACTGCTACTAGCGCAGTGGCAACTTCAATCGTTGCTAACGTTAATTCTGATCCAGCATCCGTTGCTACTGCTGAAGCTACAGCATACGCTACGCTGAATCCACCAGCACCTGCTCCAGTTGGTCAGACTTTCACGCTCACTACTGGTATTGACTTCGTCACTGGTACTTCAGCAGGCGACACAATCAACGGTACTGCTGCTACCAACACTTTGACTGGCTTGGACTCAATTGATGGTGGTGATGGTAGTGACAAACTGAACATCACCTCTGTAGCT
>CANFLV010000032.1 GCA_947448025.1 Oxalobacteraceae bacterium | reverse complement strand
CTGCTGTCCGTATTTGATGAAATTTACAAGACCCGCAGCGTCACTGCCGCAGCGTTAGCGCTTGATCTGGGGCAGCCAGCAGTCAGTGTCGCGCTCGCCAAGCTACGCCATCAGTTTGCCGATCCGCTCTTCGTGCGCACCTCGAACGGTATGGAGCCGACGCCCTTTGGCATGGGTCTGGCTGGCCCGGTACGGGATGCGCTCAGTGCGCTGGAGTTGGTCGTCGGCCACCGTAATGACTTCAATCCTGCTCTGTCGGATCGCACCTTTCGCATCTGCATGACGGACATCAGCCAGTTAGTGCTGCTGCCCAAACTCTGGGAAAAACTACGCGCCACCGCCCCCGGCATCCGTATCGAAATTCTCCCGCTGTCGAATGACATCGCGCGCCTGCTCGAAGGCGAGGCGGATCTCGCGCTCGGCTTCATGCCGCAGCTGGAAGCGGGGTTTTACCAGCAACTCTTGTTCACGCAGAATTTTGCCTGCATCGTCGGCGCGCATCATCCGCGGATCAAGGGCAGTCTGAGCCTGGCGCAATACGAAGCGGAGGATCACGCGGCTATCAGTTCATCAGGTTTAGCGCCCTTGATCATCGACCGCGAAATCGCCCGTCAAGGTATCAAGCGTCGCATCGCAATGCAAATCCCCAATTTTCTCGGCGCTGCCTTTGTCGTCGAGCATACCGATCTGGTCATGACCATCCCGAAGCGTTTGGGCGATGTGCTGCAGGGACGCGGAGAATTCCAGATTCTGCCAGTGCCCTTCGAACTACCGGAATACGCGGTAAAGCAACATTGGCATGAGCGATTTCACCATGACCAGGGGAACCGATGGCTGCGTAGTGTGATTTCGGAATTGCTGTCTGAGTCGGGAGGGTAAGTGCTGGTAAGTCCTGTTTTTATCAGAGCCGGCACGCAGGCCATCGTTACCGTCCCAAACTTTAAGAAGTCGTGTCGGCGTGCTCGGGTCTGCCCACCTGGATGGCCCAGGAGTTCAGCGCATTGGTGAGCGATGGCTGCGTTCTGACAGCTTGTCACGGCCGAACGCCATCAGGCGCTCAACTTGGTCGCGAACACATCAGGCATGCTGTCGCAGCGACACAAAAAAATAACAAATGTGTTGCATTTCACTTGAAAAACACAACACGCCTGTTAGACTCATCCCATGAACTCCAAGCAGATGAAGAAATTGCTAGAGCAACAGGGCGCAACATTCCAGCCCGGCAAAGGTTCGCACTTGAAGGTATTTCTTAACGGCAAGCAATCTTCCCTTCCCATGCACGGTACCATCGAGCTTGGCAAAGGACTAGAAGCCGCGATCAAACGACAGCTTGGTTTGACGATGTAAAGGAAAAAATGATGTTTGACTACCCCGTGACCTTGACCCCCGATGACGGCACCGTGCTCGTCACGTTTTCCGACGTACCCGAAGCAATCACCTTCGGTGCTGATGAGGGTGAAGCTCTGCTGAATGCAATCGACGCTTTGGAAACTGGTTTGTCATTTTATGTTGATGCCCGCAAACCGCTTCCTACAGCAAATCAACCAGCAGCCGGACAAAAGACCGTACGACCATCGGCGCTGGAATGTGCCAAGCTGGGTGTGTACCAAGCGATGACCGATCAGGGCATCAAGAAGGCAGAACTCGCCCGCCGTTTAGGCTGGCATATGCAGCAAGTTGATCGCTTGTTTGATCTGCGTCACGCCTCGAAGCTTGAACAGATCGAGGCTGCGGCCAACGTACTTGGCAAACGCGTTTTCGTGCAGATTGCCTGACAATCATGGCGAAGCAGAAGGCGAAAACTGACGATGTCGATTACGACAATGAAATCCACGACGCCTTTGAAAAAGGTCAATTGAAGTCCGTTGCCACCAAAGCCGAGCTGGCGAAATTCAAGGCAGCAGCGCCCGCCACGGCCATCAAGGATCGGCGGGTCAACATTCGCCTGTCCTCTGGTGATTTGAATGACATTCAAGTCAAGGCGCTTGAAGAAGGTATGCCGTATCAAACACTGATCGCTAGCATCCTGCATAAGTACGTTACGGGTCGCCTCATTGAGCCGCGCCCCGCATCAAAGCACCACGTTAAGTCGGAGAGTTAAATTGGTGTTCGCCATTTGCACGCTGCACAGGCATAAAAAAGCCCGCTGTGATACGGGCTTGGGTAATCGCATAGCCTCAATGCTCTAGCGTAGGACGGACCTCAAATCATTCCAACGCAATAACGGCTTAAATAAAGAACACCTTAAAATTAATCATTTGCGCAACATTAAAAGTGACGTGTAAGTTTTGCGTTGCATGTCCTCATTTTTCCTTCATTCTTCCTCATTTTTCCTGTGGGCGCGTGTCAATGCTGAGGAGTTGCTCCCCGGCGTGGCACACCGCGCTCAAAAGTTCGCGCTGCATCGCTTCGCTACGCAAAGCACGCGCAAGCATGACGGCCCCCACGTTCTGTGCCATTACGGCCCAAGCAATGTCGGAATTCCCTGTCAACGCTGCAACCTTGACATGAATAGTTTTGACACCTTCCTCAAATGCCTGCTTCGCGGCATCGTCGGCGCGCCCTATCTCGGGCGTCAAGGATGGTAGTGGGCATCCTTTATCAGGGCGCTGTACATGACTAGTGCTCAGATAATCTGCCAGGGCGCGCGATACCGCCACTGGGTCTGCCGCATCGACAGCGCCATACATATCAGCCGTGCGCTTCAATTCAGCAGTGATCATCGCGACGAAAAGGTCCGACTTGCTGTTGAAGTGCTTGTACAGAGAGCCTGTCGTCACCCCCGCAGCTTCAGCCAAGTCCGCCATTCCACTGTTGATGAATCCATGCTTCTTGGCATGCCGACCTCCCGCATCCACTAGTTTTGCGCGTGCTTGTTCTTTGTACTCGTTGGTGTAACGCATGGGACTACTCTCAAAATTTAGTTGACATAATTTCAGCAGCTGAAATAGGATAATGCTCATTATCCAATAGATCAACAAATTGTTATCCGAGGACGCGAACGCCATGGAAGCCACAAAAACAGACGAATGGAAAAAAACGGCTTGCATCATTTGCTCGCTCAACTGCGGTCTGGAAATCAAAACTGAGGGGGAACGCATCACCAAGATCAAGGGTGACAAGTCCAACCCCATCTCACAGGGATACATCTGCGAGAAGTCGCAGCGTATGGATTTCTACCAAAACGGTGCTGACCGCATTGATACACCCAAACGCCGTAAGCCCGACGGTAGCTACGAAAACATCGATTGGGAAACCGCGATCCGCGAGATTGCGGAGAAGTTCGTTGCGATCAAGCAGAGACACGGCGGCGAAAGCATTCTTTATTATGGTGGTGGCAGCCAAGGCAACCACCTCGGAGGAACGTATGCCGATAGCACCATCAAAGCACTGGGCATTCAGTTCCGCTCGAACGCCTTGGCGCAGGAAAAGACCGGCGAAGGTTGGGTGCAGGGCAAGATGACCGGTGCGCCAGTACATGGTGACTTTGAGCATTGCGAGGTGGCGGTTTTTCTTGGCAAGAATCCCTGGCAATCACATGGTTTTGCCCGGACCCGTGTCACGCTGCGTGAGATTCAAAATGATCAGAATCGCGCCATGATCGTGATCGACCCGCGGCGCACTGAGACGGCAAAAATGGCGGACTTCCATTTAGCCGTTAAACCCGGCACTGATGCCTGGTGTTTGAGCGCACTATCCGCCATCCTGGTACAAGAAGAGTTAGTCGCGACTGCCTGGCTCAAGGAGCACACCACTGGCTACGACACGGTGGAAGCGGCCATGAAAGCGATCAACATCCCACGTTATGCGACGATCTGCGGGGTTGAGGAATCGCTTCTGCGGTCCGCCGCACGACGTATTGCCAGTGCAAAAAGCGTGTCCATGATTGAGGATCTCGGAGTGCAAATTAATTTGCACTCTACCTTGAACAGCTATCTGAATCGCCTAGTCTGGCTGCTGACGGGTAACTATGCCAAGAAGGGTGCCAACAACGCTTTCGTACCCTTCTTCAATCTCTCCAGCTCGAGCCGAAACCAATCCAAAACGTCAGGCGCGACCAAGCCCGCCGCACCCCGCAAATGGACGCACAGCCCAGTTACCAATTCCAAGGTCATCATGGGACTGATTCCGTGCAACGTGATCCCGGATGAAATACTGACACAGCATCCCAAGCGCTTTCGGGCGATGTTCATTGAAAGCGCCAATCCAGTGCACTCTTTGGCGGACAGCCAGCGCATGCGCCAATCGCTGCGAGCCTTGGAGTGTAGTGTGGTGATTGACGTGGCGATGACAGAAACTGCCCGACAGGCCGACTATGTACTTCCCGCTAGTAGCCAGTTTGAGAAAGCTGAGGCGACGTTTTTTAATCTGGAATTTCCGCGCAATGGATTCCATTTGCGCCACCCGCACCTTGCCCCTCGCCCAGGCACCTTGCCTGAAGCGGAGATTCATGCACGTCTGGTAGAAGCCATGGGCGAGTTGGACGATTCCAGCTACACGCTCTTGCGCGCAGCTGCGCGACTTGGACGCACGGCATTCGGGCTGGCCTTTGCCTGGAAGTCTAAGCGCGACAAAAAGGTGGCACGGTTTGCCCCTGTGGTGCTTTATCGCACTCTGGGACCAAGCCTGCCAGCCAACTTGGCACCAGCCGCATCGCTATGGGGAATCAGCCAACTTTACGTACGCGCACAACCAGTAGCGGCAAAGGGCGCCGGGTTTGGCGGTCCCACGCTGCTGGGCGGGAATAGGCTCTTTGATGCGATTCTGAACAGTCCATCGGGCGTTATTTTTGGCGTAAGCCAATATAGCGACAGCTGGGATGCAGTAAAGTTGCCTGGTCACAAAATTAACTTAAACATCAAGGAAATGCTGGACGAGTTGGCAACAATTGACAACAAGCTGCCACCCCACCGAGCAGACTACCCTTACGTTTTATCGGCAGGTGAGCGACGTCCTGAAACTAGCCAAACATCCATCCGTAACCCCGAATGGATGAAGAAAGGCAGTTTTGGCGTCTTGCGTATCCATCCACAGGACGCGGCCGAGCTGGGATGCACAGACGGTGATTGGATTCAGCTTCGCACGCAGCGTGGAACAGCGCAGGCGCCAATTGAATTGACCGATGAATTACAACCAGGCCACGTCTCGCTGCCCAATGGCCACGGCTTGGATTACACACGAGCTGACGGCACGCTGGATCGCCGAGGTGTGTCGGTAAACGAGCTTACCAACACCACCGATCGTGACCCCTTCGCCGGTACGCCTTGGCACAAGTACGTGCCGGTGCACCTCGAGCGATTCAGCCGTAGCAAAGAGCTATGAGATCCGGGCCGCCCCCTGCATCAAAGCGCCGCACCAAGTCCGAGAGTTGAATTGGTGCTCGCTATCCGCGCGCTGAACAGGTGTAAAAAAGCCCGCTATGATGCGGGCTTCGGTGCTCGTTTTGCTTTAAAGCGCTAGCTGATGCCAGACCTCAAATCATTCCCATTCAATCGTCGAAGGCGGCTTCCCCGAGATGTCATATACCACACGATTAATCCCGCGCACTTCATTGATAATCCGGTTCGACACCTTGCCCAGCAATTCATGCGGCAAATGCGCCCAATGCGCAGTCATGAAATCCTGCGTCTGAACTGCGCGCAAGGCGACCACGTATTCATAAGTACGCCCATCACCCATCACGCCGACCGACTTCACCGGCAGGAATACCGCGAAGGCCTGGCTCGTCAGGTCGTACCATGAACGGCCTTCAGCATCAAAAGTCGAGCGCAGTTCTTCAATGAAAATCGCATCGGCGCGACGCAGCAGGTCGGCGAATTCCTTTTTGACTTCGCCGAGGATGCGCACACCCAGACCCGGACCCGGGAATGGATGGCGATACACCATCGCATGCGGCAAGCCGAGCGCCACGCCCAAGGCGCGCACTTCATCCTTGAACAATTCGCGCAGTGGCTCCAGCAGCTTCAGGTTCAGCGTCTCGGGCAAGCCGCCGACATTGTGGTGACTCTTGATCGTGTGTCCCTTCTTGCCCTTGCCCGCGCTCTCAATTACGTCGGGATAGATCGTGCCCTGCGCCAGCCATTTTGCGTTCGTGAGTTTGCCGGCTTCGACCTGGAAGACTTCGACGAATTCGCGGCCGATGATCTTGCGCTTGGCTTCCGGATCGGTCACGCCGACGAGGTGGCCCATGAACTGGTCCGTCGCATCGACGCGGATCACCTTCACGCCCAGATGGTCGGCGAACATTTCCATCACCATCTTGCCTTCATCGAGACGCAGCAAGCCATGGTCGACAAAGACGCAGGTCAGCTGGTCGCCGATAGCGCGATGGATCAAGGCGGCTGCGACGCTGCTGTCTACGCCGCCGGACAAACCAAGAATCACATCATCAGTGCCTACCTGCTCGCGGATCGAGGCGACTGCTTCGGCGATATAGTCAGGCATGTTCCAGTCCGATTTGCAGCCGCAAATCTGGTGCACGAAGCGGCCGATGATGGCTGTGCCCTGCACTGTATGCGTGACTTCCGGATGGAACTGCACAGCATAGAAATGACGTGCTTCGTCGGCCATGCCAGCGATAGGGCAATTATCGGTCGAGGCCATGAGCTTGAAACCCGGCGGCATGTCGATGACCTTGTCGCCATGGCTCATCCAGACCTTAAGCATGCCATGACCTTCTGGCGTGACGAAGTCATTGATGTCGGTGAACAGGGCCGTATGGCCGCGCGCGCGTACTTCGGCGTAACCGAATTCGCGCACGGTACCGTTTTCAACCTTGCCGCCTAATTGCGCCGCCATGGTCTGCATGCCGTAGCAAATGCCGAGCACCGGTACGCCCAGCTCGAATACTGCCGCAGGTGCGCGTGGCGTATCGCCTTCCGTCACCGAATTCGGACCGCCCGACAGGATCACGCCGGCCGCGCCGTAATTGCGCACGAACTCATCGCTCACATCGTAAGGAAATACTTCGGAAAAGACGCCGGCATCGCGCACGCGACGTGCGATCAGCTGAGTGACCTGGGAGCCGAAATCGAGAATGAGGATTTTTGAGTGCATGGGAAACTTCGAATGGAGAAAACAAAAATGTCACCCCCCCCGCGCTGCAGGGAGAGTTCTTGCGCTGGACTTAGTCGGCGCGGTAGTTCGGCGCTTCCTTGGTGATTTGCACATCGTGCACATGCGACTCACGCATGCCGGCCGAGGTGATCTCGACGAACTCGGCGCGTTCGCGCAGTTCATCGATGGTCGCGCAGCCGCAATAACCCATTGACGAGCGTACGCCACCGACGAGTTGATAAAGAATTGCCAGCACGCTGCCTTTGTAGGGCACGCGACCTTCGATACCTTCCGGGACGAATTTGTCGGCATTGTTGGCCGCATCCTGGAAATAGCGATCCGCCGACCCATCGGCCATCGCGCCCAAGCTGCCCATGCCGCGATACGACTTGTAGCTGCGGCCCTGGTACAGGATCACTTCGCCCGGCGCTTCTTCGGTGCCGGCGAACATGCTGCCCATCATGACGCTCGATGCGCCAGCGGCCAGTGCCTTGGCGATATCGCCTGAAAAGCGGATGCCGCCATCGGCGATACAAGGGACACCAGTGCCTTTCAAGGCGTCAGCAACGTTCGAAATCGCGGTAATTTGCGGTACGCCTACACCAGCGACGATACGCGTGGTGCAGATCGAGCCCGGACCGATGCCGACTTTAACGCCATCAGCACCATGTTCGACGAGTGCCAGTGCAGCGGCGGCTGTGGCGATATTGCCGCCGATGACGTCGACATGCGGATAATGCGTCTTGATCCAGCGTACGCGCTCGAGCACGCCCTTGGAATGGCCATGCGCGGTATCGACAATGATCACGTCGACGCCAGCCTTGACCAGCAAATCGATACGTTCATCGTTATCGGCGCCGACTCCAACAGCTGCGCCCACGAGCAGCTTGCCGTGCTCGTCTTTGGAGGCGTTCGGATGCGAGGTCGATTTCTGGATATCTTTCACCGTGATCAGGCCGCGTAATTCAAACGTATCGTTGACGACCATGACGCGCTCAAGGCGATGCTTGTTCATCAGGCGTTTGGCTTCGGACAGTTCAGCGCCGTCCTTGACGTAGACGAGCTTGTCGCGTGGCGTCATCTTGGCGCTGACTTCGGCGTCGAGTTCTTCTTCGAAGCGCAGATCGCGGTTCGTGATGATACCCAGCAGCTGTTTGCCATCGACGACAGGAAAGCCGCTAATGCCATGCAATTCGGACAAGGCGATCACGTCGCGGATGCGCATGGTCGGCGGAATCGTGATCGGGTCGCGCACAACGCCGGATTCAAATCGTTTGACCTTGGCGACTTCGCGGGCCTGTTCTTTGGGGGTGAGATTCTTGTGGACGATGCCGATGCCACCTTCTTGCGCCATGGCGATGGCCAGACGGGCTTCAGTGACGGTGTCCATGGCGGCTGACAGCAGCGGGATATTCAGGAAGATATTGCGCGACAGCTGCGTCCTTAGTGACGTGTCTTTCGGCAGGATATCGGAATGAGCGGGGACGAGCAGAACGTCGTCAAAAGTGAGTGCTTTTTGGAGCAGACGCATAGTGTTTCCTATAGGCGCAAAGCCGCATTATACAGAACTACACTGAAACAGTCGCCGGGTAGCAGCATCAGCGCCAGAACATCACACTATTGAAATCATCACGGCGCGTTCTTTGTGGCTGCACGGGTACGCCGTGCGTCTTTTGGGTCGGCGATCAGGGGCCGGTAAATTTCGATCCGGTCGCGTTCGCGCAGCAGGGTCTCCAGTGTCTTGAGCTTGCCGTAAATGCCCACGCGGGCTCGCGCGATATCGATTTCGGGCAGCTGCCGCAGCAGGCCGCTGAGCCGGATCGCCTCTTCCACGGTCGTGCCGGGCGCGACCTGCAGCTCGATCAGATATTGCCGGTCTGGCAGCGCATAGGCAACGCTGACATTGATCGGTGCTTCAGCCATAAACGACCTCAGCTCGTTTGCAGAAAGAATCGACGAAGCTGTTCGTGATCATGCTGAAGACCGGCCCGATGATTTTTTCCAGCACCTTGCTTGAAAATTCATAATGCAGGTCGAATTCGATCTTGCAGGCATCCGCGCGCAAGGGTTTGAACTCCCAGACGCCATCGAGGTGCTTGAAGGGTCCATCGACGAGTTTGATGTTCATTAATCGCGGCCGCTGATTCTGGTTCTCGGTCGTGAAGGATTGCTTCACGCCATGGAAGTTGATAGCCAGGGTCGCGATGAGGCTGTCGGCCGCGCGGGATTTGACCTCAACGCCGCCGCACCACGGCAAAAACAGCGGATAATCTTCAACCCGTTCAACGAGGGCGAACATTTGTTCGGCGCTATAGCCGAGCAATACTGACTTATGTACTAAGGCCATCGAAGTGTTTGATAGAATCGCAAAGTTGAAATTTTAACCGACGACCACGTAATCGGAACCGATGAGCATTATTGATAACAGAAAAGCCTTCCACGACTACTTCATTGAAGATCGCTTCGAAGCCGGCATTATGCTTGAAGGCTGGGAAGTAAAGGCGATCCGTGACGGCCGCGCGCAGCTGAAAGAAGCTTACGTCATCATCAAGGGTGGCGAAATCTATTTATTCGGCTCGCACATCAGTCCGTTGCCGACTGCCTCGACGCACGTCACGCCTGATACGGTGCGCACACGAAAGCTTCTACTGCATTCCGCTGAAATCGCCAAGCTCGTCGAAAAGGTCGAGCGCTCCGGTTACACGATGGTGCCGCTGAATCTGCATTACCAGCGTGGCCGCATCAAATGCGAAATCGGCCTTGCCAAGGGCAAGAAGCAGCACGACAAACGCGATACCGAACGCGACCGGGACTCGAAACGTGAAGTGCAGCAGGCGATGAAACAAAACCGGCGTTAAGCTTCACTGAGCCTTCAACATGGCGCAGTGATTCCGGCTTGATCGCTATGCGAAGCACGGTACTACAGGCGGCTTAAGCGCTGTGCGATGCGCCTCACTTCATGCGGCATGGATGGCGATGTTGCGCGTATCGCCAGCCACCGCCCGCGCGCGCAATTGCCCGCAGCCGCCATCGACTTCCTGCGCCGCCGAATCGCGTAATTTCGTCAGCACGCCCCGCTCATGCAAACGCGCCGCCAAAGTCCGCGCATGCTCCCATGTCGGACGCTTGAATGCGAGGTCCGGAATTGTGTTGTAGGGGATCATGTTCAGTACCGCGTATTTGCCTTTGAGAAGATCCACGAGCGCGTCAATTTCATCATCGCCGTCATTGATTCCTTCCATGAGCGTCCACTGGTATTGCACCGGATAGGCGGTGATCCGGCTATAGCGCTCTCCCGCATCGACGAGTTCTTGCGGCGACATCTTCGGCGCGCGTGGCAGCAGGATATTACGCAATGCCGGTTTGGTCGTATGCAGCGACAACGCCAGCGCTGGTTGAACTTTTGCCTGCAGCAGACGGTCGACCACACGCGGATCCCCGACAGTCGAGAAGACGAGATTCTTGTGGCCGATATTGCCTTCGATGCCGAGTAACTCGATCGCCTCAATCACATTGTCGAGGTTATGTGCAGGCTCACCCATGCCCATGAAGACGACCTTTTTGACGATCCGCATCGTACGCGCCAACACGACCTGGGCGACGATCTCGCCGCTGGTGAGCTGGCGCAGCAGGCCGCTGCGTCCGGTCATGCAAAACTGGCAGCCAACTGCGCAGCCGACCTGGCTGGAGACGCACACGCCATCGCGTGGCAGCAAGACGCTTTCGACCGTTTGATCGTCAGCGAGCGCGACCAACAAACGTGCCGCGCCCTCCTCGGCCTGCTCGCAGCTGATCAAGCGAACGATGCCCTGCAATTCGGCATCCAGCGCGGGTAAGCCTGAGCGCACCGACTGCGGCAAATAATCTTGCGGCCGACGACGACCGCGATCGTGCGACTGTGATTGCACCCAGTCGCGCAGGATGCGTTGCTCATGCTCGGGTTTCGCGCCTAGTTCACGCAGGCGTTGACGTATTGTTGCTATTTCCATTCGGGGAGAAACCTCAGTGTGCTGCTTGTTCAGCCGTGCGTTTATTGCTGCTTCATGTGAGCGACCAGCTGATCAAGCGCCTTGCCCCAGCCGTCCTTGAATCCCATCGCTTCATGCTGCTGCTTGATCGCAGCGTCGCCATGACGGGCGAGCGCCATATATTTCGTCCCTTCCGCTACGGCTTCCATACTGATGATCGCGGTAAAAAAGGGCTTCGCGGAGGGCCGGTAACCCGGCGTGAAGGCATCGGTCCAGACCAGCCTTTTGTTCTCGATGACTTCGAGGAAGCAGCCGGCGTTATTGTGAATCTGCCCTTCCGGCCCGTGCATCACCGAACGGAAAATGCCGCCGGGCTGCAGGTCGATTTCGCATTCGACCGTCTTCCAAGGCGCGGGCGTAAACCAGTGCAGCAGATGTTCGGGCACGGTCCATGCGGCCCAGACTTGCGCGGGCGTGATGTCGATGATGCGTTCGAAATACAGATCCAGTTCTGGATCGACGTGAAGCATTGAAGGAGTCATGGCTCGGGACTTTCATGGCAAGGCAGATGGGATGGCATGAGGCGAGCCGGTCGCCCATCCGGCGTCCCGCCCGCGCTGCTATTTTACCTGCTGCGACTTCACTACCTGCATCGCACCGGCAATCAAACCGCTGATATCACTCATGTTGGCCGGAACGATGATGGAATTATTCGTTTTCGCCAGCTGTGCGAAGGCGCTCACATATTGCTCTGCGACTTTCAGGTTGACCGCGTCTGGCCCGCCCGGCTCGCGGATTGCCTGCGCGATCTTGCGCAAGGCGTCGGCATTTGCTTCAGCCAGCGCGACAATGGCCTTGGCCTGGCCTTCAGCGCGATTGATCGAGGCTTGTTTCTCGCCTTCGGATTTCGCGATCTGCGCTTCGCGTTCACCCGTGGCGATATTGATCTGTTCCTGCTTGCGCCCTTCGGAGGCGGCGATCAGGGCACGCTTCTCGCGCTCGGCAGTAATCTGCGCCTGCATCGCATGCAGGATTTCCTTCGGTGGCGTAAGGTCCTTGATTTCGTAACGCAGTACTTTCACGCCCCAGTTCGCGGCCGACTCATCGATCGCGTTGACGATGGTGGTGTTGATGTGGTCGCGCTCTTCAAAGGTCTTGTCGAGTTCCATCTTGCCGATCACGGAACGCAAGGTAGTTTGCGCCAGCTGCGTGATCGCCGCGACGTAATTCGACGAACCGTAGGATGCGCGCATTGGATCGGTCACCTGGAAATACAGGATGCCATCGACCTGCAGCTGGGTATTGTCACGCGTGATGCAGACCTGTGGCGGTACGTCGAGCGGGATTTCCTTCAAGATGTGCTTGTAGGCGATGCGGTCAATGAACGGAATCACCATGTTCAGACCAGGCCCGAGCGTCGCATGATATTTGCCGAGTCGCTCGACGACCCAGGCATGCTGCTGCGGCACGACCTTGATGGTCTTGACGACGAAAACGATCGCCAGCACGAAGAGGATAAACGCGATATTGCCGAAGCTGTATTCCATGATGGTTCCCTGTCAATTGAACTGGGTGAATTATGACTGGCTGACTATAAGGTGACTGCCGCGGATTTCGCGAATCACGAAGCGGCCAGGCTGAGGGGTGGGTCCAGGAATCAGCTCGACATCCCAGGGCGCGCCGCGATGCATCACGCGCGCCGTCGCCGGTGCGCCGGAGACGATCAGCCAATGCTTGACCGTGAGTGTCTGGCCGATATCCAGATTGACGTTCGGATCGCTGCGTGAATCGGGGCTGCTGGATTTACCGAGCTTGCTGCGATGAAGGACGAAGGTCGCGAGCAGACCGACCGCTGCGGCACAAATGAGCTGCGTCGTCATTGGCAAGCCGGCCAGTGCCGCCAAACTGCCCGCCGTAAGACCGATGGCGATCATCAACAGGTAAAACGTACCGGTAAAGATTTCGAAGATCAGCAAAACACCGGCGAATATGAACCACATGGTTGCGTCAGACATAGGTCCTCTCTTCGGAATGAAAACATGCGCGGCATGAACCTCGGCATCAAGCACATCACAGCAAAGATGCATGCGTAAAGTATGCCTGAAAAAAACAAAACCCCCGGAACCAACATGGTTACGAGGGTGAACTATTACCAACAACGTTAGAGTTATTTATTGTTGTTAATTTTTGTGAAGGCTTACTGTATTCCACATTTGCCCGCATTTGTACAAATTACTGCACGACCATGTGGTTTGTTTCCGCATAACAACTATGGCCCTGGCCGTTCAACTGACACCAGGGCCCCCCATCGTGGTCACTGCCGCGTAAAGATCACATGCGTGGCCAGTGGTGAGCTTTCATGCCTGGTGCAGGCATAACCGAGGGCAGGAAGGTTGATGCCTTCGAACAATCGTTCACCGGCACCAAGCAAGACCGGCGCGATCGCAATGTGCATCTCGTCTATCAAGCCTTCACGAAGATATTGTTGGATCACATTGACGCCGCCGCCTAGACGCACGTCCTGCCCGCCGGCCGCAGCACGCGCCTGCGCCAGGGCGGACGCAATACCGTCCGTGACAAAGTGGAACGTCGTTCCGCCCTCCATGACCAGCGGTGCCCGTGCATGGTTCGTTAGTACGAACACCGGGCCGTGATAGACGGGATTGTCGCCCCACCAACCACGCCAGCTCTCGTCTGGCCAGGGGCCGCGAACCGGCCCGAACATGTTCCTGCCTAGGATCCAGGCACCGATGTTTTGAAAACCTCGCGTGGCGAAGTCATCGTCGATGCCAGTTGCACCGCTATCGGAACCGAATAAGTTCTTTTGAAATGTCTTCGTGGAGAGCGCCCAGCCATGCAGCGAAGTACCGCCCACGCCGAGTGGATTGTCGAGGTCCTGGTCGGGCCCGGCGCCGAAGCCGTCGAGGGAGATGGTGAAACTTTCTACGCGAAGCTTGGACATGATGGTTCTCGTGAAGGTGGGCGATGACGAATTAGGCTTAAGTCGAATACTGTAAAGTATTTTGCAAAAATTGCGCAAAATTGTCGGGGCACTTCTCAATTTTGCCTGTTCAATCAAGGCTTGCCGTTAGTGTTGCTGTCCGGCTTAGGTCTGTTTGTTCGGCAACAGGCTCACTACTGCAAACGTAATGCTGGACGTTGCGAGCATGACCCAAATCAGGGTCGTAAAACCGGCGGACTTGACGATGGGGCCAATCAACCAAACTGCCAGAGAACTGGCACCCAATGAGACGGCCAGGCGCATGCCGGAAACACGGGATCGCATTGAATCGTCCACAAATCGGACGATCACCGCATCGGTGAAGGGAATGCCGCCGAAGATGGCGGCCATGAACAGCAACTGTGCCAGGTAAAACATCCAGCCTTCGGTTGCGGATGCCAGAAGCAAGGCCAATAACTGCACCAGGATCACGGCGCGATACAGCGTTTTCAGTTCCACCTTGTCCAGCAGGTGGCCGACCAGCAGTTGCGTCAATGAAGCCAAGACATAGACCCCGGCCAGGAAAACACCGATCTGTGCCGGATCCTGCGAAATACCTGCAAATTTGCTCGTCAACAGTTCGTAGTTACTGCTGGTAGAAAAGTTGAACAGCATGCTGCCGCTGGTTGCCGCAATTGTCATGATCAGCAGCAGCCTGGGGATCGAGATCCCGTCGTGATTACCGGTTGCCGCTTTCTTTTTGGAGGGTGCCATCGTTTCACGGTCAGCACACCAAGCAAACAGCAGGCCACAGATGATGCTGGCCAGACCGGGAATCACGAAGGCCATCCGCCAACCGAAATACTTGATGAACAGCCCGGTCAGCGCAGCAGCGACTGCCAGCCCCAGATTACCTGCCAATCCGTTCATGCCTATAGTCCAGCCGGGGCGTATCGATCCCTGTACCAGCATGGGGATCCCGACCGGGTGATAAATGGAGGCCGTACAACCCAGAATCGCCAAGGCAATCGCCAGCTGGATGGGCGTTTGCGTTACCCCGACCAGGATCGACGCCAGTCCTATCCCCACAAAAAACACGATCATCATTTGACGTCGGCCCCACATATCTCCGAGACGCCCCGCTGGCATGGAACCAAGGCCAAAGAAAAAGAATGCGGCGACGCTGTATGGCATGAGATTTTCCCAACGCGCCACGCCAAAATCTTTGGCGATGGACGTCACGGCGGTGGCGAAAATCAGCAGGAACATGTGGTCCAGCGCGTGGCCGACGTTGAGCAGAAAGTGCGTGGATTTGCTGTGCATCCCTGAATATTGCCCTTTTATCGATTGTGCCGATTATCGCCCAACGCCGTAAATGGAGCCGGATACGGCAAGACTAAGCGAAGCGCCTGCCTGCTTGAATCAGCATCCGGGGCCAAACCCACCAACGTGCACTTCCGGGTTCAGTTTTTTTCAGCCTAAAAGCTTGAGCAGATACGCGTCGAGCTTCACGAAGGTGCCGCTAAAGCCCACTTCCATGCCAGGCCGCGCCATGTCGAAGGTTTGGCAGCCGATGTCATCGCTTTCATGCGGCACCCACGAAATCGTGACGCGGGTTCCTTCGTCGGAGGCGTCTTCAAAAGTGGTGGTGGCATGCATGTACTTTGGCCACGTAGGCGCCATGGGATGCGCGCCCAAGCCGCCCTCCGGCGTCGAAAAGCTCTGCAGGTGAACCAGTCTCTCACCCGGAACGATCTCCAGATATTCCTGCTTGCCCCACATTTGCATGCCATTCGGGCCTTCTATGCCATAGTGGTAACGCCCACCGACACGAAAATCCATGTCCGTGTGGATGTTGTGAAAGCCATCGGGACTGAGCCACTGCGCGAGGTGCTCCGGCTTGGTATAAACCTCGAACAACACTTGGCGAGGCGCACGAAAGACGCGGGAGATGACAAATGGGGCGAGTGCGGTCATGACGATTTCCATTTCATAATTGGCATTGGAGAAACTGCCCCGGCTGGCATCGTTCCAGCCGGATTCTGGCGCTGTCGGGAAATCGAACAGTCGGCCACAGCGAAAATTCGGCCAGAGCGGATCGCCCTTGACGGATTGGCAGCGCTGCAAATGTTACCAGAACATGTACCTCTGGCGCATTGTTTGGCCAGACAGTCACGAGCGCCTGAATACGGTCGAGAGTATGCATTGCCCAACCGCGCCACAGCTGCCGCAGGACGGTCACAAGAACAGCCAGAGGCCTGCCCGGATTGCAGGATCACGTCTGGTGTTACGCACCCGGCAAATTGGCCAGAACACGACGATTCAAGCGCTACCCTGCGCTGCATATTTCAAACTACCCATGTTAAATTGGCATTTGCGCCAGGTATCAGCTTAGGCGACTATCGTGTCCATTGCAGCCAAGATGGGTATTGCGCCGGAGACCCTACATCACTGGATGCGCCAGCATAAGCGAGACACCGTCCAGCGCGAGTGGCCGTCTACGGTCGTAGTGCGAAGCAAAGTTGGGTCTGACGCACAAAAAACCCCGATACTCCCACCAAGGCAGCGCATCATTGCGGGTCACTTATAGTTATCTGACATAAAGTGATCCAAATGCTGCGCGACTTCTTCCCCGGCGCCGTAATACATATGGAATCCACTCCGACATGGGTCTTTCGGTTCAGCCTGACCACTGTGAATTGTGGCAAATTCCATTGGCGCGCCATTGTAGGCTTTGAGCTGTTCGAAGTTACGAAGCGACGCGGAGATGGCCGTACGCGCGCATCCATCTAATTCGTGATGCATAAACAACATTGGAAATGGGATCGCTCCTTCAAAATAGGACTCACTGCGAACCGCACTCACCACATACCCACCGATCAGATCCATTTTGTTGTTCTTGCGTGCGTACTTCAAGAATTCCGTCAAACTGATGCCGCCGTTACTATGCCCCATGAGCACAACAGGCAAACCGGTCCTTTTCTTGTAATAGCGAATCGTACTTTCAATGCGAATCAAGTGATCGAAACTGCCTCGCTCTGAGGGATAAGGTTGATTTGGCGATAGCTGTGCAGGACTGTCAAGAATGACCACATCAAAATGACCGCTGCTCAAGACAGGATCCGTCAATTTCTTCAAGGTCTGATATTGATGAAATTTAAGATCTGTCTGTTCCGGCTTCAATCCTATGTATCCTTCCCCACCGGGAATCAACATCAAGACTGCTTTAGCGTCCCTGCCTTGCCAATACATCGTCAATGAAGGTGCCGAACTGCACAGGAAACACGATTCCAATGGCTGAATGGAAACTACTTCTGCAGCACAAATGCCATTGAATAATATAAACAACATCACAAAATAATTTTTCATTTTCGAAAAATGAATTCAAGTGAGCGGCAACATTAAAGTTGAGCGGTAATCTTCCCATTCGGTCCAAGATCATGCGCGGACTCGTTAGGACAGCGAAAATGCAAGGCCCTGCATCGCACCAAAATACAGGTTCACAGGCAAGGCCTTCAGCAAAAAAATTACGCTATTTTGACAAGGTGACGCTGCAAGACGCTGCCGGCCAAAGCGAATTGATTACCTTCGAGAAATTTCGGCATGAATTCAGGATTGGCCATTAATTTGGCGCGGTGCTCGTCGATCGCTGCGGCATTTGGTAGGCCGGTAAGCATGCTGAGTTCGCCGAGCTTGCCATAAAGACTGTGAAGCATATTGATTTCAATGCCCGTAATTTTCTTGCTCAATTCGGAATAGTCATTCGCCCATTTGAGGGCGGCGATCCAGTCAGCACCCTGTGCGAGCTGAAATTGATTTTGTGAAACGATAGTGCCGAGGGGGATGGCCGAGCCCATGCTTCCGCCACGTAGGTATCGGTAAATGGTGTCCGGCTCGATGCTGGTGATGTGTTCCCGCATCTTTCGGTTGGCTGCCCACCAGGCTTTGCTGGCGGCAAGTTTGGAGGTGACTTCCGCACGCGCGGCCATGGACTCATAGGCGATCGTAAAAATAAGTGTACCAGCAACAAATCCATTGCTGCCGGACCAAATATTGGCATCGGCATGCGCTTCGTTTTTCACGATGGCGGATATTTCTTGGACCAGGGGCATCAGCGCTTCCATATCGCCATCGGTGGCGATCATTCGGGCAAATAAATACATTAATTTCTCCAAGTTAAGTAGTGAACGCGAAACAACCAAACAACACTTATCTGCCCGGGCCAATGTAATTATTTTGACCTCAAGCCCATCTTTTATCGGTAGCGGATATGCAGTGGATATCTCGGGCTCGGCTTCAAAACGTGTGAAACGCCCATCGTTTTGGCAAACTGTTCGATACTTGGCTATATATTTACGTCAATATCACTTCCGACATCATGCAGGTATTTGCGCAATGCAATGAGGAGGAGGAGTAATGATTTTTTGGCCGTTGCGATCCAACTCATCAAAGTTTAATTTGAGAATGATTGCTAGAATACTCTATGCAACACAGCAAAAGTTGCTTTATGTAAATTATTAAATTTCGCGACTACCACGACCCTCTGTTTGGGTCGTTTGAGAGGGTGCCTGCCAGGCCCATAGGATTCAAGCGGATGTAGCCCATTTTTTGCCAGCTCGTAATAGGCTGTGGACGAAGTGCCGGATAGCGGCCTGGTTGCTTTTCGAAGATCGCTTGCGATAGGACGTATTTTCCCGGATCGCGCACCCGGGACTTCCGCCAGCGTAGACGAAAGTAAATTTGTCGGCAATAACAGCCTCGTCATAGAAATACCGTGCGGATTAATGCAAGCAAATTTATTTATCTCTACGCCACCGTTGACTCACAGCGAAGCTACGCCGGTAGTTGATGCTTTCGAAATGCTTGCCATATCGCTATGTCATAAGAAATCTTAAGGACTCCGCACGCTACCAAAGGCGCCGCAAGCATGCCCGCAGCGAACAGCGCACCGCCAATAGTTGGCGCAGCCGCAGATGCCAGGCTTTTGGGAACGAGCGTGAAGCTCGCCGCGGCGGCGCGCTCGGATGGTGTCACAACTGTCATCACGAATGCGCTACGGGCTGGAACATCCATTTGCGACAGCAGGGATCGCACCATCAACAGGGCCAGAGCAATAGGGAGATTGGGAACGAACGCTGCCGCGATGAGGCACACGCTCGCCGGGATGTGCGTGAATACCATGGTATTGAGCAGTCCGATACGGCGTGCCAAGCGAGGCGCGGCGAGTTGGGATGCAGCAGAACACAGTCCGGACCAGAAGAAAAACTGGCCTGCCGATGCCACCGACATGTCAAAACGCTGGAACAGCCAAAGAGCCAGCAAGGCGTTAACCACCAGGCCTCCAGCGAACGAGTCCACGGAAAACAGCATCGCCAGCCGAATCACGATTTTTCGTGAAGGGCCTAATCGTGCAGGTGCTTTGTGTTCTTCCTCGTGCGGCTGAGGCAATTTGCGATACAGCATCCAGACAGTAAAGCCAATCAATCCATAAAGGACGAACATACTGCGCAAGGCATCAAGTGGGACGAGGCCTATCCACGTCGTCAAAAGTCCTGGCAATGCCGCCGCCAGTGCGCCGAAAGCCGATAGCAGCGAGCCCATCAGACTGTAGCGCGCAAAGAGCGCCGTGCGCGCATCGCCATCGGCAGCCTCGGCGATCCGAGCATGCTCCAAAGGCAGAAACAGACTCACATCGCCAGCGCTAGGATTGAGCGTTCCGACAAACGCGACCAGTAACAGGGGCCAAAATGTCGAGGCCAATGCGAATGCAAAGCCCGTTGCGCCCATCAACAATGCCGCAGCCGAGAGCAAATACCCATGGTGAACGCGGTGTCCACAAGCACCAATGGCCAGGGTTGCAAGTGCCGATCCCAGCAAGGTTGCGGTGGCGAGCACGCCCACTTCCCAGTTTCCAAGGCCCAAGGCGATCAGGTAGGCAGGCAGCAGGACGGCAACAAAGCCATCCGCGAAAGCGCGCAGAGCCCGGCCCAGCAACAAAGGCGAGGCGGATGGATGCGCGCCACGGGGTAGCAGCCAAAGACTCATTGGATTCCCACCGCTTTGTCAGGCATTGTGAACGGCGTCGATGCGCGGAAGACATAGCGCGCGTCGATGATGACCATGAGCAAAATCACGATAGCCGTTCCACCGCGACTGATCCCGGATTCGACCGTTCATAGGTTTGAATCAAATCCAAGGCGTCCTGGTTTGTGTAAGTCATCGTCGTTTCCAAGGAAGAATGCCCCATCGATGCCGCGACATTCCTGATGTCATGGCCAGTTAACTAGAACGCCTTGCCGAATGTGTGTGTCGGCCAATGCGGAGAAGCTTGGCGTAACTCGACCGCCCCTTGTGGATTTACCGCCTCGATACTTGACGCAATTTGTACCGCCAGCGCATCACGTTGTGCATGTACTGCTGGCAAATCGGCCGCCTTTCGCGCGGCGGCACTGCGCACCTCGGCAAATTGCGCTGCGCGTTCGTGAGAGAATTTTCCCATGGCAGGGATTGTGTCAACAGCGGCCTGGTCCCACGGCAAGACCTCATCCAGACGCCTCACAAATTCATCAACCAGCGTTTCCTGCCTGGGGGAATTTGGGTGGCCAAAGGTGAAGGACTTTGAAGTGACCAACGGGGTCGATGCGGATGCTTTGTTGCTCTGCATTGAGACGGTCGAGGCCAAAGCAGTGATTCCGCCGAAGTCAAACCGTAAGGTACAGCGCAGTTTCGACTAATTTCAGTACCGTAATCGTAACCTTATTGAACGATTCTTTGCTCAGTTAAAACTGTTCCGTCGCGTGGCGACTCAGTATGACAAGCTCGCATCACGGTTCGAGTCGTTCGTTATTATTACCGCATCGACACTATGGCTGAAATGAATGCCAACACGCCCTAACTCTACTATAAAAAATAAGCGCCGCATGTAAAAACGCGGGCACAAAGGCCCGCGTTTTCAGCAGCAAGGGTCGCGAAGATTACTTCACTGCCGCCAGCTTTTGCCATGTGTCGATCACGGAGTCAGGATTGAGCGAGATGGACGCGATCCCTTCCTTCATCAGCCACTCAGCAAAGTCCGGATGATCCGATGGCCCCTGGCCGCAAATACCAATGTACTTATTGAGCTTGCGGCAGGCGGCAATCGCCATGCTGAGCAAAGCGCGCACAGCCGGATCGCGTTCGTCGAAATCGGCAGCCAGCAACGGCATGCCGGAATCGCGGTCGAGACCCAGGGTCAATTGCGTCAAATCGTTCGAACCAATCGAGAAGCCGTCGAAGTATTCGAGGAATTGCTCAGCCAGCAGCGCATTCGACGGTACTTCGCACATCATGATCAGGCGCAAGCCATCCTTGCCGCGCTCGAGGCCATTCTTGGCCAGCAGCTTGACGACTTTTTCGGCTTGTCCGAGCGTACGCACGAACGGCACCATGATCTCGACGTTGGTCAGGCCCATGTCATTGCGCACGCGCTTCATGGCCAGGCATTCCATCTCAAACGATTCGGCAAAATCTGCGGCCAGGTAACGCGCCGCGCCGCGGAAGCCGAGCATAGGATTTTCTTCGTCCGGCTCGTAACGCGAACCGCCGATCAGCTTCTTGTATTCATTCGACTTGAAGTCCGACAGTCGCACGATCACTGGCTTTGGCCAGAAAGCTGCGGCGATGGTGGCGATGCCTTCGGCAAGCTTGTCGACATAAAACGCCTTCGGCGATGCATGGCCACGGGCGACCGATTCAACGGCTTTTTTCAGGTCGGCATCGATGTTCGGATACTCGAGAATCGCCTTCGGATGCACGCCAATATTGTTATTGATGATGAATTCGAGACGCGCGAGGCCAACGCCGCCATTCGGGATGCCCTGGAAATCGAAGGCCAGCTGTGGGTTACCGACATTCATCATGATTTTCAAAGGCAGCTCAGGCAAGACGCCGCGCATGACTTCAGTCACTTCAGTTTCCAGCAGGCCGTCGTAAATCTTGCCTTCGTCCCCTTCGGCGCAGGAAACCGTCACCAGCGTGCCGTCTTTGAGCACATGCGTCGCATCGCCGCAGCCGACGACCGCCGGCACACCGAGTTCGCGCGCAATGATCGCTGCGTGACAGGTACGTCCGCCACGATTCGTGACGATCGCGGAAGCACGCTTCATCACCGGTTCCCAGTTCGGGTCGGTCATGTCGGCTACCAGTACGTCGCCGGGCTGGACGCGATCCATTTCGGACGCATCGCGAATCACGCGTACACGACCGGCGCCGATCTTCTGGCCGATCGCGCGACCCACGGCGAGTACCGTGCCGCTATTCTTGAGCTTGAAGCGCTGCTGCACGTCGGTCGACTTTTGTTGCGACTTGACGGTTTCCGGACGCGCTTGCAGGATGTAGAGTTTGCCATCGCGGCCATCCTTGCCCCATTCGATGTCCATCGGACGACCATAATGGTTTTCAATGATGACGGCGTATTTTGCCAACTCGATGATTTCAGCTTCGTTGAGCGAATAACGGTTCCGCAGTTCGATCGGCACATCGACAGTTTTGACCGACAGGCCGGCTTTCAGCTCGCCGGTGAATTCCATCTTGATCAGCTTGGAGCCGATATTGCGCCGGATGACGGGCGCCTTACCCTGCGCCAGCATCGGCTTGTGTACATAGAATTCGTCGGGATTAACCGCGCCCTGCACCACGGTTTCGCCGAGGCCATAGCTGGACGTGATAAAGACCACATCGTTGAAGCCCGATTCAGTATCGATCGTGAACATTACACCGGCAGCACCGAGGTCGGAGCGCACCATGCGCTGCACGCCCGCCGACAGCGCGACTTCCGCGTGGATGAAGCCTTTATGTACGCGATACGAAATCGCGCGATCGTTATAGAGTGAAGCGAACACATGCTTCATCGCGTCGAGCACGTTATCGATGCCAACGACATTGAGGAAAGTCTCTTGCTGGCCGGCGAAAGACGCATCCGGCAAATCTTCCGCAGTCGCAGACGAACGCACCGCAAACGACATCTCGGCGTGCGAGTCGGCCACGAGGCGATCGTAAAACACGGTGATCTCTTCCTGCAGGCGCGGCTGGAATGGTGTGTCGATGATCCATTGACGAATCTCGGCTCCGGCTACCGCCAGTGCACGGACATCGTCGATATCGAGATGCGCGAGGCGATCTTCGATTTTCTTGGCCAGCGTGCTGCCACCAATCTGGCCATACGACAGGAAATCGCGGAAGGCTTGCGCGGTCGTGGCGAAGCCGCCCGGCACGCGAACGCCAGCACCAGCGAGCTGGCTGATCATTTCACCTAATGATGCGTTTTTACCGCCGACCGATTCAACATCGGTCATTCTCAGGTGTTCAAACGAGGCGACGTAAGTCACCTCCGGGCTTGCGCCTGAAACGATTGCGTTGGACATAACTACCTCTGATGTGATGATAAGAAATTTGCATGATGTTCGTCGTTGACAGGTGGTTTTTGTTATTCTTTGGGCTCAACTCGTTCAATCGGTTCCATTACATTTTACAGCCTGCAACAGGAATTTACCTGCGCCAGCCGTCTCTTTTTTAATGCTTTTATAATCATTGACACTCATGCCACATATGCCAGCTACCGCGATGCCGTCTTCCGAACGTACGGTCTTTTTTGTTTCCGACGGCACCGGCATTACCGCCGAGACTTTTGGTCACTCCGTGCTGACTCAGTTTGACCTGCGTTTCGTACAAATCCGCATGCCCTTCATCGATACAATCGACAAGGCGTTTGACGCTGTGCGGCGCATCAATGAGGCTTGCGATAGCGATGGCCAGCGGCCTATTGTGTTCTCGACGCTGGTGAAAGCTGACTTGTCGGTCGTGATTCGCCAGTCCAAAGGCATGCACATGGATTTGTTCCAGACCTTTGTTGAGCCGCTGGAGCAGGAACTCGGCGTGAAATCGACACACACGGTCGGCCGCAGCCACAATATCGCCGATACCGAACAGTACAAGAATCGCATCGAAGCGATCAATTTTTCGCTCGCGCATGATGATGGCCAGTCGAACAAGAATTTGTCGCAAGCCGATGTGATTCTTGTGGGCGTATCGCGCTGCGGCAAGACACCGACCAGCTTGTACCTGGCCATGCAATACGGAATCAAGGCGGCGAACTATCCGCTGATTCCGGATGACTTCGATCGCGAAAAACTGCCTGGCGGGCTGATGCCTTACAAGGCCAAGATTTTTGGATTGTCGATCTTGCCGGAGCGGCTCTCGGAAGTGCGCAATGAGCGTCTGCCGGGCAGTAAGTACGCGACACTGGCGAACTGCCGTTTTGAAGTCAATGAAGCGGAAAAAATGATGCGTCGCGAAGGTATACGCTGGACCTCGTCGACGGCCAAGTCGATCGAGGAAATCGCGACGATGATCTTGCAGGAATTGAAGTCGGACAAGCGTTCGTATTGAATGCCACCGCAGCAGCAGTGCCGTATTGATGATGTGCGCAGTCGCTGGCTGCGTTTTTCTTAGCGCGACTGTTGCCTGACCTGCTCAAAGAAACAGATCGCCGCGCTGGCGGCGACATTGAGCGACTCGATCGCGCCCAAATGCGGGATCGTCACCTGCTGCGTCGCCAATGCCAGCAGCTCTGGTGCAACGCCCTGCCCCTCATGACCGAACAGCCACGCTACCGGCAGACTCAGGTCGAGGTCGTAGACGCGCGTGGGCACATGCGAACTCGTTGCCAGCACGGGCACGCTGGCTTGCGTGATCAGCGGCGCCAGATCCACATTTTCGAAAATATCCAGTAAAAAATGCGCGCCCATCCCGGCACGCAAAACCTTGGGCGACCAAGCAAAGACGGTACCTGGACTGCAATACACCTGCTTGATACCAGCAGCTGCCGCACTACGCAGGATGGAACCAAGATTGCCCGGGTCCTGCAGCTTATCGAGCAGCACCGCCGACTGCGCGAGCTGACCGGGCAAAGCCGGCTCGGGCGTACCGACCACGAACAGCAAGCCGATGCCATTTTGCAGCTGGCTCAAGGCATCATACAAGGCGTCCGGCACGGCGATGGCTTGTGTCCGGTGTACGTCACATTGCGCGAGGATGGCAGCGACTTCGGCATCTGCGACGCTGCTTTCACTGACCACGCACAGCTGTGGCCCACCGACCTGCTGCTGGTAAGCCTGACACAAATGTATGCCCTCAAGCAGCGTGCGCCCGGCTTTGCGCCTGGCTTGCGAACTCGTGGCGAGATGCTTCAATTCCTTGTAGATCGGATTGTCGCGCGAGGTGATGGACTTGAGCGTCATGATGCTTTCATTTGGAGCGGCCAAGCATCGCGCGCACTGGTGCATACGATGTCCTGTGTACGGGCGAGACGCCATGCAGCTGCAGGCGTTCCATGTGCAGCGCGGTCGGGTAGCCTTTGTGGCGATCGAAGGCGTATTGCGGGTATTGCGCATGCAGGACTTGCAGCGCCGCGTCGCGCGCGGTCTTGGCGAGGATCGATGCGGCCGAGATCGCCTGCACCTTGTCGTCGCCCTTGACGATTGCTTCCGAGCGCACACGCATCACGGGACAGCGATTGCCGTCGATCAGTGCCAGCGTGGGCAGCATGTTGAGGCCTTCGACCGCGCGGCGCATGGCCAGCATGGTCGCTTGCAAAATATTGAGGCTATCGATTTCCGCCTCCGAGCACTGCGCGATATGCCAGGCCAGCGCAGTTTGCTTGATCTCGATGGCGAGCGCATCGCGCTTGGCTTCACTGAGCTTTTTGGAGTCGCGCAAGCCGTCAATCGGATGCGCCGGATCGAGGATCACGGCCGCCGCAAATACAGGTCCGGCCAGCGGCCCGCGACCTGCCTCATCGACGCCGCAAATAATTTCGCCCGCATAGTCGGATAAATCGAATTCAACGACCAATTGCTTCATCGTGTTGCGCCGATCAGGTTCAGTACGGCTTGTGCGCTTTCCTGCGCGGTATTGCGCAGCAGGCTGTGGTGCATGTCGGTATAGCGTTGCAGGAGACGCGTCGGGTTTTCCAGTTGGACGGTCAAGGCTTCCGCCAGCGCTTCAGGCGTGGCCGCATCCTGCAGCAATTCAGGCACGATGAATTCGCGCGCGAGAATGTTCGGCAAACCGATCCACGGCTGGTAACCCATATGGCGCATCACGACCCAGGACGCGCGCATCATCTTGTAGGCGATCACCATGGGCTTCTTGAACAGCGCGACCTCGAGCGTTGCAGTGCCAGAAGCAACCAGAACGGCGTCGGCCGCAGCCATCGCCGCATGCGAATCGCCATCGATGATCTGCAGCTCAATATCCTGCAAGCCTGCTTCGAGCAAGAGTTGGCGGAAATAGCCAAGCTGCATTGCCCCGGCCATCGGCACGACAAATCGAATCGCCGGATCGCGCCGCCTGAGCAGGCGTGCCGCACCGATGAAAGCGGCGGTATTGTATTTAAGTTCGGACATGCGACTGCCGGGCAGAATCGACACCACTGTCGCGTCGAGCGGCAAGCCCAACTTTGCGCGCGCAGCGCCAACATCCGGCGTCATGGGAATGACTTCAGCCAGAGGATGACCGACATAGGTCGCGGGGATACCGGCGCGGGCATAGATTTCCTGCTCGAATGGGAACACGACCAGCATGTGCGACACCGAACGGGCGATCTTGCGTATGCGTCCGCCGCGCCAAGCCCAGATCGAGGGGCCGATGAAATGCATGGTCGGGATGCCGGACTGCTTGAGCTGCATTTCGAGGCCGAGGTTGAAATCGGGCGCATCGACACCGATGAACACAGCCGGTTTTTCAGCCAGCAGGCGATCACGCAAGGCGTTTTGTATGCCCTTGATTTCGCGATAATGCGCGAGCACTTCGAACAGGCCGCGTACACCGAGCTTTTCCATGGGCCAGTCACTACGAAAACCATGCGCCTGCATGTTCGGCCCGCCGATGCCATGGATGTCCGCCAACGGCAGCTGCGGTCGCAAGCCCGACAGCAAACGCCCGGCGAGCAAATCGCCCGAGGTTTCGCCGGCGACCATGGCGATCGACAAACGATCTTCCACTTTAACGGACGATGCCACGGGTGGTTTGATCGAGCGCGAGGCGCATCAGGCGCAAGGCCGCTGCGGCGTCACCAGCGCTGTCCTCTTCTGCCAGCAAGGCAGCTTTGGCGGCGTCCAGCGACAGGCCGGATTTATAAATCAGCTTGTAGGCATTGCGGATCGCATTGATCTGCTCGCGCGTGTAACCGCGACGTTTTAGACCTTCGATATTGATGCCATGGGCGGCGGCCGGATTACCCGACAGGAGCACATAGGGCGGGACGTCTTGCGTGAGGCTGGTATTCATGCCGACCATCGCATGGTCGCCGATCTGGCAGAACTGGTGCACGCCTGACATGCCGCCCATGACGACCCAGTCGCCGACCTTGACGTGACCTGCCAGCTGTACATTGTTCGAAAAAATACAGTGATCACCGACCTGGCAGTCATGCGCGATATGGACATAGGCTAGCATCCAGTTATCGTTGCCCAGGCGGGTTACGCCGCCGTCCTGCACCGTGCCACGATTGAAGGTACAGAACTCACGGATCAGATTACGGTCACCGATCTCAAGCTGTGTGGGCTCGCCCGCATACTTCTTGTCCTGAGGTGCCGCACCGATGGATGAGAACTGCAGGAAGGTATTGTCGCGACCGATCGTGGTCTGGCCGTCGATGACGACATGCGGGCCGATCTTCGTGCCGGCGCCGATCTGCACCTCGGGGCCGATGATCGAATACGCACCGACTTCGACACTGCTGTCGAGTTGGGCACGCGCATCGACGATGGCGCTCGGATGGATGTTCGCCATGCTTATTGCGCAGCCTTGCTGGCGTCGGTGGCGCTGCGCATCGTGCACATCAGTTCAGCTTCAACAGCGGTTTGGCCATCGACCGTGGCGCGCGCCTTGTATTTCCAGATGCCGCGCGCCTGGCGGATAATTTCCACTTCCATCATGAGCTGATCGCCCGGCACGACCGGACGCTTGAAACGCGCGCCATCAATGCCGGCGAAGTAGACAACGCTGCTGTCGTCGGGCTTCTTGCCCATCGTCAGGAAGGACAGCAAGGCGGCAGTCTGCGCCAATGCTTCGATCATGATCACGCCGGGCATGACTGGCTTGTGCGGGAAATGACCATTGAAAAAATCTTCGTTGATCGTGACGTTCTTGATCGCCGTGATTTTCTTGCCCGATTCCCAGGACAGGACGCGGTCCACAAGCAGCATTGGATAGCGGTGCGGCAAATATTCCTTAATTTGCTGGATATCGAGAATTTGGGTGTCGGGAGTTGTCATTATTACTTTTCTGATTTTAGCGGGGTCTGGATTTTTTCGAGTGCGCGAATTTTCTCACGCATGGCCGGCAAATTGCGCACGATGACGGCAGATTTTTCCCAGTCGGCGTTTTTGGCCAGCGGATAAAAGCCGGTGTATTGACCGGGCTCCAAGATGGAACGCGAGACCAGGCTGCCGGACGAAATGTGCACTTTGTCTACGATCGTCAAGTGACCGAGTACCATCGCTGCCCCGCCAAAGGTGCAGTATTTACCGATCTTCGCGCTACCGGCCACGCCAACGCAGCCGGCCATGGCCGTATGCGCGCCGATGTGGCAATTGTGGCCGATCTGTATCTGGTTATCGAGCTTGACGCCGTCATCGATGAGCGTATCGGCCAAGGCTCCACGGTCGATCGTGGTGTTGGCACCGATTTCGACCTCGTCGCCGATGCGCACGCCGCCGACTTGCGGGATCTTGATGTAGACACCGCCTTCATTGGCAAAGCCAAAGCCGTCAGCGCCGATGACCGCGCCGGAATGAATGATGCCATTTTTGCCGATATGGCAATGCTCGAGAAAGCTCACGCGCGGATGAAAATGCGTGCCCTCGCCTACTGTCGCGTCGCGTCCGATAAAGCTGCCAGCATCAATCTGGCAGTGCTCGCCGATTACCGCGCCCGCCTCGATGACCACATGCGGACCGATGCAGGCCGAGCCGGCTACTCGCGCAGTCGCATCGACACAGGCGCTGGAATGAATGCCCGCTACCGGTGGACGCGCTGCCATGCGCGCGAAACGTTGTGAGACACGGGCAAAATAAGCGTAGGGATTCTGGGTGATGATGCGCGCACCGGCGTAGGCCTCGCCGATGTGCGCATGGTCCGCCGCCGACAGGATGAGCGCGGCTGCACCGGTCGTAGCGGCCTGACCGCGAAATTTTGGATTGGACAGGAAGGTCAGATGCGACGAACCCGCATCGGCCAGCGGCGCGATGCCCGTGACTTCCAGTGCCCCGTCGCCGATCAATTGCCCGCCCAGGGTCTCGACCAACTCTGCCAGCCGAATTCCCATTGCGGCCCTTCTTTTCAATTATTTGTTCAGTGCTTTCAGCACTTTTTCAGTGATATCGATACGCGGGCTGATGTAGACAGCTTCCTGAAACACGATATCGTACTTTTCTGCTTCGGCAATCTGCTTGATGACCTTGTTGGTCCGCTCCAGCACCATGCCGAGTTCTTCATTCTTGCGCTGGTTCAGGTCTTCGCGGAATTCACGCTGCTTGCGCTGGAATTCCTTGTCCATCTCCACCAGATCGCGCTGACGCTTCTGTCGTTCAGATTCTGAAATAACCGAGGCTTCCTTGTCAAACTTATCCGATATTGTTTTGAAGCGCGCCGCCAGATCCTGTAATTCCTTACTGCGCTTGGAAAACTCCTGATCGATCTTCGCTTCCGCATTTTTTGCGGGCGTCGCTTCACGGAAGATACGCTCGGTACTGACAAAGCCTATCCTCGTTTCCTGCGCCTGTGCAGCAAAGCCGAAGACCGTTGCCCCAAGGACAAGGCACTTCAGCAGGGCTGACGATTTGATTTGAGAATTCACGTTCGCTCTCCGTACAACATATCCGATAAAGAAGATTCTATTATGCCACGCTGCCGCAGACGCATTAGAAACCGGTTCCCATCTGGAACTGGAAGCGCTGCGCACGATCGCCTTCCTTGACATTGAACGGTGTGCCGTAGCTCAGCTTCAGTGGTCCCACAGGTGAAATCCAGCTGATACCCAGACCGGCGGCGTAACGCAATTGATTCAATTGAATCTTTTCACCTTCGGCATAGAGATTACCGCCATCAAAGAAGGTGAACCAGCGCAAGCTGCGGTCATTTCCCGAACCCGGGAACGGGAACTGCAATTCCACATTGCCGATCAAGCGTGTCGGCCCGCCCAGCGGATCATTCGTCACCGATGATCGCGGTCCCAGCGACGAGGATTCGAAGCCGCGGATCGAACCGATACCGCCGGCATAGAAGTTCTTGAAGATCGGGTAAGGCTTGCCGCCCATGCCATGACCGTAATCAAACTCGCCATTCAAAGCCAGCGTCATGAAGCGGAACATTGGCTTGTAATACTGCGCCTGCAAAATCGTGCGGTAATAACGCAAGTCACCAACGGGCGCCACATCAAGATTGGCGCGCAGCAGCCGGCCGACCGACGGGGTCATGACGCTGTCGCGGCTGTCACGCTGCCAGGCGACGGTGAACGGGAAAGTCGTCGTCTTCGCAGTCACGCCATCGCCGAAGGCTTGTGCGTAATTGAGGTAGACCTGTGGACTATTATTAAAACCGGCAACGTTGTAATACGTATCAACCTTGGTATGTTCGACACCGAGACCAAAGAACACGGTGTCATATTCCGTGAATGGCACACCGAAGCGAACATTGCCGCCCAGGGTCTGCACCTTGTAGTCGCCGGCGTTGATCAAGGGCGGTCGGCTCGTGCGCAAGAAAATTTCATAACTGCGGCTCACGCCTTCGTCATTGAAGTAGGGATTGACCTGTGAAATACCGATCGTACGGTTCAATTGGCTGGTATTGACTTCGAGGCCAACTGTATTGCCGCTGCCGAAAGCATTCTGCTGCTGAATCGAGCCGCTCAAGGTCAGCTTCTCGGTTTGCGAATAGCCCGCACCAAACATCAGGTTCCCGGTCGGCTTTTCGGTTACGGCGAGGTTCACGTCGACCTGGTCATTTGCGGTCGTCACTTCCGGCGTTTCTATCAGCACATCCTTGAAGTAACCAAGGCGATCAACGCGATCGCGCGAGAGCTTGATACGCGCACCGTCGTACCAGGAATTTTCAAACTGACGGAATTCACGGCGTATGACTTCATCGCGAGTCTTGGTATTGCCGCTGATATTGATGCGGTGGATGTAGACGCGCTTACCCGGGTCGACGAGGATCGTGAAGGCGACTTCCTTCTTCTCGCGATTGATGTCGGGATTGGCATTCACGTTCGCAAAAGCATAGCCGAAATTGCCGAGGCGCTCGGAGATCCGCTTCGTCGTTTCCGTCAGCGACAGCGATGAATAGACGTCGCCCGGCTTGATCGCCACCAAGGACTTGAGCTCGGCTTCACGGCCGAACATGTCACCTTCGAGTGTCACACCGGAGACCGTGTATTTCTCGCCTTCGGTGATATTGATCGTGATGTAGATGTCCTTCTTGTCCGGCGAAATCGAGACCTGCGTCGACTCGACGTTCATTTCAATATAGCCGCGATTGAGATAGAAGGACTTCAGCGATTCGAGGTCGCCAGTCAGCTTTTGTTTCGAATATTGATCGGCCTTGGTGTACCAGGTGAACCAGCCGGGCGTGCGCAGCTCAAGGTAGGCTTTCAGCTCCTTATCGGAGAAATCCTTGTTGCCGATGATGTTGACCTGGCGGATGCGCGAGACTTCGCCTTCGTCGACCGTAAAGGTGATTTTGACGCGATTACGCTCGATCGGCGTCACGGTCGTGGTGACTTGCACGCCGTACAGGCCGCGCGAGAGGTATTGTTTTTTGAGTTCTTGCTCAGCGCGGTCGACCAGTGATTTGTCGTAGATCTTCGCTTCACTGAGGCCAATTTCCTTCATCGCCTTGCTCAGCTGTTCCTTGTCGAATTCCTTTGTGCCGACGAAATCGACGGCAGCGATGGCCGGACGTTCTTCGACGATGATGACGAGGATATCACCCTCGACTTCAACTTTGACGTCCTTGAAAAATCCGGTCGCGTACAGGGCCTTGATGGCGCTGATACCCTTGGCATCGCTGTAGGTCTCGCCGACGGCCACTGGCAGGTAATTGAAAACCGTACCGGCCTCGATCCGTTGTATGCCTTCGACGCGGATGTCGCGGACCCGGAAAGGATCTATCGCGAATGCCTGATTCGCACACAGTGCAAGAACGGCTAAGGCAATCAGGCGGCGCGGCAGCGCGCGGGCAGCAAAACGGGGGGAATATAATTTCATGGGCAGTCGCGTGTTAAATATTCTCGGTCATACGTTTGAAACGGAAAGATGACGAAAGAGCCGCAGCTCACGACAGCAATCGGGACACATCGTTAAATACTGCCACGACCATCAGGAGCATCAGAATACCTGCACCGGCGCGCTGCGCGATTTCGCCAAACCGTTCCGGAACAGGACGGCCAGTCAAAACTTCCAGCGAATAATACAACAAAAGCCCGCCATCCAGCACCGGGATCGGCAGCAGATTCATCACGCCCAGACTAATACTGATAAGCGCCATGAAAGCCACAAAGCTGACCACGCCAGCGCGTGCGGTCTGACCTGCGTAATCAGCGATCGTGATCGGCCCGGTGATGTTTTTCAGGGAAACTTCGCCGACGATCATCTTGCCTATCATTTTCAGGCTCATGACGCTGGTGTCCCAGGTGCGCTCAACGCCGCGCACGACGGCGCGCGGCAAGGCATCGCTGGCGACCATCATTTCCGGCGCGAGCATCAGGCCGACCTGGATACGGCCTGTGGTCTGGCCATTCTGCTGGATGGCGTCGGGCGTGACGGCCAGCGTAAAGTCCTGTGCATCGCGCCGCCCATGCAGCTGCAGCGATTTGCCCGGCGCTGCCCGCACCAGTTCGATCAGATCGAGGCCGTCGACCAGCAGCTGGCCATCGATGTCGAGTATCAAGTCACCCTCACGCAGGCCGGCACGCGCGGCCGGGCCATCATCAGCGACCTTGCCGAGGATGGCAGGCGGACGGGCAATGTCCAGACCCAGCGTATGCAGGAAATCCT
>CANFLV010000031.1 GCA_947448025.1 Oxalobacteraceae bacterium | reverse complement strand
TGGATTTCACCGAGGCCCGAGCGCGGCCCTGACGCCAGCCAGCGGATGTCATTGGCGATCTTCATCAGGGCGGCGGCCAGGGTCTTCAACATGCCGTGCACGGCGAGCAGCGCATCATGCGCGGCCAGCGCAGCAAATTTATTCGGCGCGCTGACGAAAGCCAGGCCGCTCGCGCGCGCGAGTTCGGTCGCAATCCGTGCGCCGAATTCGGCATGTGTATTGAGACCGGTACCGACCGCCGTGCCGCCGGCAGCCAGTTCCAGAAGAGTCCCGCGAGTGGTCAGGAGCAGCTGATGCAGCAGGTCGAGCTGGGCGACGTAGCCGGAAAATTCCTGCCCCAGCGTCAAAGGCGTGGCGTCCTGCAAATGCGTGCGGCCAATCTTGATGATCGCTGCAAAGGCCTGCGATTTTTCCGCCAGCCTTGCGCGCAAAGCCAGCAGCGCTGGCAGCAAATCCTGTTCCAGCGCCAGGCTCGCGGCTACATGCATGGCCGTCGGAAAAATATCATTCGATGACTGGCCGAGATTCACCTGGTCATTCGGATGCACGAGCCGCCCCTGGCCGCGCGCGCCACCGAGCAATTCCGAGGCGCGGTTTGCCAATACCTCATTCATGTTCATATTCGTTTGCGTGCCCGAGCCGGTTTGCCAGACCGACAGCGGAAACTCGGCTTCATGCAGACCGGCCAGCACTTCATCGGCGGCGGCAATGATCGCAGCAGCAATGGCCGGCGCCAGCAAGCCGAGATCACCATTGACGCAGGCGGCAGCGCGCTTGACCATCGCCAGCGCATGGATCAGCGAGGGCGGCATGCGCTCCGAGGAAATCCGGAAGTGCAGCAGTGAGCGCTCGGTCTGTGCGCCCCACAGTCGCGCATTGTCGACCGCTATCATGCCAAAGCTATCGTATTCCTTGCGTTTGTCATGCATGACCAATTCCTTTCTGTCAGGCTCAGGAAATCGAGGGGTGAATTTAAAACCACGTGTTCAAACTAAGCCTATCAATGGCGCCTCGTTTGCGGCTACGCAAAGGGCGGCAGCCCATCTCGTTCATGCTCTCTCGATGCTGTTCTCCGCCCTCTCCTTTCTGCTCCGTCCTCGCTCGCGCATCCTGACATTCATGCCCGCCATGCGGCGCATACCTTCATGTAAAAAATGCCGGACCTTTCCACCTTGCCCGCGAGGACGTTGCAGGCGAATTCACTCCAGTATCAGCTTAAGCGCATTCAGCGTGCAATATGGTCTCATTAGCGCGACCGGACGCGAGCGCTGGCGCAAAAAATGCATAGTCAGGATTTATGATTTCATGGTTACACATCACTGGCCTCGGCGACACCGTCGTGATGCTGCCCGCGGCAGCAGCGATCGCCGTGTGGCTCGCCATGACGCGTGCATGGCGCATGGCCTTGGTTTGGTGCCTCATGTTTGGCACAGGCTTACTGGCGGTCGTGGCGACCAAGATTGCCTTCGTCGGCTGGGGCATCGGCATACGCGCGCTCGACTTCACCGGCATCAGCGGCCATGCGATGCGCGCCAGTGCAGTCTTACCGGTGCTGTGCTATCTCGGTTTGCGCGAGGCACCGGCGGCCTTGCGCCATGCAGGGCTTTTACTGGGCATCATCGGCGGCGCGCTGCTGACGCTGTCAAGGGTTGCAGTCCAGGCTCATTCGGTCTCCGAAGCACTCGCGGGCTTTCTGCTCGGGTCGCTCATCAGCCTGGCCTTTATCAGCCTGTGCTATTGCCGGCCGACCTTGCGCATACCCTCATGGCTGCTGGCCGTGACCTTATTGGCGCTGCTGCCCAGTGCCTACGCGAACCCGGCGCCGACCTCGCGCTGGATCAATAGCGTCGCGCTCTATCTTGCGGGCCATGACCGGCCTTATGAACGCGAACGCTGGCTCGCCTGCAAAGCGCGCAAACGCACTGTCGGGCGCGATGTAAAACAAATAATCAGACTCATCTATTGAAAAAGCAGCCATGCGCCCATATACTTAGCACTCGTCGGGAGAGAGTGCTAACAACGCTTCCCGGCTACCACTTTTCCAATGCGGCTGTTGCACGGATAAGTAAAACCCTTGCAGCATTTGCCGCAAAAATACCTAAACCATTGAAACTTAAGGAGTTTGTATGAACCTTCGTCCTTTGCACGATCGCGTCATCGTCAAGCGCCTCGACCAGGAAACAAAAACTGCGTCCGGCCTCATTATCCCTGAAGCAGCTGCTGAAAAGCCTGATCAAGGCCAGGTACTGGCAGTTGGCAATGGCAAAATCCTCGAAAACGGCACTGTACGTCCACTCGACGTCAAAGTCGGTGACCGTGTTTTGTTCGGTAAGTACTCAGGCCAGGCCGTCAAGGTCGCCGGCGATGAACTGCTCGTGATGCGTGAAGAAGACATCATGGCGATCGTCCAGCAGTAATCCGAACACCCTATTGAACAATTAAGGAGTAATCAACATGGCTGCTAAAGAAGTTATTTTCGGCGACGCCGCCCGTGCCAAGATGGTCGAAGGCGTCAATATTCTGGCGAATGCGGTTAAAGTCACCCTGGGCCCTAAGGGTCGTAACGTCGTGCTCGAGCGCTCGTTTGGCGCGCCGACCGTGACCAAGGACGGTGTCTCGGTCGCTAAAGAAATCGAACTCAAAGACAAGCTCATGAACATGGGCGCGCAAATGGTCAAGGAAGTTGCTTCCCGTACCAGCGACAACGCCGGTGACGGTACAACGACTGCGACGGTTCTGGCTCAAGCCATCGTTCGCGAAGGCATGAAGTTCGTTGCTGCTGGCATGAACCCAATGGATCTGAAGCGCGGTATCGACAAGGCTGTTGCTGCCACAGTCGAAGAACTGACCAAGATCGCCAAGCCATGCACCACGACTAAAGAAATCGCCCAAGTCGGCGCGATCTCGGCGAACTCGGACTACTCGATCGGCGAGCGTATCGCTGAAGCGATGGAAAAAGTTGGCAAGGAAGGCGTCATCACAGTTGAAGACGGCAAATCCCTGAACGACGAACTCGATATCGTTGAAGGTATGCAGTTTGACCGTGGCTATTTGTCACCGTACTTCATCAACAATCCGGAAAAGCAGACTGCGATCCTGGAAAGCCCGTTCATCCTGCTGTTCGACAAAAAAATCTCGAACATCCGTGACCTGCTGCCGGTACTCGAGCAAGTCGCAAAGGCTGGCCGTCCACTGCTGATCATCGCTGAAGACATCGAAGGCGAAGCACTGGCTACGCTGGTGGTCAACAATATCCGTGGCATCCTGAAGACTTGCGCTGTCAAAGCGCCAGGCTTTGGTGACCGTCGCAAGGCCATGCTGGAAGACATCGCTGTCTTGACCGGCGGCCAGGTGATCGCTGAAGAAGTCGGCCTGACACTCGAGAAAGTCGCTCTGACTGATCTGGGCCAAGCCAAGCGTGTTGAAATCGGCAAGGAAAACACCATCCTGATCGACGGTGCTGGTCAAGCCATCACGATCGAAGCGCGCGTCAAGCAGATCCGCACACAGATCGAAGAAGCGACTTCCGACTACGACCGTGAAAAGCTGCAGGAGCGCGTTGCAAAACTCGCCGGCGGCGTCGCAGTGATCCGCGTTGGTGCGGCCACTGAAGTCGAAATGAAAGAAAAGAAAGCCCGCGTTGAAGATGCGCTGCACGCAACCCGTGCAGCTGTCGAAGAAGGCATCGTTCCTGGCGGCGGCGTGGCTCTGCTGCGTGCACGTGCAAACGTGGTCGTCAAAGGCGACAATCCTGATCAAGATGCTGGCATCAAGATCGTCATGCGCGCCATGGAAGAGCCACTGCGCATGATCGTGCAAAACGCCGGCGACGAAGCATCGGTCGTTGTTGCCAAAGTCCTGGAAGGCAAAGGTAACTTCGGTTACAACGCCGCCAACGGTACTTACGGCGACATGGTCGAAATGGGTGTTCTCGATCCAGCCAAAGTGACACGTTCGGCATTGCAAAATGCTGCATCGATCGCTTCCCTGATGCTGACGACAGATTGCATGGTATGCGAACTGTCAGAAGACAAGCCAGCCGGTGGTATGGGTGGTGGCATGGGTGGTATGGGCGGCATGGGTGGTATGGACGGCATGATGTAATGTGCCGCTGGTCCGGTGCAAGCCGGACCCGCACACCGCAACGCAAAAAAGCCCGCAATTTTCATTGCGGGCTTTTTCTTGGGCGCGGCATTTACCTGCCTCATCCCTCCAGGTACAAATCCTCAACCTGCTTCCTCGCCCACGGCGTCTTGCGCAAAAAAGTCAGACTCGACTTGATGCTCGGATCACTGATAAAACATTTGATCGCGATCCGCTCGCCCAGAACTTCCCAGCCATATTGCGCGACCAGTTCCGTAAGCAGCTTTTCCAGCGTAATTCCATTCAGCGAGCGCATGTCATGCATCTTGTTCATCAGGTAAGGTGATCATTCAAAGGTCTTGCATATACAGCCGTAATTCAGGCGGCTTATCATCTGCGCGGAACATGCGCACGAAGCCGAATCCCAGACGCTCAAGCAATTTAATCGAGCGCGTATTATGCGGCAGGCTGATGGCCAGGATGCGGGCGATACCCAGCTGCGCACGGCCAAATTCCAGGATCGCGAACGCTGCCTCATAAGCGTGGCCCTTACCCCAGAATTCCGGCAGCAAGGCGAAGCCCAGATCGGGATCAGGCAAGGAGTCGCGCTTGACGATACCGCATACGCCGATCGGGACTCTGCCCACTTTAAGCTCGACCATGCACAGGGAAAATCCATACTCCGCATACATCGCCAGCGGGCCATTGCGAATGTAGTCGCGCGCCTCGGGAAGATTGGCGACTTCGTGGTCGCCGATGTTGGCAATCCAGCTCGGTTCATTCACCAGACGCAGTATGAAGTCCGCGTCCTGCAGGGAAAACGTGCGCAAGATCAGATGTTCGGTTTCGACGATGTTCATGGCCACTGCACTCCTTGCAATGATGATTCACACGATGTTGACCGACTGCGCAAACGTTTCACTCAATACCGCGGCGTCTCTTCGATTTCGCCGTCTTCCTCGACTTCCGGTGCTTCGCCCAGCGATGGCAAAGGCTGGTAGCTGGCCAGCAGCGCAGCGCGGCTTTTCGGTGTCTCGAGGCTGATACGACCCAAGGCGCCGGTACGATAATCCTGCAGCAGGATATGGGCGGCTTTCTCGAGGTCGACTTCGCCGCCTTTGAGACGCAAGCCGCGTTTTTTCGCGACGCCTTCGATGACACTGACGCCATCGACGCCGTCTGTATTCATCGCATAACGCGCCGCCAGCAAAGGTGCGTACTGGATCAGCAGCTGGTCGGCGAGAAAGGTCGCGACTTCTTCCTCGATCACCGCATTGATACCGATCGCATGGCTGGCCGCGAGCATCAGGCCATCACTAGGATGGGCAATCTTCGGCCACAGCATGCCGGGCGTATCGATCAGAACCATGTTATTGCCGAGGTAAAGCCGCTGCTGCGTCTTGGTGACAGCCGGCTCATCACCAACGGCGGCCACGCGCTTTTTCAGCAGGGCGTTCATCAGCGTCGATTTACCGACGTTCGGTATGCCCATGATCATCATGCGCAAAGGCTTCAAGGCAGTGCCGCGATGCGGCGCGAGCTTCATGGCGAAGCCGGGTACCTTGAGCACATCGGAGGGCTTCTTGCAGCTCAGCGCGACGGCGTGCACGTTCTTCTGGCTATTGTAAAAATCGAGCCAGGCCTTGGTCGCCACGGGATCGGCGAGATCACTTTTGTTGAGGATTTTCAGGCAGGGACGCTGACGAAACAAACGCAGCTGGTCGATCATCGGATTGGCGCTGGCTTGTGGCAGGCGTGCATCGACGACTTCGATGACGAGATCGGTCTTTTCCATGGATTCCGCCGCTTTTTTGCGGGCGGCGTTCATGTGACCGGGGAACCATTGTATGGACATGCGCAACTTATTGTAGGAAACAGGACTCTATTTTACCTGCTGCAGCCACGCCCACTCTATTAGTTCAGTCAAGTTCAGCCAATACCCGTAAATGCGCCGCGACACTGCGCCCCAAGGCCGACAGGTTATAGCCACCTTCCAGGCAGCTGACGATGCGCCCATTCGCATACAGCCGTGCGATCGTCATCAGCTGTGTCGTGATCCAGGCATAGTCGGCTTCGACTAAGCCCATCTGCCCCATGTCGTCTTCGCGATGCGCATCAAAGCCGGCGGAAATGAACAGCATTTGCGGCTGATGCGCATGCAGAGCGGGCAGCCATTTTTCCGTGACCAGCTGGCGCACCACGTCGCCACCGGTGTAAGCCGGCACGGGCACGTTGACAATATGATCATGGCCGGGACCGGCAAGTTCGGCACCGGTATAGGGATAAAACGGATGCTGGAAAAAACTCGTCATCAAGACGCGCGGCTCATCGGCAAACGCTTCTTCAGTGCCATTGCCATGGTGGACATCAAAGTCGATGATCGCCACGCGCGCCAGGCCATGCACTTCCAGCGCATGGCGCGCGGCGATGGCGACGTTATTGAACATACAAAATCCCATAGGCGCCGATGGCCGCGCATGATGGCCGGGTGGGCGCACCGAACAGAAGGCATTATCGACTTCGCCACGGATCACCGCGTCGGTGGCCGCGACAGCCGCACCGGCGGCGCGCAAGGCGGCTTTCCAGCTGTGCGCATTGAGCAGCGTATCGCTGTCGAGCGGATAGTACTCACCGACTGGCGGCACATTGTCGCGCACGAGGCTGATCGCGTTGACCGTATGGACGCGGGCAATCTGCGCGATGTCGGCTTCCGGCGCTTCGCGGTGTTGCAGGTAATCGCTGATGCGGCTGGCAATGAGCTGGTCATCGATGGCTTGCAGGCGCTCTGGGCATTCGGGATGCCCGGCGCCCATTTCGTGCCGCGCGCATTCGGCGTGGGTGTAGATTGCTGTACTCATAGTGTCCCAATCTTGCTACCTTCAAAGGCAGCTTTCTCGTCTAGAATTTGACAGTAGTGTAACAAACACAAGCCGCAACATTCGGTTAAGCCTGTCACGTCATCCATTCAAAGTCAGCTGGAGTCGCAATGCTCGCAAAAATTCACGCCGTCGCCGCCCAGGTCAGCGAGGTCATTGTCGGCAAGGATTTACAGATACGCCAGGCGCTGGTCTGTCTGATGGCCGGCGGCCATTTGCTCATTGAAGATGTGCCGGGCGTGGGTAAGACAACGCTCGCGCATGCATTGGCGATCTCGCTCGGGCTGCAATTCAATCGTGTGCAATTCACGAGCGACCTGCTGCCGGCGGATGTGATCGGTATTTCGATTTTCGACCGCGACAAAAAGCAATTCCAGTTTCATCCGGGGCCGCTTTTTACCGAAGTGCTGCTGGCTGACGAAATCAATCGTGCTACACCGAAGACACAGTCGGCGCTGCTCGAAGCGATGGAAGAACGCCGCGTCAGCGCCGATGGCGTCACGCGCGCATTGCCGCAGCCTTTTTTCGTGATCGCCACGCAAAACCCCAGCCATCAGATCGGCACCTATCCCTTGCCCGAATCGCAGCTGGATCGCTTCCTGATGTGCCTCTCGCTCGGCTATCCCGATGCAGCGGCCGAACGCGCGCTGTTGCTCGGCGAAGACCGGCGCAGCCTTTTGCAATCCCTACCGGCGGCCATGCAGCCGACCGAACTACTGAGCGCACAGCAGGCGCTCAGGCAGGTACACGCCTCGGCGGCACTCATCGATTATTTGCAGGCGCTGGTACTGGCCTCGCGCCAGAACGGCATGTTTGCCGAAGGCCTCAGTCCGCGCGCGGCGATCGCGTTGCTGCAGGCCGCGCGCGCCTGGGCCGTCATGGAAGGCCGTAACCATGTCATTCCCGAAGACCTCCAGGCAGTGATCGTGCCGGTCGCCGCGCACCGGCTACGCCCCTTGAAATCCGCTGGCGGCAGTGCGCTGGCCAGTCGCGACCTCGTGCGACAAATGCTGCAGGCCGTGGCGCTCTGAGAGGCCGGCATGTTCGCCACACTGCGGCAATTCATGAACCGCTGGCTGTTCCGGCTCGGCGCAGCAGAGGCCGGCGAAGTCTTCCTCAACCAGCGGCGCGTTTTCATCCTGCCTACTCGAGCCGGACTCATGTTCGCGGCCTTGCTGGTGCTGCTGTTCATCGGCGCCATTAATTACAAACTCAGCCTCGGCTTTGGCCTCACTTTCCTGCTCGCCAGCTGCGCGCTGGTCGACATGATGCTGACGTTTCGTAATCTGGCTTATCTGCATTTGCGTCCCGGTCGCGCGGCGCCGGTATTTTGCGGTGAACCGGCGCACTTCGAACTGCATCTGCAAAACCGGCGCAAACATGATCGCTATGCCCTTTGGCTGGGCTTTATCGACACGGCGCTGCCAGCGCTGGAACAGGCTGTCGATGTCGCCGCCGAAGACAGCGCGCAGATCACACTGTCGATCTTGACCACGCAACGCGGCTGGCTGCGGGTGCCGCGCGTACGCCTGCAGACGCGCTTTCCGCTGGGCTTGCTACGCGCCTGGAGTTACTGGCGGCCCGATGTGCAAGTCCTCGTGTATCCGCGCCCCGAACTACAGGCACCACCCCTGCCCTTCCATGCCCAAGGCGCTGCGCGCAGCAGCACCGGCCAGGAAGATTTTTCCGGCATCCGCGCCTATCGTCCCGGCGACACGCCCAGACAACTCGCCTGGCGCCAGATTGCGCGGCTCGACGATGATGCCGACGGCCTGCTGCTAAGCAAACAGTTCGATGATGGCGGCGGCGCCAACGAGCTGTGCATCGATTTCTGTAAATTGCCGCGCCGGATGGATCTCGAAGACAAACTCTCGCGCATGACGCGCTGGGTGCTCGATGCCGAATCGCGCGGTGTGCCCTATGCATTTCGCCTCGGCTCCGTTGCCCTGCCGCTGGCGCTCGGACCGGCGCAAGAAGCGGCCTGCCTGCGGCTGCTGGCGCTGTATGAAGGCGGCACATGAAGTCGCGCCTACCGTCACTGGCACTGCTATCACGCGACAAGAGTGATACCCTGCTCCTGCTGCTGAGCTGTGCGCTGGTGCTCGCGCCGCATGCGCCACGCCTGCCCGTATGGAGCTCGCTGTTTTGCCTGAGTCTGCTGTTATGGCGCGGCTGGATCGCCTGGCGCGGTAATCGCATGCCGCCCTTGTGGCTGCTGCTGCCCGTCGCAGCTGCGGCCATGGCCGGCAGTTATATGACGCATAAGACCTTCCTCGGGCGCGATGCGGGCGTGACGCTACTGGCCTTGCTGCTGACACTGAAGCTGCTGGAGATGCATGCCCGGCGCGATTTATTCATCGTCATCTTCCTCAGCTATTTTCTGGTGCTGGCGAATTTTTTTTCTACGCAGACGATCGCTACGGCTTTACTGACAGGCGTAACGATACTGGCCCTGCTGACGACGCAGTTATCTTTCCAGTACACGGGACGCGTGCCGCCGCTCAAACAACGCGTCAAATTCAGCCTGCTGATCCTGACGCTGGCGACGCCATTGATGCTGGTGCTGTTCGTGCTGTTTCCGCGGATTCAGGGGCCACTGTGGAATTTGCCGAACGACGCCGGCATCGCGCACTCTGGCCTGTCGGAGGAAATGAGCCCCGGGAATATCTCGCAGCTGGCTAATTCCGACGAGCTCGCCTTTCGCGTCGCTTTCACCGACCCGGTGCCACCACGGGACAAGCTGTATTGGCGTGGCCCGGTGCTGGGCACATTTGACGGCCGTACCTGGCGGCGCATCACGCATGACCACAGGGACCGCGCCGCACGCTCAATTGCCGTGCGCTGGCAGGGCGAGCCGATACGCTATGTCGTCACGCTGGAAGCGCATGGATTACGTTCGCTGTTTGCGCTGGATCTGGCGCAGGCGCCGCCGGAGCTGGCCGCACAGGGCAGCGGCTTTTCAGCGGAACTGGAACTACTGGCTGCACGTCCTATCGAGGAACGCCTGCGTTATGCCGTCACCTCAAACGTGACCTTCGAATTACAAGCCGAACTCAGCGACGCAGCATTGTCGCCGTGGCTGTCCCTGCCGCCCGGCTTCAATCCGGCCACGCTCGCCTATGCGAAACAGCTCAGACACAGCGAACTGGACGATGGCCGCCTGATAGCCATAGCCTTGCAAAGTTTTCGTCAGGCGCCATTTCGCTACACGCTGTCGCCGCCGCTGCTGGGGCGCGACAGCATCGATGATTTTCTGTTCACCACGCGCGCCGGATTTTGTGAACATTACGCCAGCGCTTTCGTCGTCCTCATGCGCGCCGCAGGCATTCCAGCGCGCGTGGTCACTGGCTATCAGGGCGGCGAAATCAATCCCATCGATGGCTATCTGAGCGTGCGCCAGTCGGATGCCCATGCCTGGGCAGAAGTCTGGCTCACTGGGAAAGGCTGGACGCGCATCGATCCGACCGCGGCTGTGGCGCCCGAACGCGTTGAGAAAAATCTCGCCAGCGTGCTGCCGCCGCGTCTGCTGGGCGGCCTGCTGCAGCTCGACCTTGGGCGCAATTCACTGCTGGGCACGCTGCGCTTCAATTGGGATGCGGTGACGAATCAATGGAATCAATGGGTCTTGAATTATTCGACCGATAAACAGCAGGATGTCTTGCGCGCGCTCGGCTTTGTGCAGCCTGACTGGCGCACGCTCATCGGCGTCCTGTGCATCGCCGGCGGCATCGCCATGGCGCTGTCGTTCGCGCCGCTGCTGTGGCGCCGGCAAAAAATCGATCCGGCTCAGGCGCTTTACGACGCGCTGTGCCGCGACCTTGCACGGCGCGGCCTGCCGCGCGCTGTGCATGAAGGTCCGCGCGCCTATGCAGCAAGACTCACGCGGGAACACCAGAAGCTCGCCGCATCGCATAGAATCGCGGTAGCGCAGTTCCTCGCGCTGTATGAATCACTGCAATATGGCCAAGCCGGTGCACATCGCCGCGCTGGTGATATTGCCAATTTGAAGATAATTTTTTCCCGATGCCGATGATATTCCCGCGTTTTTCTCTGTCCCGCCCCGCCCTCTCCGTATTTCGCCTGGCCCTGATCGCGCTCGCGCTGAGCCTGCCGGCAGCCCATGCCGAAACACCGCCGCATAAGCCCAAGGCCAAGCACAGCAAGAGCAAAGCCAAAGCCAAAACCAAAGCCGCCGCCAAAACGCCGGTGACCGGCGAATACGCTAACTTCGCCAGCTGGAAGGAGGCGCGCAGCTTCATCGACATGATGGTGGAAAAGCACGGCTTTGACCGCAGCGAGCTGGAAGCCCTGCTCAACAAGACCCGCTATGTCGACAGCGCCATCCAGCTGATGAAGCCGGCACCACCGGGTAAGCCCAAAAACTGGACGACCTACCGCGCGCGCTTTGTTGAGCCTATCAGGATTAGCGCCGGCCTGGCCTTCTGGAATGCGAATGCCGATGCACTCGCGCGCGCCGAAGCGCGCTTTGGCGTGCCGGCCGAAATCATCGTCGGCATCATCGGCGTAGAGACCATTTACGGGCGCAATACGGGCAGCTTCCGCGTGCTCGATGCGATTACGACGCTGGCGTTTTCATATCCGGAGACGCCGAACCGCGAGATGCGCGTGGCGCTCTTTCGCACTGAACTTGAAAATACCTTGCTGTATGCGCGCGAGGCCGGCATCGATCCGTTTTCACTGACAGGCTCATATGCGGGCGCGATCGGCTTGCCGCAATTTATGCCCAGTAGCCTGCGCAAATACGCGATTGATTTTGATGGCGACTCGCGTATCGACCTGCGCAGTTCGAACAGTGACGCTATCGGCAGCGTGGCCAATTTCCTGGTCCAGCATGGCTGGCAAAAAGGCGCGCCTTACGTCTTCCCGGCCAGTGTCAGTGCAACCAATGCCGAGGGCAAAGCGGCATGGGACCGATTCATCGGCCAGGGCTTGAAGGCGCAATTCACGGCCGACGAAATGCGCCGCGACGGCGTCACGCCCGGCAGCGAACTGCCAGCGGATACCCTTTTCAGTCTGGTGGATTTGCAAAATGGCGCGGAGCCGACCGAGTACTGGCTGGGCGCGGCGAATTTTTTCGTGATCACGCAATATAACCGCAGTTATTTTTATGCGATGTCAGTGATCGATCTCGGTCGCGCGATCCGCAGCGCGCGCGACAAATAAGCTTACTTCCAGCTCGTCAGGTCGATCTGGACGGTCTCGTCATTGGCCGTGATCCAGGTCTGGCCATCCTGTATCGTGCATTGCAATTGCATATTCCGCTGCGCCATCTTTGCCAGCGCCGCGCTGGTCGTGTGCGGCACATTGATGATGCGCAGATTTTTGGCACGCTCGATGCGGCTGCCGATGCCACTCCACCAGATCGGACTATTGTGGGCGTAGGTGTAGACGATCACCTGCTCTGCGCGGCCGCAGGCTTTAAGAATGCGTTTGTCGTCGGGCTGGCCGACTTCGAGCCACAAATCGATGGCGCCGGTGAGATCCTTTTGCCATAGGTCCGGCTCGTCATCGGCGCTGAGGCCTTTGCCGAAGACCAGTGCGTCATTCGCATGCAGCACGAAGGCCAGTACCCGCATCATCATGCGTTCATCGGTCTCGGACGGATGGCGCGCGAGCGTCAGCTGATGGTTCGCGTAATAGTGTCTGTCCATGTCGGCGATCTGTACATCCGCCTTGAATATCGTCGATTTAATGGCCATAAAATAGATAAGCAATACTGAAAAGACGCAAAGGATAGCTGATCTGCCGCCTTAATCGCCGCCTGATCGATGAATTTTTCAATTCAGCCGGACACGTGGTAGCCTAGTCACTCCCGGCATTCACTCGAGCTGAACCATGATCCGTATCGCCTTGCAAAATCCTGACGACGCCGCGCTGCTCGATGAAGACACGCGTGAAATCATCCTGCGCACCGAGGCATGGATCAATAAAGCCGTCATCGGCCTGAACCTGTGTCCCTTCGCCAAAGCCGTGCAAGTCAAACGCCAGATCCGTTATGCCATCAGCGACGCCAAATCCGCCAAGCAGCTATACCGCGATTTCGTCGTCGAGCTCGAGCATATCGCCGAAACGAATCCTGCCGAACTCGACACGACGGTATTGATCCATCCTTACGTCATGCGCGACTTCCTCGACTACAACGATTTCCTCGATGTCGCTGACGAAGCCATCGCCGAAGCCGACCTCGACGGTGAAATCCAGGTCGCCAGCTTTCATCCAGATTACCAGTTTGCCGGCACCGAGCCCGACGACATTGGTAACTACACGAACCGCTCGCCCTATCCGACCCTGCATCTGCTGCGCGAAGCGAGCATTGAAAACGCCGTCGCCGCGTTTCCAGATGCGGCTGATATTTATGAAAAAAATATCGCCACCATGCAGGCGCTTGGGCACGAAGGCTGGGACCGACTGTTTGCTGAAAATGCCACCATCACTTCCGACGACGCGCAAAAATAAGGTGTCATTCAGGCTAGCATTATCTGCAGCGTTCAGTCCGGCACGTCCTATTGAGAATAATCAAATGCCAGTCATCCGCGCTGGCTACACTGCTATGCACATCACAAATAGTACGATTACGAAGGTATTAGAGGCGAACTTCTAAAGCACCAAAAGCGTGATTACCTGTACAATTCTTGCTTAATTACAACAATTTTAACGTTAAGATAGCAGATACCCCACTATGAACGAAAGTACCAAACTCGCCGCGCTGCCAGACTACGACCCGAACAATCTGCTCGACTCACTGATCGATAAACTGAGTCTGAAAAACGATGCGGCCTTGTCGCGCATTCTCGAAGTGGCACCGCCCGTGATCAGTAAAATCCGTCACCGTCGTCTGCCTGTGGGCGCTTCGCTGCTGATCCGCATGCATGAAGTGAGCGATCTGAGCATTCAGGAATTGCGCGCGCTGATGGGCGATCGCCGCGAAAAATTCCGCATCAGCGATAAACAGTTCAAGCCGAAAGATGGCGTGGAAGTTGAAGAGTCGCTTGATACGACTACGGAAGCGTAAAACTGAAATTCAGCAGGCCCTGACCGATAACGCGGCAGGGCTTGCTGGCCAGCCTGAGCTTATGCCGGGAATATACCGGTAGACAGATAGCGATCGCCACGATCGCAGACGATGAAGACGATCGTGGCATTTTCCACAGTGTCGGAAATCCGCAAGGCGACTTCGCAGGCGCCGGCAGCGGACGGTCCGCAAAAAATCCCCTCCTCCACTGCCAGTCGGCGCGCCATGTGTTCGGCAGCGGCTTGCGTGACAGACTCAACCTGATCGATCGCGCTGCGATCAAAAATTTTCGGCAAATACGCTTCCGGCCATTTGCGTATGCCCGGAATTTGCGAGCCCTCTTCCGGCTGTGCGCCGATGATCTGCACGCCGGGATTCTGTTCTTTCAAAAATTTCGATACGCCCATGATGGTGCCGGTGGTGCCCATGGCACTGACGAAATGCGTGACGCGCCCTTCGGTATCACGCCAGATTTCCGGACCGGTACTGTCATAGTGCGCGAGCGGATTATCGGGATTGGCGAACTGATCGAGGATCAAACCCTGACCTTCAGCCTGCATTTTTTCGGCCAGGTCACGCGCATATTCCATGCCGCCGGTTTTGGGGGTGAGGATAATTTTCGCGCCATAGGCGGCCATGCTCTGGCGCCGCTCGATGCTGAGGTTTTCCGGCATCAGCAAAACCATCTTGTAGCCGCGCATGGCAGCGGCCATCGCCAGCGCAATACCGGTATTGCCGCTGGTGGCTTCGATGAGCGTATCGCCCGGCTTGATCGTGCCGCGCGCTTCAGCATGCTTGATCATGGACAGCGCAGGCCGATCCTTGACTGAGCCGGCCGGATTATTCCCCTCGAGCTTGCCGAGGATGACGTTGTTGCGCCGCCTTGCTTCATCGCCGGGCAGGCGCGTCAATTGAACCAGCGGCGTATTGCCGATCGTGTCTTCGAGGGTCAGGTAAGCCATGGTGTCCTGCTATGTAAAGGTCAGAGGCCGTATTTTAATCGACGGGGGCAATGTGTGCCGATCAGCGATACGCGCGCAGGCGGACATAAAAAAGCCCGCCTTGCGGACGGGCTATTCTGGCGTACTGACTCGCTTATTTTTTAGCGGGTACCGAGGCTGATGCTGCTGGTGCCGATGCAGGCGCACTGGCAGGCTTGGACGCAGCTGCCGATGCTGATGCTGACGCCGACGCAGCCGCCGCCTTCTTGGCGCCATTCACGGTCAGGCCAGCCTCAGACAAGGCGACCGAGCGCTTCGCACCTACGCCCTTGACGCGCTTTTCAAAATCCGCCCAGTCCTTGAATTCGCCCCCTTTTTTACGTTCATCAAGTATGGTCTTCGAGGTCGAAGGGCCAACGCCCTTGACGCTATCGAGCGCAGCCTGATCAGCCTTGTTCACATCCACGTCAGCAAACGCAAAACTCATCATGGCGATCATGCTTGCAACAGCTAACAATAATTTCTTCAACATGTGTCTTCCTCTTCCGGTTAATTGAATGACAGCACCTGCGACTCTAAAAACGCGCGAGGCTCACAACCATAATGCGCCGCGCGCGTTACGGTTGACAAGCCATATCAAGCGAACAATTCTTCTTTCGTCACGGTCGCCGTGCCGAGCTTGCCGACGACGATGCCGCCAGCACGGTTTGCGATCGCCACTGCTTCAGCGATCGGCACATTTGCCCCCAGCATCACCGCCAGCGTGGCGATCACCGTGTCGCCCGCACCGGAGACATCAAAGACTTCGCGCGCCATGGCCGGGATGTGCACGACTTCCGTGTCGGTGTAGAGCGTCATGCCCTCTTCGGAGCGCGTCAGCAGCAAGGCTTCCAGCGATAGCTTGCTGCGCAAGGCTTGCGCCTTTTCAGTGAGCTCAGCTTCATTCTTCCAGCTGCCGACGATATGGCGGAATTCCGCGCGGTTCGGCGTCAACACGGAAGCGCCGGCATAGGGGCTGAAGTCCTCGCCTTTCGGGTCCACCAGCACGCATTTACCAGCGGCGCGCGCAGCCTTGATCATCTGGCTGACATTGACGAGGCTGCCCTTGGCATAGTCACTGAGCACAATCACATCGAACTGCGGCAGCAAGGCATTGAATTGCGTGAGCTTGTCGCGCAGGATGCTTTCACTCGGCGCCTCTTCGAAATCGATGCGCAGCAGCTGCTGCTGACGGCCAATCACGCGCAGTTTGATAATGGTCGAAATACTCGCATCGCGATTCAAATAATCCTGGATGTCGAGCTCGCGCACCATCTCTTGCACTTGCTCGCCAGCCTCGTCCTGCCCGACCACGCCGAGCAAGCCTGTCTGCGCACCGAGCGCGACCGCATTGCGCGCGACGTTGGCAGCGCCACCGAGGCGTGCTTCGCGCCGCTCCACGCGTACGATGGGCACCGGCGCTTCGGGCGAAATACGGCTTACCTCGCCAAACCAGTAACGGTCGAGCATGACATCGCCGACCACGAGGATGCGCGTTTGTGCCAGCGCCATCGGCAGCGCCGTCAGTTCAGTCAGCGGCTTATTCATGTTCGCGTGAGCACCGAGCGACCGATGCCATGATATTCAAAGCCGGCATCGGCCATGACCTGGGGTTCATAGAGATTGCGTCCGTCAAAGATCACCGGCGACTTCAGTGCAGTCTTGACCTGGTCGAAGTCAGGGCTGCGGAAAGTTTTCCACTCCGTGACGATGGCCAGCGCATCGGCGCCCTCCAATGCTTCCATGGAGCTGTCGCAAAAACGAATTCTTGCCAGCGCTTCCGGCTGGCCGGCAAAATCCAGCGCCAGCACGCGCTTCGCTTCCGCCATCGCGACCGGATCATAAACGGCGACAGTCGCGCCGCGACCGATCAATTCACCCAGTAAAACCCGCGCCGAAGCTTCGCGCATGTCATCCGTATTCGGTTTGAAAGCCAGCCCCCACAAGGCAAACGATTTACCCTGCAAGTCAGCGCCGAAACGCTCGACGATTTTTTTACCGAGCACATGTTTCTGATTATTGTTGACCGCTTCGACGGCGCGCAGGATCAGCAAATCCTGATCGAAAGCCCGCGCCGTGCGCTCGAGCGCCTGCACGTCTTTCGGAAAGCAGGAGCCGCCATAGCCGCAGCCGGCGTACAGAAAGCTGTAGCCGATGCGCGGATCCGAGCCTATGCCCTGACGCACCGCTTCGATATCGGCACCGACCTTATCAGCCAGATTCGCCAACTCGTTCATGAAGGAGATACGCGTTGCCAGCATGGCGTTCGCCGCATATTTTGTGAACTCGGCCGAGCGCACATCCATCCACAGTGTGCGCTCATGGTTACGGTTGAATGGCGCATACAGTTTCTTCATCAGCGCCTGCGCTTGCAAGCCCTCAGTCGACTTATCACAGCCGAGCACGATGCGGTCAGGCCGCATGAAGTCTTCAACAGCCGCGCCTTCCTTCAAAAATTCCGGATTGGACACGACCGAAAACTTGCCGGCATTGTCGCGCAGGGCCAGTTCTTCGGCGATGGCGGCGCTGACCTTGTCGGCCGTCCCGACCGGCACGGTCGACTTATCGACCACGACCTTGAAGCCGTTCATGTATTTGCCGATATTGCGCGCCGCTGCGACGACGTATTGCAAGTCCGCCGAGCCATCTTCATCGGGCGGCGTGCCGACCGCGATGAACTGGATATCGCCATGGGCGACGCTGGCGGCAACATCGGTCGAAAACGTCAGGCGTTTCGCGGCGCGATTGCGCGCGACCAGATCGGCCAAGCCCGGTTCATGGATAGGAATGCCGCCACTATTGAGGATGTCGATCTTGCTTTGATCGACGTCGAGACAAAATACATTATTGCCGAGTTCAGCCAGGCAAGCGCCTGTGACAAGGCCGACATAACCCGTACCGATGATGGTGATTTTCATGCTTATCCAATCTGATTCAATTTAATTCATGACATTCAATTCTTCCGTGCGGCGCGGCGGGTAGGATTCCCACTGGCTGCAGCCGGGGCACTGCCAATAGTACTGGCGCGCCTTGAATCCGCATTGACTGCACTGGTAGCGCGCGAGTTTTTGCGTATAACCGTGGACAAGATTCTTGACCAGCGAGAGTTCCGGACGAATTTCCGGACGCGCTTCCATGAGCCGCGCTTCGAGCAATTTATCCAGACCAAGCAAGGTCGGCGTGCGGCGCAGTTCTGCGCTCACGAGCTGATTCGCCGCTTCCACGCCGTCCAGATCAAGCACGGCCTGGAAGACGACTTCGAGCAGGTCGATCGAGGAGGCTTCAGCGAGATAAGCTTTCAGCAGATTCGCGCCTTCCTGCGCGCGTCCGACAGCGCGATAGCCATCCATCAGTCGCTGTGCGACCAGCGCTACATGCGGCACGCTTTGCTGTTCAACGCGACGCCAGGTCAGCAAGGCGTTTTCGGTGTCGCCACGGGCCTGATAGACATCGCCGATCAGGATCATGGCGCGCACGCTCTTGCGGTCTGAGGCCAGCGATTTTTCCAGCAGCTCCATGGCCACTTCGGGATGCGTGTGTACCAGTTCATCCTGCGCCATCTCGCAATAGAACTGGGCGATCTCGCGTTGTCGGCCACCGGCGCCAGATTCCTGCAAGGCGCTCGCGGCTTCAATGGCGCGCTGCCATTCCTTTTCGCGCTGATAAATTTCCAGCAAGGCGCGTCGCGCCTGGGCACTGTATTGGGTGTCGACGAGTTTATTGAAGGTTTCTTCGGCGCGATCAAGCAAGCCGGCCTTGAGGTAATCCTGGCCGAGTTCGAACTGTGCGTGAACCATGTGCTCTTGCGGCAGGTCCGGGCGCGCGAGCAAATTCTGGTGCACGCGAATGGCGCGCTCGGTTTCGCCACGGCGGCGGAACAGATTGCCGAGGGCGAAATGCAGTTCTACGGTTTCGGGATCAAGCTTGAGGATTTCAATGAAGGCGTCGATGGCCTTGTCCGGCTGTTCATTGAGCAGAAAATTGAGACCCTTGAAATAGCCGCGCGGCAGCGTGCGCGATTCGGACAGCAATTGCTTGATGTCGATGCGGGCAGCAATCCATCCCAGTGCAAAAAAGATCGGCACTGCGGCCAGCCACCAGGTTTCAAATTCCATGCGTTTTTTCTTTTAAAGTGGGCAAAGAAGGCATTACACCGAGCTGCCGACGCCATCGGCTGCCGGCTGCTGCACGCGCGTCGTCTGCAAGGCATCGTAATCCTTTTGCAGATTTTGCAGCTGCCTTTTCTGGGCGTTCAGTTCGCGGCGGTGACGGAATACGATCGGCGTCATTGCCAGTATCCCCAGCACCGCGCCGGCCGCGAAAAAGCCCAGCAGCATGATGACCAGCGGGGCATGGATCGTGGTGTCCAGGAAGAAGTGCAAGCTCGTCTCCTGCGTATTCTTCAAGGCGAAGCCGAAAAAAATCACGAAAAGGAGGATGGCGACGATTCTGAACAAAATTTTCATGGCGCTGCTTTCTTGTTACAAAACAGGTGAAATTGTACGTGAAATAAGCGCAAAAAAAACGGCATCCGAAGATGCCGCGTTTTTAGTGCTGGACCATGCTGGACAATGTCGCAGCATGGTGAAAATGACTCAGTCTTCCTTGATCGGCTGCCCGACCATCGCGTCCACGCGTTCGCGCAATTCCTTGCCCGGCTTGAAATGCGGCACCCGTTTTTCAGGCACCATCACTTTGTCCCCGGACTTGGGATTACGACCGATACGCGGCGGACGGCTGTTGAGCGCAAAGCTGCCAAAACCACGTATCTCGATGCGCTGGCCGGTCGACAAAGCGTCCGTCATTGCATCAAGGATGGTTTTGACCGCGTAATCCGCATCTTTAGCGACCAGCTGCGGATAACGCTCAGCCAGACGAGCAATCAGCTCTGACTTTGTCATTGACGGTTCAGCCTATTAGTTCTTGCTATCGAACTTAGCTTTGAGCAAAGCGCCCAGGCTGGTCGTACCGGAAGCAGCGTTCGAGTCCGAAGACATCTTCTGCATGGCTTCCTGAGTCTCGACATTGTCTTTCGCTTTGATCGACAGCTGGATACCGCGTGCTTTGCGATCGATGTTCAAGACCATGGCTTCGACTGTATCGCCAACCTTCAGGTGCGTACCGGCATCTTCCACGCGATCGCGGGAGATTTCGGAAGCGCGCAGGTAGCCTTCGACTTCTTCGGACAATTGGATCACGGCGCCTTTTGGCTCCACTGATTTGACGGTACCTGTTACCAGGGCGCCCTTGTCGTTCATTGCGCAGAAGTTGTTGAACGGGTCGCCTTCGAGCTGTTTAACGCCCAGGGAAACGCGCTCACGCTCGACATCGATGGCCAACACGATGGCTTCGAGTTCGTCACCTTTCTTGAAGCGGCGGACTGCCTCTTCGCCTGTCTCTGTCCATGACAGATCCGACAGATGCACCAGACCGTCGATGTTACCGGCCAGGCCGATAAACACGCCGAAGTCAGTGATCGACTTGATCGCGCCGCGGACTTTGTCGCCCTTCTTGTGGGTGACTGCGAAGTCGTCCCATGGATTGGCTTTGCATTGCTTCATGCCGAGGCTGATACGACGACGCTCTTCGTCGATCTCGAGAACCATGACTTCGACTTCATCGCCCAATTGGACAACTTTGTTCGGTGCCACGTTCTTGTTGGTCCAGTCCATTTCTGAAACGTGAACCAGACCTTCGATACCCTGCTCGACTTCCACGAATGCGCCGTAGTCGGTGAGGTTCGTGACCTTGCCGAACAGACGTGTGCTTTGTGGATAACGACGTGACAGACCTGTCCACGGATCGTCGCCCAATTGCTTCACGCCCAGGGACACACGGTTTTTCTCTTGATCGTACTTCAGAACCTTGGCAGTGATCTCTTGACCGACTGTCAACACTTCTGATGGGTGACGCACACGACGCCATGCCAGATCAGTGATGTGCAACAGGCCATCGATACCGCCGAGGTCCACGAAGGCGCCATAGTCAGTGATATTTTTGACGATACCGGTAACAACAGTACCTTCTTTCAGGGTTTCCATCAGCTTCTGACGCTCTTCGCCCATCGATGCTTCGATGACAGCGCGGCGTGACAGCACAACGTTGTTACGCTTGCGGTCCAGCTTGATGACCTTGAATTCCATGGTCTTGCCTTCGTACGGCGTCGTGTCTTTGACAGGACGTGTATCGACCAGCGAACCTGGGAGGAAGGCACGGATGCCGTTGGTCAGAACGGTCAGGCCGCCCTTGACCTTGCCATTGACAGTACCGGTAACAATCTCGCCGGACTCCATCGCTTTTTCGAGCGAGAGCCACGATGCCAGACGCTTGGCCTTGTCGCGCGACAGGATTGTATCGCCGAAGCCGTTTTCCAGCGATTCGATCGCTACGGAAACGAAGTCACCGATTTCAACTTCGAGTTCGCCGAGGTCGTTCTTGAATTCTTCAATTGGGATAAATGCTTCTGACTTCAGGCCGGCGTTGACGATCACGAAATTGTGGTCAAGGCGTACGACTTCAGCGGAGATAACTTCGCCGGAACGCATGTCCTGGCGCGTCAATGACTCTTCAAAAAGAGCCGCGAAGCTTTCCATACCGGACGATTCAGTGGAGGTAATAACTGTAGACATTTGGATTCACGCAGGTTAGCCAATTTCGCTCGCAGGATGCGGCAAATATTGGGTTAGGTTCAACAACGTCCACCATCGCTTTGCGCCATGACGGACACCACTTACACACTACAGAAAGCCTTAATGCGCCTTCTTTACTTCAGCATACCAGCCCAGCACTGCAGCGACAGCTTCATCGATGCTCATGTGCGAGGTATCAAGGATATGCGCACTATCGGCCGGCTTGAGCGGGGAGATGGCGCGATTCGCATCGCGCGCGTCCCGCTCGACCAAGTCGGCAAAGAGGTCGTGCATACTAGCAGCAAAACCCTTCTCAATCAATTGCTTATATCGTCTTTCAGCACGCGCTTCGGCGCTGGCCATCAGAAAAACCTTCAGCGTCGCATGCGGAAATATCACCGTCCCCATGTCGCGCCCGTCAGCCACCAGACCCGGCGCCTTGCGAAAACCGAGCTGCAGCGCATACAAGGCTTGCCGCACTGTAGGCAATGTCGCAATCTTCGACGCCGTATTGCCGACCGCTTCCGCGCGGATCGCGTCCGTCACGTTTTCCTGACCGAGAAAAATTTCCCCGCCAGCGAAACGGCATGGCAAATACTCGGCCAGCTTGGCGATGGCATGCTCATCCGTGAGCGCGACGCCCTTGCGTAATGCCGACAAGGCCGTCAAACGATACAGCGCGCCAGAATCAAGGTAATGAAAGCCGAGATGGTCAGCAATCCGATGCGCGACTGTGCCTTTGCCGGAGGCTGTAGGGCCGTCGAGCGTAATTACCGGAACAATAGGATTAGTCATTTTTTAGAGTAAATCGTTCGTCGCAACGGTCGCGAAAGTCGCAAAATAATCAGGGAAGGTCTTGGCCACACATTTTGGATCATTGATGCGGATCACATTGCCACGCCGCGCCACGCCATCAAGCGAAGCCAGAGAGAAGCACATCGCCATGCGGTGATCGTCATAGGTATCAATCGTCGCTGCCTGGATCTGCGCTGGTGGCGTGACCGACAATGAATCTGCTGTTTCTTCAACGATCGCACCAAGCTTGCGCAATTCAGTCGCCATGGCAGCGATGCGGTCCGTCTCTTTTACGCGCCAACTGGCGATATTGCGCAGCGTGCTCTTGCCTTCGGCGTAGAGCGCGGCGACCGCGATCGTCATGGCAGCGTCAGGAATATGGTTGAAGTCGGCATCGATCGCCTTCAAAGGACCATGACCTGCTGCCTCGATCCAGTTATCGCCCATCGTGATCGTCGCGCCCATTTGCGCCAGCGCTTCCACAAAACGCACATCGCCCTGAATGCTGTTCTTGCCCACGCCTTCAACGCGCACCGGCCCGCCGCCGATCGCGCCGGCCGCCAGAAAGTAGGACGCTGACGAGGCATCGCCTTCGACATGGATCACGCCGGGGCTGAGGTAATGCTGACCGGCGGCGATCGTAAAGGATTGCCAGCCGTCGCGCTCTACCTCGACGCCGAAGCGGCGCATCAGGTTCAGCGTGATTTCGATATAGGGTTTGGAGATGAGATCGCCAATGACATCGATGACGACAGCCTCATCGCGCGCCATCATCGGCGCGGCCATCAGCAAGGCTGTGAGGAACTGGCTCGAGACATTGCCGCGCACCTGCATGCGCTGGGCTTTCAAAGCCCCGCGACGGATATGCAGCGGCGGGAAGCCCGCGTTGCCGGTGTAATCAATATGCAGACCGACCGCATTCAAGGCGTCGACCAGGTCGCCGATCGGACGCTCATGCATGCGCGCCACGCCATGGACGGTGTAATCGCCACCCATGACCGCGAGCGCCGCCGTCAATGGCCGGATCGCCGTGCCGGCATTGCCCATGAACAGATCCGCCTGATGTACGGGAAAGCGGCCATCCGCGCCCTGCACGACGTAGTTCTGGCTTTCGCCCTCTTGCTGCCAGTGCACACCGAGCTTTTGCAGCGCCATCAGCATCACATGCGTATCGTCCGAGGCGAGCAGGTCCATGATCTGCGTCGTGCCGCGCGACAGTGCCGCCAGCAGCAGGATACGGTTCGAGATGCTTTTCGAGCCCGGCAGGCGCACTACGCCACGCGCATGCAAGGCCGGCTGTAAATCGAGATGATGGGGGTAATGCTTCATTAGTCGCCGCCTTCTTTATTTTGTTTTTCTGCTGACTCGATGCGCTGCTGCCAGTTCAGGCGTGCGCGCTGGGCGTTCGCATAAACGGCTTCCAGCGCTGCGCCATCGCCTTGCGCCAGCGCAGTACGCATGGACGTCAATTGCAGCAGATAAGAATCGAGTTCGGCCAAGAGCGCCGACTGGTTTGCGATGGAGATGTCGCGCCACATTTCAGGAGAAGAGCCGGCGATGCGCGTGAAGTCGCGAAAGCCGCTGGCCGCATATTCGAACAGCAGGTCGGCATGCGGCTTTTTAGCGAGGTCATCGACCAGCGCATAGGCGAGCAAATGCGGCAGGTGGCTGACTGCAGCGAAGACGCCGTCGTGTTTTTCGGGTGTGAGCTGATGGATGATCGCGCCACATGCACGCCATGCCGCGGCGACGCGCTCGACATCTTCTGGCGCATTTTCAGCCAATGGCGCGAGTACGACTTTTTTGCCGACGTACAGGTCAGCGATCGCCGCATCGGGACCGTTGAGCTCACGCCCGGCGATCGGATGGCCGGGAACGAATTGGGCGATCTTTGCACCGAGCGCTGCGCGCGCTGCTGCGACGACATCGCTTTTCGTGCTGCCGGCATCAGTGACGATGGTGCCCGACTGCAGATGCGGCGCGATGGACGCGAGGATGGCGCCGGTTTGTGCGACGGGTGCTGCGATCAGGACGAGGTCAGCGTCCACCAGAGCTTCAGCCACCGAGCTGCTGGCGACATCGATGATGCCGAGTTCTTTTGCGCGCTCCAGCGTGGCCAGCCTGCGCCCGACACCGACGAACTGCGTTTCTACGCCGGCTTTTTTCAGCGCCAGCGCGAACGAGCCACCGATCAGGCCGACACCGAAGATGACAATTTTTTTCAAGACTCAGCCCAGTGCAATTTTCAATGCAGCGATGAAGGCCGCGTTTTCTGCGGGCAGGCCGATCGAGACGCGCAGCCACTGCGGCAAACCATAACCGCCGACCGGGCGCACGATCACGCCCTGCTTCAACAAGGCCAGATTCACGCGCGCGCCAGCCCCGTCGTCATTGCCGACCTTGACCAGCACGAAGTTGGCACACGATGGCACATACTCGAGCGCGAGTTCCTTGCATGCCGCAGTCAGCTGGACGTAGCCGGCGGCATTCACTTCCGCACTCTCGTTCAGGAAAGCTGTGTCATTGAGCGCCGCGACCGCTGCGGCCTGTGCCAGTGAATTCACATTGAAAGGCTGACGTATGCGGTTCAACAATTCGGTCAGCGCCGGCTGCGCAATCGCAAAGCCGACGCGCAAACCTGCGAGGCCAAAGGCCTTGGACATCGTGCGCGAGACGACGAGATTCGGATATTGACGGACCCAGGCGATGGAATCGTATTGCAATTCTTTTGCCAGATATTCGTTATAGGCTTCATCGAGCACGACCACGACATTCGCCGGCACTGTATGCAGGAAGGCCTCGATATCACCAGCCGGGATGAAGGTACCGGTCGGGTTATTCGGATTGGCGATGTAAATCAGCTTCGTATCTGCCGTAATTGCCGCGCTCATGGCAGTCAGGTCATGGCCGAAATCCTTCGCCGGCACGACGATTGCGCGCGCGCCGATGGCCTGGGTCACCAGCGGATAAACGATGAAGGAATACTGCGCATACATGATCGCCTGCTGCGGCTCGACCAGGGCGTGCGCCACCAGTTCAAGGATATCGTTGCTGCCATTGCCGAGCGTGATCCAGTCTTGCGGCACCTGGTATTTTGCCGCGACAGCAGCCTTCAGGTCGAAGCCGTTCGCATCAGGATAGCGCCCAAGGTCGCCCATCACGGCCAGCATCGCCTGCTGCGCGGAGGCCGGCATGCCGAGCGGATTTTCATTCGAGGCGAGTTTGACGATCTTGTCCTCGTCGAGGCCGAATTCACGGGCGACTTCTGAAATCGGCTTGCCGCTCTGGTAAGGCGCGATGGCGCGCACATAATCTGGGCCGAACTGATGTGACATGGTGAGTTCCAATGATTAATATCGTTAAGAAGGAAACCTCAGCCGCAATTACAGGCTGAGCGGATACGACCCAAGCAGCTTGAAGAAGGCTGCATTTTGCTTCAATTCCGTCAAGGCTGCTGCGACCTTGGCATCATTGGCATGGCCTTCGATATCGACATAGAAGTAATACTCCCAAGTGCCCATGCGTGCCGGACGCGACTCGAAGCGCGTCATCGACACATCATGTTTGGCCAGGGGCGCGAGCAGCTTGTAGACGGCGCCGGCTTCATTGGCCACTGAGAGCACGATCGAGGTCTGGTCAGCGCCGCTAGGCAAAGTATGCAGGCGACCGACGATGGCAAAGCGCGTACGGTTATGCGGATCATCCTCGATATGCGCGTGCACGACTTGCAGATGGTAGGTCTGTGCAGCGATCTCGCTGGCGATCGCAGCCATGCAAGGGTCTGACATCGCCAGGCGTGCAGCTTCCGCGTTCGAAGCGACTGCAATGCGTTCGATCTCCGGAAAATGCAGCGTCAGCCAGCCCTGGCACTGCGCCAGCGCCTGCGAATGCGCACAGATGCGCGTGACGCCATTCATGCTGCCACTGGCCGTCATCAGATTGTGATGGATGCGGATCGCGACTTCGCCGCTGATACTTAGCGTCGTTTGCAGCAGCAGGTCAAGTGTGCGATTGATCACGCCTTCAGTGGAATTTTCAATCGGCACAACGCCGAAATCGGCCGTGCCGGCTTCGGCCGCGCGGAAGACTTCATCGATGGATACGCAGGGCACCCCTTCGACTGCATGGCCGAACTGTTCGTACACGGCTTGCTCACTGAAGGTACCGGCCGGGCCGAGGTAGGCCACAGTAACGCGTTTTTCCAGCGCGCGACAGGCTGACATTACTTCACGGAAGATGGTTTGCAGGTCGCTACTGGCCAGCGGTCCTGGATTACATTCGGCGACGCTGCGCAAGACCTGCGCCTCGCGCTCGGGGCGGAACACGGGTGCATTCGTTTCAGCCTTGACGTGGCCGACAGCTTCGGCGACACGGGCGCGCTGGTTGAGCAAATCGAGGATTTGCGCATCGATGGCATCGATTTTTTCGCGCAGGGGTTTGAGTTTGTCCATCATGCTTTTTGTCTCTGTAGTTTTATCAGGTCGTCGGGCTCGGCGCTTCCGGCACAATACATTGAGCCGGGGGCGTTGCGCCCACCGATTTATCGCATGTCTCGGATATCCCGATATTCCGACTTAAGCGTGCGACTTTTCGAATTCTTTTAAATAGTCGACCAGCGCATGCACGCCATCCAGTGGCATCGCGTTGTACAGCGAAGCACGCATGCCGCCGACCGACTTATGGCCTTTCAGCTGCAATAAATGACGCTCTTGCGCGCCCTTCAGGAAAGCGCTGTTGAGCGCTTCGTCACGCAGATAGAACGGTATGTTCATGCGCGAACGGGCATCCGGCGCTACACGATTCTGATAAAAATCGCTGCTGTCGAGGGCGTCGTACAAGAGACCTGCCTTGACGATATTACGCGCTTCCATTGCCGCCACGCCGCCCTGCTGCTTGAGCCACTTGAACACCAGACCAGCGATATAAATCGCGTAAGTCGGTGGTGTGTTGTACATCGACTCATTGTCGGCGATGGTCTTGAAATCAAAGGCCGACGGACAGATAGGCAAGGCATGGCCGAGCAAATCTTCACGCACAATGACCAGCGTCAAACCGGCCGGACCGATATTTTTTTGCGCGCCACCGAAGATCAAACCGTACCTCGACACGTCCACTGGACGCGAGAGGATGTGCGAGGACATGTCAGCGACTAAAGGCACATTACCGACGTCCGGCACGAACGCGTATTCGACGCCATCGATGGTTTCATTCGTGCAGACATGCACGTAAGCTGCATCTTTCGTCAGCTGCCAGCTGTCTTGCGGCGGCACAGTCGTGAAGCCGCCGGCCGCTGCCGAGGCGGCGACATTCACCTTCGCGTATTTCGCCGCTTCCTTGATCGACTTGCCCGACCATGAACCGGTATGAACAAAGTCGACCACGGCCGGCTTGGCCACGCGGCCAACGAGATTCATCGGCACGATCGCGTTTTCAGCGAGACCGCCGCCCTGCAAGAACAATATCTTGTAATTGGCCGGGACACTGAGCAGCTCGCGCAGATCGCGCTCGGCATCCTGGTAAATCGCCATGAATTCCGGGCCGCGATGGCTCATTTCCATGACCGACATGCCACTGCCGTGCCAATCCAGCATTTCAGCGGCGGCCTGCTTCAGGACTTCCTTGGGCAAGACCGCCGGTCCAGCGGAAAAATTGAACACCTCGGTCATTCGGCCTCCGTGTCGCCCTGCTCTTCTTCGACATCGGACTCGACCACGCGCTGCAAACCGGACAGCTTGGTACCATCTTCGACCGCGATCAGCGTCACGCCCTGGGTCGCACGACCCATTTCGCGAATCTCGGAAACACGGGTGCGAATCAGGACGCCGCCAGTCGTGATCAGCATGATTTCGTCAGTGACATCGACCAGGGTCGCAGCGACCACGCGGCCGTTACGTTCCGAAGTCTGGATCGCGATCATGCCCTTCGTGCCTCGGCCATGACGCGTGTACTCAGTGATCGGCGTACGTTTGCCGAAGCCGTTTTCTGTGGCTGTCAGGACTGACTGCTGTTCGTTTTCAGCGACCAGCAAGGCGATCACGTTCTGGCCTTCATCGAGGTTCATGCCGCGCACACCGCGCGCGGTACGACCCATAGGACGCACGTCGTTTTCATCAAAACGCACGGCCTTGCCGGAGTCCGAGAACAACATCACGTCGTGCTTGCCATCGGTGAGTGCTGCGCCGATCAGGAAGTCGCCCTCGTCGAGGTCGACCGCAATGATGCCGGCCTTGCGTGGATTACTGAAGTCAGACAATGGCGTCTTCTTGACTGTGCCAAGGCTAGTCGACATGAAGATGTAACGGTCTTCCGGGAAGGTGCGGTTCTCGCCCGAGATCGGCAGGATCACGGTGATCTTTTCGCCATCGTGCAGCGGGAACATGTTGACGATAGGCTTGCCGCGCGAATTGCGCGAACCTTGCGGCACTTCCCAGATCTTCAGCCAGTACATGCGGCCGCGATCCGAGAAGCACAGGATGTAATCATGCGTATTGCCGATGAAGAGCTGGTCGATCCAGTCGTCTTCTTTCGTGGCCATGGCTTGCTTGCCGCGCCCGCCACGCTTTTGCGCACGGTATTCGGAGACGGGCTGCGACTTCATGTAACCGGTATGCGACAGGGTCACGACCAGGTCTTGCGGCGTGATCAGGTCTTCGGTACCGAGGTCGGTGGCATTGTGCTCAATGTGCGAGCGGCGCGCATCCTTGTTGCCTTCGCCGTATTCATTTTTCGCGGCTGTCAATTCATCGGTGATGATGACGGTGACGCGTTCCGGCTTGGACAGAATGTCGAGCAGGTCGGCGATTTGCGACATCACGTCCTTGTACTCATTGACGATCTTGTCTTGCTCGAGACCGGTCAGGCGTTGCAGACGCATCTGCAGAATTTCCTGCGCCTGATCGTCCGAAAGCTTGTACAAGCCATCGGTCTGGATGCCGTAATGCTTGGGCAGATTCTCCGGGCGGAAAGCATTCACGCCACCGACGTTTTCAGTGCCGGTACGCGCCAGCATTTCACGCACGACCGATGAATCCCAGGCACGCATCATCAATTCCGACTTCGCCACAGGTGGCGTCGGTGCAGCCTTGATGATGGCGATAAAGTCATCGATATTTGCCAGGGCGACTGCCAGACCTTCGAGCACATGGCCGCGTTCGCGTGCTTTACGCAAGTCGAACACGGTACGGCGCGTGACGACTTCACGGCGATGCGACAGGAAGCAGTCGAGCATCTGCTTCAGATTCAACAGTCGCGGCTGGCCATCGACCAGCGCGACCATGTTCATGCCGAAAGTGTCTTGCAGCTGGGTCTGTTTGTAGAGATTATTGAGGACGACTTCCGGCACTTCGCCGCGCTTGAGCTCGATCACGACGCGCATGCCCGACTTGTCGGATTCGTCGCGGATGTCGGAAATGCCTTCCAGCTTCTTGTCGCGCACGAGTTCAGCGATGCGCTCGAGCAGGGACTTCTTGTTGACCTGGTAAGGCAGCTCGTCGACGATGATCGCCATACGGTGCTCTTTGCCATATTCTTCAAAGTGGGTCTTGGCGCGCATGACCACACGGCCACGGCCGGTGCGGTAACCATCGCGTACGCCAGTGATGCCGTAAATTGTGCCGCCCGTCGGGAAGTCCGGCGCCGGAATGATTTCGATCAGCTCATCGATCGTGCAGGCGCTATTGCGCAGCACGTGCAAGGCGCCATCGATGATTTCAGTAATATTATGCGGCGGGATATTGGTCGCCATGCCGACCGCAATGCCGGAGGAGCCATTGATCAGCAGGTTCGGGATCCGCGTCGGCAAGACCGTCGGTTCCTTTTCCTTGCCATCGTAGTTCGGCGCGAAGTCGACGGTATCCTTTTCGATGTCAGCGAGCAGCTCGCTGGCGATTTTGTCAAGGCGGCACTCGGTGTAACGCATCGCCGCGGCATTATCGCCGTCGACCGAGCCGAAGTTACCCTGGCCATCGACGAGCGTATAGCGCATCGAAAAGTCCTGCGCCATCCGCACCAATGTGTCGTAAATCGACTGATCGCCATGCGGATGGTATTTACCCATCACTTCACCGACGACGCGCGCGCATTTGACGTAAGGACGATTCCAGACATTGTTCGTCTCGTGCATGGCGAACAGAACGCGCCGATGCACCGGCTTCAAACCATCACGAACATCCGGCAATGCACGACCAACAATGACGCTCATGGCGTAATCGAGGTAGCTCTTACGCATTTCTTCTTCGAGCGAAATTGGTATTGTTTCTTTAGCGAATTGATCCATTGGCGTGGCGAAGGTCTTCTATATCGGGTTGACTAAATAAATTTCGACTGGATGTCCGCGCCTGCATGCGGCGCGCGGACGTAACGCTGACCTGAGATTTTAACATGCGGACATAGCGGCTTGCCGCTTTTCAGGCGTAGCGCGCCGTAGTGGCGTCCATAGGCGGCACAGGCGTGACCAGAGTGGATTTATTGAGACCAACTGAGACCTGAGATGCGACGCCGGACAAGCGCCCGGCGCCGCATAGGGAATTGCCTTAAGCGGGTCTGCGCCCGCTTATTAAATATGCACGGACAGCTCAGCCATCGACACCGGCGCTGCGCCAACGATCGTGACCATTTGCTCCACCGTATCAGCGCTCAGGACGACCTCACCTGCCTGGAACTGATCGACATCGAAGTTGGGACTATCGGTACCCGCGCCCGGATGGGCATACCAGTTCAGCAAGGTCAGCGTGTCCGTCGACGCCGCGACCGTGATGCGCAGGTCGTCGCCCTGACGCTGGAACAAGATATCCGCAACGTTGATGCCATTGAACTGCACGACATCCTGTCCATTAGCATCGGCCGGGTTCACGCGGGTGATGCTGTCCTGGCCAAAGTGACTATCGAAGATAAAGGTATCGTTACCGCCGCCATCGAGGCGGATCACATCATTGCCCGTGCCGCCATTGATGATGTCATCGCCTGCGCCACCCTTGAGCGTGTCATTACCACCGCCGCCATATAGTGAGTCATTGCCCAAGTCGCCAGACAGCAGGTTCGCTGCGCTGCTGCCTGTAAGGCGATCAGAGCCGCCGCTGCCCGTGAGATTTTCGACATTCTTGAGAATGCTCCAAACATACGGGTCACCAATTTTGTAAGCAGGACCTCCGGTAAGATCAGCCGATACGCCTTCTGAATTACGACTGAAATCGACTGTGTCATTTCCATCACCACCGTTGACAGTGGCCCAATTCATATTCGCCAGGGAAATCAGATCGTTTCCAACTCCCGCGTTGATGTCTAAATGTCTGCTTGCGCCACAGATGATCGTGTCATTGCCAGCTCCGCCTAAAATGGCCACCCAGTCGGCGTCAGTAGCGTAGGCTTCAACAAAATTGGATTTGCTTCCAACGCAAATATATTGGGCATGAGTCACATAGAAGACATCTGGTGAATTGCCATCGTAATGTTCACTTATCTTAACTTTCCAAAATCTGCTCCAGATCATTTCTTTGCCTCTTAAGGAAAAATTATTTTGCAAATACACGAGTATTTATTTAGCCTGTGTCTCAGATGATTAAAATTATTAAAATAATAACTTAATCTGATCTGATCTTATCTGGCACACAAACCAAAATCAATTATATTTTTGCTATTTTTTTAAGTGTTGCTCGCATCATCAATGCATGACGCAGCTGCGCGCAAGATTTGGGTAAGACAGAATTTTGCGGAGCGCGAATAGCAAGGAAATATCGAACAATGAAGGGTTTCGGTACCGCTCCAGCCATCGATGTCGATGCTTCCACTAAAGCGAGAGAGGGAATTCACGTCATCACCCGCGGGATCGTCGAACATGCTGCCCTACGCGCCCTTGCTGATGACCGTGTCATTGCGGTTTTTCAAAACACGCAAGGCTTACTAGGCGATTATGGGGACTTGCCCGCTACCGCTACTGAACCTCATGCCCCTCCCGCTGACGCACTGCAAACTCCCGTCAATGCTGATCGCGCTGACGGTGCTGGCCGTCAGCGCAGTGCAGGCCGCCGAAACTGCGTTTGACTATTTGCAAGACAATCGCAGCATCATCGTGCGCAGCGGCTTTGACCTGTGTTGGCATACGGGTAGCTGGACGCCAGCAGATGCGGTTCTCGGCTGCGATGGCACACTACAGCCACCGATCACAAAAATAACCGCGCCGCCGTTGATGGTAGTGGTTCCGCCGCCGCCCGAACCAGAAACCGCGCCCGCGCCGCCGCCGCGCTGCGACCGACACCTGTCGCTAGCTGGCGACGATGCCTTTCAGTTTAATGAAACCAATCTCAGGCCAGCTGCGCAGGCAACGATTACGAAAGAACTGATTAGCCCATTGGCCAATTGCGACATCGAGCGCATCGTCGTCAAAGGCTACGCCGACCGACTGGGCGCGGCCAGCTATAACCAGCAGCTGTCTGAACGTCGCGCCGAAATTGTGTCCGCCTACCTGACCAGCCGGGGTGTCAAGGCGAGCTTCGAAACGCATGGCATGGGGGCGACTGAAAGCATCACGCACTGCAACGACAAGATGGCCCATCCGGCATTGATCGCCTGCCTTGCTCCGGACCGGCGCGTAAGCATTGAGGTATTCGCGGTACGTCGTCAATGACGCTATGAAGGAACAATATGAACGCCCCTCTGGATAATTTGATAAGGCCAAGATCAAACAATTTTCACGTTGTTCATTAGCGGCAGCAAGATCAAACCATGCGCTAGTTGACATGGCACTTAGCACGGATAGTGCAGAATGAGTGGACTTAGTTTGTTGCAAATCAACAATCCCATAGTCGAGATAGTTGTTGCTCGTGCTATTATGCGATATGTAATTGATGCGTTAAAAACGCTAGTTATCTGGTGCGCAGTTCTACTGCGGATATCTCAACCGAGAGGAGAAACATGAATAAATTAGTAAAACTCGTCTTCGCTGCGTCCGCAGTCGTTGCATTTTCGGCTACAGTCCAAGCTCAAGAAATCAAGGCCGCTACGCCTGTTAGCGCCTATGTGCAAGATTCACGCGGTGTCGTCGCTGTCAACCCATTCGGCCAATGCTGGCGTACAGGCTACTGGACACCGGCTGATGCTGTACCAGGTTGCGATGGTGCAATTGCCAAAGTAGTCGCTCCAGCACCGGCGCCAGCGCCAGCGCCAGTGACGCCACCACCGCCACCTGCACCAGTTGCAGCACCAGCACCAGCACCGACTTCAGAGAAAGTCACCTTCGCTGCTGATGCCTTCTTTGATTTCGACAAAGCGACGCTGAAGCCAGAAGGCAAGGCCAAGCTGGACGATCTGGCATCGAAGCTCAAAGGTATGAACCTGGAAGTCGTGATCGCTGTGGGTCACACTGACTCAGTCGGTACGGATGCCTACAACCAAAAACTGTCGATCCGTCGCGCAGAAGCTGTCAAAGCTTACCTGGTCAGCAACAGTATCGAAGCCAATCGCGTCTACACTGAAGGCAAAGGCGAAAAATCGCCGGTCGCTGACAACAAGACAGCCGATGGCCGCGCGAAAAATCGTCGCGTAGAAATCGAAGTCGTTGGTACACGTACAGTCAAGTAATTCGACTTTACGCTGTAAGAAGCCCCGCTGCGGCGGGGTTTTTTTATGCCTGAAACATGGAGGGCGCTTGCACAAGGAATGCGCTTTCCAGCTATCATGACGTCTATGAACGCTGACCCATCCGAATTGCAAAAATTTAGTGACCTGGCCCACCGTTGGTGGGACCCGACTTCCGAATTCCGCCCGCTACACGAAATCAATCCGCTACGTCTGGAATGGATTAATGCGCGCGTGCCGCTGGCCGGCAAAGTGGTGGCCGATATCGGCTGCGGCGGTGGCATCCTCGCCGAAGCGATGGCCAGGAAAGGCGCTAATGTAACCGGCATCGATCTTTCCGAAAAAGCCTTGAAAGTCGCCGACCTGCATAGCCTCGAATCGGGCGTCCAAGTACGTTACGAACTTATCGCAGCCGAAGATCTGGCAGCACGCGAAGCCGGCCAGTACGATGTCGTGACCTGCATGGAAATGCTTGAACACGTGCCGGACCCTGCCGCGATCGTCAAAGCCTGCGCGACCCTGCTCAAACCCGGCGGCCATGTGTTTTTCTCGACGCTGAACCGTAATCCGAAGTCGTATTTGTTCGCTATTATCGGTGCCGAATATATTTTGCGCCTGCTGCCAAAAGGCACCCACGATTACGCCAAGTTCATCACGCCGGCGGAACTGTCGCAATACATCCGCAACGCCGGACTCGATGCGCATGCGATGAAGGGCATGGGCTATAACCCGCTGACAAAAATGTATTCGCTCAATCATGACACAAGCGTCAATTACATGATCGCCTGCACCAAGCCCGCCTGAACCCAGCTGAGCGCGGCTGACCGAGACTAACCAAGGCCGCGCCTTTTCCGGAAATCCCCATGCATTTGAAACCGCCCCGCGCCATCCTGTTCGATCTCGATGGCACGCTCGCCGACACCGCGCCTGATTTGGCCGGCGCGATCAACCGCATGCGCGCCAGCCGCGGCCTGGCACCCTCGCCTTTTGCATTACTGCGCGAAGCGGCATCCACCGGTGCACGGGGCTTGCTCAGCATCGCTTTTGGCATCGCGCCTGGCGACGCTGATTACAGCGCCATGCGCAATGAATTTTTTGATGCCTATGAAGCCGGTCTGGCAATCGATAGTATTCTGTTCGACGGCGTGCCTGCAATGCTCGCGCAGCTGCATGCACAGGATATCCGCTGGGGCATCGTCACCAACAAAATCGCCCGCTTCAGCGCACCTTTCGTGGAGCAGATCGGTTTGCAGCAGACGGCTTGCCTGATCTCTGGCGACACCATGGCCAATTCCAAGCCGCATCCGGCACCGCTATTTGAAGCGGCGCGTCAGATGGACATTGCGCCCGAAGATTGCTGGTATGTCGGCGACGACCTGCGCGACATCGAAGCCGGCCGAGCCGCTGGCATGCTCACACTGGCAGCTGCCTGGGGTTATGGCGGCCATACCGATTTGGCAAGCTGGGGCGCGGATCATCAAGTGGCACAGCCAAGCGAAATTCTTGCGCTGATCGCCAGCCGTTAAAAAGGCGACATCACGCTCTTGAATCCCCACGTAGGCGCCCCACCTATGTAGTACAATAGGGTCACTGGGGGGCGACCTGGTTTCGACAGGGGTCGCAAAGCAGCGCAGGGCATACCGAGGACTGGTTACCTCGTAAATCCATCCAGAAAAACTTAACTGCAAACGATAACTCGTACGCATTAGCAGCTTAATTGCTTGCTAACTCTTCACCGTTTCGTCCTTGGGGCGGGCTGGTAACAGCAGAAGAGTCATTTACAAGGACTCGCGTTACTTCGTGCACCTTGAAGTACCGTTAAATCTAAGGGAGCTCGCCTTGTCACAGCGTGTGCGTCCGCGTTGGCCGGGTTAAATTAAATGGCAGCACTAAGTATGTAGAACTGTCTGTAGAGTGCTTCTGGACGCGGGTTCGATTCCCGCCGCCTCCACCAATATATCAACGCCAACGGCTCTCCGTTGGCGTTTTTATTTGCGAAATCCCGCGTGTTCGCAGGGGCTGGCGCGGGTGTTTGCGGACTACCAGCCATGGTAACTATGACCACTCAAGACCGGTTTCTGCTCTCTCCAAGCCGTTATTCTCTCCACCTGCCCCCATCCGAAAAATGCCTAAGTCCGCAAAGGCCGCCATCTGCCGCCTTATGAATCAAAGACTTACGCGCGGACGAATCGAATGGCTTTTTTATAGCATTGGTAGTGGAATCCGCCTCGATTAAGGGGGTGATTGCGGTCGGCACCGTGCGCGCGACACACGCCCGATACAGTCGCATCCAGCGAATTCTCACTCCAGAACGCAACGGCGGAAACACGACGTTGCAATCACTGTATAAAAAAATGGGGTATCCAGTTAGCTCCATAGGATCGCAACAACTGGATGCCCATACAGCATTAATATTACTTCAAATTGGTCGGT
>CANFLV010000030.1 GCA_947448025.1 Oxalobacteraceae bacterium | reverse complement strand
GGATCACGCTTCCGAACGCGCCAGAATATTTGGAAAATTATAGTGGTGATGTGACGGTCAATTTAGGTCGGTAAGTCAGAGAAGGCTTACATATTATTAGGTAAGCCGTTTATAGCAAAGGTTTTAAATCTGTTATCTTCCGAACATATAGCGATTGATTTGAGAAATATTTATAATTATTTGAATTTTATACAAGGTTTTGGTAAGATGAAAACTGAATCATAAAATCAGCGAGATAATCATGACTACGTTAAAAGAATTAGTTGCACAAAAAGAAGCACTTGAAGCTCAAATCGCACAAGCGATTAAATCTGAGAAGAAGGAAGCTGTTAGTAAGGTGAAGGAATTGATCGCTGAATTTTCACTCAATGAGAGTGATGTTTTTGGTGGTGAAAAGAGAGCGAAGTTTGCATCGAAAAAACCAGTGGATGCGAAGTATCGTGATCCAGCTACTGGTCAATCATGGTCAGGTCGCGGCAGAACGCCGAGATGGATGGAAGGTAAAGATCGCGCTCAGTTTGAAATCTAAGCGAGTACCTTTTAAGTGAACAAGCCAGCTACTGCTGGCTTTTTCTTTAACCGAGCAGTTCTACTGCTGACCGCATCATCTTGGGATTTACATCAATGTATTTCTGGGTCACCGCGAGCGACTTGTGACCAGCGAGTTCCATCAACACGCGAACTGATACGCCCTTGTTTGCCAGGTTCGTGATGAAGCCACGACGACCACTGTGTGAGCTTGCGCCAGTGATGCCTGCGCCCTTGTACATGTAATGAAAGTGCTGCGCTAATGTTGAAGCAGTGAAGCCGCGATTCGGCTCTTTCTGCGTAGTGAACAGAGCACGACTTGTGTCTGTCATTGTCACAGCCAGTAAGTCTTTCAACTTGAAGCGGGCTTGCAAGTAGTTCTTGATTTCTTCTTGCGCTTTTTGCGACACAACAACTGTGCGCCCCTTTGATCCCTTCGTCTGATCTACAGACAAATAGATTTCTTCACGAATGCCGCCGTCCTTTGAAAGGACATCGCACAATCTGAGTGCTGCTAATTCCCCGACTCGCATACCAGTGAAATTTAATAATGTGAACATCGCCCGATTTCTAGCTGCGTGCTTGCGAGCCGCGATGTAGAGCAAAACTTTGCGGACTTCTTTTTCATTCAGTACTTTTGCTTGTGCCATTTTGAACTTTCCTTACATATCAAATGATTGATCTGTATTTATTCTGAACCCATTGATTAAGTCGGACAAGCCTTTGCGCGAAATATTAGATATCTAATGAATTCAATGACTTAGCGAATAATCAAATGAAATTTGCATTTGCTTTGATTTTTAGACGGCAATGAAATTTGAGCATTCAGCGCGTAATGAAATGCCTAGGTCCTTGAATCAAGAAAAAGTGCTTGTACGTGTATTGCGCAGAAATTCGAGAATTAATCGGACTTGAAGTTCTAAATGGAACAAACCAAAAGCTTATTTGTTTCTAATTGGGAAAATTTTCTGATTTGCTTGAATACTGATAATGAGCGAACCTGCAGTTCGCTAGTGCCATCGCAGTTCATTCGCATTCGCTCATTCACATTGCTCGGCACTTGATGTTTGGAGCAGTTGACTTTGCTTTGCTCTATCTTGTTGAGAGCCAAGTTCACCCTTAAGCAAATAAGGGGTGAACTGCTTATGCATTGTCCGTCGCCACGTGACTGTTCAGCTGGTTCCTAATCTGCATGCCCACTCAGACATATGGCAAATATAGTCATTTTTTATCTCTGCTTGCAACGTTTGTTCTAGGCTCTGCTCCGCACCTGACCAACAGCTATTTTTAAGACATCTCTAAGGTGAATTGATGTCATGACAAACGTATATATATTGCAAGACTTCTCGCTATTATTAAAGCGATTACTACTATTTCTTTTATTACTATTACGATGTGGAAAACGATTCTATCAATGAATAGATCATTTAAAGCGTCCTTGCGAGGATAGTTCCACAAAGCGTGCGCTGAATTCACACTATCCACCGCCACTTCACGATTGAGAACGGATTATTGGCATTCTTCGAAGCGATGCTTGCTTGTTATTCAGTGTCTGTTACATTTATTTATGCCAATACAGCCATAACCAAACATTTTCTTATGGAAATCAAAGACCACGGCTAGAAAAGAAATGGACATGGCTATAGGCTTCAAAGAACTCATCAACACACATAGGAGAAATACATGAGCGCAGTTCTTTCAAGCTTGAAATTAGTTAATGTAAAACGCCCAACAGAAATGCCACCAGTGCAAATACGTCGGAATAAATTGAGTAATAAGCTATATCAGCAAATTCAATTGGCAACGGCAATGAGAGATGGAAATACATACGCGCCGAAGCGAATGCGATCAGTTCGGGATCGACATACTGGCGAGATCAAGACAATAGAAATGCCAGTTCGCGTTCGTCAATGGTGGTTCACCAGTGACAACGGTAAAATTTGCATTCAGTTGAAGTATGGAAGCAACACACTTGACATCGCCAAGGGCAAGAACTCTGTTGAGGTATCAAACAATGAAGAACTGATTAAAGTGCTTGATGTGTTGAAGTCAGCTGTGGAGGCGGGTGAACTTGATGCTCAGATTGAACAGACTGCGGATTCAGTGAAGACTAGATTTGCAAAGTGAGCATGGTACAGATTGATAGTGAGCGTCAATTGACCGGACGCTCACAGGTCTTGCGAGCGAACAACTGGCAGCTATTGCTGATTTTATACTTCAATCGCAAATAAATACATGTGTGAAAACCACAGGACTTACCACCGCGACCTCAATACATACACCACCACTGTGCGCATCGTCTTGCGTTATGGTCCGACTATCGCAAGAACATCAATCATTACTGATGGAATAAATCAGGCGTTACAAATGCATATACGCGTTTACGGCGCGGACAAACTATTGTCGCTTAGTCAGAGGAGACAGAACTTTCGCCAAACTCACAAGAGATGACATTCGTGCTGCCAAGAGTCGACCTGAGACTGAGCTAAAGAGAACTAAATTGAGTATCGTAAGCACCTCAATTGAGAAAAGCGAAAGCAGACACACAAGTGAAAATTTTAAGAATGAGCATTTCAGTTATTTAATTCCAACTGCATTCTTATTAACCTCCGCAACGAATATGTTGATGCATAGTTCAAACAACTCAGTGTCGCAAATATATGAACCGCAAGGTTATACAACTCGGCAGAGGTTACCTCTCTAATAATTTTATCTTTTCTTGAGGGACGCAATACATCAGAGCCTTCCGTAACCCCCGAATAAATTCGCCCATGAATCACTTCATGCCTAAGTTCAAGTAGTTGAGATATATTATTTAGAACTTCTCTGAATCTAGCAATCTCACTCGACGATTTATCTAGATTATCTATCCATTTTTTAATCCAGTTAAGTTTGAAACTTATTGGCACCCTATCAAAATTCTTTGGCGGATTTTTGATATTATCGACTATAAGCCTTGCGCACTCATCAATAGCCTCCTCCATATATGCCGAATAAAGGGCAACATATCCCAATGCCTTGACGATATCGCCATCATCTTTAAGCATTACCATAATTTATCGTGAAGTGCAGTTGATGTTTCCAAATACATCCTTATTGCAAGTCGTATTAATAGTGGGTATTCCATTCATACAGTTATCAAATGCAGCGTTAGCTCGTTGCATGCTTTCAATAAATCCTCCTAATGCTGGCTTAGCATATTCGGCAGCTTGGGCAAAGCGACATTGTGATTCTCTATTTTTCCTCATATTGTCAGCATTTTCCTGTTGTTGCTGTTGTTGCTGTTGAAATGCTCGTTGTTGTTCAAATTGGTCTCTTTGTTTTTGTTGATCTCTTTGTTGTTCTCTTTGCTGATCGCGGCGTGCTAAGTCTAATCTCATCCTACATTCAGCATAACCTTGTGTTTGTAATTTAAGTCCATATTTTTTACATTGAAGATCATCGGGTGAGCCATCACCTTCTCTAGCGATTCGTTCCTCTTCCGCTATGCGTACTCGCTTTTCTGCTTCAATTTTGGCATTCCGCTCATCTTCTCGTTTTTGTTTGATAATCTTTTCTTTTTCCAAATCTGCTATAGTTTTTATGTAAAATGTAGCATTGTCAGAATTAGGTTCGCCGTTAATTCCATAAGCCGTTGCTAAAAATATGCTGTGACCCTCAACTAACGGTAAATCAAAATTATATTCCATTGTATTCCATTCCGTTACTTTGCTATTAATTGGCTTGACCAATTTTTCATTAAATTTAAATTCAGGTAAAGATGCGGCATTTGTGACATGCACATAGACTTTCGCTAGCCGAGAATTTTCATCAAATTTTGCTTGGAGCCTAATGTAAGATCTAATTAATGAACGAACATCTCCATCAGATGTAATTGATCCACGAAGTAAATCCGACTCTTGATATTCATTGTTAGTTAATTTTATCTCTTTACTATCTATTGTTAATTGAATTTTATTTCCACCTGAAACAGAAAATTCTGATGAAATATTAATTTCTTTGGTAAAAAATCCGCCTTTAGCCGATACATTTATATCATATAAGCCGGGGAATAAAGCTAACAAATAGCCTTTTTTGAATGAGCCTTTTCCTAAGTAATATTTCTTTCTTGTTCCAAATTTGAGTAGTTTGTCTATTATTGTTATTTCAGAATCTTCACTAACATCTGGATTAATAAATATTGATACCGTACCAACATAACCATTAGACACCATTTTGTTGAATATCTCTGGGTCCCACAATTTAAATTCAGGTCTTGCAGTTGGTTGCGCAATGGCGATTGATGAAATAAAAAGTATTAAAATAGTTAATAATTTTTTCATAAACTTTATCCGTATAATTTTTTGTAAATTTATCAGTCTATGATTTTGGCGTCAAACACATTGAAGTCCCACACTATGCTTCAATCAATCCACAGGTCCATTAACTCTGGGTTGAACTTCAAAGTAAGTCGTTCTTGCCTGGCTTTGCCTTTCTTGTAGATAGAAAATACATGCTCAGCACCCAACAAGCAGCCATTCACTGACCGTGTACCTGACTTCGTAAACAGCTTGGCAATAGCCTCGAAAGTCAATTTATCTCGCTCACGCAACAAAAAGACCCTGGCAAACAGTCCTTGCTGATCATTTGAGTAGATTTCGATGAAAAGCGACGTTATTTTGAGTTTGATGACCGTCAGATTTGCTGAAATTAGTACTCAAAGATTTTCAAGCCGCAGTTGAACTTCTATCTTGTTCGCATTCATTTAAATGCAGCCTTAATAACACCACACCGAGTGCCGTTGCCAATCACCTTACTATAATTAAATGGTAATTTACCACTGTAGATAGCACTGTTTCGCTCCTCAAGATTTGCTGGTAACGGTAGTGAAAGAGAGGAAACTTGTATAGTTTCCTCTCTGATATTTCGGTAAGCCAGTGTCTGATAATGTCAATAGACTAGTTTATCAAATATATACAAATCTAGACTGATCGCAGTTAGTGGCTCACATCAGTACAAATTTGTAACAGACGTACCGCATTCAGCTTGCTTAAACACCACCACGATCTGACCATCTGCTAACCGGGATTTCTTCATTGCAAAACCACCTCAATCCATTTCGAGAAAATTTTGCCTTTGAAGACCGCTTTGTTGGGTGGGGATTACCATTCAAAGTTGTACTTTGGGATTGCGTCAGAGTGAACTACAGTGCATCGAAGTATGGAATCAAATCATCGCAAGTTCTACCTAGTACGCCCAACTACTTGATTCAGAATACAGGCTATGTTCACAAGATGAAATTTTATAAGTTTGATTAGGTAACGAGATTTCACATTCTTTTCTTAAGTTTTTTTAGATTGTTCATTATGAACTTGAAGTCTAAATTATCTGTCGAATGTATAAACTCAATTAAGGTCTTATCACTTTTTTTGCTATTGCATTTTCGACATACATAAATCATATTGTCTGCAGTTGATAAACCTCCTCTAGATACAGGATATATATGATCTGCATGGGGAGTATCACCAATGTCATTTCCACAATATGGACAATAACTAAGCAAATCTAGTTGTTCAAGTAATCCGTTTTTTATTGTGGCTGCTCGTTGTCTTGATTTTCCTATATGAGCAGCTGCCAAAGCCTTGATTCGCTCCTCTTCAGCCAAGCGTTCTGCTTCTCTTCTTACTTGTTCAGATCGTTTTATTTCCATAGAGTTTTTTCTAGAGGACTCTCTTTCCACTGCTGCATCCAAAGATTTTTTGAGTAAATATGTATATTTTGAAATCTTTTTTGTATTTTCAATATTATTTTTCCTGAAATCATAATAGTCTTCTTTTAGTTTGAAGAATCGTACATCCTCAAGCTGATCTCTCAGTTCTTTAATTCTATTATTTTCATTATCGAAATTTAACTGAGAGCCAAATAATAGATTGATAAGACCTCTATCTGCTATTTTTTTATCTTTTGATTTTTCAATTTCACGAATTTTACTTTCCAATAAACTATTTTTATGAAATTTCTCGCTTAAAATTAACTCATCATTAAGATGCGAGATTAATTTTATTGCGTCATCCAACTCTTTTTTTACAGAAGAGGGACTACCCATCATTATTTGATTGTCAAGACTTTCTAAATTTCTAATGGCTCGAATTACTCTCTCAGAGTTAGTTAATTTTGTTTTGTAAAATTTCTTGTTCATGAAGTAGTCAGTAATTTCAATCTTCTAAAGACATAGGTAGACCAAGTAATAGCTCCATGCTGTATGGAGATATTATGCTTACACATTTATTTTTCTTGATGGCATCAACTATTTTTTCATCTGTGTCACAGAAGAATACTTCCTTTTGACAGTTGTGGCAGAACCGTATTTCATGATTTTCTGTGTCACACAAATCATCCCATTTCATTGAGCACTTGACTGCGAAAATGCAGTTTCTGATGGTTGTATTGTCGTCAAGTTTCATGTTTGTATCCATTCTGAAATTTGTTAATTAAACTGAATATTATTTTTGTTTTCACCAATATGTTCAAATACAGCTTTGTCCATCATGAAAAAGAAAAAATTACATGACCCCTAATCCAAATAATGCAAGAAATTGAGCGTTTGGCAATGTAGCAAGCCATACGGTAGCAGAAGATGAAAATTCATTGAATACACGACTATACTTTTTTATAACAGATGTATATGCCTCACTTCGTTCGCGCGTCGCAGATTCCATTTCAGCTATTGCATCAAATTCTTCTTGATCAAAAGTCATGATATTTCACCCCCAATAAGTTGAATTCAAAATTTGCCTATCAATGAATCTGCACGCGTTACTACGAATTTTTCCTAGGAAATTGACATTTTCCAACAGTTAATATGGCATTAATTGCCACATTGAAAACCTAGAACTTACAACCAAAGCTTCATCATGTAAATGCCTTCGCGTGAGTGCGTCAGCGTTTTGTCTTGGACTCCAACTTTGGGAAATTTTTTGAAGAGCTAATAGCTGCGTTTTTGACAGCAACTTGCTACAGAGAGCGTGTTTCTTGAATTCAAGCGCTCTGTGAGCGTCCTGCTGCACCTATTGCGCGTGCGGGAGCAAGTGGTCGTCTGCGACGTAACAAGAGCACTGATAAATACTCGTAGGAGAAGAAAAATGCGCGTCTACGAGTTCATCAACATCAATCTTGGCAAGAAGCAGCCAAAGCAAGTTTCAGCAAATGTTCAGCCAGACCTAGTCAAGCGAGAGAAGCGAATCAACCGTCTCACGCGTCAGATCGCTCGTGCTTCAAATTTGCAGAAGCCAACGCAAGACGAGATCAAGACGGCGATTGAACGCTACGAGACGCTTCAGAAGCGTGCTGACTACGGGTACAGCAAGGCAATCAAGTGATCTGGGAGCTGCTTCATTTCAAATCCGACGATCACATTTAAACTGAAGTCTGTTTTAACTTTCTGATTGAACATGCATTCAAAATGATTTCTGCGCAGGGAATTCAAAGTGTTGGTTATTTTGAAACATATGGTAGACTACTTTGTAGACTACTTTCTCAAAAATCGCTTGAAAGCCATATAAATACTGGCTTTAATATGCAAATTGCAGTTCTCATAATGCTGGGGTCGGTGGTTCAAATCCACCTATCACCACCAAAATTTCGTTTAGGGTCATCCCGGAACGTGCAGAAACCCGCTTCTAGCTCAGTGCTGATGCGGGTTTTTTGTTTTTTAGCGTCGCTTTGCAAATCCGATGACACCCCCATCTGGGCTCCAAGACAAAAAAGTAACTGGTAGCCAAAAAAATAGTGCCTGTCCCAATTTCTGGTTCATTAAAAATGAAATGTTGTGCTTAATCCAATGACTTTCCAATAAACATACTCAAAGTTTGCTTAAGCGATTGATTTCATTGGACCTTAACTGCAATCCGGACGTCTAAACACGTCCAAAGTGAAGTCCATAACTATCCATATTTGCCATCACGCCGGATCCACTATCCCCAGCATGTAATACGCGACACGTCGTTCTCCGTGCTGTACAAGGCGGCCAGACTTCTTCAGGCGAAGCAACAAATCTCTTGCCTGAAGTGGACTCAAACGAGACAGATCCGCTACCTCACTACGACTTACCCGACCATGTTGCTGCACGTAGTTCAACACTAATTGCTCATGCTGCAGATTGCTAAAGCCGAGCTGTCGCGTGTTTGCCGCCTTGTCTCCGTCCGCATGATAGATACCCGGAGCCAAAGTATAAGTTCGGCCCTTTGTTGCGCCGTGCGCCTGAGCGAGGCCGGCTTCAACCAATGCTTCAAGAGTACGCCTAGCCTGCGCTGGCTCACGTTGAATATGCAAAGCCAACTCTTCGGTAGTCAAACGCTTCAGGCCACGAAGTGCTGCTAGCGCGATCATGTCAGTAAGACCAGCCGGCGGGGCACCAATGATTGGGCGCGACTACTGCTTCAGTGAGTCTCATGCCGTCACGGTGCGACTGGAGTGTCACTGGGCGATGACCTGTTTTCTGAATTGACGCGTCGGCTTTCGCCTGTCACTCGGCTATCATTGGAAAACGACCTTGGTGATATGACAACGTCGTTCTTGTAGCCATACTCTGCGGCGCGTAGAAACAGAGGTAAGGCTTTGTTATGAACCTGCCGGGCCACAGAGAATGTCCCACGCTTTTATACTTCATGCCGATCACCATTCAGAGGCCCGCCGCCAGCGTGTGTATGTACCCAGTTCTGCCGGAGCGCTCAACCGCGCGCTTCATCTCATCGAGAGTTTAGGCGTCGTGTGTACTAAAAATGCGCAGCGCGCCATTTTTATTTAGGGCAGGATCATAAAACACGAAAATCACGCATCGGATCAGCAATGTCTGCAAACTGCCATCAAATTCATCGATCACAAGAATGCGCCTCTCTCTAGTAGAATATTGACCATATGATCCTCGAAGACCAGCACACAGATCGGAAATCGCTCCGCACCGTCATCGGAAAGACCGCTGACTGGAACTCATTGGCAAGCGACTGCGTCTGCTTTGCCAATGGTGCTGGCGGACGCTTGCTAATTGGCATTGAAGATGGCGAACTGCTGCCGCCTGTCGGACAGATTGTCCCACCAGAAATTTTGGATCGCCTACGCAAGCGTATCGGCGAATTAACCGTCAATGTACAAGTCCTACCTTGCGTAATTCATGCTGCAAATGGCGGCGAATTCATAGAATTGACAATTGAGCGCTCGCCCAATGTTGCATCGACCTGTGATGGTCGCTATTTTCTACGAGTAGGTGATACCTGTCAGCCAGTGCTTGGCGACGATGTACTGCGGCTTGCCAGTGAGCGACCAGGCCGACCATGGGAGCTGATGGACAGCAGGGTTAGCCGTGACCTTGCAGATCCCGATAAACTATCTAAATTCATGCAGAACATCCACGCTTCCGACCGCGTAAAGGATTCCGTGAAAGAGAAATTCGCCGACGAATTGTTGACCCATTACAGTTTAGCCCACGGTAGCACACTGACCAGCCTTGGCGTGCTGCTGCTCGGCACCACTGCTGACCGACGAGCACTGGGCACGGCGCCATTAATACAGGCAATTAAATACGATGAGCAGGGTAGGAAAATTAACAAATGGGTTTGGGACGACTGTACATTGTCGCCAGTAGAATTGGTCGATGCAGTCTGGCGCGAGATACCGGATTTTCGAGAGAGCTATGAAGTAGCCGAAGGTCTGTATCGGCGCAGCGTCCCGGCATATGACGAAAAGGTCATACGCGAATTATTGGTAAATGCGCTAGTGCATCGACCTTATACGCAGCAGGGCGATATTTACCTCAATCTGTATCCTGAGCGCCTGGAGGTCGTCAATCCAGGCCGTCTGCCACTCGGAGTAACGCCGCGAAACATGCTACACGCCAGCCGACGCCGCAATGAAGGACTGGCTCGTCTATTTCACGATCTAGGCTTGATGGAGCGCGAAGGTAGCGGCTTCGATCTGATTTATGACCGTCTGCTGTCGCAGGGCCGCCCGGCCCCCGTACCGGAGGAAGGTATCGATTGGGTGAAAGTAACAATTCAGCGACGCATCATCAAACCTGAAGTCATGCGACTAGTGAGTGAGGCGGACGAACGCTTTCAGCTGACGCAGCGCGAGAGGATTACGCTTGGCGCGCTCGCGCAAACTGAGGGCATGACCGCAAGGGAACTGGGCATCGTGCTGGAAACAAATGGCGCAGATGAACTCGCTGGATGGATAGGCCGCTTGCAAACGCTGGCACTTGTGCAGAGTACCGGACGCACGCAAGGTATGCGCTATTTTGTTGATCCGAATTTACTGCGCGGCACCGAACTCAAGCTCCAAACGACGCTTCTGCGAATTGAACCGCACCGATTGCGCGCCTTGATCCTTGAGGATCTGGAGCGCTACCCTGACTCTTCAAGCACCGAGATCAATCGTCGGATTGGTCTGGAAATTCTTGCAAAAACACTAAAGCGCTCACTCGATGATCTGGAACAAACCGGGTTGGTTCGACATACGGGTGAACGTCGCTGGCGGCGCTACTGGCTTGCGAGTGCCGCCGATAAAGGACAAAGGCCGGACAATCGCGATGAAGGCGCGTGAAATCGAGTCAATAGAATTTCTTAACCCTTTGAATTTAAAGAAATTTAATAAAGGACATCGCCGATAAATGTCCTTTATCCCCAACTGGCTTGTCCAATAGGATCAGTTCAAATGAGTGGAGACCGTACAGCAAGCAACTGATGCCCCAACAGCCGAGCCCGCAAAACTTTTTGACGGTATCAGTGCCGGTACAATTTTTTTCGCAAACGTGAAAACCCAGTATTAACAAGGGTTTCCAGCCACTATTCAAATCCACCTATCACCAAAATTTCGTTTAGGGTCACCCCGAAACGTGCAAAAACCCGCTTCTAGCCCAGTGCTGATGCGGGTTTTTTGTTTTTTGGCGCCGCTTTGCAAATCCAATAACACCCTCCATCTAGCTCCAAGACAGAAAAGTAACTGGTAGCCAAAAGAATGGCAAAAGAATAGTGGCTGTCCCAATTTCTGGCAATTACGACCCACTGCTGCCGGTAGATACGTCAAAAATTTAACGGCAGGTATCGAGATGGACTAGTCGCCCAATGGTGCCACTCACGGACTGCATCTCGGCCTTTGCTGACAGACGATCTGTATTGGATATGCGTCTGCTAATAGCCAGTCAGCAGCCCTATGCAAGATAGCTATGGAATCACTAGTACAAACGCTCGAACATGTCCCTAGGTGGTTACACGCTGAGAAAGTGGCTCGCGATGGCGGCATAGTCTCTACCGATGCCGGCCGTTAAAATTGGGCTGATTACCCTTGTTCTACGATATCTGGGCTGGAAACGATTTGATTCGTACAGTTAGTGCGATCTATGCAGCCACCATTCACAGTAGAATTTGCGCCAGCCGTGAAAAAATCTCAACAATAATTCCATCTCGGAGCCCGCATGCCTTTACCCGCCACCCAGCCGCCCAAGCATCTGCAACGCCTGTTAGCTATCCTAGCTCTAGCGCTCGCCAGCGGCTTGCCCGCCGCCCGGGCACAGGCCGCTAAATTGCCGGCGCCCGGTGCAGCGGCCATAGACACGGCGCGTTACGCCGTCGACACTTATCGCGACGAGACGATCGCCTGTCTGGCTGAACTGGTCAGATTCAATACGGTCGCAAACCCGAACATCCCGCTCGAGCAAAATCCCCAGCATATCGGATTCAAACGTTACCTCAAGGCCAAAGCCGAGCGCCTGGGATTCGACTTTGCCGATTATGGCGCTGTCGTGGTGATCGGCACGGGTAACAGTACCGAGCGGCTCGGCATCATTGCGCACGGGGACGTCCAGCCAGTCGATGCGGCCAAATGGGCGCGTTCGCCGTTTGAACTTGATGCCGTCAGCGAACCGGGACGCCTGCTGGCGCGCGGCGCAGAAGACGACAAAGGTCCGATCGCCACTGCACTGTACGGTATGAAGGCCATCAAAGATCGCAAGCTGGCACTTCGCAAGCGGCTGGAGTTGTATATTTATATGGCCGAGGAATCCGATTGGGCGCCGCTCGAGCGTTTCGTCGCGAGCCATTCCCTACCGAAGTTAAATATCACCCTCGATGCAGAATATCCCGTGGTCGTCGCCGAAAAAGGCTACGGCGCGGTCAAATTGACCGTGCCGCCCCAGCCTGCACCCGCAAATGGGCAGCCGGTCATTAGTCGCTTTGGCGGCGGATTTTTCGCGAGCCAGATTCCGGAAGACGCCAGCGCCACCATAAGCCATGCCACACCGGCGCTGGAAGACCAGATACGCCGGCGCGCAGCCGGCCAGACTGGCATGCACTATCAGTTTACAAGGGAAGACGATCAACTGCTCATCAAGGCACACGGCGTATCGACCCATTCCTCCAAGCCGGAATTCGGCATCAATGCCATCAGCATGTTGGCCGATGCCCTGGACGTGACAAATTGGCCGCCGACCACTGCCGGGATGCTGGTGACTTTTTTGAACGGCATGGTCGGCACCGGCTATCTGGCTGAAAAATTCGGCGCCATCGCCTATAGCGACAGCTTTATGGGACCCATGACATTTGCACCGACAGTGATCACGGACTCACCCGCCGGGCTGAGCCTCAATATCAATCTGCGCCGCCCACAAGGCAAGAGTAGCAGTCAGCTCAGCGAGGAAATCCAGTCGGCCCTGAAGCAATGGCAAAGCCGCCATGTCAGCCTCGACAAGATCGCTTTGGTGATCGGTGACCCCTGGATCGCACAGGAAGTTCCGCAGGCGGACGTCCTGCTGGGGATCTTTTCGCACTTTACCGGTGCACCCGATCCGAAGGCCAAAGCGATAGGGGGCAGCACCAATTCGCGGCTGTTTCCGCATGCGATCAGTTTTGGCCCGGGCATGCCTGGCGAAGTCTACACCGGGCACTCCGAACATGAATTCATCACCACAAAGCAGTTGCTGCTGAATCTTCAAATGTATACGGCGGCGTTTGTAGAGCTGGCAAAGTAGCCATTCAAATCGACCCGGGCAAGTGATAGATGTCGGTTCAGGGTCGGAAATGTGAATTCACTGTTTTGGAAAGCTGCCGTTCAGCTCAACTTTCAGACAATAGGCAGGTACCCAATGTAAAGCTGACGCAGTAAGCGTCGGTCGCCAGCGTCCGTTATGGCCGAGTGGCACGAATTGCCGGTATGGCAGCTTGCTGAACATAGCAGCCCTTTGTGTGGCAACTGTCAGCAAAAAATAGTGGCTGTCCCAATTTCTCCCGCCTATCGAGGTGTCCGTGCAAATTAGACCACTACACCCGCCTCTGCACCTGTGCTGAGGCAGCCTTTTTAGTGTCACTTTGCATTGATGGGCTGAAAAATCCGGTGCTAGCCCTGGCAAAGTCGAGTGCCCTGCCCCACCCCTACCAATAGTTTCCCCATTGAAATCATGCTTAGGTGATAATTCTGGGAAGGAATCCCGTAGTGCAATATTGTCGCTATTGCCTTTTCATGAAAGCAGAAACAGTGCGTAGGTGATCTTGCAAGGTAGTGTGCGCAATGGCCAAGCAGATTCGCAATGGACGGGCGTGCGGCCGACCCTTCTTAATACTTTAAAAAATGGCGATCACGAATCGCCAAGGATAGAGATATGAAACGCTTAACAACACGATTATTCGCTTTACTCGGATTGACATTGGCTTGCTGGATCACGAATGCGCAAGCCGCAGACCCAGTGCCGCCAGCCGCGTCAACGCGCTGTGAGTTGCGCCTGGGGTCATGGTGCATATTGGAGGGGGCACTCATCGTCCAGCGCAAATTTACCAATGAAGGTCCACGCGAACGCCTGTGGACCCTTACCTACCGCTGGGAGCCGCGTACGACCGTGCTCATCCAGGAACAACCAGGCTGTCAGCTGGGACTGGCTGATCGCTTTGAATTAGTGCGATTGGAACGCAATGTCAAACGCGACTATCGCTTCTGGGACAAGGCGGTCGTCCGTTTGAAGCAAAATGAGAAATGTGACCTTGCTATCTGGATGCCGGTCTTGACCGGAGACCAGCGGCAATGGGCGGCGGCTACAGGGCTGACTCTGGTTAAGAGTTGTGAGGACGAAGCCTGCACCGGCAAATCGCTAGGCGAGCGCTTGTTTGACGTACCGACAGTCAGTGTGCCACGCAAAAACTAAGAAGCGCGATAGACCCCTGAAGCAAGGCCGTGTCAGCAACATCCACACCCGCGGGTGCTTTTTATTGCGCACTCAAGCGGACATGCGGCTAAAATTATGCTCGCAGAGCAATATCTCATTCAATTGAGCAATGCCCTTTTCCCGGAATGACGGTCTCCTGCCGTCAAGGCTGTTCAGGCTCGACGGCAGGAAGCACCAATAAATCGATCAAATCAACTAACCACAGCAAGGATATTCTGATGACTGCAGGAAAATCAAAAATCATCTATACGCTCACGGACGAGGCGCCCCTGTTGGCGACTGCCGCTTTTCTGCCTATCATCCGCACCTTTGCCGCCCCTGCGGGCATCGATATCGTCACCAGCGACGTGTCGGTTTCAGCACGTATTCTTGCTGAATTTCCAGACTGCCTCACCGATGCGCAAAAAGTGCCGGACAATCTGGCCGAACTGGGCCGTCTGACGCACGAGCCGGAAACCAACATCATCAAGCTGCCGAACATCAGCGCCTCTGTGCCACAGCTGATTGCTGCCGTGCGCGAATTGCAGACCCGCGGCTACAACATTCCAGACTTCCCGGACGATCCCAAGACTGACGCTGAAAAAGCGACCCTGGCGCGTTATTCCAAAGCGCTCGGCAGTGCCGTCAATCCAGTCCTGCGCGAAGGTAATTCCGATCGCCGCGCGCCAGCTGCAGTGAAGCGTTATGCCCGCAAGAACCCGCATTCGATGGCTAAATGGAGTCCGGCATCCCGTACCCACGTCTCGCACATGCACGGTGGTGATTTCTATTCCAGCGAAAAATGCATGACCATGACCGAAGCTTGCGACGTCAAGATGGACCTCGTGACCAAGAGCGGCGAGACCATCCTGCTGAAAAAGAAAGTCTCCCTGCTGCCGGGCGAAATCATCGACAGCATGTACATGAGCAAGAAAGCCCTGTGCAAGTTCTACGAAGAGCAAATGGAAGATGCGCGCGAAACCGGCGTGATGTTCTCCCTGCACGTGAAGGCGACGATGATGAAAATCTCGCACCCGATCGTCTTTGGCCACGCTGTAAAAGTGTTCTACAAGGACGCCTTCGCCAAGCACGGCAAGCTGTTCGACGAACTCGGCGTGAACGTCAACAATGGTCTCTCGAGCATCTACGACAAGATCGCCTCGCTGCCAGAATCCAAGCGCGACGAAATCCACAAAGACCTGCACGCCTGCCACGAACATCGCCCGGAACTGGCCATGGTCGACTCGGCAAAAGGCATCTCGAACCTGCACGCACCAAACGACGTGATCGTCGACGCGTCAATGCCAGCCATGATCCGCCTCGGCGGCAAGATGTGGGGTCCGGACGGCCGTCCGAAAGATACCAAGGCAGTCATGCCAGAAAGTACCTTCGCCCGTATTTATCAGGAAATGATCAATTTCTGCAAAACCAATGGCGCCTTTGATCCGACCACCATGGGCACAGTACCGAACGTCGGTCTGATGGCACAGAAAGCGGAAGAATACGGTTCGCACGACAAGACTTTCGAAATCCCGGAAGACGGTGTGGCGCGTATCGTCAAGCATGACGGTACCGTCTTGATGGAACAGAACGTCGAGCAAGGCGATATCTGGCGCATGTGTCAGGTCAAGGACGCACCGATCCGCGACTGGGTCAAACTGGCGGTCACCCGCGCGCGCCTGTCGGGCATGCCGGCAATTTTCTGGCTCGACGAGTACCGTCCGCACGAAGCCGAGCTGATCAAAAAGGTCAAGACTTACCTCAAGGATTACGACCTGACTGGTATCGACATCCAGATCATGTCGCAAGTACGCGCCATGCGTTACACGCTCGAACGCGTCATCCGCGGCAAGGACACCATCTCGGTGACCGGTAACATCCTGCGCGATTACTTGACTGACCTGTTCCCGATCATGGAACTCGGCACCAGCGCGAAGATGCTGTCGATCGTGCCACTGATGGCCGGTGGCGGCATGTTTGAAACGGGCGCTGGCGGATCCGCGCCTAAGCACGTCAAGCAGCTCGTGGAAGAAAACCACCTGCGCTGGGATTCGCTGGGCGAATTCCTGGCGCTGGCTGTGTCGCTGGAAGACCTCGGCATCAAGACCAACAATAACAAGGCGAAAATCCTTGCGAAAACGCTCGATGATGCCACCGGCAAGCTGCTCGAGAATAATAAGTCGCCTTCACCAAAGACGGGCCAACTCGATAATCGCGGCAGCCAATTCTATCTGTCCATGTACTGGGCACAGGCGCTGGCAGCACAAACCGAGGACGCGGAACTGGCAGCACATTTCGCGCCACTGGCAAAAAACCTGACGGAGAACGAGGAGAAGATCATTGCCGAGTTCGCCGCTGTCCAGGGCAAACCGGTCGATATCGGCGGCTACTATATTGCTGATCCGGCGAAGATCAAGGCGGTCATGCGTCCTAGCGCCACCTTGAACGCCGCATTGCAGGCGGCGCGCGGCTGATCACTGAACGGTACCGGTCTGCAGCCAGCTGCAGATCGGTGACGACAGCGCATTCGAAAAAAATCCCGCGGCTCCATCGGCGTCGCGGGATTTTTTTGTCTGCAGCAAACGTGTAAAGGCTAAGCTGCCTCTGCCATCAAGTCGACCACCTCATTGCGACAGGCTTTTTCAAACGAAGATGGCGTTGGCAGCAGCTTTTCGAGCGTCATCGCCACGCGCAATAAGCGCAAATCATCGTCCTCTGCTTCATCGCAGGTATCGTTAATACAAAAAAATGGCAGCTGGCCAAAGCGCGTCAAAAGTGAACTTAACTGCTGCTCCGCCTGCGCATCGCCGGTGCTGATGTACAGCGGATCGAGGATACGCTGCTGCGCATAACCGCGCGCCACCATCCAGCGCGGCACGAGATCGGGCAGCAGCGGCGGCACGCGCCATGAGCGAAACACCGTCGAACGGACCTGCGAAAATAATTCAGCGGCAAGGACTTCCAGTTCCTGCATCGCACTCTTGAGCATGGGACGCGGTGAATGCGCAAAGATACGCGTATCGTGCGCGTAGGCCGGATCGCGCGCCGACAGCCAGTTTTTCGACAGGATGGAGCCATTCACGAGCGCAGTTTCATTGACCTGCAAATCGGCATAATCGGGGCGTTGCAGTGATTCCTTCAAGACCATCAGGCGCTCGCCGAACCACCAGTCAGTATCGACGTTCGCGCCAAAGAACACATCATCATTAAGATAGAAAAAACGCTCGGAAAGGCCGGGAATATGGTGCAGGTAAGACTCGATATGACCGGAATCGAAGACTGGCAGAGCCGCAGCGGGCATCAGGTCGCGATGATCAATGATGGTCACGCGTTCGGAGCGCCGTAGCCATGCCGGCACCTGATTATCGGTGACGATATAGACATGACCATGGTCCGGGAAAAATTTTTCCAGCGCGCGCAGGTTGAACATGAACTCGCCATTGTCGCGATAGCGGCCAGCGGCATTACCGTAGATGGCCAGCGTGCCCGGATGCTGACGCGCCCAACGCGCATAAGCCTGCTGATGCTTTTTACGCCAGTGCGGATCCGCGCCATCTACCCATAAATAGACGATGTCGATCTTGCCTTCATTATTCTGCCCACCATGCATACCAGCCCCTTTTTATTTGCATGGGCCTGTGATGGGCAATGCAGGGGCGAGATTGTAACAGCGCAATGCTTTACGAGTGCAGCAGGAAAGAAAATGCCCCCGACTGAGCGGGGACGGCAAGTGGTATCAATGATGATTTACATACTGCCGGTACCAACGGCGCTCACGCCCGTCGAATAAATGTTGACAAGACCCGCTGTACTGCCAGCGACAGACGGCGACACTGTTGCTACGTTTGTCATACCGGTCGCGGCTGTCAGGGCGCCTGCCGAATTGGCAATGGCGGCACCGGTCAGCCCGGCGTTGGCGACTGTGCCAAGGCTAACGACGGTCGAGAGGATCTGGCCGCGCAATTCGCCGTTGGGGAAGGACAGGCTGCGGATTTCGTAGTAATAATTGTTGGCATTGAATGCTGCCAGCTGTGCATTACTCACACTGGTCCTGATAATCCAGACACCACTGCCGGGGGACGACTCGACCAGGCCGAATACCGCAGGCCCGGCCACGCCGGCAGGCGCAGCGTAAATCGCGGCAGCATTGCCAGTGAGGCCGCTCGAGGTCACAGCGCCAGTCAGTGTGTTGGCGAGCGTATCAATGACGGTAATCGCCAGAGCGCTAGCCTGGCTGGTCGTCGGCGGCACTTCCTGACTGCCGTTGAGGACGTTGATATAGCTGACGTAGCGATTATCGATGGAGGTCGTGTTGGACAGCGAATTGAGGGACGTTGTGCTGACCGGCAGCTGCGTAAGGATCTGGCCACGGATTTCGCCGCTCGGGAAGGCGAGGCTGTGCGCATTGAAATAAAAATTACCGGCTTTGAATGATATGACCTGCGCATCGGTCAGCGTGGCCTGGGTAGTCCAGATACCGCTGCCAACCGGGCTTTCGACGAGCGGAAAAAGTATCGGCCCTGCGACACCGGGCGCGCCTTCATGCAGATGCGCCGCGTTCGCCACAATACCGGCAGTGATCAGAGTCGCCTTCATGATCCGCGTCACGGGATCAATGATGACCACCCCAGTGCCGGTGGCCGCGCTCGCGTTGGGCGGCGTTTCTACTGTACCGCTGAGCGTAGCGGTAAAGGTATTGGCCGGCAGCGTGCTATTGGCAGCGGCAACGGTATTGACTGCACCGTTATTGTCACTGCCGCCGCAGGCCGACAGCAGAAAAACCGACAGCAAGACCGTCGCCAGCGGCAGGAAGCAGCGTAGCAAGGATGGGGATCTGGACGCATACATGAGAGTTCTCCTGAGCAGGGTCGGGAAATGGTCTCGGTATGAATGCAGGCTTCATGCCCGCTGGCGGCACATCACTGCAACGGCATCATTAGCGCGCATGACGCCAGCTGAGCCCGCTCACCCTGCAGGATGTAAGAACTGCCGAAACAGGCAAACCTTGCACGCTTCAGTAAGCACTTACAGCACGAACATCAAATCCTTCACCATCGCCCCCGGCATGCGCGCACTGTCCGTGCCGCGCCCGCCATAAGAGCTGCCATCGATGAGCAATTCGCGCTCACGCGTGAGGCCAATAAGTTTGTCGCCCAGCACCCGAAACAGCGAATCATCAAAGCGCATTACATTCAATGGCGCCTTGATCACGCCGTCTTCGACCCAGAAGGTCGCAAATCGCGTCATGCCGGTAATGCGGCAGCTGGCCCGGTCGGAAAAATTCAGGTACCAGAGATTACTGACAAAAATCCCGGTGCCGAGCTCGGCCAGAATAGTGGCTTGCGCCAGCTCGCCGGCAGCCAGATCGAGCGAACTCGCAGACTCATCGGTATTGGCGCCATTCGCAGACAAATCGTATTCCTGCGCCGTGCGCGGCGAGATCATGCTGCCCACGAGCTTGCCCTGCTCGACTAACAGGACACTGTCCGGCTTGATGAAACCCTCGGCCTGGAAACCCGGCGCGAGGCCATCCAAGGTATTCTCACGCAGCGTCACGGCAGGGTTGAAGCACAGGCCTTCATCGCGCATGCGGCGCAGCGAACTCTGCTTGGTGCGTAAAGATTTCTCCGAAAGGCCGCCCCAGTTCAGCATGCCGACCATTTCATTCAAGGCCGTCGGCGTGAGGTAAGCGCGATAGCCGCCGGGCGGCACCGTCACCGGCGTACGCTTGAGGATCTCGAGCTGCTGCGTGGCTGTCGCAAACTTTGCGGCGAACTCGGCGCTGCTCCATTCGAAGCCGGCATAGGCACTTTTGACCGCCTTGTCCCGCGTCTGATACAAGCTCCAGTCTAGATTGAAACTGGCGCTTTCCTGCCAGTTACGCTGGCCATAAGAATTCGCGAAACCGCGATACACGGGACCGGTGGCAAGAATTCCGACCAGGTCCACGCCTTGCGCGGCGCGCAAGACTTCATCGACGATCAGCGCTGCAGGCGGCAGGCGCGAAGCTACGATGTGCTCGGTCGAATTGACTTCAGTGGCCAGCAGCAAATGCGGATCGTCCGGTAACTCCGGCAGCTGCGCGCGCAGCTGTTCCATCATGCGCGCCAGCGTGGCGCGGTCGGCATCGAGCTGGCCGGACAAACCGAACACGCCGCTGACATGGCGCCGGCCTTCGATCAGGTTCAGTCTCAGGGAAATTTGCCGCACATGGCCGGGCTGGCGGATCACGCTCTTGTTGAAGCGCACGAAGTCGGTCGACTCGCCGGAAAACCAGCACTGGAATTGCTCACTGCCGCGCAAACCCGACTGCACACAGAGCGCTACATCATGAAAAAATTGTCGCATCACTCGCCTCCAAACACATCAACGTTAGCGAACAGGCAGGCCGGCGAGGCATGGCCTACGCGGATGACCTGCGAGGGTTCACCCTTGCCGCAAAACGGTGTGCCCATCACATTGTAGGTCGACGCATCGCCGACGGCTTTCAGCGAGCGCCAGAAGGATTCGGAAATGCCCCGGTAATTCGGGTTCTTCAGCACGCCCTTCAATTCGCCGTTTTCAATCAGACGCGCCGATTCGCAGCCGAACTGGAATTTATTGCGCGAGTCATCGATCGACCACGACACATTCGTATCCATCAATACGCCGCGCTCGACCGACTTGATCATGTCAGCCAGCGAGCTCGTGCCGGGCTCGATATTCAGATTGGCCATGCGGTCAATTGGCGGGCGGTTCCAGCTGCAAGCGCGCGCATTGGCGACGCCCTCGACACCGGCGCGGGCTTGCGAAATCGTGCCGCCCAGCGGACGCTCCAGCAAGCCATTACGGATGATGTAAGTCTTCTCGGCTTGCGTGCCTTCATCGTCCCACTGGTAACTGGCGAACTGCTCTGGCCGCGAGGGATCATGCGTCACATTGAGCAAGTCGGAGCCGTACTGAAATTGGCCGAACATGTCGAGCGTGACAAAACTCGTGCCGGCGAAATTACGCTCGTCGCCGAGGATGCGATCGAGCTCAAGCGGATGGCCGATCGACTCATGAATCTGCAACATCATTTGCTCGGGCATGAGCAAGACATCCATGCGTCCGGTCGGGCAATTCGGTGCGGCCAGCAAATCCAGCGCCTGCTGCGCGATGCGCTGCCCTGCCCCGTGAAATCCGGCTGCGGCCAGCACTTCCAGACCGCCTTGGCGGCAATAACCGTTGTACTGCCCGCCGAGACTGCGCGTTTGCGTATCGGCGCCCTCGTTGGCCGTGACGGCGAGGTTCGGGATCACGTAATCAAAATCCTGATACACGGCGGCGCCGTCGGCGCTCACATACATCTGCTGTGTACGGATCGTCCCCAGCGAGGCATACCAGTCGACGATACGTGCATCGATGCGGCAGGCCGCGGATTCCTGCATCAGCATGCCGATCACATCGCGGCGCGACAGGCGCGGTGCGGCGTCATTGCGCGGACTGGCATAGCGACCTTGTGGCTGCGGCAGCTTGATCTTCGAATAATCGACGACCGAACGACCGCTGCTGGCGTCGGCCCAGGCTTGCGCACGCGCGATGGCATCCTGCAATCCGCTGCGACTCAGATCGCTGGTGGCGGCATAGCCGTAACCGCCGCGATGGATCACGGTGATCATCGCGCCGCTGTCGCTGCACGTGGTCAGCGGCTGCAGGATATCTTGCCGCACCATGATTTGTTCGCTGGTTTCATCGACCAGACGCAGCGAACAGAAGTCGACGGCCGGGATCAGGGATTTAAATAGTTTTGTGATCGACTCTTGCACGGCTTACCTCTATGAAAAAGTTGTATCAGTCTTGCAAACCGCGCGGAATCGCGCTCAGCAAGGTCTTGGTATAAGCATGCTGCGGATTGCGATACAGCTCATCCGAATTGGCCATCTCGACGACCGCACCGTTATGCATCACCATCACCTGATCGGCGATGTATTTCACGACCGCGAGATCATGCGAAATGAAGATGTAACTGAGGCCGAATTCTTCCTGCAAATCCTGCAGCAAATTCAAAACCTGCGCCTGCACCGACACGTCCAGCGCCGACACGGACTCATCGCAGACGAGCACTTCCGGCTTCATCGTCAGGCATCGCGCGATCGCGATGCGCTGGCGCTGGCCGCCGGAAAACTCATGCGGATAACGATGATAGGCGCTCGTCGGCAAGCCGACTTTTTGCAACAGCTGATACGCCATCTCGGCGCGCTCGGCGTCATTGGCGCCAATGCTGTGGATGCGCATCGGTTCGAGCAAAATCTGCCCGACCGTGAAGCGCGGATTCAGCGACGCATACGGGTTCTGGAAAATGATCTGGATGCGGCGCTTGTAGGCCATGAATTCCTGGTTCGACATGGCCAGGATATCCTTGCCTTCAAACAATGCCTGACCAGTGGTCGCCTGATGCAAACGTAACAAAGTCAGGCCGACTGTCGTTTTACCGGAACCGGATTCCCCGACCACGCCGAGCGTCTTGCCGCGCGCGAGTTTGAAGGAGACATCCTTGACCGCCTTGAATTCCTTCTTGCCGAAGAAACCTTCGCGGCTGAAGAAACTTTTACCGAGATTACGCACATCGAGCACGATGTCTTCACTGCCATCGAGTCCGCGGCTGCGCTGCGTCGTCGCCGCAGCGGCCAGACCTTTACCGCTCAAGAAATCATCAATCACCGGCAGGCGCATCGGCCGCGAATCCAGCGTCGGACGGCACAGCAGCAGCGCCTTCGTGTACGGATCGGCGGGCGCGTCGAAAATCTGTCGCACGGTGCCGGCTTCCTTGACGTCGCCATTACGCATGACGACGACATGATCGGCAATTTCACCGACCAGCGCCAGATCATGCGTGATGAACAGCACCGACATTTGATGCTTCTTTTGCAGCGCGCCGATCAGGTCAATAATCTGCTTTTGGATCGTCACGTCCAGCGCCGTGGTCGGCTCATCCGCGATCAACAGCTTCGGCTCACAGGCAATCGCCATGGCGATCATGACGCGCTGCTGCTGGCCGCCGGAGAGCTGGCTCGGATAGGCATCGACGCGCACCTTGGGCTCGGGCAAGCCGACTTCTTCAAGTAATTCAATCGCGCGTTCGCGCGCCTGCTTCGCATCCATGCCCATGTGCAGCTGCAGGACTTCACCGATCTGGTAGCCGACCGTGAAGACCGGGTTCAAGGACGTCATCGGTTCCTGGAAGATCATCGAGATCTCCTTGCCGCATAATTTGCGCCGCTCTTCGATCGTCAGTTCCAGCAGGCTGCGGCCATCAAACACGATGCGGCTATGCTCGCCGAGCAGCGCGCTGTCTGGCGGCAGCAGGCCCATCACCGCCAGCGAGCTGACAGACTTGCCGCTGCCGGATTCACCGACGAGCGCAACAGTTGAATTACGCGGCACCGAGAATGAAATGCCCTTGACGGCTTCGACGCTATTTTTCTTATCGGTACGAAAACGCACGCTCAAGTCGTGGATTTCCAATAATGCAGTGTGAGTCATGTCGATTCCCGGCTTCATTTCAGTTTAGGGTCAAGCGCATCGCGCAGCGCATCCGTGAACAGCGAGAACGCCGTCACCAGCACCGCCATCGCAATACTGGCCGCAGCCAATTGCCACCATTTGCCAAGAATCAGTTCATTCTGTGCTTCATTCAACATGCTGCCCCAGGAGACCACGCCGACCGGCACGCCAAAGCCGAGGAAACTCAAAATCACTTCCGACTTGATGAAGCCGACCACGAGTATAGAGACCTGCACCAGCGCGACATGGCTGACGTTGGGGAAGATATGTGAAAACATCTTGCGCCAGTTCGAGGCACCGATCGCATCGGCCGCCATCACGTATTCGCGCGCCTTGTGCTTCAGGTATTCGGCACGGATCAGGCGATAGGTACCGGTCCAGCCGGTCAGCGCAAGAATCAGTACGATCGTGACCACGCCCTTTTGCTGCAGTACTGCCGCCACCGCCAGAATCAGCAGCAGGTAAGGTACGGACGTGAAGATGCTGTAAAACCAGTTGAAGGTGTCATCGACCCAGCGGCCGTAGTAACCGGACAGCGCGCCGAAGACCGTACCAAGGAAGGTCGCCAGAACCGCTGCGACGAGGCCAACGACGATCGAGGTCTCTGCGCCCTTGATGGTTTTCTTGACGATGTCATGACCCCATTTGTCAGCGCCAAAGGGCAGTGTTTCGCGGCGCACGGCGACAGCCTTGCCGTCTTTCGGCATGGCGGCGCGGATCTCGTTCATTTCCTGTTCCAGCGGGTCCTTGATGCCGTAGTCATTGACGGCTTCGGCAGGCGCGCCGGATTTGCGCAATTCACGGATCACGTCTTTCAAGGGATCGAGCGGGTTTTCCGGTGGCGGTAGCTCCGCTTCTGCGCTGCCGGCTTCCATGCCGCGCTCAGCCGCAGTCTGCGCGCCGAGGAAGGTCGGCGGCGCGTAATTCACGCCGACTTCCTCTTCCCAATCGCCCGCCAGGAGCCCCGTCGCTGAAAGAACCAAGGCCAGCAAAAACAGGCCGACGATGCCCATGGCGACCAGCGCAATGCGATCCGCGCGCAATCGGCGCCATGCCAGTGCCCACAGTCCGGGCGAAGTTACAGTGTCAATATGTGCCATGGTGCTTCCTACTTCAGTTGTACGCGTGGGTCGACTGCCTGATACATCAGGTCAGCCAGGAGATTGAAGAGCATGGTCGCGGCGGCGACATAGACTGTGATCGCTTTGATCACCGGAAAATCGCTGCGCTCGACGGCGAGGATGACTTCACGACCGATACCCGGAATCGAGAAGAAGCGCTCGATGAGGAAGGAGCCGATCAGCACCGCCGGCAAATTCGCCATCACATGCGTGATGATCGGAATGGCGGCATTGCGCAAAACGTGAACCCACAGGATGCGACGCTCGGAGACGCCCTTGGCGCGCGCGGTGCGCACATAGTCCTGGTTGACTTCATCGAGCACGAAGGTACGGAACAGGCGCAGGTTCGGCGCGATGCCGACTGCCAGCAAAATCAGGATAGGCAGTGCGGAATAACGGAACAGGTTTTCAGCGAAGCTCTCACCCCAGCCCTGCACCGGGAACAAGCCAAGCTTGTACGCAAACCAGTACTGGAACACGATGATGTAGACGAGGATACTGATCGACATGCCGACGGTACAGGCGACCATCACGGCGCGATCCGTCAAGGAGCCGCGCACGAAGGCGATCGCCAGTGCCAGCGCGATGGCGAAGAAGGTCTCCAGGATCACCAGCGGCACCATCACCGTCAGCGATGGCCCGAGGCGCGTGAGAATGACGTTGGCCACGGACTCACCGGTACTCCAGCTCGCGCCGAAATTGAAGGTCGCGATCTGCTTGATGAAGATCCACAGCTGCACCCAGTACGGCTCGTCGATGCCGAGCTGTTTGCGGATGTTGGCGATCTGTTCCGGGTTCGACATTTTGCCGGCCAGGATGTAGGCAGGGTCGCCGCCGACCCAGTTAAACAGCAGGAACACCAGCACGATCACACCCAGCATCGTCGGTGCCATTTGCCATAAGCGGCGCAAGATATAGGCTGTCATTTTTATCCTTAAGCTTAGTGCTAGTTACTACCCGTGATTTCACGAAAAAATGCTTTGCTATCCGGCGCGCGTCCGAGGAAATCGCGCACCATCTCGTCGGCCGGGCGTTCTCCGCCGCGAGCGAGGATCACATCGCGGTAACGCTTGCCTACCGCAGGATCCATCAATTTGCCCTTGAATACCGACAGCATGTCCAGTGCGATTACTTCCGACCACATGTAACCATAATATCCGGCTGAATAGCCGCGCATCGGATGCGAGAATGCGCTGATAAAGTAAGTGCCTTCGACATAGCCGAGCGGGCTGGCCGCTTGTAGTGCCTTCCAGGATTCCATCGGTGCCAAGGGACTGCCCGAGTACAGCGCCATGTCGTAGCTCGCCTGTATCAGTTGGCCGGCATAGCGACGGGCCTGGCCGAAATTACGCGCCGCCTTCCAGCGCGCCAGCATTGCGTCGTCCATCGGCGGACATGGCGTCTTGCAGAACTGCGGCAGCAGTGCCAGTGGCTCTTTCTCGCGCGTCCACTCCTGATACATCTGCGAAGGCGCTTCAACAAAGTCGCGCTCGACTGCGGTTCCTGCCAGGGCCGCATAGCGCGTATCCGACAGCACGCCATGCAGGACATGGCCGAATTCATGTACCAGCGTTCGCATTTCGTCGCCATTGAGTCCATTGCGATCGAAATTTGTGACCAGCACCGAGAACGGTGTGCGCTCGGCCAGCGTCGACGATTGCCGCGATGGCCAGGCTGCCGCATGGCCGTATTTTCCTTCGCGCGGGAACAGATCGAGGTAGAAGCCGCTGATACGACGTCCAGTGGCCTGGTCATACACATCGTAGTAACTGACGTCCTCATGCCAAACCGGCACTTTCACACGCTTGATTTCGATACCGTACAATTTTTCTGAAATGTGCAGCGCCCAGGCTACGGCGGCATCGGTCGGAAAGTGCTTGCGCAACGCATTCGAATCGAAGTCATAGCGGGCGCGCTTGAGCTTCGTGTCCCAGTAAGCGACATCCCATCGGTTCAGACTGGTTTCCGCCAGAGGGGTGCCTTCGGCCTGCGCCTTGAACGTGCGCAGCTCAAGGAGCTCCTGCTTCTCCAGTTCCGTCACACTGTTGCGGACTTCGTCAAGAAAGCGATAGACATTGTCCGGGTTGCGCGCCATGCGGTGCCGGGTCGCAAAATGCGCATACGACGGCAGCTCAAAGAGCCTGGCGATTTCAAGCCGCAGCTGCGAGGCTTCCTGTATCAGCTCGATATTGCGTGCAGTGCCACGGTTCCAATACGCGATCACATAACGTTTGCGTGCCTCACTGCTATCTGCGTTTTCAATGAATGGCAGGAATTCCGGCGACGAAAAACCGAGCAGATAATTGCCCTGTTCGTCGGGCTTGACGCGCTTGAGATAGGACTCCGGCAAGCCCTTCATCTCCTGTGCGGAAAAGCGGACTTTTTCAGTGTTGTCGCGGATGTTGCGCTCGAATTCCTGCACGATCAGGTCTAGCCGCTCGGAGATCTGCTTGAGCCGTGCGCGCTTTTCCGGTGTCAGCGCAATGCCATTGTCTTCAAAGCCTTCCAGCAGCTTTTTCTGCATGCGGATATCGACCGCATCGACCGGCTTGATCGCATTCAAACGCACAAACAAGCTTGTATTCGTGTACAGCGCGGTAGTGAACTTGCCGAGCTCGGTACTACAGGATTCAGAATTGGCGCGAACCTTCGGATCAGGGGACATGTTTTGACCAATTGCGATCGGGGCACCGAGGTCCGCCAACATGATCTGCAGCGCATTCCATTCGCTCAGCACCTTGCGCACCTCACCCGATTGCGCCGGCGGCAGCGCTTCAAGCCTGCCAACCTCTGCCTTCAGGGTGGCCAGGCCCTGGACACAAAATGGCGCGATCTCTTCGGCCTTCAGTATCGGCAGCAAGGGACGCATGTCCTCCTTTGCACAAACTGCTTGAGCCAGCAGCATCGTCAGCGCGGCTCCCATAGGCAAGATGAAATGTTTTACATCCATGACTTTATGCTCTCGTTTGAATTATTGTCGCGGCGCGATGTCGTAAAACATCCATTCGGTAGGCATGATCGGATGCTTCTTGAAACCGATCACGCGCGGCTGCGCCAGCATATTGCGATAGCGCGCATAGCCAATGCGCTGCGCCGAATAGACATCCATCAGACGCACCATCTTGTGATACAGCAGATCGCGCTCGGGTCCGGGCGGCAGCTTCTGTGTTTCGGCATACAACGCGTCAAATTCGGGAATATTGACGCAGCCGTTATTGTTCTGGCCGATATTCTTGCCCACGAAGAGCTGCATGAAGTTATCGCCATCGGGGAAATCCGCGAGCCAGGGCATGGTGCGCGTCTGCAGCTGGCATTCCTTCTCGGCCTTCAGGATGTCCGGAAAGGGTCGGCGATCACCGATCATCGTGACATGAATCGAATCAAAGGTCTTCTTCCACATTTCTGACTGATGCTGGCCATTGCCATCGGCGCGCGCCGTGTAGGTGATTTTCAAGGGCGAACCATCCGGCAAGGTGCGCCAGCCATCGGCGCCACGCTTGTAGCCGAATTTATCGAGCAAGGCGTTCGCGGTGCGCACATCGTATTGCATCAGGCTCTTATAGTTTGGATCGTAGCCGACCACACCCGGCGGGATCGGATACTGCAGGGCGACCGCTTCACCGTTCCAGACAATTTTAATTTCCTCATCGACGTTGTGCGCCATGGCGATGGCGCGGCGCAGTGCGATTTTTTCCTTGCCCAAGCCACCGAGCACCGGATGTTTCATGTTCCAGTAGTAGTAACTGATTTCCGGATCGACGATGCGCGACAGTATGATGCCCTTCGCTTCCAGTTCCGGCTTGAGCTTGCCGCCGACCAGGGCTCTTGGCGCGAGCGGGCCTTCGAGCTGAAACAGATCGACTTCATCATTCTGAAACGCCAGCCAGCGCGACTGGTCTTCCGACATGACGCTGATTTCAATGCGGCCGATCTGCGGCATTTTTTTGCCCTTGAGCTGGCTGACGATTTTCTGGTCTTCCGGATCCGACCCAGCCTTGAAATCCCATGTGAAGCCGCGGTAGTCCGGATTGGCGTTGAGGATCATGCGTGAACCGCGTATCCATTCCGCCAGAATGTACGGCCCGGTACCAATACTCGCGTCGATGACATGACCGGCGTTATCCCGGTATTTTTCCATCACTTCGCGCGCCACGGCACTGGTCGGCGGATGCGCGAGGATCATGCCGAGATTGAAATCCGGCTGGGTCAGATGTATGCGCAAGGTATATTTGTCGAGCAGCTCGAAGCCGGCGACCGGCGCATCATAATCGTAAGCGCCGCCCTTCTTGGCTTTTGCAGCCATCGCATCGAAGCCGACGACTTTTCCTTCAAACAGCCAGGCATGCGCCGAAGCGATTTTCGGATCGAACAGCCGCTTGAATGAATACACATAGTCCGCCATCGTCAGTTCGCGTTTCTTGCCTTTGAAGACAGGATCGGGCGTGAAGTAAATGCCTTTTTTGAGGCGGATCGTGTAGGTCATGCCATCAGCGGAGACTTCCGGCAGCGCTTCCGCAGTCAGCGGTACGATTTTCGCTGGACGGGCCAGATAGTCGTAGGTGTACAAGGCCTCATAGACCGACTGGATCACATGCGTCGAATACAGATCGTGTGCGACCGCCGGATCGAAATTCGTTTCCGGCGCGACGAAGATATAGCGCAAGACCTTGTGCGGATCGGCCGGCGAACCCGCCGACGCCTGCACAGGCAGGCTGGCGAGCAGGAACGCGGACAAGAGTCCGCACAGCCAGTTGGTTTTCATTCTTCTTTTACTCCCTGTCGAATAGTATGCCGCCCGGCTTGGGCGGTGTCGTACCTGTTTCGTCTGCGCCGACCACAAGCCGCGTTCAGCGCTCGATATCGAGGTACATCCAGTCGGCATACAGCGACTGGTGTTTCTTGAATCCCTTCAGCCACGGTTGGGTGACCCAGTTACGCACGCGCCAGAGATGCAGCGCAAGCGGCGTATCGGCTTCCAGCTGACGCTGTATTGTTTCCATCAGTTTGTCGCGTTCCGGGCCTGGCACCATCTTCTGCGCGTCGCGGTAAGCATTGTCGAACACGTCGGACTTGTAGCAGCCAAGGTTGCCCGAGCCGGACAAAGGTCCATAAAAGGATTCCAGCGAACCCAGACCATCGGGGCTGCCGCCCGTGCGGCCCAGACCCCACATCGGCAGTTCGCAGCGATACGCGGCCTTCAGGTTATCGGCGAAGCTGGACACCGGATAATCGCCGCGCAAGCCTATCCGGTCGAGCGAGCGCTTCCAGATTTCCATGCGCGCCTTGTCGCGCGCATTGGGCGCCGAATGGATCTTGATCACCAGCGGTGAACCATCGGGATTTCTGCGCCAGCCATCGGCGCCTCTTTTGTAGCCGAAATGATCCAGCAATTTGGCGGCGAGTTCCGGATCGTAAGCAATGCTGCTGCGGTAGTTCGGGTTGAAACCGACCTTACCCGGCGGGATGACGCTTTGGGCGACCATCGCCTGGCCAAAGCGCACCTGGGCGATTTCCTCCTTGGCATTATAGGACATCGCAATCGCGCGCCGCAGCGCGATCTTTTCCTTCGTGTAGCCGCCGACGACCGGATCCTTCATGTTGAAATACGTGAAGGTAATGCCCTCGGGGTAGCGAAACAAACGAATGCCCCGATCAGCGAAATCCTTCTTCAGCAGGTTCTTTTCCAGCACCTTCGGTGCGGCCGTATCGGCGAGGTCGATGATGTCGAGCTGGGCGGAATCGAAGGCCAGCCAGCGCGACTGGTCTTCTTCGATGATGCTGATTTCGACCCTGCCGATCTGGGGCATTTTCTTGCCCTTCATTTCCTTGACAAGACGATTGTCCCAGTCCGTGCCAGTCGACTTGAAATCCCAGATGAAGCCGCGATAATCCGGATTCGCTACCAGCACAATCTTCGAGCGCGGCACGTATTGCTGCAGCATGTAAGGACCGGTGCCGACCGGATGGCTACCGGTATCGTTGCCATAAAATTCGATCACTTCGCGCGCATTCGCATAAGTCAGCGCAAAAGTGTAAATGAAGTTCGGATCAGGATGTACCAGATGGATGCGCAGCGTATAGCGGTCCGGCACTTCGATACCGGGGATGGGCGCGTCATAGTCGAACTTGCCGCTCTTCATCGCCGCGCTCGTGTACGCTTGCGCACCCAGCACTTTCTCGACAATGTCGCTGGCGTCGGGTGAGCGGTTCTTCGGGTCCATGTAGCGACGCAAGGTGTAGGCAAAATCCTGCGCGACCAGTTCGCGCTTCTTGCCCTTGAAGGCGGGGTCGTCCGTGAAGTAAATACCTTTTTTAATCTTGAAGGTATAGGTCTTGCCGTCGTTGCTGATCTCGGGCAGCGCTTCGGCGGTCTGCGGTACGACCATTGCCGGGTCGGCCAGGTAATCGAAGGTCAGCAGTCCTTCGTAGATGCCTTGTACTACCCAGGTCGAATAGAGGCTGCTGGTGCGCACGCGGTCGAAGCCGTCGTCGCCGGCTTCGAAAGCCAGCCGCAGCACCTTGTTCGGGTCGGCGGCATGGCCGACGGCGGGCAGCAGGCAGGCGCCCAAAGCGAGTGCGCCGGCAAGGCGTCGCAGGAAATTCAGGATGGAAGTCATTTTCATTTTCATGATGTCTGCATCAGTGTTTATCAACGTCGAGGAAGCGCCAATCGCCATCAATGATCGGATGTTTCTTGAAACCTTGCACCCAGGGCTGAATCATCCAGTTCTTGTAGCGCCAGAGATGCAGCGCGATGGCCGTGTCGGCTTCGATCTGCCTTTGCATCTGGCGATACAGCTCCGTACGCTCAGGACTATCCGGCATCCCGCGCGCCTTCAGGTACAGCGCGTCAAATGCGGCGGATTCGTAGCATCCCTTGTTACTGACACCGGCATTCTTGCCGTAATACGAATCGAGAAAATCGATGCCGTCCGGGATACTCGGCCTGCCGCCCAGGCCCCACATCATGAGTTCGCAACGGTAAGCCGCCTTCAGGTTATCGGCAAAACTGCTGACCGGGAATTCGGCACGGATATTGATCGCGTCCAGCGAGCGTTTCCAGACTTCCATGCGCGCCTTGTCACGCGTGTTCGGTGCCGAATGAATTTTCAGCGTCAATGGTTTGCCATCGGGGAAGCTGCGAAAGCCATCCGCACCGATCTTGTAGCCAAAATGATCCAGCAGTTTTTTCGCCAGCTCAGGTTCGTAAGCAATGCTGCTGCGGTAAGCCGGGTCGTGGCCGATGATGCCGGGCGGGACCATGCTGCGCGCGCGCAAAGCCTGGCCATAGCGGACTTGCGTGATTTCATCGTCGATGCGATACGCCATCGCCAGCGCGCGGCGCAGGGCCACCTTATCAGGCGTGGTGCCGCCGGTGACCGGATCGCGGAAGTTGAAGATCGTGAATGCACCGATGGTGGCATCCACGAAGCGATGCAGGCGTATCCCGCGCGCGGCAAATTCCGGCTTCAACTGATCCTTCAGCAGCACCTTCGGCGCGGCCGGGTCTGATAATTCCTCGAGATCGGTCTGGCCGCTGTCGAAGCCCAGCCAGCGCGACTGCTCTTCCTCGACGATGGCAATTTCGACGCGGCCGATTTGCGGCATTTTCTTGCCCTTCATCGTGCGTACGATTTGTGCATCCCAGGCGTCGCCGGTAGACTGAAAATCCCAGACGAAACCGCGATAAGCCGGGTTCGCTTCGAGGATGATTTTGCTGCGCGGGACATATTGCTTCAGCATGTAAGCGCCGGTACCGACCGGATGCGCGCCCAGGTCTTGCGGATAAAATTCCACGACTTCGCGCGCCATGGCGCCGGCGTAAGTCCCGGCCATCAGATACAACAGCGTCTGGTCCGGCGCCGTCAGATGAATTTTCAGGGTGTACGGATCAGGGATTTCAAAGCCGGCAACGGGCGCGTCGTAATCGAATTTGCCGGTCCTTTTCGCCTCTGCGATGACGGCATCAAGACCGACGATCTTGCTTTCGTAAGAGCTGGCTTGCGGCGAACGGTTTTTCGGATCGACGAGGCGCTTGATCGTATAGGCGTAATCATGCGCCGTCAGTTCGCGCGGCTTGCCCTTGAAGGCGGCATCGGGCGTAAAGAAAATACCCTTCCTGATCTGAAAATTGTAATGCATGCCATCAGCGCTAATGTCAGGCATGGCTGTCGCGGTATTGGGTACGACCCTGACTGGCCGTGCCAGATAATCGTAAGTCAATGGCGCCTCGAAAATCGCCTGCGCGATGCGCGAGGAATACGCATTATTGGTATGCGCCGGATCGAAGCCGTCATCGGCAGCTTCAATCGTTACGTGCAAGACCTTCGCCGGATCGGCGGCGGCATACCCTGGTACCGGTGCTTGCAGCGCGAAGCCGCAAGCCAGCGCGGCGATGAAGCGGATGCAAAGACTTGCCGTCATTTTTTTATGGGTGGCGCGCATGTGATTCAATGCTTTTCAATATCGAGGTACATCCAGTCGCCGTAGAGGATGGGATGCTTTTTATAGCCCTGCACCCATGGCTGGATGAGCCAGTTACGCAGGCGCCACAGACCAAGCACGACCGCGGTATCTGCTTCCATCTGCCTTTCCATGGTCGTATAGAGCTTCTGGCGTTCAGGCCCGTCCGGCAAAAGCCGCGCCTTTTCGTAGGCGTCGTCAAATTTTGGCGAACGGTAACAGCCCATATTTCCCTGCTCCGAATTCGGTCCGTAAAACGACTCGTAGAAATCGCTGCCATCCGGAATCCCGGCCGTGCCGCCCAAGCCCCACATCATTAATTCACAACGGTAGGCGGCCTTCAGATTATCAGCGAAACCACTGACCGGGAATTGGGCACGCAGGCCGATCTTGTCGAGCGACTTCTTCCAGATTTCCATGATCGCCTGGTCGCGCGCTTTTGGTGCCGAATGGATTTTCAAGGTCAGGGGCTTGCCGTCCGGCAGGGTTCGAAAGCCATCCAGCCCCTTACGGTAGCCAAAATGATCAAGCAATTGGTTCGCCAGAACCGGGTCGTAGACGATGCTGTTACGGTAGCTCGGATCGAAGCCAGCAACGCCTGGAGGCACTAGCGATTGGGCCTTGATCGCCTGGCCAAAGCGGACTTGCGCAATTTCAACCCTGAAATCGAAAGACATGGCAATGGCGCGGCGCAGGGCGATTTTTTCCGGCGTAAAGCCGCCAACCAGCGGGTCCCTGAAATTGAAGAAGGTGCGATTCGTGCCCGGCTCGGCGTAACGATAAAGGCTGATGCCCTTGGCCAGAAATTCCGGCTTCAGCTTGCCGCGGTCGAGCACTTTTGGCGCGGCCGGATCGGATAATTGTTCGAAGTCGAGTTGTCCACTATCGAAGGCCAACCAGCGTGCCTGGTCCTCTTCAATGATGTTGATTTCAACCCGGCCAATCTGCGGCATGTGTTTGCCGCGCATGGTGCGGATCAGCTTGTCATCGCCGGGGTCGCCGCTCGATTTGAAATCCCAGATAAAACCGCGATAGGCAGGATTCGCTTCCAGCACGATTTTACTTTGCGGCACGTACTGCTTGAGCATGTAGGCACCGGTGCCGACCGGATGGCGACCTACATCCTCACCATACAATTCAATGACTTCGCGTGCGACAGCGCCGCTGACGGGACTAGCCAGATGGTAGAGCAAGGTCTGGTCGGCAGCGTTCAGACGGATACGCAGCGTGTATTTGTCGGGCGTCTCGAGGCCGGCGATCGCTTTGTCGTAATCGAAACGCCCCGTTTTACCAGCCTCAGCAGCCATCTCGTCGAGGCCGGCAATCTTGCCGGCAAAGGCGCCAGCCTGTATCGATCGGCTTTTAGGATCGAGGTGGCGCTTGATCGCATAAGCATAGTCGCTGGCGACGAGTTCGCGCGGCTGGCCTTTGAAGGCCGCATCCGGCGTGAACATGATGCCTTTTTTCAGATGAAAGACATAAGTTTTGCCATCCGCGCTCACTTCAGGCATGGCTTCGGCCGTGGCTGGCATCAGCTTCGCCGGCCGCGCCAGATAATCATAGGCCAGCAGACTTTCAAACACGCTCTCCATGAGCCAGATGGAATACAGATTCCCGGTCTTGACGACATTGAAGCCATCATCAGCCGCCTCAAACGACAGATGCAAGACTTTCGCCGGATCAGCCGCCGCGCCGGCGTCAGCTGGCACGCCCAGACACGCCCCGAGCAGAGCCAAGCATTGCGCGCCTTTGCGCCAGAACTTTAACATGTCGCGATCAAGCCGAGCTGGCTGGCGCATCCCGGCAGACGGCCGGCCGCAGGCGATGAACCATTTCGGGGCGCACGCACTGTTTTGGCTCCCGAAAAAGCGATCTTCACATCACAGCTTCGCGCCGCCAACGAGGGCACAAGGCGCAGCCAGCTAGTCTGTTCCCACATCGTTCGACACCCTTTATACGCAGCCGAAATTCAGTTCAAAAGGGCCTTATTGATGGCAAGACCCGTCGCGTCCCAGTGATGGCCGGGATCTAAAAGGGCGTAACCATAACGCATGCACTGGAGATTGGGGAGGCTACGCAAACATATTTTCATGCTGCTTTGCACAATATTGAAATTATTTCCATTTAGACTGGTAGCACTTTTCGGGCCTGCGCTGAAAAACCAGCGCAAGCGCTGTGAATCAGCGCTGGGCCTAGATTTTGCTTATAGGCAATTGTCAAAGCTTTATCTGATAGTACAGAGTAAAAACGGAACCTCGTTCCGAAGAACTACTTGCTTCAAGCAATTCCATCTGTTGTTTTCCGTCTAAAATCACAACTGGAGTTGATTGACAGCAACCATATTGAATGGTTCCATACGCAACACGAAAATTTATTTTCTGTTGGGGAACGTATTTTTTCAGATGTGCCATGGGGCACGGCAAACATTGCCTTGAATGCTATTGTTGTAAATGACAATAGTCAGAAAAATCAATGCAGTCAGTACGCCGTCTCGCCCACCTATGTCAGGTGGCATGGTTGTTTTTTAGCAGGTCTTTTAACGCATTATTTTTGCGATAAAAGTGAGTCTGGTCATCGGGTCAACACCGCGGCAGTCTCCGGAAACGCCATCAGGATCAATTCTTGATGGCATTGCTATTTCTGGGGAGTAAGCAGTACCTGAGGCTTCACTCAACAACTCAATCCGAGCTTAATTATTTAGGAAACCACATGTTAAGAAAAACTACATTAGCGCGGGCGCTGTCAATGGCGTTTGGCGCCACAGCACTGACCATCGGCATGAGCTCGCCTGTCCTGGCGCAATCGCAAGCGGAATCAATGCAAAGCGTCGTGGTAACAGGCTCAATGATCAGCCGTGCAAATAAAGAAACCCCAAGTCCAGTGCAAGTCTTGACTGCCGACGATCTCGTAAAATCCGGCTTCACCACTATTGCAGACGTTTTGCAGAACGTTACTTCGAACGGTCAAGGCGCACTTGCTCAAGGTTTCGCTGGCGCGTTTGCCGGCGGCGCAAGTGGTGTCTCACTGCGCGGCATGTCCGTTGGCGCGACATTGGTATTGATCGATGGCCACCGTATGGCACCGTATCCAGTTGGCGACGATGCGCAACGTCAATTCGTGGACATTTCGAGCATCCCATTTGATATGGTCGAACGTGTTGAAATTCTTAAAGACGGCGCTTCCGCGATCTATGGCTCGGACGCGATTGCCGGCGTAGTCAACGTCATTTTGAAGAAATCGATCATTGGCACCACAGCCAGTGCCGAAATGGGCTCGACGCAGCACGGCGGCGGTGCAACACGCCACGCCAGCATTTCGAGCGGCTTCGGTGACCTGATGAAAGATGGCTACAATGTTTTCGGCGGCATCGAAGTTCGTCACGCCGATGCAATCAAAGTCGCGGATCGTGACTCGTTCGATTGGGCAAATGGCGACTGGACTTCGCGCGGCGGTGTCAACCGAAACCCCGGCGTACCAAACGTTGTCAACGCCGGCCGTGTTGCAACAAATACGCCATTTTTCTACAACCAAAATGGCACGGGCGGCGCTACCAATCCGGCTAACTTTGTGTTTGCAACGTCCGCCTGTAATTTTGCCAATTACACTGCCGGTGCCTGCGCAGTCCGTGATACGGCATCGAATCTGCAACCTGAAACCGACAACCTCAACATCATGGTCGGTGCCACCAAGTTGCTCGGCGATGACTGGAAACTGCGTCTGAAAGCATCCTTGTTTTCAAGTGAATCACAAAACAATCGCGGCATGCCAGCAACCTTCCCTGCTGGTTCTTATGCAGGTGCCACAGCCTTGATCCCAGGTACTGCGCCAAAGATTGTTAACGTCATCCCAAGCTTCCTTGTACCTGCCAACTATCCTGGCAACACCTTTGGTACTGCTGTACGTGTCTACGGCTATTTGCCTGACGCACCACCAACGAACTCGGCAGATACGACGGCCAAGGCTGCACGTTATTCCGCTGATTTCGATGGCACATTCGCAGGCTGGGATATGAACGTGGCGTTCGGTTACTCCAAGGTGACACTGGGTACGGATTACAGCGGATACGTCAACCGCGCTGCCTTGTATACTGCACTGACCCGTACGACAAATCCGTTTAAGATCACTGGCGGCAACACCGCAGAAGATATCGCGACAATTTATCCGCGTTTTAGCAAGGAATCCACTTCCGAGCTGAAGTACGCTGAAGTGCGCGGTTCACGTGAACTGATGGCGTTGAGCGGCGGTCAACTCGCGATGTCGACAGGACTGAGCTACGTTACCAAAGACATCAACAATCCTCCAGCTGACTTGCTGGCGAATGGTACGGTTGGTAATGGCCAGGCATTCTCATACGGTTCAGACAAAAACGCGGCTGCGTTCGTTGAATTTGTCGCACCAGTCTTGAAAAATCTGGAAGTAGATGTGTCGGGTCGTTACGATCACTATGACACTTACGGTCATTCAGCTACGCCAAAGTTTGGCTTCAAGTTTGCACCGTCTGACGTCATCACCCTCCGCGGCACTTATTCGAAAGGTTTCCGCGCACCAAACGCTGCTGAAACTGGCACAGCTGGCGCGATTTTCTCTTCGGGTGGCCTGAACGATCCAATCCTGTGTGCTGACGGCAATCCTAAAACCAAAGGCAACGTCATCGCTGCTTGCGGCTTTACACCTGCTTATGTGCAAACAACGACCAAGGGACTGCAACCGGAAAAATCGACTTCGAAAACTTTCGGTCTCATTCTTGAGCCGGTCAAAGGTTGGTCGACAACGATTGATTACTACCAGGTTGAGATCACTGACCAGATCAACACCGCTTCGCTGCTGCCAACATTCAAGCCTGACTTCGTGCGTGGTGCCGCTTTGCCGACAGCAATTGCTGATGGTAACGGTGGATCGTTCATTGGAACACCTTCCACAGGCTTGATCGCCTATGCAACTTCGGGTTATGTCAACGTGGGTGGCGTAAAAACCAGTGGCGTGGATCTGGACACATCGTACAAATTCAATCTTGGCGAAAATGGTACGCTCAAGACTGGTTTGAACTGGACGCATCTGCTGAGCTACAAGCTGAATTTCCTGAACGATACCTATGAACTGGCTGGCACACATGGTCCATCGGGCGTCTCCGGCGATACCGGTATGCCACGTGATCGCGTCCAGGTCACTATGGGCTATGATCAGGGTCCTTTGAATGTCACCACGACCTTCAATTGGACAGGCAGTTTCTCGGCACTGGATCCTTCAGTCGATGCCAACAATTGCAGTTCAGTCGCGCTTGACGTCGCTGGCCGCAATTATTTTGGCGGCAAGGACGTACCAGCAGGCTTCTGCAAAATTGCATCCTTCCTGTCGACAAACTTGACTGCAACCTACAAGGTTGGCAAAAATTGGACTGTTCATGGCGGGATCATGAACGTGTTTGATCGTCAGCCACCTATCGACGTAGCGACTTACGGCAATGCAGGCAACGTGCTTGGTTATAACGCTACCTTGCATCAAGCAGGCGTCATTGGCCGTGCATTCAATGCTGGCGTAGTGTATCGCTTCTAATCAACGCGATTGACTTTAAAACCGCGGGCTCAGGCCTGCGGTTTTTTTTATTGGTTTGCAAAGCCACATTTTCCTGTATCAAACCTTGGGGCAAAGTCCTTTACGAATGTCGAGTTCGATGGGATGTTGAAGTTGGGTTTGTTAGCTATGGAGTGCTGTATGGATTTTTCAGAAGTAGAGCGTAGTCCCGGCAAACGTTTTGGCGGGCTCGCATTTGTCATTCTTTTACACATTTTCATCGTGTACGCGCTCGTCAGTGGCCTGGCGCGCAATGTCGTCGAAATCATCAAGGCGCCGATCGAGACCAAGCTGATTGAAGAAATCAAGCCACCGCCACCACCCGACAAGACACCGCCGCCACCGCCGCCAAAAATGACCGCGCCGCCGCCACCATTCGTGCCGCCGCCGGAAATTTCAGTGCAGCAGCCGGTGACACAAAATACGATTTCCGCTGTCTCGCGCGAGACGCCGCCGACGAATGTGCTGGCGCCTATCCAGCGTGCGCCGGCTGCCGATACTGGTCCGGTACGCGTGCCTGCCGTGGT